>NZ_BDBV01000017.1 GCF_001613165.1 Nocardia mexicana NBRC 108244
GGAACCGATGTGCGGCAGCGCTTCACGCACCCTCAGCACGTTTTACGCACCGCTGCCAGCGCTGCGCGGGGTGCGGACGCAGATGCGGAGTGCGTGCGCGGGAGCGGGGGTGCGAGGAGAGTTGGGCGCCTCGGGTGTAGGCGAGCGTCGGCAAGCTCGCCCGGCGCGGCCCCTGTGCGGGGCAATGCTTCACGCACCCATCGCGCATTCGCGCACCCGCTGCACGGGGTGCGAGGAGATGCGCGGGGTGCGAGGAGATGCGCGGGGTGCGAGGAGTTGGGGTGCCTCCAATGGGAGGGCTAGGGGGCTATGCGGTCGAGGATGGTGGGTGTGGGGTGGGAGGGGGTTGGGCCGATGGTGTAGGCGGCGGTGAGGGCGGCGAGGGACGGGGGGAAGGCGTCGGGGGTGTCGGTGTGGAGGGTTAGTAGGGGCTGGCCCGCGGTGATGGAATCGCCTGGCTTGGCGTGCATTTCGATACCGGCGCCGAATTGCACCGGGTCGCCCTGGCGGGCGCGGCCCGCGCCGAGGCGCCAGGCCGCCAGGCCGACGGCCATGGCGTCGAGGCGGGTCAGGGTGCCGGACTGTTCGGCGGTCACGGTCTCGGTGTACTTCGCGCGCGGCAGCGGAGCGTCGGGATCGCCGCCCTGCCCGGCGATCATGGCGCGCCAGTGGTCCATGGCCCGGCCGTCGGCGAGCGCGACCGCTGGGTCGACATCGTGAATCCCCGCTTGCGCCAACATTTCCCGGGCCAGTGCGACAGTCAGCTCGATGACATCGGCCGGGCCTCCACCGCTCAGCACCTCCACGGATTCGGCCACCTCCAAGGCGTTTCCGGCGGTGCGACCGAGCGGAGTATCCATCGCGGTCAGCAGCGCGACGGTACGCACGCCCGCATCGGTGCCCAATTCGACCATGGCCGTGGCCAATTCACGCGCGGAGTCGAGGTCCTTCATGAATGCGCCGCCGCCGACCTTGACGTCGAGCACCAGGGCCGCGGTCCCCTCCGCGATCTTCTTGCTCATGATCGAACTGGCGATCAGCGGAACCGATTCCACGGTCCCGGTGACGTCACGCAGCGCGTACAACCGCTTGTCGGCGGGCGCGAGATCCGCACCCGCCGCACAGACGACCGCGCCGATCTTCGGATCCGCCAGCATCTCCCGCATCCGCGGCACCGTGATATCGGCCCGCCAGCCGGGAATCGACTCCAGCTTGTCCAGCGTGCCGCCGGTGTGGCCCAGCCCGCGCCCGGACAGTTGCGGGACGGCCGCTCCGCAGGCGGCGACCAGCGGCGCCAGCGGCAGCGTGATCTTGTCCCCCACCCCGCCGGTCGAGTGCTTGTCGACGGTCGACCGCGGCAGATCGGTGAAATCCATCCGCTTGCCCGACTCGATCATCGCCCGCGTCCACCGCGCGATCTCCCGCCGCGTCATCCCCCGCAGCAGTATCGCCATCGCCAGCGCCGACATCTGCTCGTCGGCCACCTCGCCCCGGGTGAATGCGTCCACCACCCAATCGATCTGGTCGTCACCGAGTTCACCACCGTCGCGCTTGGCCGCGATCACCGACACCGCCGAATGCACACTCGCCATGCCCTAAGCCTGTCAGACGGCGGGCTCCGCCGCCCGTATCCGCGGCACGAAAGGCGTGCGCGAACAGGGACGGGGTGCGGGAACACCAATCCTCGGCCGAGTCACCGCCGACACGCGGTAGCTGCCGATGCGCTCCGGTAGCGTCGCCGTCACTGTCGGAGCGACGAAGGGGGACGCATGACCAGTCCGGATATGCAACGGCGAGTAGCCAGGATCGAGGGCCGCGTGACGGACATCGAGGTCTCGCACAGTGATTCGCTCTACGTACTGAAGAGGCACGCCATCAAGAGCGACATTGTCGAAGCACGCTTGGTCACCGGCATCAACAATGTGGGGCGTGATGTCGCCTCGATCATGCGGCACCTGGGCGTCCGGCCCATCAGATTCCAGGAGCTGGCCGTACCCACCGATACAGAGATCGACGCGGTGTTCGAAGAGGAGAACTCCTGAGGTCGCGATGCCACCGGGAGGGGATCGAAACCCTCCAAAAGTTGCCAAAACCTCGCCAGGGTGCCGAAATTCACATCTCCTGCTGCCCCGCCGCCAAATCGTCGGGCCCGAAGGCATAGGGCAGCAAACTCCCGAGAGCGACCGGACCGTCTCGATGATCCACCAGCATTTCCGCACCTCCATGCTCGTAGAGCACCTGCCGGCACCGACCGCACGGCATCAGGATCTCGCCGCGCGAATCGCACACGGCAACGGCCAGCAATCGCCCGCCGCCGGTCGCGCACAAGTTACCCACGAGTACACATTCGGCGCAGAGGCCCAGGCCGTATGAGATATTTTCCACATTGCAGCCGCTCACAATTCGACCGTCGCGGGTGAGAGCGGCCGCGCCGACCGGAAACCGCGAGTAGGGTGCATACGCATTCTGCATAACTCGAGATGCATTGCCTCGCAACACATTCCAGTCAATTTCCGGCATATCGGACCTCCGCTCGAACGAGTCGAACATGACCGTAGGAAAGGCACTACGGGCCCGTCAATTCATCAGGCAAGGCAAACCTAACTAATTGGAATGCGACCAAACGCACGCCACGCCGAATTAGTTCCGCGAATCGCCGGGGATTAGAGTTCCCCTCAGATCGGTTCAGGTTCCCGGCGGCGGGCCGGCCACCGCCTCCGGGGTGTCGGCTAAGGGTACGAGCTGGTGTTTTCCAGATCCAATGGCTCGATTGCCCGTGCGCCGAAACCGCGACCGGGTCCATCAACGACGTTGGAGGCACCGCACTCTATGACCGCCACACTGGAAGCTCCGGCACAGCCGAAGCGGAAGACGCTGTACCGCGGCGACCCGGGCATGTGGTCCTGGGCGCTGCACCGAATCACCGGCGTCACGATCTTCTTCTTCCTGTTCGTCCACGTGCTCGACACCGCACTGGTGCGAGTCAGCCCGGACACCTACGACCAGGCGATCGAGACCTACAAGAACCCGCTCGTGGCCCTGATGGAAATGGGCCTCGTGGTGTGCGTGCTGTTCCACGCGCTCAACGGCATCCGCGTGATCCTGGTCGACTTCTGGTCGAAGGGCCCGCGCTACCAGCGCCAGATGCTATGGATCGTGCTGGCGATCTGGATCGTGGTCGCGGGCGCCGGCGTTGGCCGCCAGTTCTTCTACCTGTTTACGGAGCACTGATATGACCGCGCCTGTTCTCGGTAAATCCCACGACATCCCGGCCAGCCTCGCCGCCCCGAATGCGCCGCGGCGCACCATGGGCAACAACTTCGAGAAGTACGCCTGGCTGTTCATGCGCTTCTCCGGCCTGCTGCTGGTCGTGCTGGTGCTCGGCCACATGTTCATCATGCTGATGATCGACGGCGGCGTGCAGCGGCTGAACTTCGCCTTCGTCGCGGGCCGCTGGGCGAGCCCGTTCTGGCAGCTCTGGGACCTGACCATGCTGTGGCTGGCCCAGCTGCACGGCGGCAACGGCCTGCGCACGGTCATCGACGACTACGCCCGCAAGGACTCGACCCGGTTCTGGCTCAAGACCCTGCTGGTCATCTCGATGATCCTGATCATGGGCGTGGGCAGCTACGTCATCTTCACCTTCGACCCCAACATCAGTTAGGAAAAGGTCGCCAACAATGAGTGAATCCCGACCGATTCAGGAGCACCGGTACGACGTCGTGATCGTCGGCGCCGGTGGTGCGGGGATGCGCGCGGCGATCGAGGCCGGTCCCCGGGCCCGCACGGCCGTGCTGACCAAGCTGTACCCGACTCGCAGCCACACCGGCGCGGCCCAGGGCGGCATGTGCGCCGCGCTGGCCAACGTCGAAGAGGACAACTGGGAGTGGCACACCTTCGACACCGTCAAGGGTGGTGACTACCTGGTCGACCAGGACGCCGCGGAGATCATGGCCAAGGAGGCCATCGATGCCGTGCTCGACCTGGAGAAGATGGGCCTGCCGTTCAACCGCACGCCCGAGGGCAAGATCGACCAGCGCCGCTTCGGCGGCCACACCCGCGATCACGGCAAGGCCCCGGTCCGCCGCGCGTGCTACGCCGCCGACCGCACCGGCCACATGATCCTGCAGACGCTGTACCAGAACTGCGTCAAGCACAACGTGGAGTTCTACAACGAGTTCTACGTGCTCGACCTGGTGATGACCGATACCGAACGCGGCCCGGTCGCCACCGGCGTGGTCGCCTACGAGCTGGCCACCGGCGAACTGCACGTGTTCCACGCCAAGGCGATCATCTTCGCCACCGGCGGTTCCGGCCGCATGTACAAGACCACCTCCAACGCGCACACGCTGACCGGCGACGGCATGGCGATCGTGTTCCGCAAGGGACTTCCCTTGGAGGACATGGAGTTCCACCAGTTCCACCCGACGGGCCTCGCGGGGCTGGGCATCCTGATCTCCGAGGCGGTCCGCGGCGAGGGCGGCATCCTGCGCAACTCCGACGGCGAGCGGTTCATGGAGCGCTACGCCCCCACCATCAAGGACTTGGCGCCGCGCGACATCGTGGCCCGCTCGATGGTCAAGGAGGTCCTGGAGGGCCGCGGCGGCGGTCCGAACAAGGACTACGTCTTCATCGACGTGACCCACCTCGGCGAGGACGTGCTCGAGGAGAAGCTGCCCGACATCACCGAGTTCTCCCGCACCTATCTGGGCGTCGACCCGGTCAAGGAGCCGGTGCCGGTCATGCCGACCTGCCACTACGTGATGGGCGGCATCCCGACCCGGATCCGCGGCGAGGTGCTGCGCAACAACACCGACGTCGTCCCCGGCCTGTACGCCGCCGGTGAGTGCGCGTGCGTGTCGGTGCACGGCTCGAACCGCCTGGGCACCAACTCGCTGCTGGACATCAACGTGTTCGGCCGCCGCTCGGGCATCGCCGCCGCCGAGTACGCGCAGCGCGCCGAGTTCGTGGATATGCCGGAAGCGCCAGCCGACTACGTGCAGGGCTGGCTGGCGAACCTGCTGTCGGACCACGGCAACGAGCGCGTCGCCGACATCCGCACCGACCTGCAGGCCACCATGGACGCCAACGCCGCGGTGTTCCGCACCGAGGAGACGCTCAAGACGGCGCTCACCGACATCCACGCGCTCAAGGAGCGCTACGAGCACATCACCGTGCAGGACAAGGGCCGCCGCTTCAACAGCGACCTGCTCGAGGCCGTGGAGCTGGGCTTCCTGCTGGAGCTGGCCGAGGTCACCGTGGTGGGCGCGCTCAACCGCAAGGAGTCGCGCGGCGGCCACGCCCGCGAGGACTACCCGGACCGCGACGACACCAACTTCATGCGCCACACCATGGCGTACAAGGACGTCGAGCCCGGTGAGCACGCGAAGCTGATCGCCGACATCCGCCTGGATTTCAAGCCGGTCGTGCAGACCCGCTACGAGCCGATGGAGCGTAAGTACTGATGACCGCTGTGGCAGAAGCCCCCTCAACGCAGAAGCCGGCCCCCGTTCCCGACGGGTCGACCATGGTCACCGTCAAGGTGGCGCGGTTCAACCCGGAGGACGACAAAGGCGCGCACTGGGATTCGTTCCAGGTGCCGGTGCTGCCGACCGACCGCTTCCTGAACGTGCTCATCTACATCAAGTCCTACCTGGACGGCACGCTCACCTTCCGGCGGTCCTGCGCGCACGGCGTCTGCGGTTCCGACGCCATGCGCATCAACGGCGTCAACCGGCTGGCGTGCAAGGTGCTGATGCGCGACATGCTGCCGAAGAACGGCAAGACCCTCACCGTCACCGTCGAGCCCATCCGCGGCCTGCCCGTGGAGAAGGACCTCGTGGTGAACATGGAGCCGTTCTTCGACGCGTTCCGCGCGGTGAAGCCGTACCTGATCACCCACGGCAACGAGCCCACCCGCGAGCGCATCCAGAGCCAGGCCGACCGCGCCCGGTTCGACGACACCACCAAGTGCATCCTGTGCGCCTGCTGCACCACCTCGTGCCCGGTGTACTGGAACGACGGCAGCTACTTCGGCCCGGCCGCGATCGTGAACGCGCACCGCTTCATCTTCGACAGCCGCGACGAGGCCGCCCGCGACCGCCTCGACATCCTCAACGACGTCGAGGGCGTGTGGCGCTGCCGCACCACCTTCAACTGCACCGACGCCTGCCCCCGCGGCATCGAGGTCACCAAGGCCATCCAGGAGGTCAAGCGCGCCCTGCTGTTCGCGCGCTGAGGACAACCCCCAGGCCAAACCCGAAGGCCGCCTTCCTCTTCCCGAGGAAGGCGGCCTTCGCCGTGCGTGGCAGCCTCACCCGTCACGACACGGACAACGACACGCACACAAGGGCTTCCGGATCGATCCGAAGTACGTGCCGCGCCGAATACTTCGATGTTCGAGCCCGATTTCTCCCGAAACAGCAACGGTCCGGGGGCCTGATGAAGACCACGATCAACTTGAACGATGCTGCCCTGGCCTTGGCCGCACAGCATTTCGGAACGATCTCGGTGACCGACACAGTGAACGCCGCCCTGGTATACGTCGCCGAACGCCGCCGCCGCATCGACCGCCTCGCCGCCGACCGCCCCGGCTACGGCTCCGAATTCACCCGCTCCTGGTGAACCGAACCGATCGATAGCGGCGAGATCATCCGGCAATACCCGGGCGGATCGCATCCGGACCCGCCACGAGCTGCTCGATCCGCTTGATCAGGTCACCGGCGAGGACCGAGATGAGGATGAAGACGGCATACAGCTTCACCGTCTGAACCCCCGCAACCCACAGCCAGCCGCCCCGCCGATGCGGCCGCAGGTCGCCGGAAGCGACGGTCCAGATCCCACACTGCGCTACGGCCCAGGCAGCAACGAACACGATCGTCGTCGCATAGTTGAACAGATCATCCGGCTTGCGGTTCTGCCATACCGCAACACCCACCAGCACCAGCCCGATCAGCACGAGCAGCAGCGTGAGTCTGGTCGCCCAGATCACCTGTACCAGCCGATCGGATACCCCTACGCGCGCCGACGAGCTCGCCGCACGAGTGAAGATCGCGCGCAATCTCCCTCCGCCCGCTTCGCCGAGTTGCGCGAGGAGCTTGCTCACGTCGTCTCGCCGCTCGTTCCACCATGTCGATGCGAAACGGGCGACCTCCCGAGGTGGCCGGGCGAAGCCGCGGTAGTACAGCAGGCCGCGGACCTGAGAGCGATGCCGAAGAAAGCCCCGTCCGTGGATATCGTCCCGCTCGACAACTCGACCGCCGCGCTGAAACTTCTGCCAGCGCAACAGTTTACGCACCTCACGGCCTGAGCGCTTGATCCTGCCGGGCCGGTGAAGATGGCATCGCTGCCACTCCCCGAACGAGAGATTTCGACATGGATGGCCGGTGGTTGTGTGGGGGTAGTCGCAACGGACGGGCCAGGCGGTGCCACGCGACCACCAGACCATCGCGGCAAGCACCGCGGCGATCAGCGGAAGCACGAGGGCAAAGGTCAGCGGCCACGGAATTGCCCACGGGCTCGCGACATCGAGCCACTTACCGAAAACCCCCAACAGGCGCCTGAGGTGGTTCAGAACCTCGCCCATGTCGCGATCTTACGGATCCGACGGTGCACCCGTGCGCCGAACGGCGATTTCAACTCGCGTCCCGCACGCTCAATCACGTATCTGCGCAAGATATTTGGCCTCAGCTCGGTCGACCTCGAGCCGGGGGTTCGATTCAGAGTCAGCTGCACTCACGGGCAAGGTTCATCACGCGGCGTCCGATCCGGTCGCGAAATCCACATCCACGCCGATCTCGAACACTTGACACTATACCCCCCTAGGGTATTCTGTTCGTTATGCAGAATGAGCACTCGGGACACGGCGATCATGAGCGGCACGGGATTGCGGGACAGCATGCCCATGGTGGGCAACGCCACGGCACCGATCCGCATGCGGGGCACTCCATGACCGACCATTCGGCGCACGGCGGACCCATGCCGACCAGTTGGAAGATGGCGGCGCAGGCAACGCTGCACTGTTTGACGGGGTGTGCCATCGGTGAGGTGCTCGGCATGGTGATCGGCACGGCGCTGGGCTGGGGGAATGCGCAGACGATGGTGCTGGCGATCGTGCTGGCCTTCGCGTTCGGTTACGCGTTCACCATGCGCGGGGTGCTGCGGGCCGGGCTGACCCTCGGTGCCGCGTTCACCACCGCACTGGCCGCCGATACGGTGTCGATCACCGTCATGGAGATCATCGACAACGCCGTCATTCTCATCGTCCCGGGCGCCATGGACGCCCACCTCGACACCGTGCTGTTCTGGGCCACCCTCGCGTTCGCGTTCGCCATCGCCTTCGTGGTCACCACCCCCGTGAACAAGTGGCTGATCGGCCGCGGCAAGGGCCATGCGGTGGTCCACTCGCTGCACGGCCACCACTGACGCGCCGCACGACCACCGGTCTGCCGTTACCCGAGCCGCGAACCCGCCCCGCCGAAACCCGCCTCGCCGAACAGTCGGCGAGGCGGGTCTTTTGCTGCCGACCCGGCCGATGACCGAAAATACCTAGTCAATTTGTGTAGCTGGCTGGATGTTTGTTGTCGGATCAGCGCAGCGGTGCTTGCCTGGAGGCATGTTCAACGAAGCTCAGCTGTACTCCCCGGTGACCACCGGGACCGACGGTGACGTGACGGTGCACCTGAGCGACGAGCATCCCGGTGTGAACGACCCGGACTACCGGGCCCGCCGCAATGCGATCGCCGCCCAGGCGCTGGCGTACCGGCCCGGGGAACCGACACCGCGCATCGAATACACCGACGAGGAGCAGGAGGTCTGGCGGATCGTCTCCGCCGAGCTGGCGCGCAAGCACCGCACCTACGCCTCGCACGAGGTGCTGGAGGGGGAACAGCGCCTGGACCTGCCCGCCGATCGAATTCCGCAACTCGACGAGGTCTCGGCAAAGCTGGTGCCGCTCAGCGGATTCCGCTATGTCCCGGCCGCCGGGCTGGTACCGCTGCGGGAGTTCTTCGGATCGTTCGCCGATCGAATCTTCCACTCCACCCAGTACATCCGGCATCATTCCGCGCCGTTGTACACCCCCGAACCCGATGCGATCCACGAGGTCATCGGGCACGCGAACCAATTGGCGAGCCCACGGTTCGCCGCCATCTACGCCGAGGTCGGCGCCGCGGTCGCGCGGCTGGAGACCGACACCGCGCTGAAATTCCTGGCCGATGTCTTCTGGTTCTCGATGGAGTTCGGCGTGGTCCGCGAGAACGATGAAATCCGCTGCTACGGAGCCGGATTGCTGTCGTCGTTCGGCGAGATCGAGGAGTTCCGGCACGCCGAACTCCGCCCACTGAACATCGTCGAGATGGGCACGCGCACCTACGACATCACCCACTACCAGCCCGTATTGTATTGCGCGGACTCGGTTTCCGAGATCGAGGACGTGGTGGGCGGGTTCTTCTCGACCATGACCGACGAGACGGTCGCCCCGCACCTCGGCGGGACGACCGTCGATCAAGGGTGAATCGAGCACGGCCGCCTCGCCGAACCGACTGAGTTAGTCGGCGAAACCGCTGTCACTCAATGGTTTCCGGTTTCTCCAATGGCGGGAGCGGCATGCCGTCGGCCAGGAAGTCGATGACCCGCATGATGGTCTCCCGGTCGAACGGATCCCGATCGAGCAGGGCGGCCAGGGCGGCGCCGGTCAGGGCGCCCGCGAATGCCCGCACCTCGATATCGTCGGGCGAGCGGCCGGTCCGGGCGGCGGTCATCTCCGAGACCAGCTGCACATTGCGCTCGAGTTCGCGGGCGAGCGCGCCGCGCAGCTCGGGCACGGAGCGAATCAACGCCGTTCGCTGCTGTTCGAAGGCGAAGTCCTCGTCGCTCAGGGAGGAGAAGGTCTCCAGGGTGGCGTCGCGAAACGCCTCCAGGATCGACAGTTCCTTGGGCTGCCGCTCCAGTGCCTCGATCATCACCGGGTCCACGTCGTCGGCGAGCACCAGCTCTTCTTTCGAGGGGAAGTAGCGGAAGAACGTGCTCGGCGAGACCTCCGCGGCGTCGGCGATCTGTTCCACGGTCGTCTCGTTGTAGCCGTGTTCGCGGAACAGCCGGAACGCCTCGGTGCGGATGGTGCGGCGGGTGCGCTCCTTCTTCCGCTCGCGCAGGCCCGCCCGCGGAGGCGCCTCCGCTACTGCCTTCGAATCAGCCGACATGCCCAGATTCTCCCGCACCGGCCGCCTCCGGTGTGCCCGGCATCGCCGTGCGGGTGACGATCGCCGCGAGCAGGGCGGCGACCAGGCAGATCGCGGCGCACACCCACAGCATCGCCCCCATGCCGCTCACGAACGCCGACTGCACATGTCCGAGCATCTGCGCATCGCCCAGCTTGTGTGCCACCGCGACACCGGCGTTCACCCCGTCGGATACCGGCTCGACGTCGTATCCGCCCAGCTCGGAGCGGTACTGTGTGGCCAGCACCGTGCCCAGGACCGCGACACCGATGGTGCCGCCGGCCTGCCGCAGCGCCTGCATGAGCGCCGATCCGGACCCGGACCGCTCCGGCGTGAGCTCCCCCATCGCCATGCCCATCGCCGCGGGCATCACGAAACCCATGCCCGCGCCGAGCACCGTGATCCAGGCGGCCGTGTACCCGTAGCCGCTGTCCGCCGAGGTCAGAGCGCCCAGCCCCAGTCCGATCGCCAGCACCGTGAAGCCCGCGGTGAGCACCACCCGCAGACCCAGCTTGGACAGCAGTTTGTCCGCGATCCGGGTGCCGACGACCAGCCCACCGATCAGCGGCAGCAGCCGCAGCCCGCTGCCCAGCGAGTCCGCGCCGAGCACCGCCTGGAAGTACTGCGGCACCGTGAAGAACATCCCGAACATGGCGAACTGCACCAGGATGGAATAGCCGGTGCCCCAACGGAATCCGTGGGCCGCGAACAGTCCCAGATCGACCAGCGGATGCCTGACCCGCCGCTGCCACAGCACGAAGGCGACGAGTACCACCACCCCGGCCGCGACGCTCGCCCAGGCGATGCCGTCACCCCAGTCGCGCTCCCCGAATCGGATGAAACCGTAGGTGAGCGCGAGCATTCCGCCCGCCGACAGCACCACGCCGAGCAGATCGATGCGGAATCGGTTGTCGCTGCGGGATTCCGGCACCAGGGCGGAGACCGCGATCAGCCCGACGATCACCAGCGGCACGTTGAGCAGGAACACCGAACCCCACCAGTAGTGCTGCAGCAGCCAGCCGCCGACGATCGGCCCGAGCGGCAGGCCGATCGCCGTCGAGGTGACCCAGATCGTCAGCGCCCGTTGCCGTTCCGCCTGGCCGGGGAACATCGCGGGCAGCACGGACATCGACAGCGGCATCATCGCCGCGGCCGCGATACCGAGCACCGACCGTGCGGCGATGAGCTGCCCGGACGACGTCGCCAGCGCACACCACAGCGATGCGGCGCCGAACAGCGCGAGCGCGCCGAGCAGGAACTTCTTGCGGCCGTAGCGATCTCCGAGGGCGCCCGCCGGGAGCATGAACCCGGCCAGCGCCAACGTGTACGCGGTCGTGAACCATTGCAGCGCCGCGGTATTCGCGTTCAGATCGACCGCCATCGTCGGCAGCGCCACCACCAGCACCGTCGTGTCCAGGCCGATGGTCAGCATCGCGAAACCGAGGGCCGCAAGGGCCAGCCAGCGCGACCTGCCGCCGCCCGCACCTGTCGCGGTGGTCTCGGCCGTCCCGACCTCACCCGCTCGATTCACCATCCGAATCCCCTCCCACTCCCACATTCCCGGCGCGTTCCACGCACACCATCCCGGCGCGATCCACGCACACATTCCCGGCGTGCTTTTGGCCGGGATCGACCAGTGGATTCCGGCCAAAAGCACGCCGGAAAAGCAAGCGGGCCGTCCCCGCTTGTGCTCGTTTTCATGACATGTCCACTCATTTGGTTGCTACTCGTTTTTGATAGTAGCTCTCATTTTGGACTGAATGTCAATATCCCGCCCTGTCACAGTGGGGACGCTTCGCAGCGCGCCGGTCCGCCGCCGCATAAGCTCCGATGTGATGAGTACGTGCATGTCCCGGCGCCTGAGCCGTCCCGGATCGTTCGCGGCCGCCGCGCTGGCAGCCGCGCTCATCGGCGCCACCGCCCTGACCGGCATCGGCGCCGTCGGCTCCCCCGCGGCGTCCGCCACGCCCGCGCCCACCACGGCACCGTTCGCCACGCCGAACACCGACGCCTGCCCGCAGAAGACGGCGCCGCCGCCGGCGATCGACAGCTCCGAGGTCCCGGAGCCGGGTGAGACCGCGCCCGCACCGCTGCCCGTGCCGTCGTCGCCGATCGGTGGCGACAAGCTCGGCGCCTGCGGCGTGGTGCTGCCGGACGGCGCCGGGCCGGTGCCCCCCGACATCTCCGCCACGGCCTGGGTGATCGCCGATCTCGACACCGGACGCGTGCTGGCGGCGAAGGATCCGCACGGCCGCTACCGCCCCGCGTCGACCATCAAGGTGCTGCTGGCCGCGGTCGCGCTGCGCAGCCTCGACCTGAACAAGGTGGTGGTCGGTACACAGGAGGACGCGAACGCCGACGGCACCCGCGTCGGCATCGGCGCGGGCGGTCACTACACCAATCGGCAACTGATGCAGGGGCTGATCATGGCCTCGGGCAACGATGCCGCGCACGCCGTCGCCACTCAGCTCGGCGGCGAGAAGGCCACCGTAGCCAAGATGAACGAGCTGGCGGAACGGTTGCACGCCTTGGACACTCGCGCCGCGACCCCGTCCGGCCTGGACGGTCCCGGCATGAGCACCTCCGCCTACGACATGGCCGTGCTGTTCCGCGAGGCCATGACGATCCCGACCTTCGCCGAGCTGATCCACACCGAGCAGATCGACTTCCCCGGCTTCCCCGCCAACCCCCAGATCCCCGGCGACGAGGACCATCCCGGCTTCCCCATCGCCAACGACAACCGCCTGCTCTACGACTACGAGGGCACGCTGGGCGGCAAGACCGGATACACCGACGATGCCCGCCAGACCTTCGTCAACGCCGCCGAACGCAACGGCCACCGGCTGGTCGTCACGCTGCTGCAGGCCGACGTGCGTCCCATCCGCCCGCCCGAACAGGCGGCGCGGCTGCTGGACTACGGGTTCGCGCTGGCCTCCGACGCGAGTGTGGGTTCGCTGCCGGACGGCAGCGCCGCCTCCTCGAATACCAATGTGGCCATTGCCTCACCGCCGCCGCGGGATTCGGGTGCCGCGGCTCCGGCGCAGGACCACAACGAGAACCTGCTGACCGTGCTGATCGTCGGCGGCCTGGCGGCCGCGCTGGTGCTGGCCGTCGCCGCGTGGCGGCTGTCCGGCAGGCAACGCCGGTAGAGCCCACCTCGTTTGATGCCCGGAGGTCCGGGAACTCGCGTAACGAGCCGCTTGCCAGGCTCACGCAGAGAACCGGAAAGAGGAGAACCTGATGGCGAACCCGAAGAATCCGGGTCAGTTCGGCAATCGACCGGACACCACCAAGCAGGCCCACAAGGGTGGCCGGGCCAGCACGGGCAGCTTCGGCCAGGCGCACAGCGCCGACCCTTCGGAGGCAGGCAAGAAGGGTGCCGCCGCCCAGCCGACCGAGGCCAAGTCCCGCGGCGGGCAGCACAGCCACTCCGGACGCTGATCCGGTGTGAAGAGCCTTGGGGAGTGTAAACCCCTGCTCCCCAAGGCTTCTGGTGTGTCAGGCCGACCCGCCGGAAAATCCGGTGCCGTGATCGACCTCGCTCGGTATGGTCCCGGGGGTGATCGACATTCGCATTCCGGATGGATTGATCGAGTCCCAGTTCACCTACGCGGGTGCCGGTGGCCGAGCGTTCATCGCCGCTCTGCCCGCACGGATTCCGGAGTTTCTGCAGCGGTGGGAGCTGCGGGTCGACGGGCCCCCGATGCACGGCATGGCCGCGCTGGTGCTGCCCGTACTGCGGGCCGACGGCACCGCCGCGGCACTCAAATTCCAGCACCTGAACGAGGAGAGCGAGGGAGAAGCGGCCGCGCTACGACTGTGGGACGGTGACGGTGCCGTGCGCCTTCTCGACTCCGACGGCGATACGGGCACGCTGCTGCTGGAGCGCCTCGACTCCGACCGCATGCTGTCGACGCTGACCGATGCGGGAAAGGAACAGGGCCGCAAGGCCGTTCTCGTCATCGCCGAACTGCTCGCCCGGCTCACCGCCGTCGCGGCGCCCGCCGGGATGCGACGGCTCGGCGACATCGCGGCGCAGCTGGTGGCAGATCTGCCGGGAGCGCTGGCGGCGGTCGACGACCCGCATGATCGTGCACTCCTCGAGCGGTGCGGCGGCGCGGTGCGCGAGGTTCTGGATGAACCCGGCGACCGACTGCTGCACTGGGACCTGCACTTCGAGAATGTCCTGGCATCGAATCGGGCGGCCTGGCTCGCCATCGACCCGAAGCCGCTGGCCGGAGACCCGGGATTCGAACTCCTCCCTGCCATCGACAACGGCTTCGACGCCACCGAGGTGCGGTGGCGGTTCGACGCGATGACGGATGTGCTCGGGCTCGACCGGGAGCGGGCGCGGGCCTGGACGCTGTCGCGGGTGCTGCAGAACTGCCTCTGGGAGATCGAGGACGGTCGCCCGCTGGTACCCGACCACCTGGAGATAGCGCGGCAGCTATCGATGGCTCGGTGACCCTGCCGCCCGGTCAGCCGCCGCGACGACAGAGTCCACCAGGCCGCGGAATCGGCTCTGGCACAAGGGGGTCCGTTGGCGCCTAGTCCTTCGATTCGGCGCGGCGCCGGTACCGTGACCGGGCTCGGTCATGGGCGGTGCGGAGCAGGTCTCGCGCCGGGGCGTCGGTGGTCGGGCCGGGGTTCACCACGGCGAGCCAACCGGCGCTTGCGTAGACGGGGTGTGGGAGCACCGTGTCGGTGGCGCTCGAGTCGGTGGTGACGGTCTCGCGGGGCGTGTGGCCAGTCCATTCGGTGAAGGCTTCCTTGCCCGCGCTGATATTCACGCGGAAGGCACCGGGGCGGTTCAGGCGGGATGCGACGTCGTCGGGGTAGTCCTTGGTCACGATCGTCGCGAACGGCTGACCCGTGGTCGGGACCTGACCGTCGGGGGCGTAGTAGAAGAACACATCTCCCCAGGCGATCTCGGGGGTACCGTCGCCGGGCCCCGGCCGGAGCGTCAGCACTCCGCCGAGGGCCTCGATGAACTCGATGATCTCGTCGATACTCATGCATTCCAGCGTTACATTGAAGTGCTTGTGGAGACTTGTGACCAGAATGCGGAGGTCAGCGCGTGGTAAGTCGCAACTCGGCCCATTTGCGGACCATCGATGTGGCGCACCGCGCGGGGTACTCCGTCCAGCAGATTCGCAACCTCGAGCGCGACGGTGTGCTGCCGCCCGCGACGCGCACTCCCAGCGGCTACCGGATCTACGACGAGTCCCATGTGCGCTCCGCGCGGGCCTACCGGGCGCTGGCCGCGGGAACCGGTCCGGTCGAGGCCAAGGACATCATGCGCGCCGCGCACACGCGCCCGGTCTCGGGCCTGCTGGCCCTGCTGGATGCGGCGCACGCGCGGCTCGACCGGGAGCGCCGCGATCTCGCCGCCGCGAAGACGGCCGCCCGGGCGATCGCCGAGGAGCCGATCACCGATGTGCGGTCGTCGGACGCGATGAGCATCTCGCAGCTGGCCGAGGCGCTCGGGGTCCGCGCGTCGACGCTACGACACTGGGACGCCGTCGGATTGGTCGTGCCCGGCCGCGCCGACCACGGAACCCGCAGTTACACACCGGATGACGTCCGCGACGCCCGGATCGTGCGTCAACTTCGATTGGCGGGCTACCGCATCACGCAGCTGCAGGCGCTGCTACCGGACCTTCGAGATACCCATCGCCGAGGCGGCATCTCGGCGGGCCTGCAGGCCCGGGACGCGAGCATCCTGGCGCGATCCCGGGCCCTGCTGGCGGCGGCATCCGAACTCGATGCCATCGTCGCGTCGGCCGGGCAGCAGGAGTGACTGCCGGTCGCGGAATCTCGGCCCGCGAACCGCCCTCAGAAGCAGTAGGGGAACTTGCACCGCGACGGATCCGGCGGTCCGAATATCGCGGCGATGATCCCGTTGATGGCCGCGTCGGCCCCCGCCGATCCGGTGTTGATGGCCACTTCTCGCGCGGCGGCGGGCTTGTCGGCGGCGACCGCGACATCGGCCGACGCCACGGGCGCGCCGATCGTCAGGCCGACGGCGGCCACCAGGAGAGCCTTCCGAATCATACTGCTACCTTTCGTCTTTCGGTTGGTTGCCGCCCGCACCCTATCGATGACGACGAATGTCGGCATTCCCGTCGGCGGTTGGTGTGGCTACACGCACATCCGGACCACGATGCCGTCGGCTGGAACAGAGTGTCGGTCTTCGAGGTTCGATCCACCATGGCGACAATGCGAATGATCAGTCAGCGCACCCTCGGCGGGCCCGAGGTGCTGGAGATAGTCGAGGCCGAGCGGCCCGTCCCCGGCCCCGGCGAGGTGCTGGTGCGGGTGCGCGCCGTCGGCGTCAATCCGGCGGACCGCAAGGTGCGTTCCGGCTTCGTGCGACTGTTCGGCGATCCGCCGTTCACCCTGGGGCACGAGTTCAGCGGCGAGGTCGCCGAGGCGTCCGGGACCTTCCGGCCCGGTGACCAGGTGTACGGCTGGGTGACGCCGCCGCACGGCGCCTACGCCGATTACGTTGTCGCACCGGAGAGTTCGATCGCCGCCAAGCCGTCGAGCATCGATCACGTGAGCGCCGCCGCCCTGCCCATCGCCGGGTTGACCGCCTGGCAGGCGCTGGTGAAGGTGGGCGAGGTGCGGGACGGGCAGCGCGTCCTCGTGCACGGCGCGGCCGGCGGGGTGGGGCATCTCGCGGTGCAGATCGCCAAGTCCCGCGGCGCCCACGTGATCGGGACCGCCCGCGCGGCCAAGCACGACTTCCTGCGGGAGTTGGGCGCCGACGAGCTGATCGACCACACGACGGAGGACTTCACCCGCGTCCGCGACGTGGATCTGGTGCTGGACACCGTGAGTGGCGACGTCGGACTGCGCTCGCTGCCCACGCTCCGGCCCGGCGGCGTGGTGATCGACGTGGTGGGCATCGGATTCGACCGCACCGCCGTGAAGGAGCAGGCGGCGGCGAGCGGGGTGCGGTTCATCGAGTACAACCTCGAACCCACCCCGGACGACCTCGCCGCCCTCGCCGATGCGGTGGACCGCGACGGGCTACGCCCCTCCGTCGATCGGACGCTCCCCCTGACCGAGGCGGCCGAGGCGCACGAGTTGGGCGAGAGCGGCAAGGTGCGGGGGAAGGTCGTGCTGGTCCCCTAGGCCGAGTCGGGCGGAGCGCGGATGGCAGCTCCGGCCGTCTCGTCGGCACCGGAATCCGTTGCGGGCGTGCGGTAGTCACATCGCCGCCGGATTCGACGTCCGACGTGGCCGGTCCCCCGTTCCTCGATCGGCAACGGCAGCGCATGCAGCAGACCGGCGGCCCCGGCGGCGCGGGCGAATGCGCTTGCGGCACTGACCGATCGGGAGCACGATGTGCTCCGGCAGGTCGCGGCGGGGCGATCCAACGCCGAGATCCTTCACGTCGGTGTCGCGACGGTCAAGACGCACGTCAGGCGCCTGCTCACCAGGCTGTCGGCTCGTGATCGTGCTCAATTGGTCGTTCTCGCATACGAAACCGTCGTCGTCCCGAGGTGGGCCCCTCGAGTGAGGTGTCAGGTCCTCGGATTCCGGTGGGCCGCACTGCTCATCGGCCAGGAGATCGAAACCCTTTCTCCCGCTTGAGGATTAGGCGATGGCACGACCGACGAACGATTGAGCCGGATCTCCCGACCAGGGGTTCCCTCACAGATCGCACCGTAATCGTATACCGTCGGGTCAGCTGTCCGAACAGGTCGGTTCAGCTGTCCGAGCGAGAGGGACGGCCATGGCGTTCTGGCGGCGGTCTTCGAACAGGCCACCCGGCACAGAATCGGGCGACGAACAATCGGCGGGTACGAACCTTGCGGGCGCGGACCTCACGGGCCAGGACCTCACCGGCAGGGACTTGATGGGCGCGAACCTCACCGGCGCGCGCCTCGGGGGCGCCGACCTGCGGAACGCGGTACTCGACCGCGCCGACCTGACCGATGCCGACCTGACGGGCGCCAAGATCGACGGTGCCGACCTGCGCAGCACCAAGCTGGAGGGCGCGAACTTGACCGGCGCGGACCTGCGCGGCGCCGATCTGCGGGGCGCGAACCTGACGAACCAGCTTCTCAGCGGCACGGAACTGAGCTTCGCGGATATGACGGGCGCGAAGCTGACCGGCGCGGACCTGCACGGCGCGAAACTCATGAAGACCAACCTCACCGGCGCGGACTTCACGGATGCGAACCTCACCGACGCGAACTTGAACAGCGCGACGCTGACGAAGGCGATTCTCAGCGGTCAGGTCCTGCGCGATACCGTTCTGAGCCTGGCGGACCTCAGCGACGCGGACCTGACCTACACCGACCTGACCCGCGCGGAACTGCTCGCCACGAAGCTTTCCGGCGCCCGGCTGGCGGGCGCCAAGCTCGCCGGTCTGGACCTGATCGAAACCGACCTCGGCCACGCCGACCTCACCGGCGCGGACCTGACCGATACGCAGCTACTCGACGCACAGTTGACCGGTTCGAGGCTCAACGACGCGAACCTGTCCGGCGCGAACCTCGCGGGAGCGAACCTGGTCGGCGCGGATATTTCCGGCGCGAATCTGGTGGGCACGGATCTCAGCGGCGTGACATGGGACTCCGGGGCGCCCAGTCGAGTGGCCGAAAGTACTGTGCCACAGGAAATTCCGTGGCTCAGCACGGAGGATTTCGACAAGACCCGCTCCGAACATGCTTTCCTGTCCCTGCACGAAGCGTCGCGAAGAACGCTGGGGGTCCCCCTCGCCACCGAGCACGTCACCACCGCGCACCTGGCGCTGCAGGCCGGGATAGGCCGGTACTTCGAGGCTCTCGATCGCCCGGACCAGCCCCTGGCGATGCTGCTGCTGGCCGGGACCTACGTCACCCAGCGTGGGCCCGTACACGTCATGACGCCGGATGCCGCGACCGCGGACGATTACCGGCAGACCTTCGAGCCGGTACTCGCGGCGCTCGGCATTCCCACCGAGCGGGTGCCCGCGACTCGGACACCGACCGCCGAGAAACTCGTCCTGATCGGCACCCACGGGGAATTCGCCGCCGTCTGGTCACAGGCCGCAGCGCCGTCGATGGACCCCGACACCCAGTGCCTAGCGGTCGTCATCCAGCCGAAGGCGCGCTACCTGTTCGACGAATTCATGGGTCGCTACGCGCGCCTGCTGACGATCGGCGACGAGGGATAGCCACGCCCCGAATGTCATTCGGGCAGGCGGCTCGGTAGTTCACGCGGCGCCGCGCGGCCCAGCAGGTACGGGATGGCGAGATGGTGGAAGGGTTTCACGGCGGCCCAGATCGGGCGGGCGATTCGGCGGTCGAAGCGCACGAAGGTCGCCCACGTGACCGTCGAATCACCGGTCATCACAATGTTCTGCGCAGCCATGATTCGCGAATGCGATTCGAGGACAACGAAATTGGCTCCTCGATTCGCGATCCGCCACCCGAGCACGTGCTCGGGCGACGATTTCGGGCCCAACCGAAGACCCAGCACCAGCCTCCAGCCCAGCTGCAGGAATCCTCGCATCGCGGCGGGTGCGTGTTCGAATACCTGCCGCGCCCATTGTTCGGGCGTCCGCTGCGAACTCGACGCACTCACGTCGAAAGCCGAGGCATAGTCCGCGGCCGCGACGATATCGCTCTCCGGTGCATCCCGCGGTACGTCCACACGCCGAGCGCGCTGCGCTGTCATCGTTTCCACCTGACCCGAGTCATTGTTTACGACACAATGTAGTAGAAAGCCGGGCATGCGGCAAGGATCTACAGCCCAGTAACACTTCGGCTACCTCCGTCCGATGTGTCGAGCATCACGCATTCAGGAGGTTCGAAATGTTTTCCACGAAGCGACTTGCCGCAGGTGCCTTCGTTGCCACCGCGGCTGCGGCCACCGCCCTGGTCGGCGGCGGCGCGGCACAGGCCGACGTGCCGGTATGGGAGGCCAATTGCCACGTCTACAACATCTTCAACACCGGCGGAATGTCCACGTGTGAACTGCCGACCTGGCACCAGGTAAAACTCACCTGCGTCGCATGGCCCGTACCGTTCCTCTACTGGAAATACGGCCCGGCACACTACGGCCAGAATCAGTCCTGGGCCAGCTGCGATTCATTGAACGCGCTGGTGGGAATCGAGGTCATTCAGGCGTAATTCGAGGGCGCACGAGAAGGCCGAGCTGGGTTTCTTCCACCAACGACTTTCGCCGCTAAGCGAACCGGGTGGTGAGTTCGGCCGCGATCTCGTACTGGCGCACGAGGAACGAGCGTTCGTCGAGTTTCTTGCGGCGCAGCCAGCCGGTCACCTCGGCATTGCACTTGCTGGCATTGCACGGCCCGCACGCGGGCACGACATTGCCGAGCGTGTAGCGTCCGCCGCGCGAAATGGCCTGCACGCAGTCCTTCTGCAGCGAGGTGACCGGGGAGCCGCAATAGGCACAGCCACCCCAGGACGCCTTGAGCGCGTCCCACTGCGCGTCGGTGAGGTCGTGGGTGACGCGCGCCATCCGCTTCTTGCGCTTGCGCGCGGCGCGAACCTGTTTGCTACCGCCGGTCGGCACGGGGTGAGAATACGCGTCCCGATGGTCGATGGGCCGGAGGCCGAGCTGCGCCGATGAGTTTCAGGTCGCTTCCTCGTCTATTCCTCTGGATAGACGGGAGGATTCCGACCATGGCCGTGATCGAGGACGTCGGCCCGCTGGGGGCCGAGTTGGAGCGCTCGTACCGGGTCTACGTGCGGGGCAGGTTGAAGTTCCGCGTCAAGCAGATCGTCTACGTGGCGTTCTCCCTCGACGAGACCGTGATGGAGTTCGCGTTCCCCAAGGAGGAGCGGGCGACACTCGTCGCGAACGAGCCGCACAAGTTTCAGCTGCCGTCGCCGACGGACATGCGCTTCAACTGGATCCGCTCCGACCTCGCGGCCCTGGACCCGATCGAGGCCCGGGAACTCGTCGTCGACGCGTGGCGCATGGTCGTCCCCAAGAAGCTCTCCCGCGCCTACGACCTCGCGCATCCCCACGGGCCGCTCCGAGGCCCGGACCCCCAGGGAAGGAAACGGCCATGACCAGACCATTTCGATTCGGGGTCGTCGCCCCGCTCATGACCGACCCGGCGACGTGGCGGGACCGCGTGCGCCGCATCGCCGACAGCGGCTACTCGACGCTGCTGGTGCCCGACTTCCCGCTCACGCAGCCGGCGCCCGGCCCCATGCTGGCCACCGTCGCGGCCCAGACCGACCTGCGGGTGGGCTCGTGGGTGTACGCCTCCCCGTTTCGCCCACCCTGGCTGACGGCGTGGGAAGCGCACTCCCTGTCGCTGCTGACCGACGGCCGTTTCGAGATGGGCATCGGCACCGGCCGACCGGGAATCGATGACGAACTCCGCGACAAGGGGATGCCCCCGGTACCGTCGAGCGAGCGGCTGACGCGGATACGTGAAACCGTCAGGGCCCTAAGAGATTTCGACGGCCCCGACCGCCACACGCCCGTGGCGATGGCGGTATACGGGCCGAAGGGCCGAGCATTGGCGGCCGAGGTCGCGGATACGGTCACCTTCCCGCTGCTGTATCAGACTCGGGCCGAAGTCGCCCGTCTGGCAAAGGATTTCCGCGCCGACCCGAAGATCGAGCTGGCGCTCGCCGTGCCGGTCATCGGCGACTCGGTCGCACCGCACATGGCGCCGCCCGACGCCGACACCGCCGCGGTGCACGCGGCGGACGCCCCGACCGCGCTTCCGGATGATCCGGCGGCCGCCGCCGAGGAGATCCAGCGGCGCCGGGAGGAGATCGGCTTCTCGTACTTCATCTTCGGTGCCGACTTCGCCGAGCGGTTCGCTCCGGTCGTCGCCCAGCTCGCCGGGCGGTAGTCGGGGTCGGGACTCAGTCGCGTGCGAGTTCCTCGCGCCACATCGGGCTGTCGACGTAGTGATTGTCGTACAGCTCGGAGCTGTCGCGGATCTCCTGGACGGTCGCCTCACCGCGGTACACGCGCTCCAGCAGCCGGTAGTAGTCGAAGCGGTGCAGGCCGGGAGTGAAGACCACGAGCAGTTCGGCGTCGCTGGCCGGTGCCGGGGCGAACGCGTGGGGCACGGTGGGCGGCACGGTCAGGAAGTCACCCTGGTCGAGGCGGACGACCTCATCACCGAGGAGGAACCGCACGGAACCCTCGAGTACCAGGAACATCTCGGTGGCCTTGGTGTGAAAGTGTGCGGGCGCCCCGGGCGAGCCCTTCGACAACGTGGCCCTGTTGGCGGTGAGCGCACCGCCGGTGTCACCGGCGTCGGCGAGCAGCGTGATGAGGCTGAGCGCGCCGTCCTGGACCGTCGCGGCGGTCTCGGATCGAACGAGAACGGGGGCGGTGTGCTGCGCGGGACCGGTCATCGGGAACTCCTGGAGGCTTCGGCGGCGATTCGCACCGCACTGTCCTGTGTGTCGATAAGGCGACGACGCCGGCCCACCAGGTGTGACATCGACGGTCGGTCAGGCCGTCGTGGTTCCGCCGCCCGCGGCGAGGGCAGAAATGCGGAAGCCCGCGCGGATCGCGCGGGCTTCGACGATGTTGCGGGCGCTCAGATAGCGCGGACGCCCTGGGCCTGCGGGCCCTTCTGGCCTTGGCCGATCTCGAACTCGACCCGCTGGCCCTCATCGAGGGACTTGAATCCGGAGCCGGAGATCTCGGAGTAGTGGACGAAAACGTCGGGGCCGCCCGCATCCTGCGCGATGAACCCGAAACCCTTTTCGCCGTTGAACCACTTCACGGTGCCTTGTGACATGTACTTTTCGTGACTTCCTGTCGTGAGGCGGGCGATCACTGCAACAACCCGTCCTCGACACTCAGCATGCCACACCCCTCGGCCGTGTCGCCCCTCGGCTACGTCCCCAACCTGGGGAAACGGGAGTTCTCGAGGAGGACACAGAAATTCTGCAGTCGTGACTGTAGATATTCGTCAAGCGTCGGGCTAACTTATGTGGTGTTGGCAGAGTACGAAGTGTCCAGATGGCACGGGAGATGATGAACTACCCGTGGAGGTAGAACCGGCGGGCGCGGCCACGGGACCGGCGAGTATCACGGTCCCGCCGCCCGCCGGACCAGAACACGAAATTTGCTGCAAAGAAGGAAGTACTGGTCACCGCGTGCAGAGAAGGGAGTGGTTTCCCGCCGGGTCGCCCGCGATATGTGGTGCGGGCGTTCCCTCGGCGTCAGGTGACAAATCCGACACTAGTTTGTTCCCCCCTCGTGCCCCGGTGCCGCGTGACGGCGCCGGGGCCTTCGCCGCATGGAGGCTGCACGATTTCTGAATCCCCGACCACGGACGAGAAGTTCGACGACGACGAGTACCCCGCCTACACCATGGGCCGCGCCGCAGACATGCTCGGCACCACGCAGGCCTTCCTGCGCAGCCTCGACGAGGCGGAACTGATCACCCCGCAACGGTCACCGGGCGGGCACCGCCGCTACTCCCGCCGCCAGCTGCGCTTGGCCGCCCGCGCCCGCGAACTGGTCGACCGCGGTACCCCCCTCGAGGCGGCCTGCCGCATCATCTCCCTCGAAGACCAACTCGCTGACGCCCAGGCCATCAACGCCACACTCACACCACATAACCAGGCAGACGACCCGAACGACTCCGCCCCCACATCCGACCGCACCCCGGGCAGCGACGGTTCCTGACCAGTCGATGTAGCTCCCAATCTTGATCGGCGGCAGTGCCCGGATCAGCGCCATCATCGGGACGCAGTAGAAGCTGGTCGGCGGCGCTCCGTGGCTTTCGGTGCACACGACATGGGAGGGGCCAGGCGGGCTCAGTCGGAATTCGTGTCCTCATCGCCGACGACGTGCTGGATCGCGTCGATCCGGTCCTGTACCACCTCGGCGCGCGCCACCAGCTCGACCCGGTCGGGTTCGGTGAGGCTCTCGGCACCGAGCTTCTCGAAAACGCACGAGAGCGCCGACCGTAGGTCCTCCAGCTTGTTGTCCGACTCCACGAGCCCTCACCCTACGTCGGTCGACTAGTCGTCTACGGGCCGATGCGGAGGTATCCACTGGAATTTCTTCCGGATGTGCGACGACATCTTCTGGTCCAGCCGCGCATGCAGCTGTATACACCCGCAGTCTGCACAGAGGTAGGCGTCGAACCCGACCTGTCTGACCAAAAGGGCGTCCGCAGAACGTAATCCGCCCTGCGCTTCGTACTCGCCCTTGTACACCTCGTCGGCGCCGCACGCGCTACAGCGGCCATAGCGCATATCCTCGTTCCCCATGGCAACAGCGTAGGAGGGGGTCGAGACGCCGAAATCGTTTCGACCGATGTCGTTTCGATCGAAACCGGACCGCCACCTGGCGTCGGTGTTCCATTGCCCGGGAAGAAGTGAGCGCAACGTGACGACGAAGAATGCCATCGCCGCCCTGGCGGTTGGGGTCCTGCTGACCGCGGCGGGGTGCGGGCTGCTGGACCGTTCCGGCGGCACCACGTCGGATGCCAAGTGCGCGTCGACATTCGACCTGTCTCCCGCGAAGGAGAACCTCGGTTCGCGGGTCAGCTTCAAGGAGAAGGCCAAGCAGGCCAGCGAGGCGGCGGCGCCGACCACGTTGAGCGACATCACGCGCGCTGCCGGTTGGAACGCCGACTGGGACCGCATGGTCGACATTCCTCAGAACACCAAGACCGACCAAATCGACGCTCTTGCAGGAACTTCGGGCGTCTGCTGGAAGAACTCCCCAAAACCGCGAAGCTCCGACGGTGACGGCCCGCAGCGCGGGTACTACTTGTTCCTCGAGGGAAATCAGCCCCTCCAGACAATCGACTGGAGCTACAACTTCGACCAGGTCTTCGCCCTCGACAAAGGGAGCGCGCTGACTCCGGACACCGCACTGACCCCCGTCCCCGGCCAACACCCGCAGCTGCGCCCCGCGTAGATCTGCGGCAAGTCACCTAGTAGATGTAGCTTCCGATCTTGATCGGTGGCAGTGCCCGGACCAGCGCCATCATCGGGACGCAGTAGAAGCTGGTCGGCGGGGCGCCGCGGCTTTCGGAGCACACGACATGGTTGGTTTTGTCGACATACGTTGCGGCGGTTTTCTCCCCGTCGCGGTAGGAGTTCCAGACCAGGCCGTCGGGCTCCGGCACGTAAGGGCATTCCGCGGGAGCCTTTCCCCGGCACGGCCCTTCGACACCCCACGGTCCGGCCGGATACGCGTTCGCAGCCGGTGCCAGGGCGAGCACGGCGAGACCTCCGGCGGCCACCGCTGTCGATACTCGGATTACCGCTTTGGTCGCGAATTTGCGTGCGCTGGTTGATTTCACGGGCTCCGACCCTAGCAGCGGGTTTCGCGCGCCGGACTTGGAAATTCCCCGTCACGGGAATGGGTCCCGAGTTTCGGTAGCGGGAGCCGGGCGGGTTCGCCGCCCGACTCCACGAGACCAGGTCAGTCCGGTAATTGTTGATACAGCCGCACAACCTCGGCGGCCGTGGCGCGGGCCGCATCGCAACCACCGGCCTCGACGCCGACGCTGATTACCTCGGTCTTGCGATTGTGAACACCCTTGACCGGAGCCCAGTGCGGATCGGTGCCGACGTGAATCTGGCACCCATCGGCCCACCGGGTGCCTCGGCCACCCGGCTCCTCGAGCGAGGGAAGGCCCGCTATCCGTGACGCTATCTCTTCCGATCCCGGACTTCGCGTGATCGCGGCGTCCGAGACGTAGGAGAAGTCGATGTGCCGGGTGGTCGAGTTGACTCCGTAGTCCAGGAGCATTTGACAGCTCCAAGGCGTCGGCAGGGAGTTCACCCACGGGTTCGGATGATCCTTCCCGATCACATCCACCACGGCGCAGGGATCGAGTTTCGCCAGCTTCGTGTTGACGTTGGCATGCTTCGACTTCGCTCGGAGCGGGCGCTCTGTGAGATGCGGGATGGAAGCTGCCGCAATGGATGTCGCCTCGGGACACAGGTCGACCTTCGGGCCCCGTTCCATGAGGTCGCCCTTCGTCGCGACCGTGAAATTGAGGACGATCTTGTCGTCGAAAGACAGGCTGGCACTACAGAAATCACCCGAATCACGCACGCGCACAGGG
This sequence comes from Nocardia mexicana NBRC 108244, assembly GCF_001613165.1. Taxonomy (GTDB): domain Bacteria; phylum Actinomycetota; class Actinomycetes; order Mycobacteriales; family Mycobacteriaceae; genus Nocardia; species Nocardia mexicana. Next base: position 26,266 of record NZ_BDBV01000017.1, read on the forward strand.
GTTTCACCGAACATCACCGGAGGACCGGATCTCCAAGTGGCGTTGCCCGGGATCATCGCCACGTCGATTTTCGTGATCCTCTTGGCCCCCATCGGAGTCCGGTAGGCCGCCGAGCAGCGGGCGAATTCCCCATCGGCACCGAAATAGCCGGGTGTTCCGATGTCCTCCACCGCAGTCTCGTCCAGGAAACCGCATGGGTCCAGGGGACGTAGCCTATCGCGGTAGGCCAGCGCCACCTTGGTCTCTCGGTCGAGAAACTCCGGATAAGGCTGTCGCACAACCGAAGTCGGACCCTCAGTTGCGTTCGACGCCCCGGACGAACCGATTGAAGACGAACCAGATGAACATGAGACGGTGGCAATTCCCGCGCACACCAGCGCGACCACCCCGAGTAGTGTCCTCCGCACTCGACGGACACTACTGGCCCGTTCGACACTCTCCTATCGACCGTGAAGATTGGCGCGAAACGCCTGGACCGGATTCACGCCAGCTGTTCGCACGCACCGAAATACCTGATAGATCGACCCTCGAGCGTTCCGGATCTACTGACAGGCGGAGCCGACTCTACTGACGGCCGAAGTCGACTCAGCGGTCGAAGCGGCCGTTGTCGAGAGCGGTGGTGAAGCCAGACCATTCGTCAGAGGTGAAGACCAGCGCGGCACCCGAGGGGTTCTTCGAATCACGCACAGCGACAAGGTCATTGGGGAGGAAGGCGGCTTCGACGCACTCTTTGTCGCCCCCGCTGTAGGTGCTCTTGAACCACTCGGCACCGGCCAGATCAACTATCACGCGTACTCCCTCGCTATCTGCCGAAGTAGGTTCCGGCTGGCCACCTCGTCCAATGCCTGGTGGTGAAGGCTCTCGTACGCCCGATGGTACCGCTGTACTACATGATCTTTCTCCAAATAAAGATCGCCTGCGAAGTTCTCGACCTACACCACCGGCGGCTCGACCGGCTGCCCCCTACCGTCCGTGCCGAAGTCGAGAAGGACGAACGGGCCGACAGCCACTCCTAGCGGGAAGCCAGCGCTGAACGGCAGGACTCGCAGGTTGATGTTCGACCGCGTGCCGATGTCGGCAAGATGTTTGGTCTGCGCAGCCATAACCCTCGGGCCGCCGACCACGCTCCGCAGGGCCGACTCCCGCAGAACGACATCAAGACACATCGGTTGAGCCTTGCGAGTGATCCTGATCTGCCGACGCATACGCAGCCGCACACGTCGTTGGTGCTCTTCCGGACTGTCGTCCGGGTACACGGCGTGGATCAAAGCGCTTGCGTAGGACGGAATTTGCAACAACCCAGGCACAAGTTCGGACTGGTAGGTGGTCAGGCTGTGCGCCGCCGCTTCCAGTCCCACGTAGAAGTCGAAATTCGCGGGGATCAGATCGCCGTACTCATGCCACCAGCTAAGAACATTCCCCTGCGCAGCAAGCACTTTCATGGCCGCCGTCTGATTGACGTCGAACTCGTAGATCTTGCACAGCGCATCCAGGTCGGCCTCGTGCAGATGGGCGACCATTCCCTTCTCGATACGCTGTAGAGTGCTCGCGCTGCGCTGGATCAGCGCAGCGGCCTGGTGCAGTGTGAGCCCGCACTCCTCCCTCCCGTTACGCAGGTATCGACCGAGTTGCCGCCGCGGCAGCGTGGATCCGTATTCCGACATGCCCGCCTCCCTCCAGGTTTGTTATGGACCCCGCAAGCAGATCACCGCGCCAACCCCCACGACCCCACCACCGCGGATTCTCATTCAACTACCGCATAACACCAGGAAGCATTGCATTTTCCGCCCCACTCGGACGTCAAATCCGCAACTTGGGGGAACCAATCGCCCTGACAGTGCGTCCAGTAAGGTAGGCGACCAAGCACGAAGGGAGGGCCTGTCGATGGACGTGGGGCAGTCGACGGCAAACGGGCTTTACCAACAGGCCGTAGCGGGGACGTTCCAGATGGAGGAGGGGGCGGCGCAACGCTGCGCGGAGGTCTATCAGCGGTTTGCCCTGTCGTTGGACAAGATGGTCATCGATTCGGGCTACTTACAGCGACTCGACGGGTTTGGTGGCTTCAACTCCGCACTGAACTTGCAGCGAGGATTCGAAGGCAAAGCCGTAAAGCTGACCGAGGCCCTCAGCGGACTCCAGGAAGCTGCTCTGCGAATGGCGGCGGCGTACCTGCATGCGGGCGGACGCATCGAGGAGGCAGAAAGCATGAACAAGCAGGCAATTGCGGCGGCTGCGGCAGGACTCCCGAAGTGAAGCGCATCAGACAGAGCGGATGTTTCGCGGCACTAGCAGCTGCGGCTGTGTTGGTGACTGCCGGATGCACTTCTGACAACGGCGACCCCACTGACACAGCTAGCGAATCGGCGAGCGCCACGGCAGGGACGAGTGCCAAAGCATCGCCACGCGCGCCGCAACCGACTCTTACCGCCCCATCGCTACAGCCTCCGCCACAGAAGCAGTACGGACGACCGGATGTCGCCTTCGACCCATGCACATGGATACCTGATGACGTAATCGCACAGGCAGGCTTCGATCCCAGCAGCAGGAAACGCCACGATCGTGTCGCCGAAATCACCTTCCTCAACTGCGATTTCAGTTCGAAGACCCGCAATCTGAGCGTCATATCGGGCAACGCCACTTGGGACGAGGATCTTCAGAAGAACCGCGCATGGATCGAGCCGATCACCATCAACGGCCGAGAAGCGATGTGGGTGCGCGATCCTGGCCTCGCACGCGGATGTGACATACACCTGCGTACAAAGGCCGGGTTCGTCGATCTGGGCACGACAGTGCTCCTCGGTGGCCTTTCGGAGGGTGTACAGCCCTGCGACGGCTTGCTCGATATCGCCACTGCTATCGAGCCGACGATCGGCAAGGACAACTGATCATGACCGCCGATAATCAACCTCTTGATCCCCAGCAGGCCACCTTGGGCCTGCTTTTGGGAGCTGACCCTGCGGCTGCACGCAGCATCCAACAGTCGCAACAGACTCAGCAGGGCTCACAGCACATGCAGAGCCAGCTCGGACATACCGGCACCGACGACGACTACATCACGGACATCGAACACTGGGATGGCATCTCGCACGAGAAAATCCACACTGATGCCATCAGCATGAAGCCCGACGCGATGCACACGACCGCCAAAGAATGGGGAAAGATCTCCGCTGGCCTGGGTGGCGCACTCTTCGGCCTCAATCTCTCCATCCAAAAGGCACTCTCCGAAGGCATGCAAGGCAAGACCGCCGATGCCGCCCTCGATGCCGCGAAGAAGTTCGTCCAACAAGGGACGGATGTGCAGGAAGTGATCAAGGCAGTCGGCCTCCGGATCGATACTGCAGCCTACGGCGCCGAGGCGGTCAAGCGGTCCGTACCGCCGCCCCCAGCAACAGGTTCGGGCACCACACCGGTCTCGGTAGGCAGCGAAGCCGCTGCGGTACTGCCCCTCCTCGGCATCCAAACACCCGAGTCCGCAATAGCAGGCGGCAAGGATGCGGAGAATCTTCGCCAAGAGGCCATCGCCGCCATGCGTTCCAACTACGACCCCACCTACGGCCCCGCAGGTCGCGGTGTCCCCACCTTCGTCCCTGTGGACTCCCCCGGCGGGAGCGGCCCCGACACCGGCGGCTGGATTCCCGGTACCGGCGGCAACGGCGATGGTGGAACCGGTGGTACGGGCGGAACCGGTAGCGGCACAGGCGGTTCCGGGGAGCAACCGGCCGCCGGTGAGCAGCAGCCGAACGAGACCGATGCGGCGAGTACAACTTCTGCTGGAGACTCCACGAATTCTGCTGGTAGTCAAGGTAATCAGGCCAACTCCCAGGGCCAACAGGGAACCAGCACCACACCGGCCAGCGCCAATCCGTCGACCACAGCCGCGGGCCTCGGTGGCGGAGGTTTCGGCGGTGGCGGCAGTGGCCGTGGCGGCTCCGGTGGGTCCGGCGGTGGTGCGGGCGGAGCAGGTGGCACCGACAAAGGCGGCCCCGGGCGCAGCACTACCGGCGTTCCCGGCACCGGAAATCCTGCTGCCGCAGCGACTTCCGCCCAGGGCATGGGCAAGGCGGGCACCCCGGGCATGGGTGGCATGCCCATGGGAGCCGGAGCGGGCGCGAAGAAGAACGAGGACGAGTCCGAGCGTAAGACCCCGGACTACCTCGTCACGGATCGCGAGGAGGAGCTGCTGGGGATCCGCGATCGTACCGTCCCGCAGGCGATCGGGGCGGATATCCCTGCGGCACAGTCCCATCCGGACAACGGTGAGGGCCGCCGGGGGTGAAGTGGGAGTTCACCCCGGACGAGTTCATGCACCTGTGGAACGAGACCGGTAAGGACCGGTACCCGTTCCCGCTGAAGTTGATCTCGTCCGTACGCTGGCAGAGCGACTTCTCGAGACTCGCCCAGGACCTCCGCGAGCGGCTGCCCCTCCGGGGCGACCCCGACCTGTCCGCGGTGCTGCAGGTGGCCGCGAATCCGGCTGTGTCGCTGGTCATCGTGGGCAAGCGGCGGCGCCCGGTGCGCGCCTACGGCGCGATCGACACCACGGTCGGCGTCACCATGGTCCAGCGCCCGGGCCTCACCGACGACTTCGGCGGCAATGTCGTGGTCGAGGTCGGCACCCCGGCGATCGTGCCCAAGGTGTTCGCGGCCGTCCTCGGCGACGTCCCCCCGGGCCGCCAACCCGCCATGGTGGAGAGCTTCGACAAGATCCGAACCAGCCTCGAATCCTGGACGGGCACAAAGGAATCCACCACCGACCGCATGCGCCGCCTACTCCGCTCCCCCCGCATAGGCTCCGGCCACATAGAGGTCCTCCGCGGCCTCCAAACCCCCCGCCCGCTCCCACCCCAATACCTCAGCTGGTTCGACGTGGAAGGCGACGGCCGCTACGTCCACCGCCAACAACACAACGACTTCCACATAGAACCCTGCTCCCAGCAAACCATCCGCCGCGAACTGGCCCGAATGGCACGACAGGATCCGACACAGCCGGACTGACACGGACAACAGCCTTCGGTGTGCGCCGGTTCTCGCTCGCGGATATCGAACGCACCCTGGCCCGCATCCTGCCCGCGGCTCAACCCTTTCGGCGTATCCGCACCAGCGCCCCCAGCACGGCCCCCACCCCGAACAGCGCCGCACCCGTCCGGGCCGTCATCCCCGCCGCCATCCGCGGGGCGATGACAGCCGGTGCGGGAGCGGGGATTTCGGGCTCGGGTTCGTTCTCGCTGGCGGTCGCCGCCCAGGCGGTGGCGAAGAGGATGATGCGGGCGGTGATGTAGGCGAAGACCATCAGACCGACGATGGGGCCGAAGGCTACGCCCGCCGGGCTGGTCAGCACGGACTTCAGATAGAGGCTGGCGATCTGCTTCCAGATCTCGAAGGCCAGCGCGGCGAGCAAGGCCGCCTTCGCCGCGCTCAGCAGCGTCACCGGCTGCCGGGGCAGGCGGGCGATGATCCACGCGAAGACCGCCCACGTGGCCAGGATCGCGAGCACCAGCGACACTATCGTGAGCAGAACGCCCACGCCGGGGGCGTTTTCGAGGTTGATCAGGGCCAGCAGATCCTTGCCCAGGCCGCTGCCCGCCAGCGCCGACAGGCCCAGCGACGCCACCATCGCCAGACCCAGGCCCAGCAGCGCGAGCAGGTCCGACACCTTGGTGCCGACCCAATTCCCTTCCGGCGCTTTCTGTTCCCACTGTTCGGTGAGCGCCGCCCGCAGATTGGCCATCCAGCCGAGCCCGGCGTACAGGGCGCCGACCAGGCCGATCACGCCGACGCTGGTGCGCGAGTTGATCGCCTGATCGATCAGATCGGTCAGCTGGCCGCCGAAGGAGCCCGGGATGTTCTCGACGATCTTCTCCTGCACTTCGCGCAGCAGATCCGGGTTGCGCGACAGCACGAATCCGGCCACCGCGAAACCCACCATCAGCAGCGGAAACAGCGACAGCACAGTGAAATACGTGATCCCGGCGGCGAAGTAGTCGCCGCGCTGACGCTGATATCGACCGCCGGCGCGGATGGCATGGTCCAGCCACGGCCGCGCCTGGACCTCACGTTCGATGCGCGTCTTGACCTTGCCGAACAACCGTCCTCCCGGAACCCGGCCCCGCGAGGTGGACGGTCAGCGAGCCAGGAAGCCCACCCGCTCGTACACCTGCGCGAGGGTGTTGCCAGCGATTTCCCGAGCGCGTTCGGCTCCGGCGCCGAGAATGCGGTCGAGTTCGCCTTGGTCGTCCAGATACTCTTGCACCTTCGCCTGCAATGGCGTGACAAATTCGACCAGTGCGTCGGCCACATCGCCCTTGAGGTCGCCGTAACCCTTCCCCGCATAGTCCTGCTCGAGGGTGACGACCGGCGTATCCGTGAGCGACGAGAGGATTACCAGGAGATTGCTCACACCCGGCTTCTTTTCGGGGTCGTAGCGGATCTCGCGCTCGGTGTCGGTGACCGCGGACCGGATCTTCTTCGCCGAGACCTTCGGATCGTCGAGCAGGTTCAGCAGACCGGCGTCGGTGGCGGCCGACTTGCTCATCTTGGAGGTCGGATCCTGCAGGTCGTAGATCTTCGCGGTGCCGGTGACGATGTGCGCCTCCGGGACCACGAAGGTCTTCTTGTAGCGGGTGTTGAACCGCTGCGCCAGGTTCCGGGTCAGCTCCAGGTGCTGGCGCTGGTCCTCGCCGACCGGGACCTGATGCGGCCGGTACAGCAGGATGTCGGCGGCCATCAGGACCGGGTAGGTGAACAGACCGACGGTCGCGTTGTCGGCGCCCTGCTTCGCCGACTTGTCCTTGAACTGGGTCATCCGGCTGGCCTCGCCGAAGCCCGTGATGCAGTTGAGCACCCAGGTCAGCTCGGCGTGCTCGGGCACCTGGCTCTGCACGAACAGCGTCGAGCGCTTGGGGTCGATGCCCAGCGCCAGCAGCTGCGCGGCCGCCCGCTTGGTACGGTTGCGCAGTTGCTTCGGATCCTGCGGAACGGTGATCGCGTGCATGTCGGGGATGAAGTAGAGGGCGTCGTAGTCGTCCTGCAGCCGCACCCAATACTGCAGTGCGCCAAGGTAGTTGCCGAGGTGGAAGGAATCGCTGGTCGGCTGGATCCCGGACAGGACCCGCTGCTTGCGTTCACCGGACGTGGCAGGACTCGACATGCTCAGATCTTCGCATGCCGGGGATGGCGGACCGTCGGCACCACCTGACCACGGTCCGCTAAGGTTCAGCAAATAGCTAAAATCATGGTCACACGTCCAGAAACAGCAATGTCGAGTTCATTTCCCGATCGTGCCGCGATTACCCAGCGTCCGCGTGTCGCTGGTGCACTGCCGCGCATGCCCAGCCTCTCCCGGCGACATCTGCTCGGCTCGGCGATCACGCTGGCCGCCGGCTCGGCCACCATGTCGCTGCTGCCGCCCTCGCTGCATCGCGCCATGGCGGCGCCCGTGCCGCCGGGCGGGCTGGGCGCCATCGAGCACGTGATCCTGCTGATGCAGGAGAACCGCTCGTTCGATCACTACTTCGGGAGCCTGCGGGGCGTGCGCGGATTCTCCGACACCGTGCCGCTGCGACTGCGCAACGGCGCCTCGGTCTTTCAGCAACCGATCTCCCCCGCACCGAACCGGCCCCGATCAGCGGGCGAGGGCGTCGCGAACCTGACGGACGAGGGCCTGCGCGACCTCCCGGCGGACGGTTCCGGAGCGGCCCTGCCGTTCTCGCTGCGGCAGGCAGCGGGCCAGGCGGGGCGGCCCGACAGCGATATCCAGTACCTCGACAGCCTGAACCACGAGTGGAACGGCAGCACCGCGGCGTGGGCGCAGGGGTGGTGGGACGGCTGGATTCCGGCGAAGACCGCGGCGACCATGACCTACTACGAGCGCCGGGATCTGCCGCTGCAGTACGAGCTGGCCGACACCTTCACGCTGTGCGACGCCTACCACTGCTCGCTGTTCGGCGGGACCAATCCGAATCGCAACTACTTCTTCACCGGCACCACCGGCTACGAGCCCGGCACCGAGCGGCGCGCGGTGGACAACGACGCCTACGACGCGGACCATCCCGGCTACGACTGGACCACCTATCCGGAACGGCTGGAGGCCGCGGGCATCTCGTGGCAGATCTACCAGGAGTGGGACAACTTCACCGACAATCCGGTCGAGTACTTCGTGCCGTTCAAGCGCATCGGGGCCAAGCTGCTGGCCGAGGTCGAGGGCGGCTTTCCGACGACGGAGAAGTTCTACGAGGCGCTGCGGGAGAAGCCGCCCGAGGAGCAGCAGCGGCTGCTGGGGCAGTTGCATGCCGCGCGGGCGAAGCTGAGTCCGGACGAGCTGAGCCTGTTCGACCGGGCGATGTATCGCAGTGAACCGGATACGTTGCTGCAGCGGGTCGCCGCGGATCTCGAGGCACGGCGGCTGCCGAAGGTCAGCTGGCTGGTGCCTCCGGAAAAGTACAGTGAGCATCCGTCCGGGTCGACGCCGCTGGGGAGCGCCGGGCTGATCTACCAGCTGCTGGATATCGTCGCCTCCGATCCCGAAACCTGGTCCAAGACAGTCGTTCTCATCAACTTCGACGAGAACGACGGGTACTTCGACCACGTGGCGTCGCCGGTGCCGCCGGAGCCGGGCGAGGGTGCGGACTGGTACGACGGCAAGGCGATCGGGCTGGGGCCGCGGGTCCCGATGACGGTGGTATCGCCATGGACCATCGGGGGTTTCGTCGATTCCGAAGTGTTCGACCACACGTCGGTACTGCGGTTTCTGGAGCGGTGGACGGGGGTGCGCGAGCCGAATATCAGCGAGTGGCGTCGGACCGTGTGCGGGGATCTTAGTTCGGTATTCGATTTCACGGACGCGGGCGTGCCGCCGAAACTTGCTGAACCCGAGGCGGTTTCGCAGCCCGTCGATAGATGGAAACCCTCGCCGCCGAGGTTGCAGGTGCTGCCGGAACAGGAGCCCGGCTCGCGCCCCGCACGACCGCTCCCGTACCAACCGGCGGTCTCCGCCGCGCTGTCCAAGTCGACGCTGGAGGTCACACTGACCAATACCGGTGCGGCACCGGCACATTTCGCCATCTACCCGTTCGGCGGCGAGGCTACGACCCCGCAGCACCTCGACGTCTCCGACGAGCAGACCGAGAAGTTCGCCGTGGACGGCGTCTACGACCTGTCGATCCAGGGGCCGAATCGGTTCTGGTTCGAGCTGCGCGGAACGGCCCGCGGCGCCGCCTCATGCATCGAAATCGCCACGGCGCCATCTGGTTCCGATGTGAAGCTGACACTCACCAACCACGCCGAGCGCCGAGTGGCTCTGCTGGTGGCTCCACTGCGCTACGACGGCACCCGCCAACGCATCGACTTGGTCGGCGGGGGAAGCTTGACCCTCGACTGGCCCACCCGAAACGGTTGGTACGACGTGGAAGTCACGGCGCTCCGCGACCCCGACTTTCGCCGCCGGATCACGGGGCGGGTAGAGAACGGGATGCCGGGCGTCAGCGGCGACTGATCCCGCCGCCCGTCGCGGCCGCGGTCAGGTCCGAGAGTCGTTGTGCGGTAGTGAAATCGGGGGTGAGGCGGGTCTTGGTCATGGCGAAGGAGATGCCCGTGGCGATATCGGCGTAGACATAGCTGCCGCCGCCACCGACCCAGCCGAAGGAGGTGGGTGTCTCCTCCGGTCGAGTGCCGAGACGGCCGAGCGGATAGCCCAGGGCCAGCCGCGCGTGATTGCCGAAGACCTGGTCGATGCCCTCGAAGGCCACCGCCGTGGCCTCCTCCAGCTGGTGTGCGTCTATGAGCCGACCGTCGAGGAACGCGGCGTTCGCGGCGGCCATTCCCCGCGCGGTGAAGGTGCCGACCGATGGGATGTCCGCTTGGAGGATGTCGGGACTGTTGCCCATCGCCGCGGTCGGCTGCATCTCCCAGGGCGCGAGCACGGTGTCGGCGCCGGGTGGTGTGACCGGGTGCGGTGCGGCGTCTTCGAGCCGTGCCAGCCGGGACAGATCCGTATGGGGCACACCGAAATACAGGTCGCCGTCGAGGCCCAGCGGCGCGGCGACCCACTCGTGCAGAAGTTGCCGCATCGGTCTGCCAGTGGCTCGCCGCGCTATTTCGCCGACGAGGAAGCCGAAGGTGAAGGAGTGGTACCCGGTCCGGGCCCCGGGACGCCAGCGCGGTTCGGCGTCGGCGATCGCGGCGCAGACCCGCGACCAGTCGGTCAGGTCGGCCGGTCCGATATCTCGAGGCATCGCCGGAACTCCGGTCGAGTGCGTGAGCACATGGCGAACGGTCACGGACTCCTTACCGTGGGCGCCGAACTCCGGCCACACCTCGACCACGCGCGTGTCGTACGCGACGGCGCCGGTCCGGACGAGCAGGTGAGCGATCAGCGCGGTCATGGCCTTACTGCTGGAGAAGCTGAAGAACGGGGTCTCCGGCGTCACCCGTCGCCCGGTCGCGCTATCGGCGACGCCCGCAACAGCATCGACAACGAGAGCGCCGTGCCGGTACACGGCCACCTGCACACCGGCCTCGGCTCCACTATCGACGAGTTCCTCGACCACACCCTGAACCCGGCGCTGCAACTCGGATATCTCGGTCACCAACTCGCCCCCATGTCGCGGGTCTGGCTGAACGCCGCAAGCCTACCGACCTCCGTTCACGCACCCCGCATCCGTTCCCGCACCCACTACAACGCTTGCACGGGGTGCGAGAAAGCGCACGGGGTGCGTCAATCCCGCCAGCTGGGCGACACGGGCACCACCCGCTCACGCACCCCGCGTTCACCCGCTACAACGCTTGCACGGGGTGCGTGAATGCGCGGGGGTGCGTGAATTCGTCAAGCCGGGCGACAGCGCTCAGAGGCGGAGGGAGACAGGCGCGTCCCGCCCTTTCCTATTCCCGGCACGCTCTGTCTTCTATTCCCGGCACGCTCAGTCTTCTATTCCCGGCACGCTTTTGGCCGGGATCCGCACCGCACGTAGGGATTCCGGCCAGGAGCATGCCGGAATTGCGGAGTAGCGGCACGCTCCCCGACGTGGCGACGAACGTGCACTCCGGGCGCGCTACCCCGCGTGGCGTTGGGCGTGGTTGAGGGGGTTTATGCCGGGCATGCTGGGGCGGCCGGATTTCACCAGGGCGTGTTCGCGTTTGGTGAGCATGCGGTAGACGGGGGCGCTGGGGCCCGCGAGGGTTTTGCGTAGCGGACGCGGGGCGAGGGGGAAGGTGAAGTGTGCCGTGCGGACGCCCTGGGCGAGGGCGCGGTGGGCCAGTTCTTCCCTTGTGCCCCAGTTGATTCCGTACATGTCGCGGATGCGGGGTGGCAGGCTGCCCTGGATCAGGAGGAAGACGCTCGAGGTGACCTGGTGCAGGGGCATCGGCATGGGATAGGGGACCTGTTTGCCCGCCAGGTAGGCGCCGACCAGGCGGGCCTCGTCGGTGAGGTGGAGTTCGTCGGAGGCCAGGTAGTCGTCGAAGTAGCGGCGGAAGGCGGGGTAGCTCGCGGGGGCGGCGTCGCGCGGCATGCCGAACAGTTCGCCCCAGCGCACGTAGTCCTGATAGAGGTCCTCGCGCTCGGCGGCGGTCAGCTTGCGGACCAGCAGGTCGTACATCACCTCGGCGGAATCGAAGGTGAAGGCCATCGTCATGAACATCAGATGGGGGTTCGCGGCGGAGTACCCGCTGCCTGCGGGATAGTGCTTACCGGCATCCTCGGGAAGCGAACCCTCCACTCGCACATGCTTTTTGCGCGTGAACGCCAGCGCCCGGTCGGCCTCCTCCCGGCTGCCCAGGAACACCGCCTCGAACAGACGGCCGGTCAGCGCGAGCCGGGTGTAGGGCGTGGTCCGGTGCTCGGTGTTCTCGGCGGTGCCGACATAGAGCAGCGGATGGACCGCACCGACCACCAGCGCGCGCTGCCCATACGTGAGCCCCACCGCCCGCTTGCGCATGACCCGCCGAATCATCGAGTCGTCGGAGAAGTAACCGGGATCGGGCATCGTCGCCTCCTCGTCCAGAAGATCTGGCAATAGAATCCACCAGAATTACCAATCTGGCAAGAGATGGCACCAGAATTGTCGGCCATCCGCCGTGACACAATCGGGGGCGTGGCGGCGCAGCGGACGTACGGCGGGGTTTCGGCGGAGGAGCGCCGTGCTCAGCGGCGGGCCGCGCTGCTCGAGGCCGCGCTGGAGATCATCGGTACCCAGGGGCTGGAGAAGCTCACGGTGGCCGGGTTGTGCGCCCAGGCGGGGCTCAATGAGCGTTACTACTACGAGCAGTTCGACAGCCGTGATGCCGTGCTCATCGCGCTGTTCGACGGGATCGCCGAGGAATTGGCCGGGGCGATCGTGGTGGCGCTGCAGACCGCGCCCGACGACACCCGCGGCATGGCGCACGCGGCGATCGCCGCCGGGATCCACGTGCTCACCGACGACCCGCGCAAGGCCCGGGTGGCGGCGATCGTCAGCGCCGCCACCCCGGAGCTCCGCTCGCGCACCCTCGAGACCATCCGCTCGTTCGCGAATCTCGTTGCCACCCAAGGCATCGACTTCTACGGACTCACCGCCCCCGATCCCGACCCCGCGATCGGCTTCCGTGCCACCTACCTGGTCGGCGGCCTGGTCCAGACCTTGACCAGCTGGCTCCAGGGCGACCTACCGATGTCCCGCGCCGAGCTCATCGACCACACCACCGACGTCTTCGTCCTCCTCGCCGAAGACCTCGCCCACCGCCTCCGCTGAGCCGCCCCGGCTTCCCGCACGCCTTGCATGCTCACGCACGCCCTGCAGGGCACTGAAAGGAGTGCTGGAACCAACAAGGGGTGCGGGGATTACAGGGTGAGGGGGGCGGCGTCCAGGGGTGGTTTGCCCTGGAGGACTACCCGATAGGTGGTGCCGTAGGAGGACCAGGTGACGGCGGCATCGCGCATGGCCTCGGTGAACCATTCCAGCTGATTGGGCTGATCTGCCAGCAGCTGGTCCGAATCTCGGATCACGGCAACGTATCCCGGGGCTTCACCGACGAAATCGGAGAGGTCGCGGAGGCATTCGTCGAAGGCGTCCTTGTTCTCACCGAAGTAGTACGGGAATTGGAAAGCCGCGGCGAACTCGTCGAAAACACCTGCGGTGGTGCGCATCTTGGACCCCCGCAGTTCGCGGACGACGTAGTCGGCGGGTGCTTGGTAACGGACACTGCTGAATTCACCGTCCCCGACCGCCAACGACCCCAGCGCCGGGCCTGGCACGGGGCGGGTCTCCCCTGCCGCCGGGGCGGCTTCCGCACCGGACAGGAACTGCGACAACGTCATCGGCGTGCTCATCGGCGCCCTCACCGCATCCTCGTGAACGTCTTGTAGTGGTCACCGGTGTAGTAGGCCGAGCCGTCGCTGCCGGTGACTATGCGTTCGGCATCGCGGGTCTGGCCGCGCTTCTTCGGGTTCACGTCCCATTCCTTATAGGTGATCGATTTCCCGTAGGAGTCCGTTTTCGACAGTGTTCCATCGCGATTCATCCACTGGTCGCCGCCCTTGGTGCCGGGCGCACCCGCCGAATCCGGCCAGCGACCGGCATCGATCTCCTGCAGTGTCTGGTAGGCACGGTCGGGGACGCCCGGCGCGCGGCTGGTCACGGGCGCGGCAGAAGCATTGCCCGCCTTGGTAGTTGCCTTGGCCGTGGCGCTCGCGGTGCCCGACTTCGAGACCCCGGAGCCGGAATCCGTACCGCCGCGCAGCGCGAGCACACCCGCGACCACCACCGCCAGCACCAGTCCGGCCAGCACCAGCAAGGTGCGAATCCGCTTGTCGGACAGGTTCATCGGTACTGAACCGTCACCGGGGCGTGATCCGACCAGCGCAGCGCGTACTCCGGTGCGCGTTCCACCACGGCCTGTTTGGCGCGCGCCGCCACCTCACCGCGGGCCAGCTGATAGTCGATGCGCCACCCGGCATCGTTGTCGAAGGCGCGGCCGCGGTAGGACCACCAGCTGTACGGGCCGGGAACCCCCGGATGCAGCGTGCGCACCACGTCGACATAACCGGCGGCGAGTATCTCGTCGATCCAGGCGCGCTCCCCCGGCAGGAAGCCGGAGTTCTTCACGTTGCCCTTCCAGTTCTTGATGTCCAGCTCGGTGTGCCCGATATTCCAGTCGCCGCTGATCACGAAGTCGCGGGTCTGCGACTTCAGATGCGCGCCCAGTTCGCCCAGGAAGCGATACTTCTCGTCCTGCATCGGCGTGTCGGCCTCGCCCGTGTGCACGTACACGCTCGCGACGCTCAGCTCGTCGAACTCGGCCTCGATATAGCGGCCGACCCCGTCGAACTCCGCGCTACCGAACCCGATGCGCACCGCGCGCGGCTCGCGCCGGGACAGGATCCCTACCCCCGCGCGGCCCTTCGTCCCCGGCTCGGCGTGCGCCAGATGCCATCCGGATTCGAGCGCCGGCGCCAGCGCCTTCCGGGTCTGCTCGTCGGTTGCCCGGGTCTCCTGCAGGCAGATGATGTCCGCCTCGGTGACCGCCAGCCACTCGAGCATCCCCTTGCCCGTCTTCCCGGTCGCGGCGCGCACGCCGTTCACGTTGATCGTCGAGATCGTGCAATAGGAGGAGTAATTGTCCGACTGGGCCGCGGAGAACAGTTCGTCTGAGTGCACACCTCACGATATCCCGGCACCGCGGCGCGGGGGCGGTTGCTGTGCCGTGCCTAGCCCGAACGGGTCGAATCGTTCATCGACAACCTGAACTGTCCGCGCGTGGTGCTCGGCGGAATCGGCCGGCTGTGTGGGATGCCGCTGTCGGGCGACGCAACGCCCATTTGTCGGCCCTGCGGTAGCGCTGCGGACCGTACAATTCAGGGCATCACACTCCCTGCGGACATCGAGGTCCAGGAAGGGGTGACGACGATGACGTCCGGCACCGCGCACTCCACTGTCCCGCTCATGCCGATGCAAGCCCTGCACACAGGATCCGGGGATCCGCTGTTGCTGCTGCACGGATTCATGCTCTCGCCACACTGCTGGGAACAGGTGGCGTTCCGGCTGTCCAGCACGTGCGAGGTGTACGCTCCGGCGTTCACCGGGCACTGGGGCGGGCCCGCATTGCACGGCTGGTACCTCGACATCGATGTCCTGGCCGACCGCGTCGAGGCCCAGCTCGACGAATTGGGTTGGCGCACATGTCATATCGCGGGCAATTCGCTCGGCGCCTGGGTGGGTTTCGAGCTCGCCCGCCGCGGCCGGGCGCGCACCCTGACCGCTATCGCACCGGCCGGCGGCTGGAATACGCCGTCGCTGCTGCAGTTTCGGGTGGGGCTGAAGTTCCTGTCGCTGGTGCCGGTGGTCGAGATCGGCAAGCGGCTGCCGCCGTTGATCCGATTGAGCGCTCCCGCAAGGCAATTGGTCTCGATGCTGTTGAGCAAGAACACCGCGGCGGCGACCCGGCGCGGTATCGAGGCGGCGATCACCTCGGCCCTGAACTGTCCCGCGATGCTGCCGCTGCTGGCCGGTGGGCTGCGCATGCCCGACCTGGAGGACCTGTCGACGCTGCCGACCCCGGTCCGCCTGCTGATGTCCGAATTCGACCGGGTGATCCCGACTCGCTCGTTCGCCAGGCGTTTTCTGCGGGAGCTGCCCGACTCCGCCGACCGCATCATGGTGCACGGCGTCGGTCACGTCCCGATGCTGGAGGCGCCCGATCGGATCGCGACGCTCATCGCCGAGCACATCTATGCCAGCCGCACGCATCTGCGTGCGGTGTGAGGGAGGTCGGCGGATCGGTCACACCCCTCGGCGCCGATCCGCCGACCGACTCGCCGACGTGATCGTGCGCGGAGGTGCGGGTCAGCCCAGCAGGCCCTTGGCGATGTGCGTGACCTGGATTTCGTTGCTGCCCGCGTAGATCATCAGCGACTTGGCGTCGCGGGCGAGCTGTTCCACGCGGTACTCGGTCATGTAGCCGTTGCCGCCGAACAGCTGGATCGCCTCCATGGCGACGTCGGTGGCGGCCTCCGAGCAGTACAGCTTGATGGCCGATGCCTCCGCCAGCGTCGGCGGCTTACCGGCGCGGGCCCGCTCGATGGAGTTGAACACCATGTTCTGCACGTTGATTCGCGCCACCTCCATCTTGGCGAGCTTGAGCTGCACCAGCTGGAAGCGGCCGATCTCCTGGCCCCAGAGCTTGCGGCTCTTGGCGTAATCGATGCAGAGCCGGTGGCATTCGTTGATGATGCCCAGCGCCATGAAGCCGACGCCGATGCGTTCGGCGGTGAAACTCGAACGGGCGCTTTCCCGTCCGTCGCCGCCCTTGTGCTCCTCGGTCTCGCCCAGCAGCCGATCCCGGCCCAGCCGGACGTTGTCGAAGAAGAGTTCGCCGGTCGGCGAGGCGTGCAGGCCCATCTTCTGGAACGGTTTGCCCTGGGTGAAGCCCTCCATGCCCTTGTCGAGCACGAACGTCAGCACCTTGCGGTCGCGCTTGTCCACGCTCGCGTCGCGCTCATCGAGCTTGGCGTAGACGATCACCGTGTCGGCGTAGGGGCCGTTGGTGATGAACGTCTTCTGCCCGTTGAGGATATAGTCCTCGCCGTCGCGCCGGACGTAGGTCTTCATGCCGCCGAACGCGTCCGAACCGGAGTCCGGCTCGGTGATCGCCCACGCCGCAACCTTTTTCATGGTCACGATGTCCTTCAGCCACCGCTCCTGCTGCGCGAGCGTGCCGCGCGACATGATGGTGGTGGCTCCGAGACCGATGGACACGCCCATCGAGCTGACCAGACCCATGCAGACCCCGGAGAGCTCGCCGATCAGCACCGCCATCAGCGATTCCTGCCCGCCGAAGGGGCCGCCGCCGGAGGATTTGGCCTTCTTCTCGCCGGATTCCTCCCCCTCGGCCTTGGCGCGCTGCTTGGCCAGCAGCTTGTCGATCGCCTCGGCGCCCATCGCGTCGATCCCGAACTCCGCGAACAGTTTCCGGAGAATCGGATAGGGCGGCATCTCACCGCTCTCCAGGGCGTCGAGATGCGGGCGGACCTCCTTGGCGATGAAGCCCCGCACCGCGTCGCGGATCAGTTCATCGGTCTCGGACCATTCGAACATCGTTGTTCTCCAATAGGTTTCGGGCTACGGCAGGCGAGCGGCGATATCGTCGATCAGCCAGGGACCCTCGGTCTCGATGGTCTTGACATCGTGCCAGCCGGCCAGCTCGGAGATGGCCTCGCCCTGCACCGCGAACACCTTGCCGGTGATCGGGCACTTGTCGCTGGCCAGATAGGCCACCAGCGGGGAGATATTGGCCGGGCTGAAGGCGTCGAACTCGCCCTCGGGCACCTCGGCGGCGAAGATCGCGCCCATGCCCGGGGTGGCGAGGGTCAGCCGGGTGCGCGCCATCGGCGCGATCGCGTTGACCCGCACCCCGTAACGCTCCAGTTCGTCGGCGGCGACCAGGGTCAGCGCGGCGATACCCGCCTTCGCCGCACCGTAGTTCGCCTGGCCTGCATTCGGCACGGTGACGCCCGAGGCGGAGGCGGTGTTCACGACCGCGGCGTTGGGCTGGTTACCGGCCTTGGACTGGTCCTTCCAGTACGCGGCCGCATGCCGCAGCAGGTTGAAGTGCCCCTTCAGGTGCACGGCGATGACCGCGTCCCACTGGGACTCCTCGAGCCCGGCGATGAATCCGTCCCGGAGAATACCCGCGTTGTTGATCACGATGTCGAGCTTGCCGAACTCCGAAACGGCCTGATCGACAAGGTCTTTCGCGCCGTCCCAGGTAGCGATGTTCGCGGTGTTGGCCGCGGCCTTCCCGCCCGCGGCGGTGATCTCGTTCACCACCTCCTGCGCCGGGCCGACGTCGGCGCCCTCACCGGCGTTGTCGCCACCGAGATCGTTGACGACCACCGCCGCGCCCTCGGCCGCGAACAGCAGCGCGTGCTCGCGCCCGATGCCGCGCCCGGCGCCGGTGATGACGGCGACCTTGCCTTCCAGTGCGCCCATATGTGTTGTCTCCTTCGTTCGTCCGTCGCTACCGGAGGTCAGTCCGCGATTTCGGCAAGGCCGTCACTCAGCACGACGTCGTCTCCCCGCACCGTCTCGAATGCGTATGTAGTTATCCCGTTGCCCGACTTCACCTTCCAGATCCGGGTCTCCAGATCGTCGCCGGGGAAGACCATTTTCGCGAAGCGCACCGCGAATCGTTTCAGCCGGTTCGCATCCGAGCCGCCGACCTCGGTCAGCACCGCCCAGGAGGCGAAGGCCATCGTGCACAGGCCGTGCGCGATGATGCCGGGCAGCCCGGCCTCCTTGGCGACCTCCTCGTCCAGGTGCAGCGGCACCGGGTCGCCGGAAGCCGGTGCGTAGCGGTAGGTCTGGTCGTCGTCGACGTGCTGCGGCACCGTGGCGACCGGATCCTGCGACCGCAGGCTCTCGTCGAACTTGTGCTCGGGCGCCTGCTCCCCGACCGTCTTGCCCGCATCGATGTTCCGGAAGAACGCCGTCAGGTACTGCTCGTTGACGAGTTCGCCTGCCTCGTCGCGGCTTTCGATGTGAATGGCGATCGTGCTGCCGTTGGACCGGCCCGCATAGCCGATCGCCCGGGCTCGCGACACCAGCGTCTCGCCGGGCCGGATCGGGCGATGGAAGTGGAAGTCCTGTTCGCCGTGCACCACCCGGCCGAAGATATCCATCGGCGCCACGTCGATGACCGGCACCATCATGGCGTCGAACACCGGCACGATCGCGAAGATCGGCGGGGCCACGTCGCCGTCGCGGTGGGCCGCGATGGGATCGTTGGTGGCGGCGGCGTATTCGGCGATCCGCCCGCGCAGGACCTCGAAACGCTCGTCGTCACACCAGGTGTTCAGGCCGGAGTCGTCGAATTCGACGACCCGGCCCTCGGTGCCCGTACTCACTTGGCCGCCAGCGCCTCGAGCTGCTCGAGGGACTTCTCGAGCTGCTTCATGCCGTCCTTCTCCACGGCCTTGCCCAGCGCGCCCTTGATGAGCGCACCCTCGAAGTCGCCGTTCACCGCCAGCTCGCTGCCTTCGTCCGCCGCGGTGATGGTGAACGTGAATTCCACCTTGACACCGGCCATTCCGGTCGCGGTCAGCGTCAGCTTGCTGGGCGCGTCGACGGCGGCCACGCTCCACTCGAACTTGTTGGCCATGCCGAGCATGACGACCTTGGCGACCAGCTTGTTACCCACCTCGAGGGTGGCCGGCGGCTCCTCCATCCACCGCTCGTGAATGGAGAACCAGTCACCCCAGGTGTTGGGATTGCCCACAACCGCCCACAGGGCATCAGGCGCGGCAGACAGCTTCTTGGTGTATTCGATGTGTCCCATGATGTTTCCTCTCGTCATTGAGCACCAGGCGGCTTCTACCGCCATCCCGGCAAGTCGCGGAGCGCACCTTCATCCCCGGCAAGTCGCGGAGCGCACCTTCATCCCCGGCATGCTTTGGCCGGGGTCAGCGATCGGCCCGCTGGTACGCCGTCACGATCGCCGCACCGCCCAGCCCGATGTTGTGCTGCAGTGCCGCAGTCACATTCGGGACCTGGCGCTTGTCGGCCGTGCCGCGCAGCTGCCATGTCAGTTCGCTGCACTGCGCCAAACCCGTGGCGCCCAAGGGATGTCCCTTGGAGATCAGGCCGCCGGAGGGGTTGACGACCCACTTGCCGCCGTAGGTGGTCTGGTCGGCGTCGAGCAGCTTTCCGGCCTCGCCCTCGCCGCACAGGCCCAGCGCCTCGTACAGCAGCAGTTCGTTGGCCGAGAAGCAGTCGTGCAGCTCGATGACCTGGAAATCCTCGGCGCCCAGACCGGCCTGGTCGTAAACCTGCCGTGCCGCTTGGACATTCATGTCGTAGCCGATGATGCCCTTCGCCGTGCCGTCGAAGGTGGAGGCGAAGTCGGTGGTCATGGCCTGCCCGACGATCTCCACGGCCTGGGCTGCCAGGTTGTGCTTGTCGACGAACGCCTCGGAGGCGAGGATCGCCGCGCCGGAGCCGTCGGAGGTCGGCGAGCACTGCAGCTTGGTCAGCGGGTCGTAGATCATCCGCGCGTCCAGGATGTCCTGCATCGAATACGCGTCCTGGAACTGCGAATACGGGTTGTTGACCGAATGCTTGTGGTTCTTGTACCCGATCTTCGCGAAGTGCTCGGCCGTGGTGCCGTACGCCTTCATATGCTCGCGACCGGCCGCGCCGAACATCCACGGCGCGGGCGGGAACAGCACCTCGGAGATCTCGGCCAGCGCCATCATGTGCTTGGCCATCGGCTGCTCGCGGTCGTCCCAGGTCGAACCGAGCGATCCGGGCTGCATCTTCTCGAACCCCAGCGCCAGGGTGCAGTCGGCCAGGCCGCCCCGAATCGCCTGTGCCGCAAGATATAAGGCGGTGGACCCGGTCGAGCAGTTGTTGTTGACGTTGACGACCGGGATGCCGGTCATGCCCAGCTCGTAGACGGCCCGCTGGCCCGAGGTGGATTCGCCGTACACGTAGCCGACGTAGGCGTGCTGCACCTGATCGTAGGAAATCCCCGCGTCCGCAAGCGCTTTCGTGCCCGACTCGCGCGCCATGTCCGGGTAGTCCCAGTCGCTGCCGTCCTCGTTCTTGCGCCGCCCCGGCTTCTCGAACTTCGTCATGCCGACGCCGACGACGTAGACCTTGTTCGCCATCGAACTCCTCACATCCGGCCGCCCACCTCGATGGGCGGCATGCGCCGATCCAGCGGATCGAACCTGGAAACAAACATACAAGGCTGTATGTAACTTGACAAGAGGTCGCGTCCTCCCCACGCATGGGTGAGGAGCGCGGCACAGACGGGGTGAGGGGCGCGCCGGTAACAGCGATGCGGTGGTGGGTCAGCGAAGGCGAGACGTCAGGTGGTGGAGCGCAGGCCCGACAGGGTGGATTCCGCGGCGAGGCGCAGGTGCGCCGCGGCCCGCTTCCAGCGCCGTAGCGCCCGATCGGAATCCGGATCGATGAAGTTGGAGACCAGGATTCCGCGCAGCGCGTCCATCGCGGTGTAGACGAAGTCGCGCGCGATCTTCCGGTCGACCTCGTCCGGAACCATCTGGGCCACCGCGGTCAGCACGGCGTTGTTGACGAACGGCTCGACCTTCGCCATCTCGGCGGCCAGCACCCGGTCGACGCGCCCGGCGACCCACAGTTCCATCGCGGCGACGAACAGCGGGCCCTGGTGCAGCTCCCAGAGGAACTCCAGGACGGCCGCCACCGGATCGCCCTCGGCGCGGAAGCGGCCGAGTTCCTGCATGGCCGCGTCGGTGCGGCGCTGGGCGAGATGGCTGATGGCCGCCACGACGAGATCCGTCTTCGACCCGAAGTGGTGTACCTGCGCGCCGCGGGTGACGCCCGCACGCTCGGCGACCCGGGGCGTCGTGGTGCCCGCGTAGCCGTATTCGACCAGGCAGTCGATGGTCGCGTCGAGTAGCCGGACGCGCATCTCACTGCTGCGCTGCTCCTGTGTGCGACGCTGTGGTTTCGAGACTGCGGGCCTGGCCATTCCGGGAATTCTACACTTACGTACAGATCTGCACGAAAATCATAGGAGCCGCTCGCCGATCGCCCTGTGCCACAACATCTTATGCGTCGGCACGGCGCGAGCAATCCGAGGCCGCCCGTTTGCCCGGCGCGGGCGGGTCGGTGACCGCATCCGCAGCCGACCGACTTCGACGAATCAGCACACAATTCCCCGGACTGCGAACAAAAGTGCCGAACAGGCGAACCGGAGTGCAATCACATTGCCACCGCCACAACCGGCTACATACCGTGTGAATTGTCGATCGAGCCAGGGGGACCGCATCGACTTCGGTTTCGAAAATGTTAACACAATTCCCACGGGGCGGTACGAGATGGCAACAAAAACATCGACGGCGGGAAGAATCGATCCCGGCGCGACGGACTACGGCCTATGGAACCGGTTCTATGCCGACCATATGGCGGCGCTCGACGCGGGCGATGTCACGAACTGGTCCGCGGACTTTCTGCCGGAGGCCGTCTTTACCGCGAGCGGGCTCGAGAATCCGTTGCGCGGGGCCCGGCAGATCGAGGAGGCGGCGGCCGCGGGCCATGCGGCGCGGACGAAGTCCGGCGTCCGGCACCGGCATCTGGTCTCGATGCTGCGGATCGAGCCGCGCACCCCGACCCTCACCCGGGCGACCAGCTACGTGCTGGTCATCGAATCCCGGGTCGGCGGCGGGTCCGAGATCTACGCCAGCACGCTCTGCGAGGACCTGCTGGTTCGCCGCGACGACCGCTGGCGGATCCGGTACCGCCGCGTCACCCGCGACGACAAGCCCTGGGAGCGCGCATGACCGCCACCGCGGCCGCCGTCCGGCCGGCGGCGCTCACCGCGAACATCGAGCAGTTCTACGCCGACCAGGTGCAGGCACTGGACCGCGGTGACTTCGCGGCCTACGCCGCGACATTCGTCCCCGAGGCGGTCTTCCGCATAGCCGGTCTCCGCACCTTGCTCGGGCGGGCACAGATCGTCGACCACAGCCGCACACTTCGGGCAGAACGGTCGGCACGCAATGCGGTGCAGCGCCACTACATGTCCAATTATTCGGTCGAGTCGACGGCGGCGGGGGTGCTGGTGCGCGCCATTGTTCTCACCGTCGAGTCCGCGCCGGGGCAACCGGCCCGACCGACCGGAATTATTTCGTGTGAAGACATTCTCACCCTCGATGCCGAGGGGCGATATCTGGTCGAGTTGCGGACCGCAATGCGCCTCGCGTAGCTCGCACTGCCACCTTTCCACCGCCGGGCCCGAATTCCGGCGCGGTTGATTCAGGAGTCCTAATGTCAAACCTCCGCAGAGTCGTCGTCACGGGTATCGGTGTGGTTGCACCGGGTATGCCCGGACGGAAGAATTTTTGGAATCTCATCGCCGGCGGGCGCACCGCGACCCGGCGGATGACCCTCGTCGATCCGACACCCTTCCGCTCGCAGGTCGCCGCCGAGGTCGACTTCGACCCGCTGATGTGCGGACTGAGCCCCGCCGAGACCTCGCGCATGGATCGGGTCGGCCAGTTCGCCCTGGTCGCCGCGCGCGAGGCGCTGGTGGACAGCGGCCTCGAGTTCGACCGCACCGATCCGTGCGATACGGGGGTCGTGGTGGGCACGGCCGTGGGGTCCACGCCGGGGCTGGAATCGGAGTACGTCCGGATGAGCGACCGGGGGCGGCTGTGGGAGGTCGCCGAGCGCGAGGCGTCTCCGAACTACTACTCCTATTACATCCCCAGCTCCATCGCCGCCGAGCTGGCGATGGAAGTCGGTGCGCAGGGCCCGGTTTCGGTGGTGTCCAGCGGTTGCACCTCGGGGCTGGACTCGGTCACGCACGCGGTCGAGCTGGTCCGCGAGGGCACGATCGAGCGGGCGGTGTGCGGCGCCTCGGACGCGCCGATCTCCCCGATCACCATCGCGTGCTTCGACGCGATCAAGGCCACCACGCCGCGGTTGGAGAGCCCGGAGCGCGCGTCGCGGCCGTTCGACCTGTCCCGCAACGGATTCGTGCTCGGCGAGGGCGCGGCCATGTTCGTGATCGAGGAACTCTCGGCCGCGGTGCGGCGCGGGGTGCCGATCTACGGCGAGATCAGCGGATTCGCCGGGCGGTGCAACGCGTACCACATGACCGGGCTGCGCCCGGACGGCGCCGAGATGGCCGACGCCATCACCTCCGCCCTGCGTCAGGCCCGCGTCGCGCCGACGGATATCGGCTACATCAACGCGCACGGGTCCGGCACCAAGCAGAACGACAGGCACGAGACCGCCGCGTTCAAGCGCTCCCTGGGCGACCACGCGTACCGCACGCCGATCAGTTCGATCAAGTCGATGGTCGGACATTCGCTGGGCGCCATCGGCTCCATCGAGATCGCCGCCTGCCTGCTCGCCCTCACCAACGATCTGCTGCCCCCGACCGCCAACTGGACCGCGCGCGATCCGGAGTGCGACCTGGACTACATCCCGGGCGAGGCGCGACCGGCGGCGTTGGACCACGCCCTGACCGTCGGCAGCGGCTTCGGCGGTTTCCAGAGCGCGATGGTCATCTCCCGGGTGGGTGCGCGATGAGCGCCGTCATCACCGGGCTGGGCGTGATCTCGCCGTTCGGGCTCGGCGCCGAGGCGTACTGGTCGGCGACGCTCGAGGCCGCCAATGCCGTCGCGCCGATCACCCGGTTCGACGGCGGGCGCTACGCGACGGGCGTCGCGGGCGAGCTGACGGAGTTCGAACCGCGGGCGCACCTGCCCGCCCGGCTGCTGCCGCAGACCGATCGGGTCACCCAGTTCGCGCTGGTCGCGGCCCAGGAAGCGCTCGACGACGCGCAGCTGTCCCCCGACGATCTCGCCGGATACTCGGCGGCGGTGGTCACGGCCAACAACGGCGGCGGCTTCGAGTTCGCGCAGAAGGAGATGCAGGCGCTGTGGGCGCAGGGGCCCGACCACGTCAGCGCCTACCAGTCCTTCGCCTGGTTCTACGCGGTCAACTCCGGGCAGATCTCCATCCAGCACGGAATGAAGGGGTCCGGCCGGGCGCTGGTCGCCGACGATGCGGGCGGCATGGAGACGATCGGACAGGCGCGGCGGCAATTGCGTTTCGCCACAGCAGATTCCGGCGTCGACGGCTGCCGGATCGTGCTGGCGGGAGCGGTGGACACGAATGCCTGCCCCTGGGGTTGGTCGGCCTACACCAGCGCCGGGCTGATGACCGCCGGAGCCGACCCGGACACGGCCTACCGGCCGTTCTCCCCCGGCGCCTCCGGATTCGTCTCCGGCGAGGGCGGCGCGCTGCTGACCGTGCAGCCCGACCGAGCATCCGACGGCACGCGGCCGCACCGCCGGTACGCCGAAATCGCCGGATTCGCCTCGACTTTCGATGGCCGGGGCGCGCCCGGAGCGGGGCTCGAACGGGCGATCCGCAGGGCGCTGGCGGATGCCGAAGCGGGTCCCGAGGAGGTCGACGTGATCTTCGCCGACGGATTCGGCACCGCGGACATGGACGAGCAGGAGGTGCGGGCGATCACCGCCGTCTTCGGCGCCGGAACCGTGCCCGTCACGGTGCCCAAGGCCGGAATCGGCCGTGTCGGTTGCGGTTCCGGCGCGCTGGACATCGCCACCGCGTGCCTGGCACTGCGGGCCGGTGTCATCCCGCCCACCCGGGACTACCCGCGCTCGCTGCGGGCCCGGGACCTGGACATCCCTACCAGCCCCGTCCCCGCGGACCTCGGTGCCGCACTGGTACTCAGCCGCGGGCGCGGCGGCTTCAATTCGGCGACCTTGCTGCGCAGGCCGAGCAGCGCTGTCGCGGTAGCGAACTCGGCCACGAAGAGGTGAATCACATGAAGGACGACACCATGCACAGGGAAATTCTCGCGACGGTGCTGCGGCAGGTGGCGGGTGACGACGCCGCCATCGAGGTGGCCACCCTCGACCAGGCCGGTGACGAAACCCTGTTCGAGGACATGGGTTTCGACTCCATCGCACTGCTGGAGGTGCTCAACCGGCTCAAGCGCGAGCACGGCATCGCGCTCGACGACGATGTGCTCGAGCAGGCCAAGTCCCCGGCCCAGCTGGTCGCGGCGATCGACGAGGAGCGCCGAAATGTCGCCTGACACGAACGGACAGGCCCGGGTCGCGCTCATCTCCGGTGGCACCAGCGGCATCGGCCTCGCCACCGCCACCCGGCTCGGCACCGCCGGGTATCGGGTGTTCATCTGCGGGCGCAACGCCGACCGGCTCGCCTCCACCCTCGAGGATCTGCGCACCCTCGGCATCACCGCCGACGGCGTCGGTTGCGATGTGCGCGACGAGACCTCGATCGAGGCGTTCATCGCCGCCGGAGTCGAGCGCTTCGGCCCGGTCGACACCCTGGTCAACAATGCCGGAATCCCCGGCGGCGGGGTGACCAGCGGACTGTCGAGCGAGCTGTGGGACACCGTGATCAGCACCAACCTGCGCAGCGTCTTCCTGATGTCGAAGTACGTGCTGACCACGGGGCGGATGCAGACGCTGCCCGCCGGACAGATCATCAATATCGCGTCCACCGGCGGCAAGCAGGGCGTGGTGCTCGGCGCGCCGTACACGGCGTCCAAGCACGGCGTGGTCGGCTTCTCCAAGTCGCTCGGACTGGAGCTGGCGGGCACCGGGATCACGGTGAACGCCGTCTGCCCGGGCTATGTCGAAACGCCTATGGCACAGCATGTCCGGAGCAACTACTCGAAGATCTGGGATATCGAGGAGTCGGCGGTGCTGACGAAATTCGAGGCCAAGATCCCGCTGGGCCGCTACACCACCCCCGACGAGGTGGCCGGGCTCGTCGAATTCCTCACCACTCCGCCCGCCGCCGCCATCACCGCGCAGGCGATCAACGTCTGCGGCGGCCTGGGCAACTACTGACCGGCACCTACCGATCGAGGACAATGCCATGGACACAACACATTCCATCGAGATCGACGCCGACTCCGGCACGGTCTACGACCTGCTGGCCCGGGCCGAGTACTGGCCGGAGCTGTTCGCTCCCACACTGCGAGTCGAATACCTGCACCGCGCACCGGATTCGGAGATGCTGCGCATCTGGGCCCGGGCCGGTGACGACGTCAAGTCGTGGACCTCGGTGCGGGAACTGGATCCGGCGGCGGGCCGCATCACCTTCCGCCAGACCGCCCCGCCCGCACCGATCGCGGCCATGGCGGGAACCTGGACCATCGAGCCCGTCGCCGACGGCAAGACGAAACTGCATCTGGCACACACCTTTTCCGCCGTCGGCGACGAGGCCTCGGTGCTGGAATGGATCGAGCAGGTCACCGACGAGAACAGCCGCACCGAACTGGCGGGGCTGAAGGCGCTGGCCGAGCGGCACAGCGAGACCGCCGAGGTGCGGACGTTCTCCGACTCGATCCGCATCGCCGCCGACCCGAAGGCCGTTCACGAATTCATCTGGGACGCCGAGCGGTGGACCGAGATGCTGCCGCACGTCAAGGCGATCGATGTGCGCGAGTACGGGCCGGGCGTGCACGCGCTGACCATGACGACCCGATCCAGCGTCGGCGAGCACGACACCATGTCGATCCGAATCACCGACGGGCACAGCCGGATCGAGTACAAGCAGCTGAACCTGCCGCCGCTGCTGGATCTGCACCTGGGCAGCTGGACGATCGACGCCTCCGGCGCCGACACCGTACTGACCTCCTCGCACACCGTCCGGCTGCGGCCCGAGCACGCCACCGCGGAACTGCAGGGCGCGAACCTGGACAAGGCGCGAGATGCGTTGAGCACCAACAGCATGTCGACGATGCGCATCGCCAAGCAGCGATTGGAGAGCGAGCACTCGTGACCGGACTCGCGACGGCCGCACTGCCCGCGGCCCCCACCCTGGTGGAGCTCGCCCCCGGCGTATTCGCCTACCTGCAGGAGCATGCGGGGTGGTGCGTCAACAACTGCGGCGTGATCGCGGGCCCGCACGGCACGACGGTGATCGACACCTGCGCCACCGAGACACGCACGCGGGCACAGCTGGCCGCCGTCGCCGCGCTGGACGTCGCGCCGATCACCGAGCTGGTGAACACGCACTTCCACGGCGACCACGTCTTCGGCAACTGCTTCTTCCCGGAACGCACGCGCATCGTGGCGCAGCAGCTGACCCGGGACGAGATCGCCGAGAACGGCACGGCGCTGACCGGGCTGTGGCCCGAGGTCGACTGGGGTGCGGTGGCGGTGCGGCTGCCGGACATCACCTTCGACGGGCGGCTCACCCTGCACGACGGGGACCGCGCCATCGAGCTGATCCATCTCGGCCCCGCGCATACCCGCGGTGACACCGTGGTGTGGCTGCCGCGGGAGCGGGTGCTGTTCAGCGGGGACCTGCTGATGTCCGGGGGCACACCGTTCTTCCTGATGGGATCGCTGGACGGGATGCGGCGCGCGGTGGAGGCGATGCGGGAGCTGCGGCCGCGGGTGATCGTGCCGGGGCACGGTCCGATCGCCGGGCCCGAGTTGCTCGAGGCGACCACCCGGTACCTGGACTGGGTGGGGTCCATCGCCGCGGTCGGGTACCGGGCGGGCCAGCATCCGCTCGATGTCGCGCGGCACGCCGATCCGGGCACCGAGTTCGCCGGGTGGTGCGATCCGGAACGCCTGGTCGGCAACGTGCACCGCGCCTACGCCGAACTGCGTGGCGGTGCGCTCGGCGAACCCCTGGACGTGGTGTCCGTCTTCGGCGAGATGGTCACCTTCAACGGCGGCGCCCTGCCGCACTGCGCCGCCTGATACGGAGACGAAAGATGCACAGCGACAGCACAATCGAGCTGAACGGGACGATACGTCACCCGAATCCGGGCAGTTCCTGGATCAGCGGCGAGCCGGCCCCGGACACTACGCCCGGCACCGTCGACGAGCTGCTCACCGAGGCAGCGCGCAGCCACGGGCAGCGAACGGCGGTGCAGACCGATTCGTCGGTGCTCACCTTCGCCGCGCTCGACGACCTGGCCGACGCGGTGGCACGGGCGCTGCGGGACAAGGTGGGGTCGCGCCGGGTGATCGGCATCGTCGCCGATCTGGACCCGGCCTTCCCCGCCTACTACTACGGCGGCATTCGCAGCGACAACGTTGTCGCGCCGATCAATCCGCTGCTTCCCGCACCGGCGCTCGCGCACGTGCTGGAGCTGTCGGCACCCGCCGCGGTGCTGGTCTCCGACCGGGGTTTCGAACAGTTCCTGGCCAAGGCGCTCGGCGATGAGCGGCTCAAACCCGTACTGCACGAACCGATCCGGCTCGATTCGGGTTGGCTGGTGCGCACCGGTTTCGAGCGTGGGTCCGGGCTGCCCGACGACGCCGCCGCGCTGATGTTCACCAGCGGCTCCACCGGTCCGGCGAAGGCGGTCTGCTACAGCCACGCGAATATTCGCGCCAACGCCGAACAGCTCGCCGCCGCACACGGTCTCGCCGACAGCGGCGGGCTCGCGCACAGCCGGCCCATCTACTACCCGATGCATATGAACGCGTCGGTGCGGGTGGGCACGCGGCAGATCCTCGCGGGGCATCGGAACGTGTGGGAGTCCGTGGTCGTCGCGGATCAGCTGCGCGCCACGCACCTGTACTCACTGCCGGTGCGGCTCGAGCAGCTGGCGGCCGACCCGCGGTTCGGCGACACCGAGCTCCGGCACCTGACCATGATCGGCTCCGGCAGCACCGCCCTGTCGGCCCGCGCGAACGCGCGCATCCGATCCACCCTCGGAATGCCCTGCTGGCAGGGGTACGGCCTGACCGAGACCACCTCGCTGATCAGCACCGAGCGGGCCGGGGCGGAGCGCATCGGATCGGTCGGCGCCGCCGTCGGCGGGATCTCGGTGCGGATCGCGCCCCTGGACAGCGCGACACCCGACCCGGTGCCGACCGGAACGCCGGGACAGATCTGGGCCCGCGGCCCCGCGATCATGCTCGGCTACTACGACGGCACCGCGATCCACGGCAGCCCCGGAACCTGGTTCCCGACCGGCGATTACGGCAGCCTCGACGCCGACGGCCTGCTGACGGTCACCGATCGGATCCGGGACCTGGTCCACCGCGACGGCGAGGTGGTCTCCCCCTCGGCGGTGCGGCGCGCGCTGGAGTCGCATCCGGGTGTCGAAGAATGCGAGGTGGTCGGGGTCCGGGACGGCGCCGCGGTGCGCCTGGTCGGCTTCGTCAATGCCGCGGGCGGTTCCACCGGCCTGCTCGAAGAGCTACGCGACACCTATTCCGAAGCAGCACAATTGAACTCGATCGAACTGGTGGAGCGGCTGCCACGCCTGCCCAACGGCAAGGTCGACCGATCCGCACTGTCCGACATCGCACGAGCCGACATCGCACGAGGAGCAGCGCAATGAACCAGACCCGGATCGACACCCCCACCGGCGCCGTCGAGGCCGAACTCGTCCGCCCCGACGGTCCCGGCCCCTGGCCGGGCGTCGTCGTGGTGCACGACGTCATGGGCCTCAACGACGACGTCCGCAATATCACCCGCACCATCGCCGAGGCCGGATATCTGGCCGTGACGCCCCGGCTGTTCGACGGCAGCGGGCCGCGCTGCCTGGTCGGAATGTTCCGCGACTTCAACCGCGGTCAGGGCATGACCTTCGACCGCATCACCGCGGCCCGGGAGTTCCTGAAGGGGCAGACCGACTGCACCGGCCGCATCGGCGTGGTCGGCTTCTGCATCGGCGGCGGCTTCGCCCTGGCCACCGCGACCGACGGGTTCGATGCGTCGGCGCCGTTCTACGGCAATCTGCCCAAGGATATGAACGAGGCGCTGCGCGGCAGCTGCCCCGTGGTCGGCAGCTACGGCCGACGGGACCCGTCACTGATGGGCGCCGGAGACAAATTGTCGAAGGCGTTGTCCCACAACGATGTTCCCCACGATGTGAAGACCTACCCCGGCGTCGGGCACGGCTTCGCCAACCACTGGAACGCCGGACCGATGACGCCGCTGCTGCGGGTCACCGGCTTCGGGTTCCAGCAGCAGGCGGCCGACGACGCGTGGCGGCGGGTGTTCGAGTTCTTCCATACCTACCTGAAAGCCTGAGAGGGAGAAGCCGTGTACCCAGCCGTCGCCGAGCTGACCGACCTGCAGCGGTCGGTGCAGAGCAATACCACCGCGGCCACCGCGCGCCAGCACGACCAGGGCAAGTCGACCGCGCGCGAGCGCATCGACATGCTGCTGGACAAGGGATCTTTCACCGAGGTCGAGTCGCTGCGGCGCGGCCTCGGGTCCGGATTCGGGATGGCCGGGCGCCGGCCGCACACCGACGGCGTGGTGACCGGATGGGGTACGGTCTTCGGCCGCACCGTCTTCGTATACGCCCAGGATTTCCGCATTCTCGGCGGTGCGCTCGGCGAGGCGCACGCCGAAAAGATCCACAAGGTCATGGATCTGGCGGCGTCCACCGGCGCTCCGCTGGTCGCGCTCAACGACAGCGCGGGCGCCCGGATTCAGGAGGGCGTGGCCGCGCTGGCCGGATTCGGCGGGATCTTTCGCCGGAATGCCCGGTCCTCCGGGGTGATTCCGCAGATCAGCGTGATGCTCGGGCCGTGTGCGGGCGGCGCGGCCTACAGTCCGGCGCTGACCGATTTCGTGTTCATGGTGCGCGGCATCGCCCAGATGTTTCTCACCGGGCCGGACGTGGTCGCGACGGTCACCGGGGAGCGGGTCACGATGGAGCAGCTCGGCGGCGCCGACGTGCACGCACAGCGGTCGGGGGTGGCGCATTTCGCCTATGACGACGAGCAGACCTGCCTGCACGACGTGCGGCTGCTGCTGTCCATGCTGCCCGCGAACAATCACGAACAACCGCCCGTCGCACCGTGTTCGGATCCCGCCGACCGGCGCAGCGATGCGCTGTACGAGATAGTTCCGGCCGACGGCAACCGGCCCTACGACATGCGCGCGGTGATCGAGGAGATCGTCGACGACGGTGTCTTCTTCGAGGTGCAGGAGCAGTGGGCGGCCAATGTGGTCTGTGTGCTCGCGCGGCTCGACGGGCACGTGGTGGGAATCGTTGCCAGCCAGCCGAGTTCGATGGCGGGCGCGCTCGACATCGCGGCCGCCGAGAAGGCCGCGCGTTTCGTCCAGACCTGCGACTGCTTCAATATCGCGATCGTGACGCTGGTCGATGTGCCCGGATTCCTGCCGGGTGTCGGGCAGGAACACGGCGGCATCATCCGGCACGGCGCCAAACTGCTGTCCGCGTACTGCAATGCGACGGTGCCGCGGGTATCGGTGGTGCTGCGCAAGGCATTCGGCGGCGCCTACATCGTGATGGACTCCCGGTCGATCGGTGCGGACCTGGCGCTGGCATGGCCCACCAACGAGATCGCCGTCATGGGCGCCGAGGGCGCGGTGGAGGTCGTGTGCCGACGCGAGCTCGCGGGTGCCGATGATCCGGAGGCACTGCGGGAGGAGCGGATTCGCGAATACCGCTCGGAGCTCATCCATCCCTATTACGCGGCCGAGCGCGGCCTGGTGGACGAGGTGATCGACCCCGCCCAGACCCGGCCGATGCTGATCCGCGGCCTGGCGATGCTGCGCTCGAAACATGCCGATCTGCCGTGGCGCAAACACGGCAATCCCCCGCTGTGATCGTCGGAAAACGGAGAGACTGTATGAACGACAATGGAATCGGGATTCGAATCGAGAAGGGCAATCCCGACGATGTGGAGATCGCCGCGCTCGTCACGGCACTGCTGCTGGCGACGGCGGAGCCCGCGGAACCGAGCGTGCGTCCGGCGCCCGCGCTGTGGTTGCGGCCGCGACGGCGCGCCGTCTTCGTCACCGCGAACAGCTGGTGCCGGGCGGCCTGACCGCCGCCGACCGAGGAGGGGCCGACCGTGCGAAAAGTATTGGTAGCGAACCGGGGCGAGATCGCGGTGCGGGTGATCCGGGCCGCCCGGGACGCCGGAATTGCGAGTGTCGCGGTGTATGCGAAGCCGGATGCCGAGGCACCGTTCGTGCGACTGGCCGACGAGGCGTTCGCGCTCGGAGGCCGGACGTCGGCGGAGTCGTATCTGGTGTTCGACAAGATTCTCGACGCCGCGGCGAAATCGGGGGCGGATGCCGTTCATCCGGGTTACGGGTTTCTTTCGGAGAACGCCGATTTCGCGCAGGCGGTGCTGGATGCGGGGTTGACGTGGATCGGGCCGTCGCCGCAGTCGATCCGAGACCTCGGGGACAAGGTGACCGCGCGGCACATTGCCGAGCGGGCTGCCGCGCCGATGGCCGCGGGCACCAAGGATCCGGTGAAGAACGCGGACGAGGTCGTCGAGTTCGCCGAGCAGTACGGCGTGCCGGTGGCGATCAAGGCGGCCTTCGGAGGTGGTGGGCGCGGGATGAAGGTGGCGCACACCATCGCGGAGATTCCCGAACTGTTCGAATCCGCTACGCGAGAAGCGTTGGCGGCGTTCGGGCGCGGTGAGTGCTTCGTGGAGCAGTACCTGGACAGGGCGCGTCACGTCGAGGCGCAGGTGCTGGCCGATCAGCACGGCAATGTCATCGTCGCCGGTACACGTGACTGTTCGCTGCAGCGGCGGTT
Source organism: Nocardia mexicana NBRC 108244 (assembly GCF_001613165.1). Taxonomy (GTDB): domain Bacteria; phylum Actinomycetota; class Actinomycetes; order Mycobacteriales; family Mycobacteriaceae; genus Nocardia; species Nocardia mexicana. The sequence goes on from NZ_BDBV01000017.1 coordinate 59,302, forward strand.
CCAGAAGCTGGTCGAGGAGGCGCCCGCGCCGTTCCTCTCCGACGAAGTCCGCGCCGAGATACACGCGAGCGCGAAGCGGATATGCCGCGCGGCCGGATATTACGGCGCGGGAACGGTGGAGTACCTGGTGCAGGGCGAGACCGTGTCGTTCCTCGAGGTCAACACGCGTCTGCAGGTGGAGCACCCGGTCACCGAGGAGACCTCCGGAATCGACCTGGTGCGCTGGCAGTTCCGCATCGCCGACGGCGAAAGGCTCACGATCAGCGAGGATCCCGCGCCGCGCGGGCATTCGATCGAGTTCCGTATCAACGGCGAGGACGCGGGCCGCAACTTCCTGCCCGCCCCCGGTCCGGTGACCGTGTACAAGGAACCGACCGGCCCCGGCGTGCGGATGGATTCCGGTGTGGTGCAAGGGAGTGTGATCGGTGGACAGTTCGACTCCATGCTGGCCAAGCTGATCGTGACCGGCGAGAACCGCACGCAGGCGCTGGAGCGGGCGCGGCGGGCGCTGGCCGAGTACGAGATCGACGGCCTGGCAACGGTGCTGCCGTTCCACCGCCACATCGTCTCGAACCCGGCGTTCATCGGGCATACCGCGGCCGACGGCTCCGAAACCTTCGACATCTACACCAAGTGGATCGAAAACGACTGGGACAACCCGATCCAGCCCTACACCGCCGGACAACCCGCCGACGACGAAGACCCGGCACCGCGGCAAACGATGGTCGTCGAGGTCGGCGGCCGACGACTCGAAGTGTCCCTTCCGAACGAGCTCACCGCCCGCAGCACCGCCGCGACGCCGAACAGCGTCGTCCGCATGAAACCCAAGTCCCGCACCAGATCCGGCGGAACTTCCGCCTCGGGAAACGCCGTCACGGCCCCCATGCAGGGCACCGTGGTCAAGGTCGCCGTCACCGAGGGTCAAATCGTAGAAGCAGGCGACCTCATCGTCGTCCTGGAAGCCATGAAAATGGAAAACCCCGTCACCGCCCACAAACCCGGCACCATCACCGGCCTCACTGTCGAGCCGGGTGCCGCCATCACCCAAGGCACAGTTCTAGCCGAAATAATCTGAGCACCAATAGATTCCGGCCAAGAACGTGCCGGAAATGATGGAGGCACAGCCATCACGTTGCCGACATGCCACTCCCCTCATTTCCCGGCATCCCACCCCTTCATTTCCCGGCATGCCACCCCCTCATTTCCCGGCACGTCACCCCCTCATGTCCCGGCATGCCACCCCTCATTTCCCGGCATGCTTTTGGCCGGGATCCTCACCCCGCGGCGGGCTCACCCGGCGCGGCGGAGGGCACTGCCAGCCGGAGGCCGTTGCGTAGTGCGCCCGCCTGCTTCACCGTGCGGATCACCGGGGAGGTCTCCACCATCGTGAGGCCTTCCAGGAGGCGGACTTTCGTGGTGATGAAGGCGTACAGGTCCTCGGCGGTGCGGCAGACCACCGAGGCCAGGAGGTTCGCGGTGCCCGTGATCGCCACGACGAAGGGCACTTCCGGCTGGTCGGCCAGTAGTTGCCCGCCCTCGGCGAGGTGCTGCGGATGCACGGTCAGCCAGAGATACGCCAGCGACCGGAACCCCAGCAATTCGTAGGCCAGGTCGATGTCGAAGACCAGGGTTCCACTCGCCACCAGGGCGTCCAGCCGCCGCGCGGTGCGGCCGTGGGAGCGGTGCGTGGCCTGCGCCAGGCGCGCCACGCTCGTCCGGCCGTCCACCGCAAGCAGATTCAGCATCGGCAGATCCTCCGGCAGCACCTCGGTCCGCCCGCGCGGCGCCGCCGGCGGCGGGGCCGGCATCTGCGCGGACAGCTCGCCGAACTGCGCGTCGGTGAGATGGTCACCGTAGGCCTGCCAGTCGGCCCCCTTCGTCTTACCGAACCGGTGAATCCATTCGTGTGCGTAAACCCGGTCCACCGCACGGGTTTTCGGCAACCGGTTCAGCAGCAGCGACTCGCGGTCCTGCATCGTGCGGCAGTGGATGTTGCAGATGATCTCCGAACCGCCCGCCGCGATCGACACCCAGGACACATCGGCACGCCGCGCCAGCGTGGCACAGATCTGGTCGGCCGATTGCGCGCTGCACCGCAATCGCAGCGTCCAGGTGCTCTGCGCGGTGTCGTCACCGCCGACCAGGCCGCTGATGCGCAGGATCCCCTCCGAGACCAGCCGCCGGTAGCGACGGCCGATCGTCTGCTCCGATGCGCCCAGGACCTGCGACAACACCGTCACGGGAGCCCGGTGGTAAATCGACAGGCATTGGATGATCTTCATATCCAGCTCGTCGAAGTCGATGGAATTTCCCAGATCTATCTGGTTCATGGAATTAATCCTCATTCTGAGGCCAGAACCTGTCAATGGTCCGGCGCGGCCGGGAGCATGAGCGACGACAACGACGTCACGGGCACAATCCCATTCGAAGGAACTGAGATGCGGAAATGGGTTCCGCTCGGCGCCGTAGCGCTGGGCACACTGATGTTGCTGATCGACGTGACCATCGTCAACGTCGCAATCCCGCAGATGGCCACCGATCTGGACGCCGGGCTGGCCGATCTGCAGTGGGTGGTCAACGCCTACGCGCTGGCGCTCGGCGCCGTCCTGCTCGGCGCCGGCGGGCTCGCCGACCGCCTCGGACACGTCAAGATCTACGTCTACGGCCTGGCGGTCTTCGCGATCGCGTCCCTCGTCGCCGGGCTCGGGACGAATCTGCAGGTGGTCGTCGGGGCGCGGGCGGTGCAGGGCATCGGCGGCGCCGCCATGCTGGCCACCAGCATCGCGCTGCTCAACGCCGCCTACACCACCGGCAAGGATCGCGGGATCGCCTTCGGCGTCTGGGGCGCCACGGCCGGTGCCGCGGGTGCGGTCGGTCCGGTGCTCGGCGGGGTGCTCACCGAGTGGCTGTCGTGGCGCTGGGTCTTCTTCGTCAACGTGCCGGTCACCGTGCTGGCCATCGCACTGTCGTTGCGCGCCTTCGCGAATGCGGGCGGCGACCGGCAGCGCAAGCTCGACGTCGCGGGCATCGCGACCTTCACCCTGGCGGCGGCCGCGGTCACCTACGGGCTGATCGAGGCGGGCCCGCGCGGCTGGTCCGATGCCCTGGTGATCGGCTCGTTCGCGGTGGCGGTGCTCGCGCTGGCCGGATTCGTAGTGGCGGAAATGGTTGTCGCACAGCCGATCCTGGAGCTGCGGCTGCTGCGCAATCGCGAATTCGCCGGAATCCTGCTCGGTTCCGGGCTGCTGAACTTCGCCGCATTCGGGTATCTGCTCTACACCGCGCTGTGGCTGCAGGACGACCGCGGCATGAGCCCGATCTCCGCCGGACTGGCGGGAGCGGTCGCGCTGGCGCTGGCCGGATTCGTGGTCAGCGGGGCGATCGGTCGACATCTGCACGATTCGAATCCGCGCTGGATCATCGGCGGGGGGCTGGTGCTGATCGCCATCGGCGCTGCGGCGCAAGGCATTCTGACTCCCGACTCGAGCTGGGTCCGGCTGCAGGCGGGCCTGGTCATCGCGGGCTGCGGTGTCGGCCTGGCCACGCCGATCCTGGTGTCGAGCGCGATGTCGGCGGTCCCGGTATCGCGCGGCGGGATGGCCGCGGGCGCGGTGAACACCGCACGACAACTGGGGCTGGTGTTCGGAATCGCGGTGCTGGGCACCGTCTTCCAGAACCGGGCCGCCCACGTGCTGAGCGACCGCGGCCTCGGCGGCGACACCGGCGAACTGGCCCGCACGATCGCGTCCGGCGGCGGCGGTCAGGTCGTGGCACAGACCCCCGAGGCGCAGCGCGGCGCGCTGGCCGAGGCCGTCCACGCCGCCTTCGCCTCCGGCCTGAACGTCACCCTGCACACGGCGGGACTGGTCGGGCTCGTCGGCGCGATAGTCACCGTCGTGCTGATCCGGCACCGCACCCACGCCGAACCGGAGAACGCGGCCACCGCCGCGGTCGAGAACACGCCCGAACCGACCGGCGCCGACCTGCCCACCGCAACGCGCGCCTGATCCCGCTCGCTCACCGATCGACAAGGAGTCACCGTCATGGTTTCGCTTTCCACCACCCGGCTGCAGGCGTATCCCGTCGCAGCCCGAGTAACGCTGGTACTGGCCGGCATCTTCAGCATCGTCGTCGTCGCCTTCGGATTCATCGGCCTGTTCGCGCAGTCGAACATGCTGCCGCCCGAGGACGCGGTCACCTCGGGGGTGCAGTTCTTCGGCGCCCTCATCGCGGTCCGTAATATCCCGCTCGGGCTGGCCGCGCTGTATGTCATCTTGCGCCGCGACCGCATCGATCCGACGCTCGTCCTCGCGCTGTCCGGTATCGTCCAACTCGGAGACGCGGTGATCGGGCTGGTCAACGGACTGCCCAGCATGGGGATCTCGGCCGGTATCGGGGCGATCCTGTACGCGGTTGCCGCAGTGTATGTCTCGGGCGCGCGTCGCGGCGGGGCCCGGGGCTGAGATCCGAGTTGGCACCATGGGAAATGGGGTGGGCCGTGTATACCGTGTCGATCGCACTGTCACTGCTGACATCCGGTCTGTTCGCCGGGGTCTCGCTCGGGATCGCGGCCAATCGCAGCCTGGCGCGGCTCAGCCCGCCCGCCTACGTGGAGTACTGGCAGGCCGTCAATCGCGACTACGGACGATTGATGCCTGCCGTCTTCGCCGTCGGACTCGGCTCGACGTCCATGGTGCTGATACTCGGCCTGAACCGGCCGCCGCTGGCGGTGGCCGGTGGCGTCATCGCGCTGGCCGCGCTGCTGGTGACCATCGCCCTGACGCTCACCGTGCTGGTTCCGCTGAACATCCAGGCCGACCGCTGGGCCGGTCCGGAGTTCCCGGAGGGCTGGGCCGGCGCCCGCGACAAATGGCGGCACTACCACGCCATCCGCACGGGCGTGGCGCTCGCCGGATTCGCCGGGGCGGCGCTGGTGCCGCTGAGTCAGCTGGCCTGACGTCAGCTCGCGCAATTTCCGCACACCGGTGCCTCCGGCCCGGCGGCGACGCCGTCGGGCAGCGTGGCGGGCCGGATGCGGCGATAGTCGCTCGGTGCCCGGCCGAATTCCCGCTGAAATGCGATACCGAGGCCGCGGGCGGTGCGAAACCCGCAGAGCTTCGCGATCTGGTCCATGGTCAGAATGTCCTGATTCGGATCGGACAGAATGTTCTTCGCGAACGCGACCCGCATGCGCCGCAGCACCGACATCGGCGGTTCGCCGTCGTCGAACAGTTGGAACAGGCTGCGTCGCGAAATATTCAGCGCCGCGGCCAGATCCACGGCCCCGAATTCCGCATTCGACAGGTTCTCGCGCATCACGCGCAGGGCCTGCACCCGGCGCGCGGGCACGGTCTCGGTCAGGGCGAGTTCGTGGGCGAAGGCGTTGCGGACCACCAGATCCACCAGGCTCACCAGAAAGGTGCCCGCCGCCTGTGGATCTTGCCGTTGCCCGCTCAGTAACCGCAATGCCGCCTGCGCGAACAGTTCGACCAGTCCGGCGTCCACGGGCAGCGCGGTGAAACAGGACCGCCGCAGAATTTCGGGGTCGACGGTCAGCCGGCCGGCATCGATGTCGACGAACAGCATGTGGTCGTGGGACGGGCGCAGCGTGCTGCGCGGCTGGTCGTTGAACTGCAGGATCACCGAGCGCGGCGCGATCTCGCGGCGGTCCGAGCCGAGGTCGACGATGTGCGGCGCATTGCCGGTGAGCATCAGCTGCACCCGGCCCGAGTCGACGGTGTCGGTCCGCCGCCGGTCCATGACGAAGACGCCCTCGTCCATTTCCCCGGCGACGACTCCGGTATCACCGAACCAGCTGGCGGTGTAGTCCGCCGCGAATGTCCGATCGCCGCGAATTTCGGGCATTCCGCTCGCGCCGTAGCGCGTGAGCCTGGTCAGTTCGTTCCAGTGGTCGAGCCGATCGGCGGGTTCGGTGTCGCGATTGTGAATTCTCATCCGGAAGATCGATCCCTCCGGTTTACCAATCGGTTCTCTGCCGTGCATGCTTCCTCCCCAAAGTAAGGCCACAGCAATCGTTTTGATTGATTGATCGGGATCGACCGTCTCCCGAGCGAGGACACCCTTGTCGCCAGCACGGTCTGATTTCTTATCTGTCGAGACGCAGACGATATTAACAAACTCCGGGTTTGTTCTCCGCCCCCAAAAAAGGTGCTGATGTGCACTGGATCACTATTGGTCGGCGGTTCAAATAACAGGGGCCGTCGGGTAATTGAATTGAAAAGAAAGAAACCCGACCGGGCTCACACCGACAGCAGATCTCTCGGCCTCGGGCAGGACCGGCGCGGCCCTGCGGCAGACGAGCGCACCGTCACCACGCGGAGCCCCGCCCACACAACCTCAGGCCGCGCTGCGCGTCGAAGCCTCCCCACGGCGAGCGAGCCACACGGTGACCGTGAACAGCAGCACCCCCGCCACGGCCAGCCCCGCGCCGACAACGGCCGGAGCGGTATACCCGAGGCCCGCCGCGATCACCAGGCCGCCGAGCCACGCGCCACCGGCATTGGCAATGTTCAATGCGGCGTGATTGAGGGCGGCGGCGAGGGTCTGGGCGTCGTGTGCCACATCCATGAGCCGGGTCTGCAGGCCGGGGGCCAGCGCCGCGCCCGAGGCGCCGACCAGGAAGGCGGCCACGCTGACGGTGTACGGATTGTGCGCTGCCGCAACGAATCCGGCGAGAATCACGACCATGGCCACCAGCGCCACGAACACGGCGCGATCCACGCCACGATCGGCGAGCACGCCGCCGAAGATGTTCCCGGCGATCATGCCGAGGCCGAACAGCGCCAGCACGATCGGCACCAGGCCCACCGACATTCCCGCCACGTCGGTGAGCGTGGTGGTGATGTAGGTGTAGACGGCGAACATCCCGCCGAACCCGACCGCGCCGACCAGCAGCGTCAGCAACACCTGGGAGCGGCGCAGCGCGCCGAGTTCCGTGCGCGGATCGGTGACGCGGATTCCGGTGAGTTCCGGGACGAATTTCGCGATGGCGAGGACGGTCGCCAGGCCGATGACCGCGACCACCACGTAGGCATTGCGCCACCCCAGATGCTGGCCGAGCCAGGTGGCGGCGGGAACGCCGACAACGTTGGCGGCGCTCAGACCCAGCATAACGGCGGCAACCGCCTTGGCGCGCTGCCCGATCGGCGCGAGTGTCGCCGCCGCCAGCGACGCCACCCCGAAGTAGGCGCCGTGCGGCAGCCCGGAGACGAACCGCGCCGCCATCAGCGTGCCGAACGAAGGCGCGAGCACCGTCGCGACATTTCCCAGGGTGAACGCCACCATCAGCGCGATCAGCAGCTTCTTACGCGGCATCCGTGCGCTCAGCGCGGCGATGACGGGCGCGCCCACCACCACCCCGAGCGCATAGGCCGACACGGCGTGCCCGGCCGTCGGCTCGGACTCCCCCATGGCGTGCGCGATATCAGGCAGCAAACCCATGGTGACGAATTCGGTGGTGCCGATGCCGAACCCGCCCAGCGCCAGCGCCAGCATCGCGGGGATGTGCCACCGACGCTCGGGGAGATCGACGACGGGTATGTCGGCGACGGGAACATCGGCACTGCCGCGCGGGGGCAGGGCCGGAGAGGTGGACGAGGTCTGGGAGGAGGCCGCGGCGGGCTCGAGTACGGAGGCCACGACCCAGCGCAACACGGCGGCGAACGCCCGCGCATCCCCGATCAAACGTGATCTCACTCACCAGCGCGAAATGTCGGAGTCGGCGCTGTCACCGGCGACAATCAGCACACGGGCGAGCGGTATCGAGTCACGGTGCCGGACAACAACTTTCCACAAGAAGTCGGCAAATGCCGCGACCACGATCCGGCCGCGCTGTCACGGAGATCACGACGGGGTACGCGAGGCGACCACCGGCACACTCACAACCCGGCCGCACCCTCAGTTGTCCGCTCCATCCCCCGCACGCGCCGACACGTTGCCGCACGCCTTACATGTTCCGGCACCCGCTACAGCGCCATGCAGGGAGTGCGAGAACACGCAAGGGGTGCGAGAGGGCTGGGGCACAAACAATTCGGGCACCCGCGGCCACCGGGGTCGGTGGGGGCGGGTGCCCGGTTGTCACTTTCTTCGTCATCCCGGCGTGCTTTTGGCCGGGATCTCGGATTCCGGCCAAAGCGCGCCGGAATGACGGGAGGAACTACCGCAGCTCGCGCGCCAGGTTGGCGTCGAGCACACCGAGGAACTCCTCGGTGGTCAGGTAGCCCTGATCGCCGCCGACCAGCAGCGCCAGGTCCTTGGTCATCTGGCCGTCCTCGACGGTCTTGATGACGACGTCCTCGAGGGTCTGCGCGAAGCCGATCACCTCGGGGGTGTTGTCCAGCTTGCCGCGATGGGCGATGCCGCGGGTCCACGCGAAGATCGAGGCGATCGGGTTGGTGGAGGTCGGCTTGCCCTGCTGGTGCTGACGGAAGTGCCGGGTGACGGTGCCGTGCGCGGCCTCCGCCTCACAGGTCTTGCCGTCCGGGGTCAGCAGCACCGAGGTCATCAGGCCCAGCGAGCCGAAGCCCTGCGCCACGGTGTCGGACTGCACGTCGCCGTCGTAGTTCTTGCACGCCCAGACGTAGCCGCCCTCCCACTTCAGCGCGGAGGCGACCATGTCGTCGATCAACCGGTGCTCGTAGGTGAGGCCGGCGGCGTCGAACTCGTCCTTGAACTCGGTCTCGTAGATCTCCTGGAACGTGTCCTTGAACATGCCGTCGTAGGCCTTCAGGATCGTGTTCTTGGTCGACATGTAGACCGGGTAGTTCTGCTGCAGGCCGTAGTTCAGCGAGGCCCGCGCGAAGTCCTCGATGGACTTCTTGAAGTTGTACATGCCCATCACGACGCCGCCGTCCTCGGGCATCTTCACGACCTCGTGGACGATCGGCTCGCTGCCGTCCTCCGGCGTGAACTGGATCGTGACGGTGCCCGCCTGATGCACCTTGAAGTCGGTGGCGCGGTACTGGTCGCCGAACGCGTGGCGGCCGATGATGATGGGCTTCGTCCAGCCCGGAACCAGGCGCGGGACGTTGGAGATGATGATCGGGGCGCGGAAGATCGTGCCGCCCAGGATGTTGCGGATGGTGCCGTTGGGCGACCGCCACATCTTCTTCAGGCCGAACTCCTCGACGCGCGCCTCGTCAGGGGTGATGGTGGCGCATTTGACGCCCACGCCGTGCTGCTTGATGGCGTTGGCGGCGTCGACGGTCACCTGATCGTCGGTCTTGTCCCGATACTCGATACCGAGGTCGTAATACTCGAGATTGATGTCGAGGTACGGGTGGACCAGCTTGTCCTTGATGAACTGCCAGATAATCCGGGTCATCTCGTCGCCATCGAGTTCGACGACGGTACCTTCAACCTTGATCTTGGACATGGATCTTCGTGTCCTCCTAGGAAGGTGCTCCCATTGCACGGCCAGGTGAACACGCTTGTGAGCGGACCCTAGCTGTTCAACAGACAACGTATACGCCCCGTGTTGTCCACGGAGACTCGAGGTCTAAACAAGACAAGCGTACTGGTGCGCTGGGTCTCACTTCCAGGGGCTGTCCCATTGAGAGATAGCCTCGTCACACACCCGGACTTCTGGCAACAACCTGGTCAACGGCGAGGTTCGTTCCCGCATTCCGCCCCGTCGGACCCCTGTTCCTCGCGCGACCTGCGGCGTCGCGGCAAAGAACGCCGGAAGCCGGGGCGCGGACGCACATTCGCTGGAAGTGCGCCCGTCCCCAGCCTTCGGCGGGGTCGTTGCTCGCGTACGCGCTGTGAGTAATCAGACAGCGACTGCGGCGCGCTCGGATCCCTCGATCAGGTTCTCCGGTTTGTCCCGGATCATCAGCGCCACGATCACCGCGGCCAGCAGGAAGAACCCGGCGCCGAGGTAGAACGCGACGTCGTAGCTGTGGATCGCGGCACGCGCGGGCAGATTGTCGACGCCCGGATTGTTCTCCGCGTACCGCTGGGCCACCTGCACCGAGATGGTGGTGAGCAGCGCGGTGCCGATGGCGCCGCCGACCTGCTGCGCGGCATTGAGCAGCGCACTGGCCACACCGGAGTCCTCGGCGTCGACCTGGTGCAGCGCGGTGGTCTGCATGGCGACGAACAGCGGACCCATCCCGAGGGCGATCAGCACCATGGCGGGCAGCACGCTGGCGGCGAAGCTGTCGCCGTAGCTCAGCTGTGCCAGGTACAGCAGGCCCGCGATGCCGAGCACGCCGCCCGCGATCATCAGCGGGCGCGGGCCCAGCTTCGGCAGCAGGGCGCTGGTGATGCCCGCCGAGATCACGATGCCGACGGGGAACGGCAGGAACGCGACACCGGCCTTCAGCGCCGAGTAGCCGAGCGTGACCTGCAGGTAGTAGGTGAGATTGAGGAACATCGCGAACATCGCGATCGGCACCAGCAGCGCCACCAGGAACGAGCCGCCGCGGTTGATTTCACCCGGGATGCGCAGCGGCAGCAGCGGATTCGGCGAGCGGCGCTCGATGGCGACGAAGGCGATCAGCAGCGCCACACCGGCGATCAGCAGCCCGAGGGTGGTGCTCGCCAGCCAGCCGTCCTCGGCGGCGCGGCTGAATCCGTACACGACGCTGATCAGGCCCAGGGTCACCGTGATCGCGCCGGGCAGGTCGTAGCCGCCGGTCCGCGGGGTCGGCACGTCCTTGATCACGAAGGCGAGCGCGCCGATCAGCGCGATCAACGCCACCGGGGTGTTGACCAGCAGGCACCAGCGCCAGTCGGCGTATTCGGTGAGCGCGCCCCCGGCGACCAGGCCGATCGCCGCACCGCCGCCGGAGACGCCCGCATAGACGCCGAACGCCCGGGCGCGCTCCTTCGGCTCGGTGAAGGTGATCGACACCAGCGACAGCGCCGCCGGGGCCAGCAGCGCACCGAACGCACCCTGCAATGCGCGACCGGCGAACAGCTGCGGGCCGTTCTGGGCGAGCCCGGCCAGCGCGGACGCGGCGGCGAAGCCGACCAGGCCGACCAGGAACATGCGGCGGCGGCCGAGATAGTCGGCCATCCGGCCGCCGAGCAGCAGCAGGCCGCCGAAGATCAGCGTGTAGGCGGTCAGCACCCACTGCTTGTCACCCTCGCTGATCTGCAGATCCTGCTGGGCGAAGGGCAGCGAGATGGTGACGATGGTGGCGTCCAGCACCACCATGAGCTGGGCCAGGGCGATCACGCCCAGCGCCCACCAGCGCGCCGAGCTGCGCGGCGCGGTCGAGTCGGGGGATTCGAGGTCTGCTGTCCCGGTTTCGGGCATGAGGGGGACTCCTGTCGGAAAGAACGTGCAGCCATCGTGGCACCGTCAGACAAATGTCGTCAAGAGAAAAATGTCTGACTGCGACATATGTCGGGCTTCGTCACAATAGGACGCGAGGGCGATAGAATCGGGGCATGCTCGACTCACCGCTGCGTCCCGCCCAGCCCGGCCTGCGCGAACGCAAGAAGCTGCAGACCCGGCGGCGCATCGTCGAGGTGGCGCTGGAGCTGTGTGACGCGAACGGTTTCGAGGCGACCACCGTCGAGCAGATCGCGGAGGCGGCCGACGTCTCGCCGCGGACGGTGAACCGGTACTTCGAATCGAAGGAGGACATCGTCGTCGCCCCCATCGAGGACTGGGGCAACGCCCTCGCCGAGCAGTTGCGCCGCCAGCCGGTCATCGGCAACGAGCTGCAATCGCTGTTCGACGCCTATCTGGCGATGATGGACAGCGTCATCACCAACGACGAACCCATCTCGTTCCGGTGGTTCGAGCAGACACACCGGATCATTCGCGTCAGTCCCACCGTGCGCGCGCACAGCCTCGAATTCGTCGACAACAAGCTGCGCGCCACCGGCCCGGTGCTCGCCGAACGCCTCGGCACCACGCCCGATGCGATGCAGGTACGCATGATCAGCGGAATCTTCAACGCCATCTGCCGCACCGGCCTGGAATGCGAGCTCGACGACGTCGACAAGCGCACCGCCGAGCTGGCCGTGACCGCCGTGACCACGGCCTACGAGGAATTCGTGCGGACGTGTGCGGTGCCCTGCGCGGGAGCGCGGCGGGAGTGAGCCGCGGGGAGATTTCTCCTGCTCGACCTTGCCTGGCCCGTCGCTTATCCGATCCGCTACCATCCAAGGTCAGGTCATGAGTGCCAGCGCGAAGCCCCGGCTTGCTGGCCGGCAACCCTCCAGTTGCGGTGGGGTGCTCCGGGTGATGACCCGGCCCTCGAGAGCCGAGGGCAAGCGCGACTATCAGGAGGTCACCGAAATGTCTTGTCGCTGTTCGCTATGCGGTACCCGATAGCAGACACCGGACTCTCGGCGACCCCATTCTGGAGAAGTACATGAGCGACCCGACCGCGCCCGCGAAGTGCATGGACCCGTCAGAGCTGTACGGACGTGCCGATAACATCGGGGATGTGCGTTCCCTTGTCATGCCCTCGTACGCGGCGGCGGCGCGGTGACCGTGAGCACGGAACCGAGCACCGTAGCCGCGGCGGCACGGCTGTTGCCGCCGCCGGACGGGCGGCTCGGCACCATCGCGATCGGGGACGTGCGGCTCGAGAGCGGGGCGGTCGTCCCCGATGTCGAGCTGGCCGTGCAGCGCTGGGGTGAGCTGTCGCCCGAACTGGACAACATCGTGCTCGTCGAGCACGCGCTCACCGGGGATTCGCACGTGGTCGGGGGGCCCGACGAACTGCATTCGCTGCCGGGCTGGTGGGACGGCATCGTGGGGCCGGGCGCCGCGCTGGACACCGACGAATGGTGCGTCATCGCCACCAACGTGCTCGGCGGCTGCAAGGGCAGCACCGGGCCGGCCACGCCCGCTCCGGACGGGAAGCCTTGGGGCGCAAGGTTTCCCGAAACCTCGATCCGCGACCAGGTGACCGCCGAGGTGGCGCTGTGCGATCTGCTGGGCATCGAGCGGCTCGCCGCCGTGGTCGGCGGCTCCATGGGCGGCATGCGGGTGCTGGAGTGGATGGTCGGCCATCCGCAGCGGGTGGAGGCGGCGCTGGTGCTGGCCGTCGGGGCACGCGCCACCGCCGATCAGATCGGCACCCAGACCACCCAGATCGCGGCCATCCGGTCCGATCCGGACTGGCAGGGCGGGAACTATCACGACACCGGGCGGGCGCCGACCGCGGGCCTCGGGATCGCGCGCCGCATCGCGCACCTGAGCTACCGCACCGAATTCGAGCTCGACCACCGCTTCGAGAACCACGCGCAGGGCGACGAGGACCCCCGCGACGGCGGGCGCTACGCGGTGCAGAGCTACCTGGAGTATCAGGCGAAGAAGCTGGTGCAGCGCTTCGACGCCGCCACCTACGTGCTGCTGACCGAGGCGATGAACCGGCACGATGTGGGCCGCGGGCGCGGCGGGATCGCGGCCGCGCTGGCCGCCACCCCGGTGCCGTGCATCGTCGGCGGCGTCGACTCCGACCGGCTGTACCCGCTGCGCACCCAGCAGGAGCTGGCCGATCTGCTGCCCGGCTGCAAGGGCCTCGAGGTGGTGCACTCGCGCGACGGGCACGACGGCTTCCTCACCGAGACCGAGGCGGTCGGCAAGCTGCTGGTGGAGACGATGGAACTGGTGCGGACGGCGCGGGCGGGGCGCTGAGCGGGTTCCGCCGCGCGGGCCGTCGGAGACGCGGGCCGGAGCAAGCTGATTCATGCGCGGGATGCTCCGGAATGCCCGAGATCACAGTTCGCGGGGCGGACCGCCACGCGCCGAACGACATTCAGCAATACGCCCGTTAACAAACCGTTTCCTTGGCTATCTACCGTTCGGGTCGTGAGATACGGTTACCCCGTGGGACACGGTTGCACTGAGCCTCGGCCTTCGCGCGAATACCTCGCGGCCGCACGGCATTTCGTTCCTCATTGTATTCCGGAGTCGACTCCGGTCTGATCCTTCGCGCCCGTGGTCGCACACCACAGGCAATCCGGCCGCGGACCCACGGGACCGCTCGCACCACGATGCCGGGCTATCTCATATTTCCTTGCAGCACAACGCAATACATGAAGATGGTGGCCATGCCGGGCGGGGACGTCCGGTGATCCGGCCTGTCATCGGAACGGAGTCTCCGTGGCCACCTCGGCCGGCCAGCTTCCCTTATCCACCCTGCCGCGCGTCTTCGCGACCGTGCCCGCACCCGCGCTGGTGCTCGGCAGCATGATCGGCATCCAGCTCGGCTCCGCCGTCGCCAAGTATCTGCTCGAGCTGACCGGTGCCACCACGGCCGCGGGCGTGCGGCTGCTGCTCGCGGGCCTCATCGCGCTGCTGGTGTGGCGGCCCGCCCTGCGCGTGGACCGGCGCGCGCTCCCCGCGATCGCCGGATTCGGCGCCGCCATCGCGGGAATGAACCTCTGCTTCTACGCGGCGATCGACCGCATTCCGCTGGGTATGGCGGTCACCATCGAATTCCTCGGACCGCTGACGGTCGCGCTGGTGAACTCGCGGCGGCGGCTGGACGCGGTGTGGGTGGTGCTGGCCGGGGCCGGTGTCGTGCTCCTGATGCGATCCGGCGGGCCGGTGTCGTGGACCGGCGTGCTGTTCGCGGTCGCGGCCGGAATCGGCTGGGGCAGCTATGTCGCCTGCAGCGCGGTACTGGGCGAACGGACCAGCGGCAGTGACGGTCTCGCACTCGCGATGGCGTTCGGCGGGATGATGGCGCTGCCGTTCGTGGTCGCCGATGCCGGGGCGCTGCTGGCCGATCCACTGCTGCCGCTGTGTGCGCTCGGCGTCGCCGTGTTCTCGTCTCTGGTCCCGCATCTGGTCGAGCTGGAGGCGCTGCGGCGCATGCCCACCTCGATCTTCGGGGTGCTGATGAGCGCGGAACCGGCCGTGGCCGCGGGCATCGGATTCCTGCTGCTGGGCGAGGAACTCCGGATCGCGCAGTGGGCGGGAATCGGGCTGGTGGTGCTGGCGACGATCGGATCGACCAGGACGGTGCGTGGCGGCGATCCGCAGAGGTCGCGCGCAGACCACGACGCCTCTCGACCGGAGCCTGCGCTGGCCTGAGCCTCAACCCCGGTGCTGTCTCCCCTGCTCTGTGCACGCACGGCTCGCCCTCTGCAATCGGTGAGGCGGCGTGCACGGGGTAGGCAGCTGAGCGGAGGTCTCGGGTGCGGTAGTGGGAGCACACCGCCGTCCGGACCGGTGCGTCGCTCAGCCGATGCCGAGGGTGTTGATGGTGGCGGCCAGAGCGATGATGGCGGCGCCGAGCACGGCATAGGCGCCGACGTCGAACGGTTTGCTGCGGACCGCCAGCAGGCCCACCCGGACGGTCGGCAGGGACAGCCGCAGCGCCGCCGCCAGCAGCGTGGCGCCCCCGATGACGAACGCGCCGCGACGCCAGCGGTCCTGCGCCATGAACACCACCGCCACCAGCAGGACCGCCACCACGAGCAGCATCGGCAGGTGGGTGCGGAAGAACCGGTCGGCCGGGCCGGGGTGCTGTGCGGGAGTCACAGGGGCTTCGGTCACGGTTCCGATTCTCGCATTGCGGCGACGTTCGGGTGCCGAACCCCTCGTGCCATGCTGGTGGCCGTGCTCCACGTCGTGTTCTTCGAGCCTCGGATCCCACCGAACACCGGTAATGCCATCCGGCTGGCGGCCGGGACGGGGTGTCAGCTGCATCTGATCGAGCCGCTGGGGTTCGACCTGTCCGAGCCCAAGCTGCGGCGGGCGGGGCTGGACTACCACGATCTGGCGTCGGTCACGGTGCACGGCAGCCTCGCCGCCGCGTGGGAATCCATCCGGCCCGAGCGGGTTTTCGCGTTCACGACGCGGGCCGATACGCGCAATACCGATATCGCGTATCGCAAGGGGGACGTGCTGCTGTTCGGGCCCGAGCCGACCGGCCTGCCCGAGGACGTGCTCGCCGACGCCCACATCACCGGCCAACTGCGCATTCCCATGCTGCCGGGGCGGCGGTCGATGAACCTGTCCAATGCCGCGGCGGTGGCGGTGTACGAGGCGTGGCGGCAGCTGGGATTCCCCGGGGCGGTGTGAGTCAGACGTCGATGGGCGGTGTGAGTCAGACGTCGATCTCGAACCGTTTGAATCGCGACGTGACACCGGCGACCAGACGCACCGCCGACTTGGGTACTCCATAGTGACTCGCCAACAGTTCGATCGCAGCCTTGTTGGCCTTACCCTCAACGGCCGGAGCACGCACAAACAACTGCATGGTGCCATCACCGAGAACCTCGACCAACGGCCCCTTCTTACTATTCGGCTTGATAACCACCCGAACAACTTTGGACGCCACAACACCTCCCGAACGACCCAGCCCTACCCCCACTCAACCCCGCCTTCCTCACCCCGTTCTCCTCTCGCCACCGCGTCCCTCGCGCCACCGCGCAACCCGTCGCCGAGGCCCCTCGCCACCACGCACCCCGCCACCGCGGCTCTCACCACCGCGCACCCCGCCACCACGACCCACCGCTCCCATTCCCGTCGCCACAATCCCCTCGCCACCTCGCACCCCCGCCACCACGGCTCTCACCACCGCGTCCCTCGCGCCACCACACATCCCCGCCGCGCAACCCGTCCCCTCTCGCACCCCGTCGCCGCAGCCCCTCGCCACCGCATACCCCCGCCATCACGGCTCTCGCCGCCACGCACCCCGCCACCGCAACCCGACCTCTCCCATCCCGTCGCCACAATCCCCTCGTCACCGCGCACCCCTGCCACCGCAGCTCTCGTCACCGCGCACCCCGCCACTGCAGCCGTCGCCACCACGCACCCCGCCACCGCAGCCCACCTCTCCTATTCCCGTCGTCGCGGCCCCTCGGGCCGCGACGACGGGATCTCTTCCTAACGGGGGCCGGGCTTGTCCAGTGGCAACTAGGACTTCTCGGACGCATCCTCTCCCGCGTCGCCTTCCTCACTGGCATCCTTCCCAGTGGCACTGGGCTTCTCGGTGCCGCTGCTCTCAGCGCCGCTCGTCCCGGGGTCGCCCTTCTCGGGCTGATTCTCTCCCGACCCTGGTTCTGTTGCGGAAGAGGGCTTTTCGCGGTTCGAGGGCACCGTAGCCGGGCGGCGGCGGGCCCGCACGATGCGGCGGGCCACCCAGGCGAGGGCGGCCAGCAGCAGGAGGAAACCGAGCCACGGGATGGCGGCGCCGGTCGACTTCAGCGCATCCAGCAGCGAGTTCCAGCCGTCGACGATCCGGCTCCAGTAGTTGTCGGGTTCCGACCCCGGCGGCTCGTCGGTGTCGAGTTCGATGGTGAGAGTGGACAGGGCGACCTCGTCGTCGAGTTGGCGCTTGCGGGCAGTGAGGCTGTCCAGCTCGCCCTGCCGGCTCGACAGCGCGTTCTCGGCGGCGATGAGATCGGCGGTGCTGGCGGCACCGGCGACCAGCGCCCGCAGCCGATCGACCGACGCCTGCAGGGCCTTGATCCGCGCGTCGAGATCCTGCCACTGCATGGTCACGTCTTCGCGCTGGGTGGAGACGCTGGTGAGCTCCCCGACTCCGTTCAGGCCGTTGATGAACTCGTCGGTCTTGTCGGCGGGCACCCGAATGGTCAGCGTCGCACGGGGTTCGGTGGTGTCGGTACCGGGCTGCTCGGAGCGGGAGTCCACGCGGCCTTTCACGGCCTCCACCCGGTCAACGACCTTGGCGGCGCCGCCGATCGGGTCGGCGGTGGTGATATCGACGCTGCCGGTGACAACCTCCTTGCGTTCGGCCGTCACCTCCGTGGCGTTGTCTTCCTGCAGTTTCGGACTCTTCGGCGCCTGTTCGCGCAGCGCGGGCGGCGCCGCGGGCGCGGTCGCCGCGCGCCCGTCGCTCTTCGACAGCGCGTCGGAGGTGCCCTTGTCATCGGAGCCGCATCCGGCGAGCAGTGCGAGCGTCAGCAGACCGGCCGACAGAACCGCCACTTTTCTCATGGGACGCAGCGTAGCCATCCGGCGCATTTCCCACCCGCCTTCCGCGGTCCGGCCGCGCTCATCCCAGTACCGCCAGGGCTCGCTGGAAATACTCCTCGCGCGCGGCGAGACCGTTGAAGCCGCCGTTGACGGCCTGGGTGACCGCGGCGAAATCGCCCATGTCCGCGAGCGTGTTGATATCGCGGGATGTCCAGTACCACTGGGCAATTCGGAATCCGATGTCCGGCGCGGCCGCCAGTTCGGGATTACCCTCGAGATCGAGGCCCAGCGCCTCGCCCGCCGCCCGGTAGTTGCCCCTGCCGGTCAGCTGGATGGGGCCGCGGCCGTGGTAGCGGGGACCGTCACCGGGTTCGGTATTGCCGGCGGCCGTGTTCGGCTGGCCCGGGTCGTACTGGCTGAAGTAGTCGTCGTCGCCCAGTTCTTCGAAGTAGCGGAGCTGACAGCTCTCGTGAGCCAGCTGCGCCAGAAACGCGGCCTGCCGTGGCGGCGTGGTGATCCCGCCCTCGGCCATGGCGGTGTTGAGCGCGGGCAGATACTCCTGCGCCCGATCCAGCGGCAGGTCCGGCATGATCGCGACGAGTTGTTCGGCGGTGATCCCGGGCGGCGGATCGATCGCGGTGTGCGGCTGCGCGGCCGGGACTGAGGCGACCACGCCGGTTTCGGATGGCTCGCCCTGGTTATGCGGGTTCGCGGTCAGCACCGCAGCGGTCTCGGCGGGAGTGCCAGGCATGCCCCGCCCGACTGGGCCGAACTGACCGTCTTGCGCCGAAGTAGCCGGACCCGGTGCCGCCGAAGTTGTTTCATCGGATCGTGCGGTACCAGGGACCGTTGCCGCAGGCTCAACCGATTCCGCGTCCTCAGCCGCGGAGGGCGTGCTCTGTGCGCTCCCCTCGGCACTGGGTGCGCCCTCCGCGGACTCAGCCGACTCCCCGTCCTCGGCTGCGGCGAGAACACCAGAGGTGCTCCCCTCAGGCTCGAATACATCGTCAGGCGGCGGCGGTTCCGTTGGCACTTCACCGGCCCCGGGCGGAGACGCATCGGACGGAATCGGCTCATCGTCCGGTCGGCCCGAAGGCCCGGGACGCGGTTCCTCGTTCGCGGTTCCGGGCACCTCCCCCGATCCGGTCCGGTCCGCGGTTTCCGGCCCGCCGGGACGATGCACATCGGGAGTTGTCTGCCCACCCGGAGTAACGAGCGCCCCCAGACCATCGAGGATAAGCCTCGGAAAGTCGAAAGCCCTTGCCAGTTCTGCTATTTCGGCGCCGACCGCCGCGATTGCCGCCCGGCCCCGCTGGTCGGCGCGCTCGACTGCCGCCACGGCCTCGGCGATGACCTCGGCCCATTCCTGCGCGGTCTCACCCGCGACGACCGACCAGTCGTCGGCGATCCTGCACCCCGCGGCCTCGGCATCTGCCACGTAATCGAGCAGCGCCAGCGCCGTGTAGTGCAGGTCCGACAGCGCCCGGGCCCCGGCCTCCCGCAGCTTCTCGGCATGCTCGCACAGCACCTGGTGCTGCCGGTGCGCCGCATCGACATGGGCGCGCACCGCGTCGTAGGACAGGCCCTGCCAGCCGTCGCCGTCGAGGCGGTGACAGGTATCGCGCACCGTGGCCGACAGCGTCTCCAACTCCTCGATGCGGCGGTCGAGTTCCGCGCACAGCAGGTCGGCCGCCTCCAGCGCACGCCACCTCAGCACGACCGGCCGCGGCGGGATCATATCCCCGCCGCCAGTCGCCGAAGGTCGGCGGCGTGGCAGCGGTCGATCGCGGAGAACGCCTCCACTGCCTGCTCCGTATGCTCGGCGAGGCGCCGGAAGCACTCGACGCTACGCCGCACGATATCGATTGCCGCACCGGCCGATTCGCACCATTGCGGAGCGGTCTCGCTCTGCGGAATCAGGTCCGCGATCGTCACGACGGCCTCGGCCGCCGTATCGAAGACCGCACAGAAATCTCGAAACACTTGCAGCGCAACGATTCCGAACCGCAGCACCGCATCCGTATCGACAACACACGAGCCGGACATGCATCCCCCTTTGCCGTCACTTCTCCGTCCGCCGCCACGGTATCCACGCCCATTCGCGCCTGTCACGGCCCTGCACACAGCCGCACCCCCTGCGTATTCACGCACCCCCTTTCGTGCGCTGCAGGGGGTGCGTGAACACGCACGGGGTGCGTCGGCAAACCCTCCGGCTCACGCGCCCGGAGATCAGCGGAAATCGCGGGACTTCGAGGCGACCCGCAGATCCAGGCGCTGCAGGTGTTCGGCGACCACGCTGACCGCGCCCTCGGCATTCTGCACCCGGCCCCGGATCAGCAGGGCGGACGCACCCTGCGCTACGCGGCGGTAGCGGCGCCACAGGCCCACCGAGCACACTACGTTCACCATGCCGGTCTCGTCCTCGAGGTTGACGAAGGTGACGCCGGCGGCGGTCGCGGGCCGCTGACGATGCGTAACAGCGCCCCCGACAAGAACTTTCGACCCGTCGGCCACCTGAGACAACCGCGCGGCGGGGAGCGCCCCGAGCGAATCCAGGTGCGAGCGCAGGAATTCGGTCGGATAGCTGCCCGGCGACACGCCGCTCGCCCAGACGTCGGACGCCGCCAACTCCAGCTCGCTCATGCCGGGCAGGGCGGGTGCGGCGGTGGTGGCGCCGGTGCCGGGCAGCCGGTCGGTCCGTTCCCCCGCCGCCGCGCCCGCCGCCCACAATGCCTGCCGCCGGGTGATTCCGAGGCTGCCCAGCGCGCCCGCGGTGGCCAGCGATTCCGCCTGCGGCACCGTGAGTTCCACCCGCCCGGTCAAATCCAGGAACGAGGCATATGGACCCGATTCCCTTGCGGCGACGATCTTTTCGGCGAGATCGTCGCCGATGTGCCGGATCGCGGCGAGCCCGAGACGCACCTGCGTACCCCGCTGCTCCAGGGTGGCGCCGGGTCGGCTGTGGTTGATATCCGGGCCGTGCACCACCACCCCGTGCCGCCGAGCGTCGGCGACCAGCGATTGCGGCGAATAGAACCCCATCGGCTGCGCGTTCAACAGCCCGGCGCAGAACGCCGCCGGATGATGCAGCTTGAACCAGGCCGAATAGAACACCAGCGAGGCGAAGCTCTGCGAATGACTTTCCGGGAAGCCGAAATTCGCGAACGCATACACCTTTTCGTAGATGCGGTCCGCCAATTCGCCGGTGATACCGTGCAATTCGAGCATTCCCTGATAGAAGCGCTCGCGCAGCCGTTCCATCTTCTCCGTGGATCGCTTGGACCCCATCGCCCGGCGCAGCTGGTCCGCCTCCACCGCGCTGAACCCGGCCACATCGACCGCCATCTGCATCAGCTGCTCCTGGAACAGCGGCACCCCCAGCGTGCGCGACAGCGAATTACGCAGGGCCTCATGGTCGTAGACGACCTCCTCGCTGCCGTTGCGACGGCGGATGTAGGGATGCACCGAACCGCCCTGGATGGGGCCGGGCCGGATCAGCGCCACCTCCACGACCAGGTCGTAGAACTTGCGCGGCCGCAGCCGCGGCAGGGTGGCCATCTGCGCCCGCGACTCCACTTGGAACACCCCCACCGAGTCGGCGCGGCACAGCATTTCGTAGACGGCGCGCTCCTGCAGGTCCAGCTCGAACAGCTCGATCCGTTCGCCGGTGTGCTCGTGCACCAGGTCGATCATGTAGTGCAGCGCCGACAGCATGCCCAGGCCGAGCAGATCGAACTTCACCAGCCCCGCCGCGGCGCAATCGTCCTTGTCCCACTGCAAGACGCTGCGACCGGGCATGCGCGCCCACTCCACCGGGCACACATCGGCGACGGGCCGGTCACAGATCACCATGCCGCCGGAGTGGATGCCCAGATGCCTTGGCAGGCCCTCGATCTCACCGGCCAGGGCCAGCACCTCGCCGGGGATATCGGTGTGGGTCTCCTCCGCCACCCCGGTCCAGCGGCTGACCTGCTTGCTCCACGCGTCCTGCTGTCCGGGCGAAAAGCCCAGCGCCCGAGCGGCATCGCGCACCGCCGACTTGCCACGATAGGTGATCACGTTGGCCACCTGGGCGGCGTACTCACGGCCGTACTTGGCGTAGACGTGCTGGATCGCCTCCTCGCGGCGATCGGATTCGATGTCGATGTCGATATCGGGCGGGCCATCGCGCTCCGGCGACAGAAACCGTTCGAACAGCAGATCGTTGGTCACCGGGTCGACGTTGGTGATGCCGATCGCGTAGCAGACCGCGGAGTTGGCGGCCGAGCCCCGGCCCTGGCACAGGATGTCGTTCTGCTCGCAGAAGTCGACGATGTCGTGCACCACCAGGAAGTAGCCGGGGAAGTGCATGCGCTCGATAATCCCCAGCTCATACTCGATCTGGCTGTACGCCTTGGCATTCCCCGCCCGGGGCCCGTATCGCCGGGCGGCGCCGTCGAGGGCCAGTTTGCGTAGCCAGGAGTCCTCGTCGTGCCCGGCCGGGACGACGAACGGGGGCAGCTGGGGCGCAATGAGTTTCAGGTCGAAGGCGCATTCCCAGGCCAGCGCAACGGCATTGGGCACCACCTGCGGGCAGGCCGCGAACAGCCGCGCCATCTCGGCGCCCGAGCGCAGGTGCGCGCCTCCGGCGGGAGCCAGCCACCCGGCCATCTCGTCCAGGCTCTGCCGGGCCCGGATCGCCGCCAGCGCCATCGCGCGGCGGCGCTGCGCGGGAGCGGCGAAATGCGCTGCGGTAGTGGCTATCACGGGCAACCCGGCGCTGTCGGCGAGGGCGACCAGCCGGGCATTGCGCTCGTCGTCCTCGGGAACGCCGTGGTGGGTGAGTTCCACGGTCACCCGGTCCGGGCCGAAGCGTTCCACCAGATCCCGCAGCGCCGCCGCGGCCTCCGCATCACCGTGCCGCAGCGCCTGGCGCACATGACCTTTGCGGCATCCGGTGAGAATCTGCCAGTGCCCGCCCGCGGCCTCGGTGAGCCGGTCCAGGTCGTAGCGCAGGATCCCCTTCTCCCCCGCCGCCATGTGCGCGGCCGAAATCTCCCGCGACAGACGGCGATAGCCCTCCTGGCCCCGCGCCAGGACCAAGAGGTGCGGCCCCGCGGGATCCGGGGCACCGGCACGAGGTTCGGAATCCGACCATGCCGACTCTTTGCTCCGCCGCGCGACGTCTTCGCCATTCCCGGATGACGAAAACAGGTTTCCCGTCGACGATTCCGGCTCCCCCAGGGACAGCTCCGCGCCGAACACCGTCGGCATCCCCCACTCCCGCGCCGCCTCGGCGAACCGCACCACCCCGTACAGCCCGTCGTGATCGGTGAGGGCGAGCGCCTCCAGCCCCAGCCGCACCGCCTCCTCCACCAGGTCCTCCGGCTGTCCGGCGCCGTCGAGGAAGCTGTAGGCGGAATGCGCGTGCAGCTCGGCGTACGGCACCACCGGTTCATCGGACCGCGGGCGCGGACCCGCCCGATACTTGCCGCGCTTGTGCGACCAGGCCGGGCTGTCGCCCCCATCCCCGGGCGGATCGTCGGCGCGGCCGGGCCGCCCGGACAGCACCCGCTCCATCTCCGCCCACGTCGGCGGGCCGTTACCCCAGCCCATACACACCTCCGACCAACCCATGGTAATCGAACATATATTCGAATATACTGAGTCTAGCGGGCCGTACTTCGAGGGCAACTCACCACTCGCGAGTGGACGGCGTTTCGCCGCACCCCTGGAGCCGTCCCGGCTCGACATCGATGGACGGGCCGTGCCCGGGGACAAGCGTCCGGGCCGGTTGGCCGCACAGCCGCACGGCGCTGTCGCGGGTGCGGGTTTCGTCATGGTTGAACACCGTCGGCAGCAACTGCGGTCCGGTATCACGAAGTAGGGGGTGCCCGGTGACCAGCGCGTCGCCGGAGAACAGGACAGCTTCCGACGGCAGGAGGTAGGCGGTGTGGCCGCTGGTGTGGCCGGGGGTCGGTATCGCGACGAGGCCGCCGGGCAGCGCCGCCAGGGTCGTGGCGTCGCCGGTCGTCGCGGAGGGGATCGCCATACCGACGTGGCCGTGAATCGCGCGCAGGGTGTGCGCGACCCAGCGGCGCCCGCGGCGGGTGGTGAGCTGCCTGACCATTCCGGCAAGGGTGATCTGTTGCAGGTATTCACGTTTGGCGTGCCGGACTTCCTCTGCACCGGCGTAGACGGGCATCCCCACCCGTTCGACGAGCGCGGGAATCGCCCCGATGTGATCGAGGTGAGCGTGGGTGATCAGCACGGCGGCGATATCGGTGAGCCGATGGCCGATCTGCCGCACCGATCCGAGCACGTCGCCGGTATCGGCGGGATACCCCGCATCGATGAGGGTGACGCCGGAGCCGTCGCTGACCAGAGCCCAGTTGACGTTCGTGCCGGCCACGACGTGGACGGAGTCGGAGACCTGCTCGATTTTCACGGGTGTGCTTCTCTCACTACAGAATCCGATGTTCTATGACGCCGATGCCGTCGATCTCCAGTCGCAGATCGTCGCCGGAGACCGGCCAGCGGCCCAGCTCCATGCCGCTGCCGCCGGGCAGGGTGCCCGAGGACAGCAGTTCGCCAGGGTAGAGCTGCTCGCCGCGGGACACGTGGGCGATCGCCTCGGCCATGGAGTACCGCATGGCGTGAGTTCCGGTGCGCGAGACCACATTTCCGTTGACGGACACCGTGGCGGTCAGGCTGTCGAGACGGTCGGCGATCGCCGGTCCCGCCACCGCGGTGGCCGACATCGATGTGGCGAAGTGTTTGGACCGTTGCGGCCCGAAACCGGAGCGCATTTCGGCCAACTGCTTGTCGCGGGCGGAGAAGTCGTTGACCACGACCACCGCCGCGATCGCGGCCGCAGCCTGCTCGACGGTGGCATCGCGCAGCGGCTCTCCCAGTACGACGCCCAGTTCGAGCTCGAAATCCAGTGCCCGGCTGTAGGAAGGGGCAGCGATCGGAACCCCGGACGGCACGATGGTCAGCGCATTGGACATGTAGTAGATCGGCTGGCGATACCACAGCGGGTGCGGCCGAAACGCCGGGAAGGTGCGCCGGGTCAGCGCCTCGTAGGCCCTGGCGACCCGGTAACCGGCGGGCACGAAACGCTTGGCCAAGCCGCGAGCGGCGTCGACGGCGTGCTTCTCGAAGATCATGAAGTCGCGGAAGGACACCGGGCACACCGGCAGCACCGTGGCCCCGTCGGCCAGCCCGAGGGTGTCGTAGCGGGCGATCTCGAAATCCGCGGTGAACGCATGCGGAGTCATGACAATGCCTGTCGGACCGCCGGGTTCGCCGTAAGCGCGCCAGCCTTCACCGATGTCGATGTGCGTATCGATACGACGTTCGCCGCGGTTGAGAACGCGCCGCAGCCGCGGCAGCGGCCGCGTCGAACCGGTGCTCAGCACGCCGCGCCGGGGGCGGCCAGATGGTCGGCGAGGAACCGCGCCGTCAATGCCGACCAGTGCTCGGCATTGCCCATGGCGCAGTGGTCGTCATCGGCGTAAAGCACCAGTTGCGCGTTCGCGGCGTCGATGGCGATATCGATCGAATCCCGGGTGCTGACCAGCGTGTCGCGAGCCCCGTTGATCACCAGCAGCGGGATCTCGATCCGGCGGCACAGCTCGGTCAGCGACAGGTTCCGCAGTCGCCGCGCAAGATCCGCGGTGTTCCCGGCCCCCAGGGTGTTGCTCAGGGTCGACACCATGATCTCCGGCATCCCGATCGAATTGAGCGGGCCGAAGCTGCGATGGGAGAGCGGCCCGTTGGCGACGGCGACCTGCAACCGAGGATCCGTCGCAGCCATGCGGACGGACCAGTAGGCACCGAAACTGAAGCCCACCATGCCGATTCGGTCGCCATCGATGCGGGGATCGGCGACCAGGTAATCGATGACCTTCGAATAGATCCCCTCGGAAGCCGGTGTCAGCGGCCGTTCGTAGGAGTAGGTGCCGGGCATCTCCATCACAAAGGTGCCCATACCGTTGCCGCGTTGGGCGAGGAGGGGAATCGCCATCTCGGCCAGCGTGCCCTCCAGTCCGTTCGTGGCCAGTAGGGTCGGCACTGCGGCGGCGCCCACCGGAAGCATGAGGAACCCACGCACCCGATCACCGCCGCCGATCGGGATCTGTACCGCTTCGATGATCATGCCCATCGCGGGTGCCAATGCGAGCAGCAGCACCTCGCACAGGCGGTGGGATCGTTCGTACGCGCGCAACCGCTGCGGGCTCCAACCCGGCCACGCGGCGACGAACTCGTAGGTCAGCGCCTTGATCAGGCCGTCCAGCGCGACAGCGGCATCGGTGGCGTCGGGGTGTTCGGCGCAAAACCGTTCGACCGCAGCGGGATCGGCCACGGTCCCGCGGTCGGCGAGAATGGTCACCGCCGGTGCGAGGAGTTCCCCGAGGGCACCCGGGTCGAACTCCTGATCGAGCAGTTGGTGTGCCCCGGGGCCGCCCAGTCGCAGGAGCGCCGCATCGGCGCGGGCGAGGTGCTCGGCGGCGAAGTCCTCCCAGTAACCGGCCCAGCGAGCGTCCTCGAACGACCGGCAACCGGCTAGCTCGGCGCCGAACCGGTCCCGATGGATCCCACCCAGATGGCCGAACCTGTCGGCGAACAACCGGGGCAGGAAGGGGGCGACGCCCCGACGGCGGGCCGCGTGTTCGGTGGTGTGGGTCATCGCGCACGCGCTGACCGTCAGGCGCTGCGCCAGTTCCAGCAACGACGTCACTGTCTCGCCTCTCACTCCGTATCGCAAATTGCAGAATCTACTGCTTTAACGAGAGTAGGCATGCCAGACGATCAAAAGCAAGAGGTTCTGCTTTAACATGGTGGGGTGCCCGGAGCCGAGAACGTCGCGCCGCAGCGCCGACCCGGAGGTCGCGCGGCGAAGGTCAAGGAAGCCGTCCACCGCGCCGTACTCGAGGCCGTCGACGAGCGTGGCGTCGATCAAGTAGGCATCCCTGACATCAGCCGCCGCGCCGGCGTGCGCGACAGCTCCATCTACCGGCGCTGGGGGACCCGCGAGAATCTGATCCTCGACGTCATGCTGACCGCGAGCGAGCGCACACTGCCGCTGCCCGATACCGGCACCCTGCACGGCGACCTTACCGCCTTCGCTACCGCACTCATCGGCTACCTGGACACCCCCCTGGGCCACGGTCTCGCCCGCGCGCTGGCCTTCATTCCTGATTCCGAGGAGATCACCCAGGCACGAGATACCTTCT
This sequence comes from Nocardia mexicana NBRC 108244, assembly GCF_001613165.1. GTDB lineage: Bacteria > Actinomycetota > Actinomycetes > Mycobacteriales > Mycobacteriaceae > Nocardia > Nocardia mexicana. The sequence goes on from NZ_BDBV01000017.1 coordinate 86,404, forward strand.
GGGACAGGAGATATCATGTCAACAAGGTGATGATCGAGCGCGCCGTGGCCCGAGGTGAGCTCCCGCGCGGCACCGATGCCCGCGTCGCCATCGAACTACTCATCGCGCCGATCCACTTCCGCCACTTCCTCACCCGCCGCCCGGTCGACGCCGAGTTCGCCGACCACCTCGCCACCCTCGTGATCCGCGCCCTGCAACCCGGCACCGGCGAGGAGGATCGATAGCACCCTGGCGGCGTAACTTACTATGGAGTAAGTTCGAGTCGAATCGACGCGCAAGGGAGCAGCGATGACCGACAACCACGCAGGCGGCGGGCCCGTGGACGCCGTCGAACCGGGCTATCTGGCCCGTCGGCGCGCCCGCCGGGACCTGACCGGCAGACATGTCCTGATCACCGGCGCCTCCTCCGGCATCGGCCGATCCGCCGCGTTCGCGGTCGCCGAGCGGGGTGCCGTGCTCTTCCTGCTCGCCCGCCGCGGCGACGAGCTGGCGGCCGTGGTCGACGAGATCCGGGCCGCGGGCGGCGAGGCCCACGGCTACCAGTGCGACGTCACCGACTCCGAATCCGTCGAGCACACCGTCAAGACCATCCTCGACGAACACGGCCACGTCGACATGCTGGTCAACAACGCCGGCCGGTCCATCCGCCGCGCCGTGCACCGCTCCACCGACCGGCTGCACGATTTCGAGCGCACCATGGCGGTGAACTACTTCGGCGCGGTCCGGATGACGCTGGCGCTGCTGCCACAGATGCGCGAGCGCAAATTCGGCCACATCGTCAACATCTCCAGTGCGGGCGTGCAGGTCGCCACCCCGCGCTTCGCCGCCTACCTGGCCTCCAAGGCCGCACTGGACAAGTTCGCCGAGGTGACCGCGGCCGAAATGCTCGCCGACAACGTCACTTTCACCACCATCCACATGCCGCTGGTGCGCACGCCGATGATCGCGCCGAGCGGCAAGCAGGGACCGTCGGAGTCGCCCGAGTGGGCCGCGGCGACCGTCGTGCGGGCCCTCACCGAGCGGCCGAAACGCATCGACGTGCCGATCGGCACGCTGGCCGAGTACGGCACCCTGTTCACCCCGCGCCTGAAGGACCGCATCCTGCACCGCTACTACCGCGCGCTGCCGGATTCCGCCGCCGCCAAGGGCGAGGCCCCGCAGGATGAATCCCCCGACTCGGAAGCCCTTGTCCCCCAACGCGAACCCCGCCGCAATTCCACGGCCGCGGGCCGGGTGACACGTACCGCCCTGCGCCGCGCCGCCCGGCTGGTCCCCGGCACCTATTGGTGAGCGAGGCCGCACCGGTAGGCCGATGCGACAGACGGGAACGACAGCGGCGACATGTGCGCCGAGCGCGGTTCGCTGTGCGGCACAAGTAGCAACTCGAGCGACACTGCGGCGAAAGCCGCGCTGCGGCACCATCGGTAACAGACAGCGTTGACCAGCACATTTCGGGTATCGCGACGCAGAGGGTTGACCCTGACGCTGCGTCAGGGTTGGAGGCTGGTCGCATGACGAACGACAGCATTTCCACGGAGCGGCTCGCGCCGCCGATCGGAGGGTTCCAGAAGATCGGCGGCCGCCGTATTTTCGTACATCGAGCGGGCAGCGGCGGACCGGCCACCGTATTCCTGCCCGGCGCGAGCGCGGTCGGACTGGACTATTTCGGTGTCCAGCAACAGGTTTCGCAGTTCACCACCGCCGTGCTGTACGACCGCGGCGGCACGGGATACAGCGATTCGCTGCCCCTGCCGCGCACCGCCGCCGAGGTCGCCGCGGAGCTGCGCGAGCTGCTGCGTGCCCAGAACATCTCCGCGCCATACGTTCTCGCGGCGCACTCGCTCGGCGGCCTCTACGCGCATCGGTTCGCACAGCTGTACCCGCAGGACGTGGCGGGCATGGTCTGGCTGGACACCCTGCACCGCGACTGGGACGACTTCGTGCCGCCCGCAGCGAGTTTCGCGGCGACCGAGCGGATGGCGCCGGATCCGGAGCAGCTCCGGCAGATGCGCCCGGCCCTGCACGAGATACACGCCGAACTGCTCGCGGACTACCCGGAACACATCCGGCAACCCCTGGTCGACGCCAAGGTGAGCGACGAATGGTTACGGGTCGGCGTCGCCGAGCGTTCCGCCCTGACCGCACTGGCCACCGAGCTGCGGGCGGGACCCGGCATCCCCGACGTGCCGTCGGTCGCGCTCACCGTGACGGGCGACGACCCCGCCCAGCACGCGATGACCTCGCAGGAGATGCACGACGCCAAGACCCGCATGGACGCGGCGCTGGTGGGCGGGGTCTCGCACGGGGAACAGCGCATCCTCACCGACACCCTCCACCACCGGCTCTGCTTCGACCGCCCCGACGCCGTGGTCCACGCGATCCGCGACGTCATCGACCGGGTGGCGCGCCACTGACCTCGACTGCCCGCCCCCTGTGTTCGCGCCCCCGCCAACTCCGCGGCGCATCGCCCCTGTACCCCCGCCAACTCCACGGCGCATCACCCCCGTACCCCGCCAACTCCACGGCGCATCACCCCCGCACCCCCGCCAACTCCGCACGCTTCACCAGCGCACCATCCCCTTAGACTCGGCACCGTCGTATTTCACGAAGACCCGAGGGGAACGGTGCTCACGATCGGACAGCTCGCGGCGGCCGCGGGCGTGACCGTGCGCACCGTTCGTCACTACCACCAGGTCGGACTGCTGCCCGAGCCCGAGCGCGATGCGTCCGGTTACCGCCGCTACAGCGCGCAGGCCGCGGTGGATCTGATCCGGATCAGGACGCTCGCCGACGCCGGTGTTCCGCTGGCCCGTATCGATGCGCTGCTGCACGCCCGGCCGACCGAGTTCGACGCGGCCATCGCCGACATCGACGCCGAACTGCAGCGCAAGATCGACCAGCTCACCGAATACCGCGGCCGCATCGCCGACCTGGCGAGCGGTGAGAGCCTCGTGCTGCCGCCCGAGGTGGTCGCCATCCTGAATCGGATGCGCGGGCTCGGGGTGAGCGAACAGCGGGTGCTGCTCGAGCGCGACTCGTGGATCCTGCTGCAGGCACTGGACCCGCAGGCCGTGCCGCAGCGGATCCGGGACAAGACCGCGGGCCTCGACGACCCCGAGACGCTGCGCCTGTATCTCGCCTGCGATCAGGCGGTCGACTGGGACCCGGACGATCCGCGCCTGGACCGGCTCATCGACGACCTGGACGCCTGGGAGATCGAACACGAGGGTGATAAGCCGGAAAGCCCGCAGCTGATCTCGTCCCGGATCTCCGAGGCGTCACCGGCATGGCAGCGCATCATCGATGCCCTCGCCCACCGCGCCGAGCGCCGCCGAACCGCCGGGCGTCGCCGCTGAGATCGTGTCCGCCTGTCGGTGCACACATCCTGGCCGGTGTGGCGAACCTGTCGTACGACCGGGCGTTGTCGGCAACTCGGCGGCGAGGTCGGGCCGGTTCGGTCCCGCAGCTTCCAGGCATTGCAGGGTGCGTGAGTGATGCATGAGAGCTGTTGCCCCACAGTGTGACTCACGGCTACAGGATAGGGGTGGCGTCAGACGAGTTCGCGGGGTGGATCGGCGACGACCGCGGTGGCGGGTTTGGGCGCGGCGCCGCAGCTGGCCTGGCGGGGAGCGTGGGCGACGGTGTGGGCCGTCACCTGCCAGCGGCGGCCGTCGCGGTGTGTGACCAGGGCGGCTCCGGCGAAGGTGGTCGGGTCGCCGATCGGCGCATCGCTCGCCGCGGGCGACGCCACGGTGAGGTCGTCCGCCGCGGCCGGAATCCGTTCGCGCACCGCGATTTCCGCGACCTGCTCGACCGGGGTGTAACAGCTGCGCCCGCGAAATCCGTCCAGCGATATCGCGTTGCGGTCCGCGGCCGCCACCGCCGCGACGGCGCCGTCGCCGTCCACGCGGCCGTAGGTCAGTCCGGTGGGCAGCAGGACCACCGCGGGGGCGAACCGGTGACCGCCGGTGTGCGAGCACTCCCAGACCCGGTCCGGATGGGCGGCGGCCAGCCGGGCCGCGATCGGGCGACCGAGCCGCGCGCAGCACAGGTCGCGCTTGCCGTGCGCGCACACCAGCACCGGATCATCCACCGGCACACCGATTCCCGGCGCCGGACCGTTCAACAGGTGCAGGTCGAGGTCCAGCAGCTGCTTCAGATCGGTGATCTCGAGCCGTTCACACCAGGAACCCTGCGGCCGGGAGCTTGCAAGGAGAACCGTTCGCGCACCGGTAGATTCGTTGCGGCCCGGTCGTCGGATCAGAGTCGGGCGCACCCTGGCGGCCTTGGTGTGCGCCGCCAACTCGGCGGTGATCTCGGGTCCCAGAACTTCGTCACCGATCACATCGCGCCCCCACGCCCCTGGGTGCTCGACACACAACCATCCGGTGACATGAGTAGCGCTGCCCGGCAACGGAATATCCGCCGCCGCGGCGGCCGAACACGACAGGCCCTCGAATCCGGTCACACCGGCCTCCCGCGTCGCGTCGGGCTCCAGACCGACCTGGCCACGCTCATCAGAACCGTTGCCCCGCAGCCAACTTGCCGATGATCTGCTCCAGCCGCCGCGCCCGCGTCTCCGGCCGCACGGCGTTGCCGAGGTGATAGCCGATCGCGGCTCGGGACTGGGCGTCGAGGGTTTCGAAGAAGGCGGCGGCCTTCGGGTCGGCCGCCAGCGCCTCGATGAAATCCTGTGGCAGCCTGCGCCCGTAGGCATTGGCCCAGCGGCCGTCGAGTTTGGCCCGCTCGATCTCCGCATGCCCGGCCGGATGCATCAGGCCCTGTTCGATCAACTCCTCCACCAGGCCGATATTGCGCTGCGACCAGGGACTGCGGCGGCGGCGCGGGGTGAAGCCGACCATCCAGTAATCGTCGTCCAGCGAACGGGCCTGACCATCGATCCAGCCGAAACACAGCGCCTGGCGTAACGCGCCCGCGTGATCGAGGGAAACCACCCCCGAACCCCGCTTCGCGAACTTCAGCCAGACGCCGTCGACGGCGGCGTGGTTGGCCTCCAGCCATTCGCGAAACGACTGCTCATCGGGGAAGAACAGCGTCGGACGATCCAGGGTGGACATCGTTTTACTGTAGAAGCACCGGGCGCGTCAGTGGCCGAGGAACGGCAGCGTCGCCTCGACGAACTGACGGTAGCGGTCGCGGTGGATGCTGTGGCCGCAGTCGAAGGCGCGGACCGTGCAGCCGGGGACCGCGGCGCGGAACATCTCCAGCTTCTCCGGGTCGACCATGCCGCCCGGGCCGCCGCGCAGCATCAGGGTGGGCGCGGTGATCTCCGGCAGCCGATCCCACCACTCCGGATTCGGCTTGCGGAACTGCTCCAGCGCGAGCCGGGTCATCGACCGATCGAATGCCAGCACGGCCTGCGGGTGCCGGATCAGGCTGCTGGTGGCGTGCCACAGCTCGGGCACGGTCGGCAGGCGGCGAGTGAGGGTGACCTGCTCGTCACCGGATCGCAGCGGCAGCGGCTGCTCCTCGATCACCAAGCGCCGCACCAGTTCCGGACGCTCGATCGCCACGCACGACACCGCATATCCGCCGAGCGAGTGCCCGACCATGTCCACGGTGGTCAGCCCGAGCCGGTCGCACAGCCGCAGCACGTCCGCGCCGAATTCTTCGAACCGGTAGGAGGCGGTGTGCGCGCTGCGGCCGTGGCCACGTAGATCCGGGATGATCACCCGCCGCCCCAGCCGCACCAGGCGCCGGGCGAACCGGTCCCAGGTGTGCCCGTCCCCGCCCATGCCGTGCACGAGCAGGACGGGAACATCCGACAGCGGGTGCGCGGCGGACGACGGACCGGAGTCGCGATAGGCGATCGACACGCCGTCCAGCGGCACCCGGGTAACGATCGACTCCACGATCTGCCAGGGTACGGGTTCGGCGAGCACGCCGCCGCAGGTTGTGCGCGGCACCATAGGTGAGCCGGGGCCGCGCCGCTCTCACCCCGCGGAGACGAGGGCGGCGATGTCCTCGATGCGCACGATCTCCCCGCGCGCTCCCCAGTTGCCCTCCGGAACCTCGTTGATGTGCACCCACGCGGTGGCGGCCTCGCTGAAACGAGCCGGATCCTCGTCGGCGTCCGCGAGCACCCGGGTGACCCGCCGCACGATGTCGCGGCGCTTGTCGTCGTTCATGGAACCGGCCGGAACCCCCACTCGCACCACGTATTTCGGCTTCTCCCCGGCGGGCAGCTGCCGACCGCCCACGAACCAGGCGTCGATCTCGTTGACCACCAGCCAGGAGATGGACCTGGCCGCCTCGGTGTCCGGCGCGCCCTCCGCGAGCATCACCTCCGATACCAGTCGGCCGCCGATCTTCTCGCGGCGCTCCTGGTCGAGCGAGTCCTTGGGAACGAACAACTCTACGAACGGCATCGGTTAGTCCTTTCATTGAACTCTGTCCTCGACAACCGTACGCCCAGTGAGTTCAATGAATCAACCCTCTAGACTGAGGGCATGCAACGGACCAGCTTCGCGGAGATGCACTGCTCGATCGGGCAGTCCCTGGAACGCATCGGGGAATGGTGGACGCCGCTGATCGTGCGGGACGTCTACCTCGGCCTGCACCGGTTCGACGACATCGCCGAGAACCTCGGCATCTCCCGCAACCTGCTCACCCGGCGGCTCGAGACGCTGGTCGCCGACGGCATCGTGGAGCGCCGGGCCTATCAGGAGCGGCCGCTGCGGCACGAGTACCACCTCACCGAGGCCGGCCTCGAACTCGTGCCGGTACTGATGGCGCTGATGGCCTGGGGCGACAAGTGGGCGACCCCGCCGGGCGGGCCGCCGGTGCGGCTGGTGCACCGGGAGTGCGGGGCGGAGTTCACACCGCAGGTCTGCTGTTCGGAGTGCGGGAAACCGGCGACCGCGACGAACACGACCGCCCTGGCCGGGCCCGGCGCGGCGTCCGGGCCGGGAACTCGGGTGCTGGCGCGCCGTAGCAGCGTGGGGCCTACTGGTAGCGAGTCCTGAATCAGGGCAAAGGCATTCGCGGGCACAGTTCCTGTCGCGACGAGCGCAGATCCGGCCGGCGTCGTGTGGTCGAATGTGCAGGCGGCGGGCGTGCACGTAGATCATCGAAAATACTTGGCAGATACCCGGCCCGGCGCGCGATACTGCCGCCCATGCCGACCTTCGCGGATTTCGACCGACGCAACTATCGCACCGTCGACGTCGCCACGGGCTACGACGGGTGGGCGCCCACCTACGAGCAGACCGTCATGGACGAGATGGACCTCGCGCTGCTGAACCGGCTGCGCCGACCGGACTGGGGCCGGGTGCGCCGCGCCGCCGATCTGGGCTGCGGCACCGGGCGCACCGGCGCGTGGCTGCGCGAGCGGGGCGTGGCGCACATCGACGGCGTCGACCTGAGCGAGGGCATGCTCGCGCGTGCCCGCGAGCGCGGTGTGCACGCCTCGCTCGCCCAGGGCGATGTCCGCGACACCGGATTGGCAAGCGGCACATATGATCTGGTGATCTCGTCACTGATCGACGAGCACCTGCCCGACCTGGCGCCCTTCTACGCCGAGGCGCGGCGGCTGACCGCGCCCGGCGGCACCTTCGTTCTGGTCAGCTACCACCCGCAGTTCATGATGGCGACCGGCATGCCGACCCACTACACGCCCGAATCCGGTGAGCCGCTGGCGATCAGCACCCACCTGCACCTGTTCAGCGAGCACGTGACCGCCGCGGTGGCGGCGGGCTGGCACCTCGCCGAATCCGCCGAGGCCCTCATCGACGATGCCTGGCTCACCGCCAAACCCAAGTGGGAGCACCTGCGCGGCTATCCCTTCACGATGGCCTGGGTGTGGACCCTCTCCCGGTAATCCCTTGTAGGAGTTACTCGTAGAGGCCCTCTACATGCCAGGTTCGGTCGTAGCCGAGCAGGAGCAGGACGTTGACGTCGGCGTCCAGGAGTATCTGAGCGCGGGCCCTGCTGTCGCCGTCGCCGGTCCACCAGCGCTCGTCGAGCAGCCAGGGGCCCGCCCAGCCGGTGACATCCCAGTGTTTGCCACCCCAGCGCAGCCGGTCCGGGTCGGCGGTGAACAGGCCGCGGTCGGTGATCCAGACCGGGGTGCCGTCGGCGGTCTCCAGCACCACCTCGGGGTGGTTGACCAGCACGACGGCGGGCGCGGGCTCGGGCAGCCGCCCCGGCCAGGGCAGCGCCGGATCGGCGGCGGGGACCTGCTCGTCGCCGAGCGCGATCAGGGTGACGCGTTCGGCCGGGCCGCGACCGCCGCTGAGCACCCCGATCCGCACCGCCTCCCCGCCCAGCAGCCCCTGCACCCGCACCAGGGCGCGCCGGGCCCGCTCGTCCCCCTCGCCGACCCCGCCCCACAGCCCGAGCTGCAGCGCACCCGCCGCCACCACCTCCACCGGCTCCAACCGCAGCAGCGTGATGGGCGCGGTGGGTGCCGCGCCGCGGTGCGTGAGCCAGCCGTCGAGCTGCCAGCGGACCCGGTCCGCCGTGCCCTCCGGGGTGAGTGGTTCGGCGCAGCGCCAGATTCTCGAAAGTCGTTCACCGGCGGCGGTTTCCGCCGTTACCGACAGGCGCGTGCAGGCTACCGATGCGGCGGACAGTCGCGCGTGCAGCCGGGTGGCCAGCAGGCGCCCGGCGAATGCGGCCGCGTCGACGCGGTCGATCGGCGGATCGCAGCGGTACTCCACCGTCAGCTCCGGGGCGGGCGGGCGCGCGGACGGCAACCGCTCCGGCTCCGCCCGGGCACAGCGGTGCGCGCGAATCGCGTCGGCGCCGAAGCGGGAGGCGACCTCGGCGGGGGTCAGCGCGGCGAAATCACCGATCCGGCGCAATCCCAAGCGGTGCAGCAGATCCACCAGATCGGCGCGCTCCGGCGCCGCCAGGCTGGGCTCGACGGCGAGCTCACCCACCGGCAGCGGCGCCAGGAACCGCGCACCGGATCCGGGCGGCACGAGGGCGGCCCGGCGGGCGGCGAGCACCGCCGTGGACAGCTCGTCGGCGATGCCGATCTGGCACTCCACCCCGACCGCGGCGACCGCGTCGACGAGCCGCTCGGCCGCCGCCTCCTCGGATCCGAAGAACCGGGCGGCACCGCGCGCGGCCAGCACCAGCAGCCCGGGCCGCAGCACCTCCACACCGGGCACCGTCGCATCCACGGCCGTCACCGCCGGTTCGAACAACCTGGCGTCGCGGTCCGGATCGGATTGCGCCACAAACAGGTCCGGGCACCGCGCCTGCGCCTCCCGCCGCTTCAGCCCGCGCTGCACGCCCGCGGCCCGCGCCACGGCCGAACACGCCACCACCCGATTCGCATGCAGCACCACCACCGGCCGCGTGGGCGGAACATCGGCCACCGCGGCCGCCGCGGCGGCGGGCCAGTCCGGGCACCACAGCGCCAGCACCCGAGAGTCGCGCCGCGCACTCAGCCGCATCGGCGGGCCGCCCGGACACGATGCCACCGGGCAACGCCATCGGAAGGCCGGGGTCCGGTGTGCCGACGGACGACACCCGACCGCCGACCTGGCTTCGATCGCTCTGGGAGGCCGTTCATTTCACGCAAGCCTCCGAATTGCCCCGCGCTCGGGCGCAACCGGCACGCGGCAGGCCGTTCACGAGGCGGCCTCGCGCACGGTCTCCAGCCGCTGCGGCCGACTCGCCTGCGCCGCAATCCATTCGACGCGGCCGTCCCGGGAACTCAGCTCGAGGCGACCCGTGCGGGGCGGGGCCGAGCGCCCGCGCACGCGGACGTCCAGGCGCAGGGTGCGCAGGCGGCCGCAGCCGCGACCCAGGCCGTCGTAACCGGCGATGCGGGTGTCGATGCGCAGCGTGGACCCGCTCCAGGCGCCGCCGGTCACCACGAGCGTGGATCCCTTGCTGCGGGCACGCGCGGCGAGCACGCGAGTGCGACTGGGCGGCACCGACAGACCGCCCAGTCCTAGAACCACCAGATCCAGACCATCGAGCAACACCGCAGCGACCTCCACGGGATCCGGTCCGGGATCGGGCACCACGGCCAGCCTCCCCAGTTGAGCGCCCATCTCGGCGGCGGCGAGCAGGCCGAGCCGGGGCAGACCGACCACCGCGGCATGCCCGCCACCGCCGGTCACCGCGGCCAGCAAACCGGTCAGCAGCGAACCCGACCCCGCGTACTCGACCACCGAGCCCTTCGCCAGACCACCCTCCGGCAGCAGCTCCACCAGCGGCGACGGCACCGGTAGCAACTCCCGCCGCAGCGGCGGCCGCGGCGCCGCCCCCGCACCGCGCGCCGGAACGGCCGCCATCCGCCGACGCAGATCCGCCAGCCGCTCGGACTTCGCTTCTCCAGCCGAATCCATCCTCGACCACCTATCTCCCACCGAGTGGACTCCACCGTCCGGCCGCGCCGCCCGCACGAGCGACCCACCGGCCGATGCGACACCGGAGCCCGCCGACCCCAGCACCGATCCAGCTATCGATACGACTCGAATATACGTTCGACTCATCTTCAGTAGAACCCCACCCCCCAGCCACGTCAAGCGGCACTCGCACGAATCCCTGAGTTCCGAAGCAGGCCAGTCAGGACGGTTTTCCGCTATCCTCGCGCCGTGACCGAACGCGCCCGCCCTTTCGTAGGCCCCGACTATCTGGTCGCCGGCCGCTACCGCCTGCAATCGAAGCTGGGCGGCGGCGGCATGGGCGCCGTGTGGTTGGCACACGACCGGCTGCTCGACCGCGATGTCGCCATCAAACAGGTGCTTTCCACGGCCGGACTCAGCGAGGAGGAGGCCGCCGCGGTCCGCAACCGGATCGTCCACGAGGGCCGGGTCGCCGCGAAGCTGTCGCACGAGCACGCCGTCGCCGTCTACGACGTAGTGCTCGAGGCGGGCGAGCCGTGGCTGGTGATGGAGTACCTACCCTCGCGCAGCGTGGCGAAGGCGCTCGCGCTGGCCGACACCCTGTCACCGATCGAGGTGGCGCAGATCGGCGCGCAGGTCGCCGATGCGCTCGCCGCCGCGCACAGCGCCGGTATCACCCACCGCGATATCAAGCCGGGCAATATTCTCGTCGCCGACCGCGGCGCCGAGGTGGGCAAGGTGAAGCTCAGCGACTTCGGCATCTCGAGCGGCACCGGAGATCCGCACGACGAGCTGGACGACGCGATCACAGGTACCCCGGCCTACCTGCCACCGGAGGTGGCGCGCGGCGCCCGGCCGACCGAGGCCAGCGACGTATTCTCCCTCGGCGCAACGCTGTACACCGCGATCGAGGGCCAGCCGCCCTACGGCTTCGACGACGACAGCGACGTGATCGTCGAACGCGCGGCAATGGCGCAGATCATTCCGCCCAGCCGCAGCGGCACGCTCACCGCGGCACTGCTGCACATGATGGAGCCCGCACCGCAGCGCCGCCCGACCATGACCGAGGCCCGCGACGAAATCCTCACCGCCGCTTTCGGTCCCGGCACCGGGCCCTACATCCTCGGCGCCCCGGTCCGCACCGAGGACGGCACCATCCCGGCGTGGGCGGCCCGCAACTCGGCCGCGGGCCTGCGCAGCCCGCACTCCACCCCGCTGCCGCGTCCGCCCCGCGCCACCGCACCGAGTGCCGCTGCGCCGCAACAGAAGCTGGGGCTCAACGTCTCGAATCTCGGCCCGAACGCGGCCCCGCTGGCAATCGCGGTGGGCCTGCTGATCGGCCTGCTGATCCTGATCGTGATTCTCGTAGCGGCGCTGTAATCAATCGATCCGGCGGCGATGCGCCCAGCGCGTGAGGGCATTGCGGTTGGACTGCTGGGTCTTGCGGAGCACGTTGGAGGCGTGGGTCTCCACGGTTTTCACGGAGATGAACAGGGTTTCGGCGATTTCGCGGTAGGTGTAGCCGCGGGCGAGCAGGCGCAGCACCTCCAGCTCGCGCGGGGTCAGCGAGTCCAGCTCGGGGTCGAGCGGCGGCTCCGGAGCGGGCGAGCGGCCGGTGAACGAGTCCAGCACGAAACCCGCCAGGCGCGGGCTGAACACCGCGTCGCCGCCGGCGACGCGCCGAATGCCGTCGGCCAGTTCGGATCCCGAGATGGTCTTGGTGACATATCCGCGGGCGCCCGCGCGGATCACCGCGATCACGTCCTCGGCGGCGTCGGACACGCTCAGCGCCAGGCACACCGGGCCCTGATCCTCGATGCCCTGCAGCACCGCCACCCCGCCGCCGTCGGGCATGTGCACATCCAGCAGCACCACATCCGGTCCGGCCGTCTTGATTCCGGCGATGGCCTCGGACACGGTGCCGGCCTCCCCGATCACGTCCATATCGGATTCGCGGCTCAACTCCGCCCGCACGCCGGACCGGAACACGGCGTGGTCGTCGACCAGAAAGACCCGGATACTCACTGCTCTCCTCACCTCGGGCACACCGACAGCGGGGGACACCGCCCATTCATCGGTACCACACCGTAGACCGGTCCGCCGCGAACCAGGTCATACGATGCCTCGAGTGCATATTCGAGTGGTTTCCTACGATGCCGACTGGCCGCGGCAGGCCCGAGCCGCTATCGCCGAACTGAACACGGCACTGCCCGGCCTCTTCCGCGATATCGAACACATGGGCAGCACCGCGGTTCCCGATCTCCCCGCCAAACCGATCATCGATCTGATGGCCTCGGTGCGCGATCTCGACGCCGCCATCTCCCGCGAGCACACCCTCGCCGCCCTCGGCTACTTCCGCGAGGACAACGGCATGAGCAACCGCCTGTTCTATCCGCGCACCGGCGCCTCCGGACAGCGCACCCACCACCTGCACGTGGTGCGCGCCGAGGACTGGGACGACCAGAACGAGCGCATCCTGCGCGACTTCCTGCGCACCCATCCCGGCGCGGCCGCCGACTACGCCGCGCTGAAACAGCAACTCGCCGTAGAACTCTCCGACCCTTTGGAATACACCCGCCGCAAGACCGACCTGATCCAGCAACTCGTCGACCAGGCCCGCACCGACCTCGGCCTCCCGCTAGTCGACGTCTGGGAAGAGTGAATCCGCAGGAGTTACCTACTGAACCCCTCACTCGTCCTCCAGCGAGCGGACATCTTCCGATGTGGTCGCTCTGCCGAGCCGAACCATGGGCAGCCCCGTATCAGGGCTGCGCTCAGGCTCCCCACCTTCGGCCGAGTTGGGCCCGCCCGACACGTCGCCACCTCGCTCGAGGTCCGGCGGGCTGATCTCATCCGGCACCGGTCCCTCTACAGGCTCCTGGCCCTCGGCGTCGTTGCGGGGCAGGATGATCCGGACCTCGGTGCCGCGGCCCGGGGTGGACTGGATCTCCACCGTGCCGCCGCGGCGCTCGATGCGGGCGCGGATGGACCTGGCCAGGCCCTGCCGGTCGGCGGGGACGTCCGCCGGGTCGAAACCGGAGCCGCGGTCGCGGACGAAGACGCTCACCTGATGCGGCTCCACCTCGGCGAACAGGTCGATGGTGGGGACGCCGGCGTGTTTGGCGGCGTTCACCAGCGCCTCCCGGGTGGCGCCGAGCAAGGCGGTGAAATGCTCTCGGGGCAGGCCGAATCCGGTCTCGCCCGGATCCATCGACACATCGCCGACGGTCACCGGTGGCACCTTCACCCCGTACTGGTCCTCCACCTCGCCCGCGATGGTGCGCAGCGCGGCGGCCAGGCTGGACTGCGCCGGCACGGTGTCCTCGAACAGCCACTTGCGCAACTCGCGCTCCTGGCCGCGGGCCAGCCGCATCACCTCCTGCGGGTCACCGGCCTGCCGCTGGATCAGCGCCAGCGTCTGCAGCACCGAATCGTGCAGGTGTGAGGCGATCTCCTCGCGCTCCTCGTTGCGGATGCGCGCGCCGCGCTCGGCGTTCAGCGCGCGCACCATGCGCAGCCACAGCGGCACCGTCAGCAGCCCGACACCGATCAGCGTCACCGCGACCGCGATCATCGCGGAACCCAGGGAGCTCAGGTTGATCCGGCCCAGCACCACCACGCCCAGCCCGACCACGATCAGCGTCGCCCCGGCCAGGATGCGCGTCCAAGTGAGCACGCTCGGCCGTGCGGGCAGGCCGAGCATCGATCGCGGCCCCTCCGCGTCGAACTCCCGCCACACCAGCGCCGCGCCGACCGCGACCACGATGATCGGCCCCACCACCCGGGCGGCGGTGCCGCTGAACACCCACGACATCGAGACCGCCAGCGCCAGCCCGAGCAGGATCAGGCCCACCGCCTGCCGCCGCTCCGAGACCGACGGCGGCGGGGCGTCCCCACCGGAGGGCGTGAAGATCCACAGCATCGAGTAGGCCGCGATACCCGCGCCCATGAGCGCGGACAGCAGAACGAACGCCAGCCGCACCTTGAAGACGTCGACCCCGAGATGGTCGGCGATACCGCCCGCGACCCCGCCGACGACCCGGCCGCCGGAGCGCCGCTGCAACCGCGGGTACAGCGGCGCCGGGCGAACTCCGCGCGCATCGAACGCGGGCGTGGACGGATACATGCCTTCGATACTGGCACGGCGCCCCGACAGCGACCATCGGGAAACACCCCCATTCACAGCTCAGGGATGGCGCGCTGACCGGGCCCACCGGAGTTCAGGACGCTTTTCAGGGTGAACCCGGATGCGGTCCGGGCCCACCGGTCGCCACCATGGAACCCATGACCAGAGCGAGCGGCTGGGCCGGCGGGACCGGCCGGACGGGTTCAGCGATCAACTCCATCACCTGTGGCGGACGCGCCCCGTGCGGCTGCCGCGGCAGGGCCCGATCGCCGGCGTGGCCGCCGGTTTCGGGCACCGCTACAACGTGGACCCGGTGCTGGTGCGGGTCGCCTTCGTGGTGTCGTCGCTCTTCGGCGGCGCCGGCATCGTGCTGTATCTGGCGGCGTGGCTGCTGCTGCCCGCGGCCGGAGACCAGGTCTCGGCCACCGAGGGCCTGTTCGGCAAGGGCCACAGCTCGCAGTCGCCGACCAAGACGGTGGTGCTGATCGTGGCGCTGGCGATCGCGGTCACCACCATGGGCCCGGTCGGCGTGGGCCTCGGCGGCTCCGGCCTGATCAGCTTCGTGCTGATGCTGGCTGGCTGGTGGCTGCTGTATCTGCGCCAGACCGAACCGCCCGCCGACGGCTCCGGTCCGCTGCTCGCCGACGGCGGCATCGCCTCGACCGGCTACCCGGGCACCATGTACCCCGGCGGATCCCCGTGGGCGGGCCCCATGTACGGGCCCTACACCACCCTGCCCGACCACTACGAGCCGGACCCGATAAAAGACGCTGCCGCGCCGGGTAATTCAGCCACCGATGTGATTCCGCGCGATGGAGATACCGCGGTGCTGCGCGCGGACGCCCCCACCGAGACGGTGGATACCGATGCGGCCCGGGGGAACTCGGCGAGCGACACCGCCGCGGTTACGCAGGACGGAGATACCGCGGTGCTGCGGACGGACGCGCCCACCGAGACGGTGGATACCGGTGCGGGCCAGGCGGCTTCGGCGGGCGACACCGATGCGGTCCCGCAGGACTCTGCCGTCGGGACCGAGAGTTCCGGCACGGAGGTGATGCCGGGGAAGGACCGGCCCTCCGCTGACGGACCCGCGGGGCCGACCGGCAAGGCCGAAGGGGCGCAACCGCGCGCGACCCGGACTGCCGAATACCCCAGGCCCGCAGCCGGTCCGGTTCGCCCCGGCCCCACCCCGCCCGGCTGGGATCCGCTCGGCGTGGCCCCGATGTCGTGGGATCTGCCCGATCCGACCCCGCACCGCCCCGTCGCCGTGCAGGCGCCGCCGCCGAAGCGTCCCCGCTCGCGGCTCACGCCGATGGTGATCGGGCTGGCCCTGCTGGCCGCGGCCGCCGCCGCAGCCGTCGCCGCCGCGGGGGTGGACTGGATGACCCCGGGACGCATCGGCGCGGTGGCGCTGGCGGTGGTGGGCCTCGGCCTGCTTCTCGGCGCGTTCCTGCGCCGCGGCTACGGGCTCATGGTGGTGCTGGCGCCGCTCGCCGGATTCGTGATCCTGGCGTCGATGGTCGGCCCGGTCGAATTCGACCGCGGCGCAATGGGAGACCACGTCTGGACCCCGACCACGGTGGCCGCCCTGGAGCCCGAGTACCGGGTGAACATGGGCTCGGGAACGCTGGACCTGCGCTCGCTCGCGCTGACCGAGAACAAGACCGTGAACGTCTCCGTGCGCATGGGCGAGTTCCGGGTGCTGGTGCCGGATTCCATGCGACTGCAGGCGAATTGCACGTCCAATCTGGGCGATGTGCAATGCCCCGAGGGACTCACCGGCCCCGCCGACGGCCCGGTGCTCACCCTCGATGTCGATGTCCAAGCCGGAGATGCGGAGGTGAAACGTGGCTGACAATTCGGAAACCCGTCGGGGACCGTCCTTCTCGCTACTACTGGCGGGGCTGCTGGCGCTGCTCGTGAGCGTGTGGGCCTTCATCGGCCCGTCCTCGTGGCCCGAGCACAGCATCATCCCGATCGGCTGGATCGTGGTGGCGGTCGCGATCGTGGTGGGCATCGCGCTGGTGATCTCGCCGCGCAAGAAGAAACGCTGAATTCACAGCAAACAGTAGGGGCTTGGATCCGAGTGGATCCAAGCCCCTACTGCTGCAGCCGGAGTCAGCGCATCCTGGTGAAGCTGCGATAGTGATCGCCGGTGTACCAGGCCGATCCGTCGCTGCCGGTGACGATCCGCTCGGCATCGCGAGATTGCCCGGGCTGCTTGGGATTGACGTCCCATTCCTTATAGCCGATCGGCGCGCCGCCACCGTCCGTGGCGGGCAGCTGTCCCTCGCGATTGCTCCAGGTGCCGCCGCCCTTCGTGCCGGGAGCGTTGGCCGCATCGGGCCATTCCCCCGCATCGATGAGCTGCAACGTCTGCCACGCCCGATCCGGAACGGAGTCCGCGACCAGCTGAATCTCGGCCGCGCCCACCGCCGTCGACGTCTCGGCCGCGACACCTCCGGGCGCGCTCTCGGCGCCAGGCAGCAACATCACGGTCAACGCCGCCAGCACCGCCATGCCGAGCGCGGCCAGCCCCGCAAACGGCCTGGCCCACAGCCCCTTCGAGCGATCGGATTCCTGCGTCATCGGCTACCTCCCCATCACTGGCCGAGCCGAACGACCCGGCGACTCACCCGAGCACCGAGCGCCACACTGACACGAAACCCTGAACCGCCGCGACACGAAACCCCACGACAGCCTTGCAACCGAATGAAATCTGTTGCCCCGCGCCTACTCCCACTCGATGGTGCCCGGCGGCTTGCTGGTCACGTCCAGCACGACCCGATTGATCTCGGCCACCTCGTTGGTGATCCGCGTCGAGATCCGCTCCAGCACCTCGTAGGGCAACCGGGTCCAGTCCGCCGTCATGGCGTCCTCGCTGGTCACCGGCCGCAGCACGATCGGATGCCCGTACGTGCGCCCGTCCCCCTGGACGCCGACGCTGCGCACATCGGCCAGCAGCACCACCGGGCACTGCCAGATCTGCTTGTCCAGCCCAGCCGCGGTCAGCTCCTCCCGGGCGATGGCATCGGCCTGGCGCAGCGTGTCGAGCCGGTCGCGGGTGACCTCGCCGACGATGCGGATGGCCAGACCCGGCCCCGGGAACGGCTGGCGCGCAACGATTTCCTCGGGCAGGCCGAGCTCGCGGCCGACGGCGCGCACCTCGTCCTTGAACAGCAGCCGCAGCGGCTCGACCAGCTCGAACTCGAGGTCCTCGGGCAGGCCGCCGACATTGTGGTGGCTCTTGATGTTCGCGGTGCCGGTGCCGCCGCCGGACTCCACCACATCGGGGTAGAGGGTGCCCTGCACCAGGTATTCGACGGCGGGAGCGGAGCCCTCTGCGGTATCTCCGGAGGTCTCCTCGACGATCCGCGCCACCGCGTCCTCGAACGACCGGATGAATTCCCGCCCGATGATCTTCCGCTTGTCCTCCGGGTCGGTGACGCCCTTCAGCTCACCGAGGAACTTGTCCACGGCGTCGACGGTCATCAGCTTCGCCCCGGTCGCGGCGACGAAATCGCGCTGCACCTGCTCGCGCTCCCCCGCCCGCAGCAGCCCGTGGTCGACGAACACACAGGTCAGTCGATCGCCGATGGCACGCTGCACCAACGCGCCCGCGACCGCCGAATCCACACCGCCGGACAGCGCGCAGATGGCGTGCCCGTCGCCGATCTGCTCGCGCACCTGCGTCACCAGCAGGTCGACGATATTGGCCGAGGTCCACGAGCCGGGGATACCGGCGATCTCGTGCAGGAACCGGCTCAGCACCTGCTGGCCGTGCGGGGAATGCAGCACCTCCGGGTGGTACTGCACACCGGCCAGCCGCCGGGCGCGATCCTCGAATGCCGCCACCGGCGCACCCGCAGTGGTGCCGGTGACCTCGAAGCCCTTCGGCGCGTCGGTGACCGCGTCGCCGTGACTCATCCACACCGGATGGACGGTGGGCAGACCGCCGTGCAGCACGCCGCCGTCGATGTTCACCTCGGTACGCCCGTACTCCCGCGTGCCGGTGTGCGCGACGGTGCCGCCGAGCGCCTGCGCCATCGCCTGAAAGCCGTAGCAGATGCCGAAGACCGGAACGTCCAGGTCGAACAGCCGCGCGTCCAGCTGCGGCGCTCCCTCGGCGTACACGCTGGACGGGCCGCCGGACAGGATGACCGCGAGCGGCTCGCGCGCGGCGATCTCCTCGACGGTCGCGGTGTGCGGAACCACCTCGGAGTAGACGCTGGATTCGCGCACCCGCCGCGCGATCAGCTGCGCGTACTGCGCCCCGAAGTCGACGACGAGGACTGGTCGCTGGGTTTCTGCCACGCGCACAGTTTAGAGAGCGCGTTGCCGCCCCCTGTGCCCGGGCGAACCGGCCGCCGCGACCACACGCTTCCCACCACCGGAAAGTCTCGTGACCCGACCACGGCCGGACCGCCGGTCTCGCGTTTGCGGTCGTCGGCCGCCACACGAATCCTCATGCGCCCCAACGGCCGTGCCCGGCGAACCGGCAGCACCTCGGTTATTCGCAAAGATCACCGAGCGCGGCGGAACTGCGACCGCAACCCGGCCGTGCGCCGGGTCCGATCCAGCTATCCTCGTGCTCGTGCCATTCGCCCGTGCGATCGATGCCGAGATCCATTACGAGGACAGTGGCGGCGACGGCCCGGTGGTACTCCTCGGGCACGAATTCTTCATGGACCGAACGATGTTCGCGTCGCAGGTTGCCGCGCTGGCCCCGGAGTTCCGCATCGTCGCGTGGGATGCGCGCGGGCACGGCCGCACCCGTGACAAGGGACTGCCGTTCACCTACTGGACCGCCGCCCGCGACGCCCTGACCGTGCTGGACCAGCTCGGCATCGAGCGGGCCGTCGTCGGCGGCACCTCGCAGGGCGGATTCAGCGCCATGCGGACCGCACTGCTCGCCCCGGAGCGGGTGGCCGCGCTGATCCTCATCTCCACCGAGGCGCACGGCCCGACACCGCAGGAGCTGGAGACCTCCCGCCGATTCCTGGACCGGTGGTACGAACCCGGCGTGCGGCGGGCCCTGGCCGACCATCTCGCGCAGTGGCTGATCGGCGACGACCCCTGGTACCGCGCGGTGTGGACCAAGCGCTGGCTGGCCCGCGATCCGCAGGCCACCGAGCTGGCCGCCGGCTGCCTGCTCGGCCGCGATTCGATCCTGGAGCGACTACCCGAGATAACCTGCCCCGCGCTGGTGATCCACCCCCTGCGCGCAGGCGTCCCCCGCGCCCACGCGGCGGATATGGCCCGCGGCCTGACGAAGTCTCGCTACCTGGAGATAGCGGGCGCCCGCCAAGCGGTGAACATGACGCATTCGGTCCAGGTGAACACCGCCATCCGCGGATTCCTCCGCGACACGATCGTCTCCCGCACCGGCTGACTAGCGCACGGTCAGACCGACCCGCTGGAACTCCTTGAGCTCGCAGTAGCCTGCCTTGGCCATCGAGCGGCGCAGGCCGCCAACGAGATTCACCGAGCCCCACGGGTCGCTGGACGGGCCGTAGAGCACCTGCTGCAGCGTGGGCCGCTCGTCCTCGTCGGCGAACTTCAGCAGTGCGCCGCGCGGCACCGACGGATGCGCGGCCGCCGACGGCCAGTACCAGCCGCGGCCGGGCGCCTCCTGCGCCAGCGCCAGCGGCACGCCCAGCATGGCCGCATCGGCACCGCAGGCGATGGCCTTGGCCAGCTGCCCGGACGACACGATGTCGCCGTCCGCGATGACGTGCACGTACCGCCCACCGGTCTCGTCGAGGTAGTCGCGGCGCGCGGCGGCGGCATCGGCGATCGCGGTCGCCAGCGGCACGCCGATACCGAGCACCTCACCGGTGGTGGTGGCGCCCGGGGTGGAGCCGTAGCCGACGATCACGCCGGCCGCGCCGGTCCGCATCAGGTGCAGCGCGGTGCGGTGATCGCTGACCCCGCCGGCCACCACGGGCACGTCGAGTTCGGCGATGAAGGTTTTCAGGTTCAGTGGCTCGCCGTCCCCCACGTGCTCGGCGGAGATGATGGTGCCGTGCACGACGAGCAGGTCGACCCCGGCCTGCACCAGTGCGGGGGTGAGCGCGCGCGCATTCTGCGGGCTCACCCGCACCGCCACCGTCACGCCCGCGGCCCGCACCTGAGCCACCGCGGCGGCCAGCAGGTCCGGCTGCATCGGGGCGGCGTGCAGCTGCTGCAGCAGCGCGACCGCGGCCTCGGTGCCCTCCTTCTCCGACACCTCGAGCAGCTGATCGATCCGCGCGGCCACATCCGCGTGCCGCGCCCACAGCCCTTCGCCGTTGATCACGCCGAGCCCGCCCAGGCGGCCCAGTTCGATCGCGAACTCCGGAGAGACCAGCGCGTCGGTGGGATGCGCCACCAGCGGGATGTCGAATCGGTAGGCGTCCAGCTGCCAGGCCAGCGACACCTGCTTCGACGAGCGGGTGCGCCGCGACGGAACGATGTCGACATCGTCCAGTTCGTAGGTACGCCGGGCGGTCCGACCCATGCCGATCTCGACCATGTCGCGCACTGGTTGTTCTCCTTCATGTGTGTAATGCCATGCCCCGGGCACGGCACAGCACGGCGCCCTGACCAGTATTCCCACCGGCGGACGCTCCCATACTCCCAGTTCCTGTCACAAGACATGGATTCGGGG
>NZ_BDBV01000018.1 GCF_001613165.1 Nocardia mexicana NBRC 108244
CGCTCCTTCGTCGCATGCGCAGCGGCGCCTGAAACTCGAGACGCGCCGAAAACCGCCCAGGTGTAGTTGCTTTGGCTATCGCTTCGCGGCCGGGGTTGGGAGAGTGGTTCAGTTGGTGGGGGTACAGAGACGCTCTGCCGTAGGGCTCTCGGCGCGGCCTGGTCGGCTTACTCAGCCCTTCCCGCGGCCGGTGTAGTTCGGGGCTTCCACCGTCATCGTGATGTCGTGGGGGTGGCTTTCCTTCAAGCCCGCCGCGGTGATCTGGACGAACTGCGCGCGTTGCAGGTCGGCGATGGATTGGGCGCCGGTGTAGCCCATGGCGGCGCGGAGGCCGCCGACGAGCTGGTGGATCACCTGGTTGACGGGGCCGCGGAAGGGGACCCGGCCCTCGATGCCCTCGGGCACCAGCTTGTCCTCGGCCAGCACGTCGTCCTGGAAGTAGCGGTCCTTGGAATAGGACTTGCCCTGGCCGCGGCCCTGCATGGCGCCCAGCGAGCCCATGCCGCGGTAGCTCTTGAACTGCTTGCCGCCCACCAGGATCAGCTCGCCGGGCGATTCGGCGGTGCCGGCCAGCAGCGAGCCCAGCATCACGGTCGACGCGCCCGCCGCGATGGCCTTGGCGACGTCGCCGGAGAACTGGATGCCGCCGTCGGCGATCACCGGGACGCCCGCCGGGTTGCAGACGGCGACGGCCTCGAGGATCGCGGTGATCTGCGGCGCCCCCACCCCGGCGACCACGCGGGTGGTGCAGATGGAGCCGGGCCCGACACCCACCTTGACCGCGTCGACACCGGCCTCGACGAGCGCGGCCGCGCCCTCGCGGGTGGCGACATTGCCGCCGACCACCTGGATGCGGTCGCCGACCTCGGTCTTGAGCTTGGCGACCATCTGCAGCACCTGCGCCTGGTGGCCGTGGGCCGTATCGACGATCAGCACGTCCACCCCGGCGTCGCGCAGGGTCATCGCGCGCGACCAGGAATCCTCGCCGACGCCGACCGCCGCGCCGACGAGCAGCCGGCCGTCGCGGTCCTTGGTGGCATTCGGGTACTGGTCGGTCTTGACGAAGTCCTTGACGGTGATGAGCCCGCGCAGTCGGCCGTTGCCGTCCACGATCGGCAGCTTCTCCACCTTGTGCCGCCGCAGCAGGCCCAGCGCGGCCTCGGCGGTCACACCCTCCTGCGCGGTGATCAGCGGCGCCTTGGTCATCACCTCTTCGACCCGGCGGTCCTGGTCGACCTCGAAACGCATGTCGCGGTTGGTGATGATGCCCACCAGCTCGCCCGTCTCGTCCACCACCGGCAGGCCCGAGATGCGGTAGCGCGCGCACATGGCGTCGACCTCGGCGAGCGTATCGCTGGGGCGGCAGGTCACCGGATTGGTTACCATGCCCGCCTCGGACCGCTTCACGGTCTCCACCGCGGCCGCCTGGTCGACGGCGGCGAGATTGCGGTGCAGCACACCCATGCCGCCGGAGCGGGCCATCGCGATCGCCATGCGGGCCTCGGTGACGGTGTCCATCGCCGAACTCACCAGCGGGGTGCGCAGGGTGATCTCGCGGGTCAACCGGCTGGAGGTCTCCACCGAACTGGGGATGAGATCCGAAGCGGCCGGCAGCAACAGCACGTCGTCGAACGTGAGGCCGAGCATGGCGATCTTGTTCGGATCGTCACCACCCGTATGAGGGCGGACGGCGCGTTCGCCCATCACGGGACTACTCATCGGATCGACCCCTCCTGGACCTCGAAAGCAACGAACCGGGGAACCACCCGGATCGCGAACATCTGGCGGATTGGCGGAGCCGAAGATCGATACCCGGCACCTGTTCCGTCCATGGTATCGACCGCGCAAATCGAACGGCCACGCGACTCGGCGCAGTTATCTCCGCCACACCCGTCAGATGCGACACGCCGACAACCCCGAGCAACCGCGACGCACCACGCGGTTGCGGTCGGCGCACCACCGTGGGTTGCGAAAAACCGAGCCTTACAGGCAACGTAGGCCGGAGACATCGATGGCGGCGGCATCTGACACGGCCAAAACTTCATCCCAGCGCTGGCGCAGGCACCCCTGTTCTGCGTACCGTGGGATTGTGCGTGACCATCTACCACCTGGCCTGCCGCCGGATCCGTTCGCCGGAGACCCCTCCGACCCGTCGGCCGCGCTCGATGCCATCGAGCCGGGGGAGCCGCTGGATCCTCACGAGCGGCTAGCGGTCGAAGAGGATCTCGCCGACCTCGCGGTCTACGAGGCGCTACTGGCGCACCGCGGTATCCGCGGGCTCGTGGTCAGCTGTGAGGACTGTCGGCAGGATCATTATCACGATTGGGATATGTTGCGCGCCAACCTGCTTCAGCTGCTGGTCGACGGCACGGTGCGCCCGCACGAGCCCGCATACGACCCGACGCCGGAGGCCTACGTCACGTGGGACTACTGCCGCGGGTATGCCGATGCGTCGATGAACGAGGCACTGCACGGCGACGGGTTCGAGGGCTTCGAGGCCTGACTCCGGCATCCGGGCGACAGCCTGATTCCGGCGCGCAGACAGAACAAGCCGACCGCCGGTCGGCGATCGGTTGATGCGTTGTGCGTTCACGCCCGCACGACTCATGCACGACACGACTCTCATGCACGATGTGAATGGCTCGATCGCGGCCGGATCCGGCCGCGGTTCCCGAACCCGGTTATCTGATCCCGCCGGGCACCGAACCCCCTGGCGGCACGATGCCGATACTCGGCGACCCGATGCTGGGTGACCCGGCCGACGGCTGTGTCGGGCGGAACGTCGGTTGGTCCGGCAGGGTGCGCTGCGTCGGGATCTCCGGGATCGACGCCCCCGTCGAGCCGATGGTGCTCGGCCCGGCGGTGGGTTCGTTGGTCGGCGGGTCCTGCGTGTGCGGCAGGGTGGTCGGCCGTCCGGTGGTCGGCAGCGACGGCGTCGTGGGCAGGGTGGTACCCGGCTTGGTGCCGCCCGGTGCCGTCTCGTCCGTCTCGGGATTGGGAGCCATCCGCGGATCGACCGTGGTGCTGGGCTTGGTCGCGCCGCCGGTCGGCCATCCGGTGGTCGGCACCTCGGTGGTCGGGGTCGGCCGGCCGGTCGACTTCGGCGGATTGGGCGGCGTCAGCGACGCGGCGATCTCCGGCGCGACCGTATTCAGCTGCGCCCACAGCTCGTTCCAGCGGCGCTCCAGCTCGTTCTTGCGCTGGTTGTCGTCGACCTGGGTGGCGGTATTGCCGGCGCTGGCCAGCAGGGCCTTCGCCTGTTCCGGGCGACCCTGATCCATGAGGGTCGCGGCCTTGGTCATATCGTCCTCGGCGCGCTGGGCGATGGTGGTCTGCGCCTGCTGGCTGAACACCACCTCCTTGACCCGCCACAGCGGATCGCCGGGCTGGGCGCTGTAGGAGAACGCCGTCATTCCGCCCATGATCAGGGCGAGTGCGGCGGCCGCACCCATGATGGGACGGATCAGCCGCAGATGGCTTCGCCGATTGACGTTAACCCTCGCCTGCCGCGCACCGATCTCCTGATTGACCGACGCGACAACAGCATCCAGGTCCGGCCCGGCCGGTAACGGTTCGTCGACGATCTCTGCCCGCCAGTTCGCGAGTAAAGTCGCGAGCTGATATTCCTCGGCGCTGTCCGTCGTCACGGCCCCGTCGCCGGCGATGGCGTCGATCAGAGCATCGTCGCGGCGTACCGCGGCAATGTCGACCGGCCCCGTATCACCGGATGCCTCGGCGTAGGGATCGCTGCTGTGCGATCCAAGCCGCGCCTTCCAGTCGCCCCGACCGCGCTCGCCATCCCTAGCCATACATTTCACCTGCCCTCGCCACTTGTGACTTCAGTTTCGCGAGCGCCCGGTGCTGGGCTACCCGTATAGCTCCCGCCGTACTGCCCACGGCGACAGCAGTTTCTTCTGCTGACAGACCCATGACCAAACGCAGGATCAGGATCTCTCGATGCTTCTCCGGAAGCGTCGCCAGCAAACTGTTCATCTGCCGGCTCGTTTCGGAATCGAGAGCGCGCTGCTCCGGCCCCTGGTCGGTGGATATGACATCTGGTACTTCGGCCATCGCATCCGCCTTGTTACGGGCGGCATTACGATGGGCGTCGGCGACCTTGTGCGAAGCGATTCCGTACACGAAAGCCATGAACGGCCGACCCTGATCCTGATAACGAGGCAGGGCCGTCATCACAGCCAGACAGACCTCCTGCGCAACGTCGTCCGCGGAGAGCTGCCCACGCTCCGCGGATCCGATCCGCGCACGGCAGTAGCGAACTACCAACGGGCGGATGATCTCCAGTACCTGGGCTAAAGCCGAACGATCGCCCTGCCCTGCGGCAGCGACGGCGGCGTCCAACTCCTCGCCCGTGTTCGTCATCGTCAGAGATATTCCTGGCGTTACAAGTGGCACGGTCGGTTCGTGACCAGTGCTTCCGCCGGTCGGCGGAACGCGTCCAACAATAGCGGCTTCCCTTTGTGCACCGGGCAACACGGGGATCAGCGGCCGCCGCGGAACCCGGCCACTACCGCAGCAGACCGCCCCGACCAGCAAGGTCCTCAGCGCACGCCCTTGCCTCGGCGCCCGCCCGCTCGGCCTCGGGCCCCGCCGCCACCCCCGAACGGAGCATCGCGCAAGCCCACCGCAGCGGCAGCAGTTCGTTCTCGCGGCACTGCGCGGACACCGTCGCGGCCTCTTCGCGCGCTCGATCGAGATTTCCGGCCGCCGCGGCCGCGGCGGCGACCAGTAGACGGGACTTGACCCGATGCCGGACCGAGGGACCGTCCTCGGCGATGGCCAGCGCGGTCTCGGCATGCCGCAGCGCGGGCTCGGCGATCAGACCCGATCCCGGAGCGGCCAGGGCCGTTTCGGCCGCGACCCAGTGCCAGCGCAACACTGTGCGCTGCCCCTGGGAAGGAGCCGGAAGAAATGCCCGGCAACGATCCAGCAGCCGCGCGGCCAGATTCGGCCGGGCGGTCCCGAGCGCATCGGCGGCCAGCCCGGTCAACCCGTCGCAAATGGCCTCCGCACGCACCGGATCGGCCGCCGCTCGCGAGTCCGGCGCCAGCACCAGCCCCACCGCCCGGCCGTCCGCGACGGCGGCGCGCGCGTGCCACCCGAGCTGGCGCAGCAGCGATGCCTCGGTGCTCACGGCCAGCGAGCGCAGCACCGGATCCCGGCTGCCGCGCTGCGTGCGCCGCAGTTCGGCGCGGGCGGCGGCATAGCGGCCCTGGCCACCCAGGACGACCGCGCGCAGCCAGGATTCGGCGGCGGAGGCGGCCGCGGGCAATTCGGCAGCGGCGATGCCGGGGCGAGCGCCGAAGGCCGCCTCGGCGAACACCGTGTCACGTGCGGACGGCCACCGATTCGGCACCGCGGAAAACTGATCCACCGCCGCACCCTATCCGGCCGCGTACCGCCGCGGCCCCGGCGCCGCAACGAACTGCGGGCAACCGTTCAGCGTGAAGAAAGCCACCGAGATGTTTCCATCTCGTAAAACCGGTACGGGCTATCACCCAGCACGTATGTTAGGAATTCGTATGCTTTTCGGATAATTAACCTGGACGCCTCGATGCGGCCATCTCCGCTCGCGGACAATCATCCAAACGGTGTCGCCCGTCACATACCACACCCCAGGCAGGCAACGCCTCGGAAACCCCATTGTTTCAACGAAATGCAGTATGACCAGCTTATTTATGAGATCTCACAGCTTTCACCGAGACACCAACCAACTTGGCCAACCGAACAGTATCGCTATCGGTGGGCTCGATGTAAATAGCAGGAAGGTTAAATCTGAGATCCGCCGGTATTGAAATCGGCGACGGACAAACTATTGACTGGATTTCGCCGCGCGTCCTAACGTACGTCATCGCCGTCGTCGGCGCCGTGCGAAATTGCGGCGACCACGAACTGCGATCGCCGGGGCTCCGGCGACACGGTCCGAGCCCGATCTCGGCGAGGTCTCATCCGGCCCGCCGCGCCCGGGTCCGGACAGACCGCTGCTGACAAGCACCGCTCGACAACGCCGACGAGCTCGCACCACTAGGAGTTCACCATGCCCATGCCCACTCACCTCCCCGGTCCGAACGCCGACATCTGGGATTGGCAGATGCGCGGTTCGTGCCGCGGCGTGGACTCCGCCGTCTTCTTTCACCCCGATGGTGAGCGCGGCCGCGCCCGCACGCAACGCGAGCTGCGTGCCAAGGAGATCTGCCGCACCTGCCCGGTCCTCATGCAGTGCCGCAGCCACGCGCTGAAGGTCAGCGAGCCGTACGGGATCTGGGGCGGGATGTCGGAGACCGAACGCGAGATGCACGCGCGGCGCAACCGCCGCCGCGTGACCGTCTGAACCGACCGCCCCACCGGCGCCGACGGGCGCACTCCGAAATTCCTCCCATCCGGATCGCGCGGGGCGCCGAATGCCTAGCAAACACCCGGCCACTGAGCTACCGGCCGGTGAACACCGACACAGGCGCGCAGGCCCATCCGGTCACCGCCGGTCAGCCTGCCGCGAGATGGCCAGAAGCCTTGCCACCTGTGGTCCCGGTGTACACGGTCCGGCCCGATGGAGGCATTCTGTTCACCTACACAGGGCCCCGTGTACGCGGAATTAGACACAGCGTTTCGCAGATTTTCCGGCGTGTCGCGGCGTGTCCCTCCAAAGACTCCCCCGGCGTGTCGAGAAATGTCCGAAAACCGCTGAGCCACAGTCGGTTTGCCGACACCCCACCCGAGAGGAGGTCATAGCGGCACGCTACGGTAGTGGCCGATGACACAGAATGGAGCGTTGTGACAACGCGGCCGCCGGCCGCAGAGGGCGACTCGTTCCAACAGGCAGTCGGGGACGGGGACGAGCGGGTGGAGACACCCCGCACAGACTCTGCGGTGACGGCACGCGCAGCCGAAAGTATCGAACTAGCCGCGCTTCTCGTGCGCTGCGGACGATCGGATCAGCAGGCATTCGCCGAGCTGTACGACCGAACGTGCGCCCGGGTGTTCGGGCTAGTGCTGCGCGTCCTACACGATCCCGGCTACGCGGAGGAGACGACCCAGGAGGTCTACCTCCAAATCTGGCGTACCGCAGCCAACTTCGACGCCGCCAAGGGTTCGGCGGTCACCTGGCTGATGACGCTCGCCCACCGCCGGGCGGTCGACCGAGTCCGTGCCGAGCAGGCGCACGCCCAGCGCGAGGTCGCTTATGGCGCAAGCGCTCTCGGTAACGAATTCGACGAGGTCACCGAAGAAGTAGGACGAAGACTCGAACAGCAAGCGGTACTGGAGGGTCTGGCCACCCTGACGCAGACGCAGCGAGAGGCCATCTCGCTCGCCTACTTCGGCGGCCGGACCTATGCGGAAGTGGCGGAGTATCTCGGCGTAGGGTTACCGACCGTTAAGTCTCGTATCCGCGATGGGTTGACACGACTGAAGAAGAGTTTGGGAGTGACGTGAGATGAACGAAAGCCAGATCGATCTCGCGCACGCGGTCGCGCTCGGATCGATCGGCGACGAGGACCAGCGCGCGGTGCAACAGCTACTCGACTCGGGTGACGATCGACTGCGCGCGGACTTCAACAGGGAAGTGCAGCTAACCAGAGAAGCTCTCACCGTGTTCTCCTCGGCGTCGGCCGACCAGCCGCCCGCCTCGCTCCGTGATCGTCTGCTGGCCGCCATCGCCGAGGACCAGGCTCCCGCGGCGGCCGCCCGCCACCCCCACCGGGTCACCCGCAACCACGACGGAACCGATTCCACCGCCCATCTCTGAACCTCCCCGGCCGGCAATGCCGGAACCCGGATGAACAGTCGATGGCGAACGATGGTCGGGCCACACTCCGGAAATACGAACGGGCCGTTCACATCCGAGATGTGAACGGCCCGCGTTTCGTTAAACCACTCAGTGCGAGTGACCGTGGTGGTCGTGCTCGTCCTCTTCGGCCGGCTTTTCGACCACGGCGCTCTCGGTGGTGAGCACCATGCGCGCGACCGAGGCGGCGTTCAGCACCGCCGAGCGGGTCACCTTGACCGGATCCACGACACCGTCGGTCACCAGGTCGCCGTAGGTGAGGGTGGCGGCGTTGAAGCCGTCCTTGCCCTCGGAGACCTTGCTGACCACGACGGCACCGTCGACACCGGCGTTGCTGGCGATCCAGTACAGCGGCGCCTGCAGCGCCTTGCGCACCACCTCGACACCGATGGCCTGGTCGCCCGACAGCGAGTCGCGCAGCTCGACCAGCTTGGCCGCCGCCTGCACCAGCGCGGAGCCGCCACCGGGCACGATGCCCTCCTCGATGGCCGCCTTGGCCGCGTTCACCGCATCCTCGACGCGGTACTTGCGCTCCTTGAGCGCGGTCTCGGTGGCCGCGCCGACACGGATCACCGCGACGCCGCCGGACAGCTTGGCCAGCCGCTCCTCCAGCTTCTCGCGATCCCAGTCGGAATCGGTGGCCTCGATCTCGGCCCGCAGCTGGGCGATGCGCGCGTCGATGGCGTCCTGGGTGCCCGCACCGTCGACGATCGTGGTGTCGTCCTTGGAGACGACCACGCGCCGCGCCTTGCCGAGCAGGTCCAGGCCCGCCTCGCGCAGGTTGATGCCCAGGTCCGGGTTGATCACGGTGCCGCCGGTGACGGTGGCCAGATCGTCCAGGAAGGCCTTGCGGCGGTCGCCGAAGAACGGCGCCTTGACCGCGACGACCTTGAGCGTCTTGCGGATCGCGTTGACGACCAGGGTGGACAGCGCCTCGCCCTCGACGTCCTCGGCGATGATCACGACCGGCTTGCCCGATTCGGCGATCTTCTCCAGCAGCGGCAGCAGGTCCGGCAGCGAGGAGATCTTCTCCCGGTGCAGCAGGATGAGGGCGTCCTCGTACACCGCCTCCTGCTTGTCGTGGTCGGTGACGAAGTAGCCCGACAGGTAACCCTTGTCGAACTGCACGCCCTCGGTGACCACGAGGTCGGTGCTCACCAGGGAGGATTCCTCCACCGTGACCACGCCGTCCTTGCCGACGGTGGTCAGCGCCTTGCCGACCATCTCGCCGATCTCCTCGTCACGCGAGGAGACGGTGGCGACCTGTGCGATCGCCGACTCGCTGGACACCGGCTTGGCGGCCGCGATCAGGGCCTCGGAGACCGCGTCGGCGGCCTTGCTGATGCCCGCGCCCAGCGCGATCGGGTTGGCGCCCGCGGCGATGTTCTTCAGGCCGCCCTTGACCAGCGCCTGGGCCAGCACCGTGGCGGTGGTGGTGCCGTCGCCGGCGACGTCGTTGGTCTTGGTGGCGACGCTCTTGACCAGCTGCGCGCCCAGGTTCTCGAAGGGGTCCTCGAGGTCGATGTCGCGGGCGATGGTCACGCCGTCGTTGGTCACCGTCGGACCGCCGAAAGCCTTGGCCAGCACCACGTGCCGGCCGCGCGGGCCCAGCGTGACCTTCACCGCGTCGGCAAGCTTGTCGACGCCGCGTTCCATCGCCCGGCGAGCCTTCTCGTCGAACTCGATCTGCTTTGCCATTGATTAAGTCCTTGATGTGGAAGGGGAATGAACGACAACTGCCCCGGCCCCACACGTGCGGGCACCGGGGCAGTGTCGGATCAGTGCCGTAACGGCTGGATCACTTGTCGACGACGGCCAGCAGGTCGCGCGCCGACAGGATCAGGTACTCCTCGCCGTTGTACTTGATCTCGGTGCCGCCGTACTTCGAGTAGATGACGACGTCGCCTTCCTTGACGTCCAGCGGAATGCGCTTCTCGCCCTCGTCATCCCACCGGCCGGGGCCGACGGCGACGACGGTGCCCTCCTGGGGCTTTTCCTTCGCCGTGTCGGGGATGACCAGGCCGGAGGCGGTCGTCGTCTCGGCCTCGTTGGCCTGGACGAGGATCTTGTCCTCGAGCGGCTTGATGTTCACGCTCGCCACGTTGAGCCCTCCACTTTCAGGGGATTCGTCGCGTCCGGGGCGGTTCCCCGGACTCACGGTTTCGGTCATGGTGTCGACCCTGTGCATAGCCCCGTCGTCGCGGGTGCCGGGACCCCTGCTCAGCAGTCATAGCTGGCACCTGAGCAACATCCGCAGTGCCACCTAGCACTCTATACACGTGAGTGCCAGCGCTCAAGGCTGGGTAGTGCCGAACTCTGTTGCCGACGCGACGTTTGCAACACGCCCAAAGGCGTGGCAATTCATCTTCGAAATCTGTAACGTTCGGATAACGGATTGTGACAGTATGGACGACGGCTCCGTGATGTTGCCCTGCCCGACCCACGCCCTGCCCGGTAGCGCTCTGTCACGTGATCCGCCGAGCTCGACACAACTGCTTCACCCCACCCGCGCGACGACCATCGCGCACGCCTGAGACGAGAGCAAGACCGCAAGTGATCGTAGGCCGGTCCCGACACCCGAACGGACGAGGGCCCCGGCCGGATGCACTGCTCGGGTCGGCCGCCATCCATGCGGGCGCCCGCGCTGTCCGTTCGAGATGGTCGGCGACACCATGACCATCCGCTCGAAGGGAGGTGAACATGCGAACATCCCTCGGCATCTCCGCCGGGAACGAAGTGGTGTGCTCGGCACTCGTCGCCACCGCTCCGAACGGCGCTCAAAGCTTCGACTATCGGGTCGTGTCGGCGGACGCCGCACATTCCGATCTCGGTGATCTGGTGGCGTCGTCGATCGAACTGATGACGACCCAGATGCCCACCCGCGACGTCGTGCACCCCGTCGGCGCGCACACCGCCGGGCTCCCGGCCCTGCACCCCGAGACCGCCGCCGGACCACCGGGGGCGATCGCGGTCGCCTACCGCGACCGGGAACAGGCCGTCGCGATCCGCTCGGCGATCGGCCGTCAGCGCCGCGACGTTCAGCTCATCCCCGAAAGCACCGCCGCCCTCACGTATCTGCGCCACACCGGCCTGCTCGACCGGTACGAGACGGTCGCGATCATCGACCTGGGCGCCTCCGGCATGACCGTCACCGTGGCGGACCTGGCCGACGACACCACGCTGCGCTCCGAGCGCACCACCGCCCTCAGCGGCACCGCCGTCGACGAGCTCATCTACCACCACCTGCTGGACTGCCATTTCGCCCGCCGCGGCACCCGCCCCAATCGCGGCATGCTGATCAACCGCAGCCGCGCGGCCAAGGAGCATCTGTCCATCGCCCCGGCCGTGACCATCGACCACGTCGCAGGGCAGCCGCTGAAGCTGACCCGCGCCGACTTCGAGGAGCTGATCGCGGACCTGGTGCGCGAGGCCGCGGTATTCGCCGCCGCGGTGTTCGCCCGCGCGCCGAAGCTGCCCGAGGCGGTCGCCGTCATCGGCGGCGGCGCGAATATCCCCACCGTCGTCGCCGGTCTGGACGAACTGCTCGACATTCCGGTGCTCACCGTGCCGGAGCCCGAGGCCGCGACGGCGAAAGGCGCTGCGCTGGTGGCGGATTCGGCGCAGCCGTCGGCCTTCCCGGTGATCAGCCTGGGTTCCGACGCCTCCACCGGCACCTTCACCAAGCTGGTCGGCACGCTGGCCGGTGCGGTCGTGGTGGTGGGATTGGTGGTCGGCTACGGCATCAAGGAACTGGTCCCCGCCGACGGCCACGACGTCAGCCCCGTGGGCACCAGCGATACCGCCCAACTCACCACCCCGGCGACGCCGACGCCCACGACGAGCGGCTCCACCACCACCGCCGGGCAGACCCAGCCGGGCCAGACTCAGCCCGGCCGACAGCCCGCCGGGAGCTCCGTGCCGTCGTCCCCGTCGGAGTCCGGTCAGCTCCCGACGACCACCGCGAACCAGCCTCCCACCACCACCGCACCGCCACTGCGTCCGGATCCGAACCTGCCGCAGATCCCGCTACCCGATCTGCCGCGCCTGTTCGGCCCCCTGATGGGCACCACAACGCCCGAAACCACCGTTCCCCGGGGTACGGGTACGGCTGCCCCCACTCCCAGTCCCTCACCCAATCGCCCCATATTGCCGAAGGCGAACTCGGGTTCCGCGGGCATGGCGCCCGTGCAACCGGCCGACTGACTCCGAAACCCCCTCAGCGAAGCTGGCTGGTGGAGACAGGGAGGCCGGGGTCGGTGGCGACGGTCAGAGCGGAGGGCTTGGCGCCGCCGGCGATCACATGGGCGCCGAGGGCCGCGATCATGACGCCGTTGTCGGTGCACAGCCGCGGCTTGGGCACACGCAGCGTCAGACCGGCCGCGGCGCAGCGTTCCTCGGCCATCGAGCGGATGCGGGAATTCGCGGTGGCGCCGCCGCCGAGCACCAGCGTGTCCACGCCGACGTCCTGGGCGGCGCGAACGGCCTTGCTGGTGAGCACGTCGGCGACCGATTCCTGGAACGATGCCGCGATATCCGGGATCGGCAGTTCGGTACCCGCGCGCTGAGCGGCCTCGACGTAGCGGGCGACCGCGGTCTTCAGGCCCGAGAACGAGAAGTCGTAGCGCGCATCGCGCGGACCGGTCATGCCGCGCGGAAACATGATGGCGGTCGGATCACCGTGCGCCGCAGCGGCATCCAGCGCCGGACCGCCCGGGAAACCGAGGCCCAGCAGGCGCGCCACCTTGTCGAAGGCCTCCCCCGCCGCGTCGTCGACCGTGCTGCCCAATTCCACGATCGGTTCGGCCAGGTCCGTGACGTGCAGCAGATGCGTGTGGCCGCCGGACACCAGCAGCGCCACGCACGGCGGCATCGGGCCGTGTTCGAGGGTGTCCACGGCGACATGGCCACCGAGGTGGTTCAGCGCGTAGAACGGGATATCCCAGGCCGCCGCATAGGCTTTCGCCGCCGCCACCCCCACCAGCAGCGCACCGGCCAGGCCGGGACCGATGGTCACGGCGAGCGCGTCGGGCCTGGTCACACCGGCGGTCGACAGCGCCCGCCGCATCGCGGGCACGACCGCCTCCAGATGTGCGCGGGAGGCGATCTCCGGGACCACGCCGCCGAAACGCGCATGCTGATCGACGCTGGAGGCGACCTCGTCGGCGAGCAGCTCGCAGCGGCCCTTGCCCTCCGGGCCGTCGGGATGCCACCGGACGATGCCGATTCCGGTTTCGTCACACGAGCTTTCGATGCCCATGACGATCATGACAGGACCTCTGAACTGTGCGAGGTGCCCGGGTGCGGGAATCCGGTCACCGCCGGGCGGCGCATGGTGAACGCGTCGGCCCCGCTGGGCTGGTAGTAACTCTTCCGCAGGCCGATGATGTGGAATCCGTGCTTCTCGTAGAGCGCGATCGCCGGTGCGTTGTCCGTGCGCACCTCGAGAAATACCGGGCCGCCACGCTTTCCGGCCTCGGCCAGCAGCGCCCGCAGCAGCAGCGTCCCGATGCCGCCGCGGTGCAGGGTCGGATCGACACCGATGGTGTGTATCTCGGCCTCGGGATGCGTGGCGGGGCCCAGCAGGGCGATCCCGGCATAGCCGACCATCCGCCCGGATGCCTCGCGGGCCACCAGATACCGGTTGTGCGCACCCGCGAGTTCGGACTCGAACGCCACTTCCGGCCACGGGTCGTCCTCGGGGAACAGCAGTTTCTCCAGCTCGGCACAGCGGCCGATATCGGCCGGGCCCATCGGTTCGATCTCGATGGCCGGCAGTTCGGTGTCGCTCACGACTCCGCCTCGCTAGCGCTCGGCTCCGTCGTGCGCAAGGCGCGCTGTGTCTTCGGTTCGCTCGCAAGCTCGCTCACGACACCGCCTGATAGCTGCGTTCGACGGCGTCGGGGCGCCGCAGATAGAGCGGAACCAGCGGCTCGGCCGTCGTGCCGGACAGCACCTCGGCGGCCGCGCAGCGCACCAGCCCGGCCGGCGACGGGGTCTCGACCGGCAGCACCGGCAGGTCGAAGAAGTCGACGTGCGAGGCGGATCCGGCGATCACGGTGGATTCGCGCGCGTCCAGATCCGCGGGCTTGCACACGCCCGGTCCGGCGACCCGGCCGACCACCCGCGCACCGGATCCGGCGGCCGCGGGCCCGGCGAACTCGGCATCCGGCACGGCGCGATACCGGGCCCAGTACACCTCGCGGCGCCGGGCATCGGTGACGACCAGCAGTTCGGATTCGGCGGCCGTGGCGATCGTCTGCCCACTGCCACCGGTGATCTCCTGCCACGCGTCGGCGGCGATCGCGTCCAGGCTGCAGACGCCGTACACCGGCAGGCCCAGGGCGTCGCCGAAGGCCGCGGCGGTCGCCATTCCGACCCGCAGTCCGGTGAACGGCCCGGGACCCACCCCGGCGACCACCGCGTCGAGATCGGCCCTGGAACGTCCCGCGGCATCGAGACATTCGAGGATCTGCGGGGTCAGCACCTCGTTGTGGGCGCGCGCGTCCACGGTGACCCGGGCGGCGAGGGTGTGGATCTGCGGCGCCGTCTCCCGATCGGCCCGCTGCCGATCGTGCCCGGAGGCGGCCTGCTCCAGCTCCACCAGCCCGGCTGTAACGGCAGGCGTCGCGGTGTCGACGGTAAGGACAAGCATGATTGGGTCAACGATACCGGTTGGTCACCTTCCGGACGGCACCCATACCACCGCCTCAGGACGGGCCGATCCACTCCCAGCTGGCGGTGCGGGTCTCGGATTCGGGCTCGCGGCGCAGCAGCACGCGCAGATGGCGGTCGGCGAGATGCTCGACGACACCGAGGCCCCATTCGACCACCACCACCGCATCGTCGAGATCGGTGTCGAGGTCCAGGGCGTCCAGCTCGTCGAGGTCGCCGCCGAGCCGGTAGGCGTCGACGTGCACCAGCCCCACCGCGCCCGGCCGGGACCCGGCACGATGCTGGCGGGCGATGATGAAAGTCGGTGAGCTGACCCGTCCCTCGACGCCGAGCCCCGCCGCGATGCCGCGGGTGAGCGCGGTCTTCCCGGCGCCCAGCGGGCCGTCGAGCACCACCAGATCGCCGGGACGCAACTCCGCGGCCAGCTCGCGTCCGAGTGCCTCGGTGTCCTCGACCGTCGGCAGCGTTCGCTGCTCACCCATGTGTCACCACCGTCCCGGTTCGCTCGGCCGGATCGCGTGCCGATCACCCACGTGCTGCCTCCCGGCCGTTGCGCTTCCCGGCCCCGAGCAGGCCGCTGCGCAGCATCAGCCGATCCAGGGCCGCGTTGACCAGCTCCGGATACTGCAGATGCACCATGTGCGCGGCATCGGTGACGCGGACCAGGTCCGCGTCGGGCAGCTGCTGCGCCAGCGCCTGCGAGTTGCGGAACGGGATCACCCGGTCGTGTGCGCCGCCCAGCACCAGCGCGGGCAACGGGGCGAGGGTCGGCAGCGCGGCCGATTCGTCGTGCAGCTCCAGAGCTTTCAGGAATTTCACGATCGTCTCGATCGGGGTGTGGTCGATCATCGAGGTGGTGGCGCGCGACAGCGTCGGGCTCACGTCGCCGTGGAACGAACTCACGTGCAGGATCGGGGCGATCACGTGGCGCGCGGTGGCCCGCCCGGCCTGCACCAGCGCGGGCGCGGCATGCACCGCGACCCGGAAGCCGTCGATCGCCGGATGGCGCAGCAGCTGCGTGACTCCGGCAGCGGCGACCTCGGCGGCCGCCGTCGACAGCAGCGCCACCGCCCGCACCCGCTCGGCGAACAGCTGCGGGAACTGCGCGGCCGCGGCCAGAATCGCCATGCCGCCCATGGAGTGTCCGACCAGCAGCAGCGGACCGCTCGGCACACACCGGCCGATCACGGCGGCCAGATCGCGGCCCAGCTGCGGCACGGTGCAGCTCTCGGTGGTCGGCGTCCCGGAGCGGCCGTGCCCGCGCAGGTCGAAGAACACCATGCGAACCTTTGGGCCCCACAGCTTTTCGAGATCGCGACGCTGAAAGTGGAACGACTCCATGCTGTTGCAGAAGCCGTGCACGTAAACCACTGTGGCGGGGGCGTCTTCGGGACCACACTCGCGGACGGCCAGCTCCACGCCGTCGTCGGCGGTTACCGCGACGGCCCGATCCCGGTCCAGCAGGCCGAAGTCCTCCTCGCGCAGCTCGTCCCGGCGGGCGGGCCAGCGCACGGAGGCGCCGACCCGGCGCAGTGCGTGCACCCCGGCCAGGGCGCCGATCGCTCCGCCGGTCGCGATTCCGCCGCGCCATGCGGTGAACCGAAACCGATGTGGCCGTTCGGATTTCATCAGGCCCCCCCTCGCTGTGCGATATCGCCCAGATAGCGTCGCACGACCCGGCCGCGAGGGGAACAGACGATCTCGTAATGGATGGTGCCGAGCAGGTCGGCCCACCGTTGCGGATGCAGTGCGCCGGGACCGAACAGCACCGCGCTGTCGCCCTCGCGCACTCCGGCGGCATTGTCGCCGAGATCCACCACCAGCTGATCCATGCACACCCGGCCGATATTCGGGTAGAGCGCATCGCCGATACCCACCGCTATGCGCCCGCCCAGCGGACGGAACACACCGTCGGCGTAGCCCGCCGGGATCAGCGCGACCGTGGTGGCGTGCGGCGCGATCCATTCGTGGCCGTAGGAGACCCCCTCGCCCGCGGCGACGTGTTTCACCAGCGTCACCCGCGCGCGGAAGGTCATGGCCGGGCGCAGGCCGAAGTCGGAGATCTCCGGAATCGGGGACAGCCCGTAGGCGGCGATGCCGGGGCGCACCATGTCGAACGCCAGGTCCGGGCGGGTCAATGTGGCCGCGGAATTGGCCAGGTGCACCAGTTCGGGTTGCATGCCGTGGTCCTTGGCGGCGGCGATGGCGTCCAGGAAGCGGTCGCGCTGAACGTCGATGGCCGGATGCTGCGGCTCGTCGGCGCGGGCGAGGTGGGAGAAGATCGCCCGCAGGCGCACCACCCGCTCGTCGACCAGCCCCCGCAGCACCGTGAGGACCTGCGGGTATTCAGCATCGGAGACACCGTTGCGGTTGAGGCCGGTATCGACCTTGAGCGAGACGGTCGCGGTGGTACCCGTGGCGCGGGCGGCCCGTTCCACCGCGCGCAGGTGGGCCACCGAGGACACCCCGATCTCGATATCGGCGGCGATGGCCGCGGCATAGTCGGCATCGGAGGTGTTGAGCCAGCTCAGGATCGGGGCGGTGATCCCGCCCGCGCGCAGGCGCAGCGCCTCGGCGATCGTGGTGACGCCGAGTTCGGAGGCCCCCGCGGCCAGCGCCGCCTGCCCGACCCGCACCGCGCCGTGGTTGTACCCGTCGGCCTTGACGACCACCATCACCGCGGCATCCCCGGCATGCCCGGCCAGCACCCGCACGTTGTGTGCGATCGCGTCCAGGTCTACGACGGTCTCCACCTGCGGGTCGGCACTACTCACGATCCCGATCCTGCCACTCCCGCGAATCGGGGCGGCAGCGGCTACCCGGCCGGGAATTCACCCTTGCTCGGAGTGCGCTCCAGGTCGTTAGCGTGATCGGCGCGGGTATCCGCACAGACCATCGAGCAGAGGGAACGACCACATGAGCAAGGTTTGGTTCATCACCGGCGTCTCGCGCGGCTTCGGGCGGGAATGGGCCCTCGCCGCACTCGACCGCGGCGATCGGGTCGCCGGGACCGCACGCGATCTCGCCACACTCGACGATCTCGTGGCGAAGTACCCGGACACGTTCCTGCCGGTACGGCTGGATGTCACCGACCGGGCGGGTGATTTCGCCGCCGTCGAGCAGGCCGCGCGGCAGTTCGGGCGGCTCGACGTCGTCGTGAACAACGCCGGATACGGGCAGTTCGGCATGATCGAGGAGCTCACCGAGGACGAGATCCGCGCGCAGTTGGAGACCAACGTGTTCGGCGCGCTGTGGGTGACGCAGGCGGCGCTGCCGATCATGCGCGCGCAGGGCAGCGGGCACATCGTCCAGGTCTCCAGCATCGGCGGCATCAGCGCCTTCCCGAACCTCGGCGCGTATCACGCGTCGAAGTGGGCGCTGGAAGGGTTTTCGCAGTCGCTGGCGGCGGAGGTGGCCGGGTTCGGCATCCACGTCACCTTGATCGAGCCCGGCGGGTTCGGCACCGACTGGGCGGGGCCGTCGGCGCGGCACAGCTCCCCCAACGCGGCGTACGACGACGCCCGGGATGTCCGCCACCGGGCGCGCGTCGCACAGCACCGCGGCGACCCGGCGGCCACCCGCGCGGCGATCCTCGCGGTCGTCGACGCCGAGCGGCCGCCGCTGCGCACCTTCCTCGGCGAGACCCCGCTGGCCATAGCCACCGCCGACTACGAGTCGCGCCTGGCCCAGTGGAACGAATGGCAGCCGGTAGCCCTTGCCGCCCAAGGCAACTGAAGCCCGCCGCCTCGGCACGCTCCACACGACCGACACGCTCCACACGACCGGCACGCTCCACACGACCGACACGCTCCACACGACCGACACGCTCCACACGACCGACACGCTCCACACGACCGGCATGCTCCACATGTCCCCGGCACGCTCCACATGTCCCCGGCACGCTCCACATGTCCCCGGCACGCTTTTGGCCGGGGTCTCAGGATTCCGGCAAAGCGTGCCGGAAATATTTGGCTGCCTTCGGTGTCGAACCGTCAGGAGGTTTCGGCGAGGGCGCGGAGGGTTTGGATGGCGGGGCGGATGTGGTGGAGGACAGGGCTCGCGGAGACCGGGGCTCCGGCGGTGCCGTGGGCATGGGCGGCGAGGTTGGCGGACAGGGCGTGCACGCGGGCTGCGGCGGCCGCGGCCCAGGACGGGTCGCGGCCCGCGGCGAGCAGGGCGCCGAGGATGCCGGACAGCACGTCGCCCGAGCCCGCGGTCGCGGCCCAGGAACCACCGGCCTCGTTGACCAGCACCGCCCGGCCCGGCCCGGCCACCAGCGTGGCACGACCCTTCAGGAGCACGGTGACCTGCCAGTCCTCGGCCAGCGCGCGCACGGCGGCGACGCGGTCCGGGCCGGGCTCGCGGCCGGTGAGACGGGCGAATTCGCCCGCGTGCGGGGTGAGTACCGTGGGCGCGCGGCGGCCCGTGACCAGGCCGGGCTCCGCCGCCAACAGAGTGAGGCCGTCGGCGTCCACCACCACCGGCAGATCGGTGGCGAGGATCTCCGAAAGCCGTTCGCGGGCAGCGTCTCCGGTACCGGCTCCCGGGCCGAACACCCAGGCCTGCACCCGGCCGGTTTCCGAAACGCTCTGGGCCGCAATGACCTCCGGAAAGTGCGCCAGCACGTCCGCCGAGCCGGTACCGGCATAGCGGACCATGCCGGAGGTCGCGGCCACCGCCCCGCCGGTGCACAGCACGGCCGCGCCGGGGTATGTCGCACTTCCGGCGCAGATTCCGGTGACACCCTGGGTGTACTTGTCGTCCGCCGGGCCCGGCACCGGCCAGTCGGCACCGATCGAAACCGGTTCCAACGCGGCCAGATTCGGCTCCGGAAGCTCCAGGCCGATGGGCACCAGCTCGATTCGGCCGCAGCTGGGGGCCGCCAGGGCGTGCACGGGCTTGTACGCGCCGAACGACACCGTGACGTCGGCCCGGACCGCCGGGCCGTCGACGGCGCCCGTATTCGGGTCGACCCCGCTGGGCAGGTCGGCCGAGACGATCGGAACATCCACGGCCGCCACCAGTTTCGCCGCGGCGGGACGCAGCGCGCCGCGACCCGAGATCCCCACGATGCCGTCGACCACCAGATCCGGCGACCCCGGGTCGTCGCGGATTCGGCCGCCCGTACGCCGCAGTGCCGCAAGGCCTTCCGCGTGCGCCCGCTCCGGTGACAGCAGCACCGCCGACACCGCGACACCGCGCCGCCGCAGCATCGATCCGGCCCACAGCGCGTCGCCGCCGTTGTCGCCGGATCCGACCAGCAGGGTGACCGATCGGCCGGTGATCCCTCCGGTCCGCTCGCGCAGCTCCGCGGCGACGACATCGGCGAGTCCGCGGGCCGCCCGCCGCATCGGCACTCCGTCGGCGACCTGCTTGAACAGCTCCGTCTCCGCCGCCCGGACCTCGTCGACGGTGAAGTATCCGCGCGCCGCCGGTGGGGTCATCTCCGCCTCCTGCCCGCCGCCGCGACCGTGCGCGGGGCTCGGTACCTTCGCGAACTCGCAACGCCAGCAGATTACGCCCGGGGGTGGAGGCAACACGTCCATCACGGCGCAGCTTCTCCGCCCGTCCGGGCTCGCGGCGCTGCCGACGCGGGGCCGGACCGAGCATGGCCTTCCACAACCTGTCGGCCATTGTGCAGTGTTGACCGGAGTACCGGTTCGGCTGAGCATATTCCGCACAGCGTCAGTGCGCTCGGGGCACAATGTGCACCATCGTGCCGGGCATGTCCGCCGAACCTCGCGGCCCGCTGCGGCGTGGTATCTGCATCGAGCTCGCAGAGCCACGGGAGGTCCCGATGCCCGTACACATTCGACCGCGCACCGATATCCGCCGAAGCACCGCGCACCCGCAACCCGCCGGGCCGTGCACGAAGCGGGAAGGCGCTCCCAGCGCCGTCCGAGAAGTGCCGCGACCGGCGGCGGCCACTGCCCGCGGAGAAGCTACCGCGGCGAATGATCCGCTACTCCCGCCTATTACGCTTGCCCGCATGTCGACTGGTTCATCGGGCATTTCGCCCGCGCGCGTCCTGTTCACGGTGGTCGCGGCGGCGGGAGCCCTGATGGTTGCGGGATGCGGGTCGGACGACGGATACACGCAGCCGTCGGCGCCCGCCACGTCCGCACCCGTGACCACCGGCCCCGCGCAACCCGCGACGACGACGGTCAGCGTCGACAAGATGAAGTTCTCGCCGTCCGCGATCACCATCCGCGCCGGAGACACGGTGACGTGGAAGTTCTCCGATTCGGCACCGCACGGCGTGCAGGGCATCGGCGATACCGCCCTGGGCATCAACAGCCCGATCCTCACCGAGGGCGAGTGGAACCACACCTTCACCACCCCCGGCACCTACCGCTACCTGTGCCCCCTCCACCCCGACATGCGCGGCACCGTCACCGTCCGATAACTCACCGCCGCACCCCGCGTGAACGGTGCTCCACCTCGGCGCACCACGCTCGCTGGCTCCACACGCATCCAGAGCCTGTGGCACACATGGTTCCCGCGCACCCTGCACACCGAGGCAGGCGCATGCACGATGTGCGGAACCCGCGAGGTCCGTTGCGGCCGAAGTCGATTCGAGCGCCGGGATCCAGGCCGAGCCCCGGCGGCGGCACGGTCCGGACGATGTGGCGCTGAGCGTCAAGGCCGCGTCGGGTTCAGGACGGGCGGTACTCGCGGGTGCGGGCGCCCGTGGTGGGGGCGGTGTTGAGGGCTTGGACCGCGGCGACCAGTGGGGCCAGTTCGGGGTCGGCGGCGGCCTGGCCCAGCGCTCCCGCCAAGGCCTCGTCGTAGGCGGGGCGGGCCTGGTCGAGTAGCTCGATGCCCGCCGGGGTGACATCGGTGTAGATGCCGCGTCGGTCGTCGGGGCACAGATAGCGCTGCAGCAGGCCGCGGTCCTCGAGGCGGGTGACCAGGCGGGTGGCCGCGCTCTGGCTCAGCGCCACCGAATCCGCGACCTGGTTCATCCGCAGGTGCCCGTTCGGTCCGTCGTGCTGGCGGCTGAGCACCACCAGCACCGAGTACTCGCGGACGCTCAGGTCGTGCGCCTGCAGTGCGCGTTCGAGATGCGCCGCGATCCGGTCGTGCAGCACCGACAGCGCGCACCAGCCATCGGCCAGACCGGTCAGTGCGGCATCCGCTGTCATGAGTTCCTCCTGGGTCCGCGGGGGCGATGTGACCAGGATACCTACTCCGCGCAATATCCCGCGCTTGCAATTAGTAGGCGTGTGCAATTATTGTTGGCGCTCGTAATGCTCGTACGCAAGACTCTGTGGAGGCTGCTTCCATGCCGCTCGCACTGCTGGCCCTGACGCTCGGGGCGTTTGCCATCGGCACCACCGAATTCATCGTGGTCGGCCTGCTCCCGGGCATCGCCGACAGCTATTCCGTATCCATCCCCACGGTCGGCTGGCTGGTCACCGGGTACGCCCTCGGCGTGCTGGCCGGTGCGCCGCTCATGACCGGGCTCGGCACCCGGGTCTCCCGCAAGCGCATGCTGCTGATCAGCCTGCTGCTGCTCATCGGCGGCAATCTGCTGTCCGC
This sequence comes from Nocardia mexicana NBRC 108244, assembly GCF_001613165.1. Classification (GTDB taxonomy): domain Bacteria; phylum Actinomycetota; class Actinomycetes; order Mycobacteriales; family Mycobacteriaceae; genus Nocardia; species Nocardia mexicana. Next base: position 22,016 of record NZ_BDBV01000018.1, read on the forward strand.
GGTGGCGCCGACCTTCGGCCTGATGCTGACCGGCCGGATCGTGGCCTCGCTGGCACACGGCGCGTTCTTCGGCATCGGGGCCGTCGTGGCCGGGACCCTGGTACGGCCGGACCGCCGGGCGGGCGCGATCGCGCTCATGTTCACCGGGCTGACCGTCGCCACCGTGGTCGGCGTGCCGCTGAGCACCCTGCTCGGCGAACAGGTCAGCTGGCGGCTGGCGTTCACGCTGGTGGCGGTGGTCGGAGCGCTCGCCTTCGCGGGCGTCCTGGCGCTGGTGCCCGATCAGCCCGCGCCCCGCGACGCCCGGTTGCGCAACGAACTGGCCGTGCTCACCAATCCCCAGGTGCTGCTCGCGATGGCGATGACGGTGCTCGGTTTCGGCGGCGTGTTCGCGGCGATCACCTACCTCGCGCCGATGATGATCGAGGTCACCGGGTTCGCGGAGAGTTCCGTCACGTGGATCATGGCCCTGTTCGGGCTCGGGTTCCTCATCGGCAACCTGGTCGGCGGGCGCTATGCCGACCGGCACCTGATGCCGATGCTGTACACCACGCTCGGCGCGCTGGCGATCGTGCTGGGACTGTTCACCCTCACCGCACACAACAAGGTCGCCGCGGGGATCACCGTGGTCCTGATCGGCGCGCTCGGCTTCGCCACCGTGCCGCCGCTGCAGAAGCGCGTGCTCGACCACGCCGCCAGCGCCCCCACCCTGGCATCCGCGCTCAATATCGGCGCGTTCAATCTCGGCAATGCGCTGGCCGCGTGGCTCGGCGGCCTGGTCATCGCCGCCGGATTCGGTTACACCGCGCCCAACTGGGTCGGGGTACTGCTGTCCGGCAGCGCCCTCGGACTAGCGGTGCTGTCGGGCGCCCTGGAGCGGCGCTCGAATGCCCGCGCCGCCGCGCCCGCCGAATCCCTTGTCCCGGTGGGGAGTTAGCCCGGACCCGCGAAAGGCCCGGTCCGGCAGCAAGTCCGGGCCGGGCCTGTGCAGATGCCAAGTGTCGCATCCCGACACGGCACGAGTACCCCTATTTCCAGCGTGCTTTGGCCGGGATCCAGACGGCCGGTGTGGATCCCGGCCACAAACACGCGGGATGACGATTCCACTAGGTGGGCCTCGGAAAGTTAGAGGCCGAATCGTAAAGCAGCGCGCAAATACCTTGGCGGACAGCTTTTCCGATTACTACCGCAGACCTTCCTCGGGTAGCTCGCGCACTCCTCCCTTGTCGGCGGATTGGGCGAGCAGGGCGTAGGCGCGTAGGGCCTTCGACACCGGGCGGTTGCGGTCACGGGGACGGAAGCCGGATTCGGACTGCCGGGTCCGGCGGGCATCCAGCTCTCCCTGCGGCACATCGAGAGTCAGTGTGCGCGACGGGATGTCGATGCCGATCAGATCGCCGTCGGCGACCAGCGCGATCACACCGCCGCCCGCTGCCTCGGGTGAGACGTGTCCGATGGACAGCCCGGAACTGCCGCCGGAGAAGCGGCCGTCGGTGACGATCGCGACCGATCCCGCCAGGCCCCGGCCCTTGAGATATGCGGTGGGATGCAGCATTTCCTGCATGCCCGGCCCACCGCGTGGTCCCTCGTACCGGATCACCAGCACATTTCCGGCCTGCACCCGGCCGGACAGGATGGCATCGACCGCCTCCTCCTGCGATTCGGCCACCACCGCGCGGCCGGTGAAGGTGTGCAGATCCTCCGGCACGCCTGCGGATTTCACCACCGCACCGTCGGCCGCGAGGTTGCCGCGCAGGACGGCCAGCCCACCGTCGGCCGAATACGCATGGGCCACATCGCGAATACAGCCGCCCGAAGCATCCAGATCCAGCGACTCCCAGCGCGCGGACTGCGAGAACGCGGTGGCCGAGCGAGCACCCCCGGGTGCGGCATGGAACAGCTCCAACGCCTCGCGACTCGGATGGGTCCCGCGCACATCCCATTCGGCGAGCCACTGCTCCAGCGAATCAGCATGCACCGCATGCACATTCGACTGCAGCTGCCCCGCGCGGTGCAGCTCACCCAGGATGGCCGGGATACCGCCCGCGCGATGCACGTCCTCCATGAGATAACTGCCGTTGGGCGCCACCTTGCACAGGCACGGCACCTGTCGAGACCGCTCCTCGATATCGCGCAGGGTGTAGTCGAGTTCCGCCTCGCGGGCCGCGGCCAGCAGGTGCAGCACGGTGTTGGTGGAGCCGCCCATCGCCAGATCCAGCGTCATGGCGTTGTCGAACGCCGCGCGCGAGGCGACGGCGCGCGGCAGCATCGCCTCGTCGTCCTTGTCGTAGTAGCGACGGGTGATGTCCATGACGGTGCGGCCGGCCGCTTCGTACAGGGCGCGGCGGGCGGTGTGGGTGGCCAGCGTCGAGCCGTTGCCCGGCAGCGCCAGCCCGAGCGCCTCGACCAGGCAGTTCATCGAGTTGGCGGTGAACATTCCGGCGCAGGAGCCGCAGGTGGGGCACGCGTTCTCCTCGATGCGGGCCAGATCCGCATCGGAGACGGTGTCGTTGACGGCCTCGCTCATCGTGGTGATCAGGTCGAGACGGCGCGCGGTGCCGTCGGTCAGCACGGTGCGGCCGCCCTCCATCGGCCCGCCGGAGACGAACACGGTCGGGATGTTCAGCCGCATCGCCGCCAGCAGCATGCCCGGGGTGATCTTGTCGCAGTTGGAGATGCAGACCAGCGCGTCGGCGCAGTGCGCCTGCACCATGTATTCGATCGAATCGGCGATCAGGTCCCGCGACGGCAGCGAGTACAGCATGCCGCCGTGGCCCATGGCGATGCCGTCGTCGATGGCGATCGTGTTGAACTCCCGGGCGATGCCGCCCGCCTCACCGATCGCCTCGCTCACGATCCGGCCCACCGGCTGCAGATGGGTGTGACCGGGCACGAATTCGGTGAAGCTGTTCGCCACGGCGACAACCGGTTTCACGCCGATATCGGCGCTGGGGACGCCGGAGGCCCGCATCAGCGCGCGGGCGCCGGCCATATTGCGTCCGTGGGTGACCGTCCGTGATCTCAGGTGTGGCATGGGTCGATGCTGCCGACCCGCGGCCCGCCCGCGAAGACGGCGGTTGTACTGGTAGTGGGACTACCAGTAGTTAGGCTGAACCGGTGGGCACCGAGGCACACGCGGGGAGACAGCGCGACGGCACAGCCCGTCGGCCGCGGCGTCTCCGCTCCGGCACGACGGCGCGGCATGCTGCGACCACGGATTTCACCGGACGACAGCACATCGCGAGGGATACGGCGTCGCGCCGAGGGCGTCCCGCGACGGAAGTCACTCGAAGGTGACCGAACACGGCGCTGCCTCCGGCCCGGCGGGTGCGTCCGGCCATCAGCGGCGGGCAGAACTGGGGAGCTTTCTGCGGGCGCGGCGGAACCAGCTGGATCCGACCGCGGTGGGCCTGCCACCTGCCGGTCCGCGCAGGCGGGGCGGGCTGCGGCGGGAGGAAGTGGCGACGCTGTCCGGCGTGAGCGCAACCTGGTACACGTGGCTGGAGCAGGGGCGCGATATCCAGCCGTCCCGCCAGGTGCTCGACGCGCTGGCCCGGACATTGCGGCTGACCACCACCGAGCACAGCTACATCCTGTCGCTCGCCGGGTATGCGCCGCTGCACGAATCCGCCGACGCCACAACGGCTTCGGCGCCCACTCATGTGCAGCACCTACTGGATGCGCTGGACTTCCCCGCCTACGCCATCGCCCCCGACTGGCAGATCAGCGGCTGGAATCGCGCCTACGCCGAGCTGTATCCGAACGTGGCGACGGTCGCGCCCGAGGACCGCAACCTGCTGTGGCTGGTATTCACCGATCCGTACGTGCGCGACCTGCTGCCGGACTGGGAGGTCACGAGCCGCCGCTTTCTCGCCGAGTTCCGCGCGGAGGCCGGGCCGCGGCTGGGCGATCTCGCGCACACCCCGGCGATCCAGCGACTGCTCGAGGCCAGCCCGGAGTTCCGCGCGGGCTGGCACAGTCACGACATCGAGGGCTTCGCCTCCCGGGAGCGGGTCTTCCACCACCCCGAGCGCGGCGAGTTGCGCTACGAGCACCATCGCCTGGCGCCCGCCGATCACCCTGACCTCTATCTGGTGATCTACACGCCGGTCGGTGGCGAGACGCTGTGAACCGGCCTGCGCGGGCACTTTTCGCCCGTACACGGCAAGCAATGCCATAACGCGACGATCCGTGTCCGCTCAGGCCGGTTTCGAATCAGTAGGCCGAGAAGACGTTGGCGATCGACCCGTACCGATTGGCCGCGTAGTTGCAGGCGGCGGCGATATTGGCGACCGGATCGAAGATGTCCCACGACGTGCCCTCGACATGGAAGGCGGCGAAGGTGGGGTCGATGACCTGCATCAGGCCCTTGGACGGGATGCCCGCGGCGGCGTTCGAGTCGTACAGGTTGATGGCGGCCGGATTGCCGCCCGACTCCCGCATGATGTTGCGGTGGATGCTCTCGTAGTCGCCGGGGATGCCGTGCTGGCCCATGACGTAGAGCGCATTGCGGATCCAGCCGTCCAGATCGTTCGCGAAGATCGGCGGGAGGAGCTGCGGCAGCGGCTGCGGGAGCGGCTGGATGGCCTGCTGCAACTGCTCCTGCTGCGGCTGCGGCAACTGGTGCTGCCACGCCTCGGCTTGCTGCTGGACCTGCTGCGCCGGGCCCTGGAGCTCCGGCGGCACCCCGGAGATCGGGGCTTCGGCGTGCGCCTGCAGCGGCGCGGCCACGACAGCGGCGAGGACGGTGAAGGGCAACAGTTTTCGTAAGTGCATAGCGAAATGGCTCCGACAGCGCGCGAGTACTGCGGCGCCTGCCCGCACGGGCCGACGTCGTCGATGCGCTGTTGTGTTGTTGTGGGAATTGGAGATTCAGTTGTCCGCGAACAGGACGCGGTGCACCGCGCGCCGATCAGGGCCGGCGACAGAGGCGGAGCCGTAGCGGCGGGCATTCGCAGGAGCGTTCATCACCGCACGCGACAAACAGACTTGCGGTCCGTTTTCTGGCACATCACAGACTGATTGCGACAGGTTAATAGAAGTTGAACTAGAGATGAACTACAGGTTCTATTGTGCTGAGAGAAATTCTCGGAGCAGCCACTATCGAGGGATAGATCACAGTGGACGAATCGGTTGCCGATGATCGTTCGGGCGCACTACATGTTTGCCGGGTGGAGCGAGGGAGATCCCGGGCAAAGCACGCCGGGACCGGGTGATCACACCGGGATCATCGGTTCGCGCCGGACCACCGGGGCACGCCAACCTCACCGGGCCGCGCCGGACCCACCGGCCACACCAGCCCCACCGGACCACCTACCGGGGCACGCCGGGATCGTGAAGTGAAGCCCACGGGGCAACGGGACTCCTGGGCACGGCTCGCCGCGCACTGCTCTTCGTCATTCCGGCGCGCTTGTGGCCGGAATCCGCCTATTCGACGGTGACCGACTTGGCCAGATTCCGGGGCTTGTCGATGTCGTATCCGCGGGCCTGCGCCACCTCGGCGGCGAAGACCTGCAGCGGGACCGTCGACAGCAGCGGCTGGAAAAGGGTTGGGGCAGCGGGGATTTCGATGAGATGGTCGGCGAACGGGCGCACCGTGTCGTCACCCTCCTCGGCGATCACGATGGTGCGGGCGCCGCGCGCCTGGATCTCGCGAATATTGCTGAGCAGCTTGGAATGCAGCACCGCACGGCCCTTCGGCGAGGGCATCACCACGATCACCGGCAGGCCCTCCTCGATCAGCGCGATCGGGCCGTGCTTGAGCTCTCCCGCGGCGAAGCCCTCGGCGTGCATATACGCCAGCTCCTTGAGCTTGAGCGCACCCTCCAGGGCCACCGGATAGCCGACGTGGCGACCGAGGAACAGCACCGTCGGCACATTCGCGAACTGCCGAGCGATCGAGCGCACCTGCGGCGCCGTCTCCAGCACCCGCTCGACGAGCTTGGGCATCGCCTCCAGCTCGCCGAACTCGCGTGCCACCTCGTCCGGGTACTTGGTGCCGCGGGCCTGGGCAAGGGCAAGGCCCACAAGGTAATTCGCGGTGATCTGGGCCAGGAACGCCTTCGTGGAGGCGACGCCGATCTCCGGGCCGGTGCGGGTGTAGAGCACGGCATCGGACTCGCGCGGAATCTGCGCGCCGTTGGTGTTGCAGATGGCCAGCACGCGGGCCTTCTGCTCCTTGGCGTGCCGCACTGCCTCCAGGGTGTCGGCCGTCTCGCCGGACTGCGAGATCGCCACCACCAGGGTGGAGCGGTCCAAAACCGGGTCGCGGTAACGGAATTCGCTGGCCAGCTCCACCTCGACCGGCAGCCGCGTCCAGTGCTCGATCGCATACTTGGCCAGCAGGCCCGCGTGATACGAACTGCCGCAGGCGACTACGAACACCTTGTCGAATTCGCGCAGTTCCTGTTCGGCCAGGCGCTGCTCGTCGAGCATGATGCGGCCGTTGGCGTAGTGCCCGATCAGGGTTTCGGCGACGCCCGCCGGCTGCTCCTCGATCTCCTTGAGCATGAAGTAGTCGTGGCCGCCCTTCTCGGCCGCGGCCAGATCCCAGTCGATGGTGAACGGGCGGGTGGGCACGTCGGCGTTGCCGTCGAAGTCGGTGACCGCGTAGCTGCCCGAGGTGATCACCACGGCCTGGTCCTGGCCGAGTTCGACGGCCTCGCGGGTGTGCTCGATGAAGGCGGTGACATCGGAGGCGATGAACATCTCGCCCTTGCCGACGCCCACCACGAGCGGGGTGGACCGGCGCGCGGCGACGATCGTATCCGGATGGTCGCCGTGCGTGAAGACCAGCGTGAACGCGCCCTCCAACCGGCGCAGCACGGCCAGCGCGCTGGCGACGAAATCGCCTGCGGTGGGGCCGGAAGCGTAGGCGCGCGACACCAGGTGCACCGCCACCTCGGTATCGGTGTCGCTGCTCAACTCGACCCCGGCGTCCTCGAGTTCGCGACGCAGCGGGGCGAAGTTCTCGATGATGCCGTTGTGCACCACCGCGACCTTCCCGGGGGCGTCGCGATGCGGATGCGCGTTGCGGTCGGTGGGGGCGCCGTGCGTGGCCCAGCGGGTGTGGCCCATGCCGGTGGTGCCGGCGAACCGGTCGACTCCGGCCTCGGCCAGCTCGGCCTCCAGATTGGCCAGCCGACCCGCCTTGCGTTCCACCGCGATGGTGCCCGCGCCGTCGAGGATCGCTACTCCGGCGGAGTCGTACCCCCTGTACTCCATGCGGCGCAGCGCGTCCACGACAACGCCGAGCGCGTCCCGGTACCCGACGTAGCCAACGATTCCGCACATGGTGTTCCAGCCTACTTGGGCCCGGCGGCGCGAGCGACGGGACCGTCGGCGGGGGCGTGAGCTGGGATACGGCCGTGACCAGGTGCGCGCGATAACCGGGTCGAGGCGTCGGATTCGCTCGAGTGGGCCGTTCGACGGATCGGCGGCCGGGCGAAACGCCGCAAGCGGGTCGTCATCGGTTAAGTTCGACCACGTGTCGGCGTCTGTGAAATCGCTCCTGAGCACCCTCAGCACCCCGGGTCCGCACCGGGTCATGCGCGGCAACCTCGGCATCGCGGGGCAGCCGGGGGTGGTGTTCACCCCCGAAAAGGGCCTCAACCTGCCCGCGGTCGTCTTCGGCCACGGCTGGCTAGCCGGTGTCGGCAACTATCGAAAACTCTTGGAGCACCTGGCTTCCTGGGGTTTTGTCGCGGCCGGGCCGGATACCGAGCGCGGTCCGATCCCGTCGCATCTGAACCTCGCGTCCGACCTGCTCACCACGCTCGACATCTGTGTCGGCGTGCGGCTCGGCAATGGCGCCATCAGCGTGCATCCCGACAAGCTCGCGCTGGCCGGGCACGGCATGGGCGCCGGCGCCGCGGTCATCGCCGCCGCCCAGCGCAAGGTCGCCGCCGTCGCGGCGCTGTTTCCCGCGCCCACGGCGCCCAACACCGAATCTCTCGCCCCCGATATCGAGACACCCGCCCTGATCCTGGCCGGTGACGACATCGATTCCGTCAGCTCCAACGCCATCCCGCTCGCCACGTCCTGGGGCGGCCCGATGGTGCTGCGCTCGGTCGACAAGGCCACGCACAACGGCATCGTCGAGGGGCGGCGGGCACTGGCGGCGCTGGGGGCGGCCAAGTACGAGTCCAAGACGGATCGGACCGTGCGCGGGCTGCTGGTGGGATACCTGAGCTATCAACTGCTGGGAGACAAGACCTATAAGGCCTTCGCCGACCCCGAGGCCGTGATTCCGCATACGCAGGCGGTCGATCCGGAGGCCGTCGGCGACGAGGAGCCGGAGAAGCCGTCGAAACTGCAACTGCTGCAGGCGGTTCAGATGCTGCGGAAGTAGGGCGCCGCGGGGGTGTGATACATCCCACACGACCTACGCGTTCGAATTCCGTGCGAGGCAACATCACTCGTCCAGGGGGCCTCTGGTTGCCGCTGAGCTGCGGCCATGCTGGAATTTCACATTCGATGGAACCGATCGCCTCCCTTCCGCGTCGGATTCACTGAAGGACCCTTCTAGGAACGAGGTGAGCACGGTGACGGGGGTGCAGTACGACCCGGACGCGATGCGGGCTACGCAGCCGAAATTCGCGGCCTTGGCGGACACCGTGAAGACCGCGTTGACGGATCTGCAGCGGGTGATCGATGCCGAGGGGGAATGCTGGGGCGGCGATGAGACCGGGCAGGCCTTCGCGAAGAACTACACGCCCGGCGTCACGGAGGGGACCGCGAACATCGAGAAGTTCGCGGGTGCGGTTACCTCGTTCGGAAACAAGGTGGTCTCGGCCGCGAACACTCTGCAGCAGGGCGAGCAGTCCAGTACCGGCTCCGTGAACCAGGTGCAGGCCTGATGGGGATCGAAATCCCGGACAGCCTGCAGTGGGTTGCGAAATGGGTGCTCGGCGCGGGTGATTGGCCGGACGGCGACGAGACGGCCATGCGGCGAGTCGCCGACGCGTGGTCGACCGCCGCGACCACCCTCGGGGGGCTCGACGACGACGCCGGGCAGGTCATCGGCCAGGTCCTGGCCGCGATCGACACCGGGCAGACGCACGATGCGATCAGTCAGGCGTGGCAGCAGCTCGCGGGTAAAGAGGGAGCGCTGCAGGGGCTCGTCAAATACTGCGAGAAACAGGCCGAGCTACTCGACGACGGCGCCAACGATATCGAGCACACCAAGCTGACGATCATCGCGACGATGATCATCACGGCCGCTCAGATGGCCTGGGCGGTGACGGGTGTGGGCGCCGCCGTCAGCGCGGCGGCTCGGACGGCGGCGCAGGTCACCATCCGGATGGCGATCCGTGCGTTGATCCAGCGGATGCTGTCGCGCGCGGGCGCCAAGGCGATCGCCCGCGCGGCGTTGCTGGAGGCGGGGAAGGGCGCGCTGGAAGAGGGCGGCGTCGATCTCGGTGCGCGGCTGGTCCAGGTGGCCAAGGGCGACCGTTCGACCGACAAGTTCGGGCTCGGCGAGTCGATCCAGGCCACGGTCGGCGGCGCCGTCGGCGGTGCGGTGGGCGGCGGGCTCGGCAAGAGCGGCATCGGGGAGGTGGCCGACGATACCGCGGGTAGTGCCGTCGGTCGCTTCGCAGGGAAGGCGGTGACGGAGACCGGCAGCGAACTGGCCTCCGACGTCGCCGGGCAGGCGGCCTCCTCGGCGTACGGCGCCGCCTTCCTCGGCCAGGAGTTCAAGCTCGATCTCGGCGCCGACAGCCTCGTCAACGCGGGTGTCGGAGGCGTACACAGCGCCGCGACGGACGGCGGGGGCGGCAACACCGACTCCGGAGGATCCCCGGATCCGGGCGGCAACACCGATACGGGCAGTAACACCGGGCAGGGCGGTAACACCGACACCGGCGGCAACACCGGCTCGGGCGCGCCCAATCCGTCGGGTTCACAGTCGGGGGGCTCCGACTCGGGCTCCGGCGGGCCGACGCCCACGCAACCGTCCGGAAGCACCGGCAGCGGCACCCAGCCATCGGGCACCCACAGCACCGGCGCCTCCGACGGCGGTGCCGGGAGCACGGGGAGCCAATCGTCGGGTTCCACAGGCAACAGCGGCGCGGGTGACGGGGGGACCGGCAGCCAACCATCAGGCTCGACAGGCAATAGCGGCGCAGGCGACGGCGGGACCGGCAGCCAACAGTCGGGTGGCAGCGCACACGGCGGTGGAGCCGACAGCGGCACCCAATCACCGGGCTCCTCCAGCGGCCCCACCGACAGCGGCAGCGCAGGCAGTCATTCGTCAGGCTCGACCAGCGGCCCCACCGACAGCGGCAGCGGCTCCCAATCATCAAGTGACACAAGCGGAAGCACACCCGCCAACGGGGTCGACAGCGGTACCGGCACCCAGCCATCAGGGACCAGCGGCGGCTACACCGGCAGTGGACCCGACAGCAGCACGAGCACCGGATCCGACAGCAGCACAGGCAGTCAGCACTCAGGCGGCAGCACCCACAGCGGTGAATCCGACAGCGGCACCGGCAGTCAGCCATCAGGCTCCACCGGCGGCCACGCTGGCAGCGGATCCGACGGCAACACGGGCGGCCAACCGTCAAGCGGCACAGGCACACCGTCGTCGGGTGGCATAAGCGACGGTGGCGGTACAGGGAGCCATTCGTCAGGGCCCACCGGCGGGCAATCGGAGGGTGACACCAGCGGCACTACCGGCACCAGCGGCGTGGGCGCCCAATCATCGGGCGCGACAGGCGGATCCGACGGCAGCACCGGCGGCCAGCCGTCCGGTGGCGCAATCGGCAGACCACCCGGCGCGGGGTTCGACGGCGGCACCGGTGCACAAAGTTCAAGCTCCCCCAGCGGGACGACCGACGGCGGTAGCGCAGGCCCCCAGCCCTCGGGCACTGCAGGCGGCAACGCTCCGGGTAGCGGATTCGCGAGCAGCACCGGCAGTCAACCGTCAGGCTCCACCGGCGGCCATGCAGGCAGCGGATCCGACGGCGACACGACCAGCCACGCAGCGGGCCCGGCAAGTAGCCCAGGCAGTGGATCCGACAGCCCCGGAGGCAATCAGCCATCCGGTGGCACAAGCGGAAGTACGCACGGCAGCAGTGGTACGGGCGCTCAATCATCGGGCACCGCGAGCGGCACCGCAGCCGACAGCACCGGCAACCAACCGACGGGCTCGCCGAACGACGGCGCCGACCCAGGCACCCGACCGCCAACCTCCCCCAGCAGCAGCCCCATAGGCGGCACGACCAGCGAATCCAGCGGCGGCCAGCCATCAGGTGGCCCAGGCGGAAACCCCCCGGGCACAGGAGTCGACAGCGGCACCGGCACGCAACCGTCGGGTCCTGCGAGTGGCACGGCTGACAGCAGTACGACCAGCCACGCAGCGGGCCCGGCAAGTAGCCCAGGCGGTGGATCCGACAGCCCCGGAGGCAATCAGCCATCCGGTGGCACAAGCGGAAGTACGCACGGCAGCGGTGGTACGGGCGCTCAATCGTCAGGCACCGCGAGCGGCAACTCGGCGGGCGGCACCACAGCCGACAGCACCGGTAGCCAACCGACGGGCTCGCCAAACGGCGGCGCCGACCCAGGCACCCGACCGCCAAGTTCCCCCAGCAGCCCCATAGGTGGCGCGACCGACAGCGGCACACAACCGCCGGGCAACACGAGCGGCGCACCCGACGGCGGGGGGAGCACCGGGTCGAGCCCGCACGCATCCGGCAGCCAACCCACGGGCTCGACGGGCGGCGGCGCCGATCCGAGCGCCCGGCCGCCCGGCTCCGTTGGCAGCGGTCCCACGGGTGGCGCGACCGACAGCGGCACACAACCGCCGGGCAACACGAGCAGCGCATCCGACGGCGGGGGGAGCACCGGGTCAGGGCCGAACGTGTCCGGCAGCACCGCTTCCCCCACGGGACCCGCGCCGACAAGCACGCACGACTCCGGTGCGACCACTCAGGCGACGCCCCAGCAGTCACCCACCGGCCCCGCACAGGGCACCGGCGGAACTCCGGGGCACAGCGATACCGGTTCGCCACAACACAATTCACCATCGAGCACCGCAGGATCTCCCACGCCATCGACCGGCGCCGGCTCCACGCCAACAGCCGCCGAGGGCCCTGTATCGCCGACCAATTCCGGTGCAGCCCAGGACACTCCGGCCCAGTCGACACCAGACACGTCGCCACAGAACGGCCCCGGAACCAACCCCCCTGTCGGCCAGCACAACCCATCGGCCACAACGGGTTCCACCCCGTCCGGCACCGGCCCGACCTCCGCCGACGCGTCGAGCCTGGACCTCCCATCGCAGGACACGACTCCGCCCCGCACACCGACCGCCGACGCCTCCGGTCTCGACCTGCCACCACAGGCGACCCCACCCGGGACCGCGAACACCGGCACCTCCAGCCTGGACCTACCACCAACCCAAACGCCTGGAACCACCCCCAGCTCGGACGTACCGCCCCAGGGCGCAACTACTCCCCGCACACCGGACACCGGCACCTCCAGCCTGGACCTATCGCCGACCCAAGCGGCGGGAACCAGCCCCGGCTCGGACCTGCCCTCGCAGGGCACGATTACTCCCCACGCACCGGACACCGGGGCCTCCAGCCTGGACCTACCCCCGAATCAGAGCACCGGCACCAGCCCCCATGCTTCGGGCACCGCCAACCAGGGCCTGGACCTGCCGCCGCACGACACGGCTCCGGCACCGTCCCGCCCTGACCAAACCTCCTCCGGATCCAGCCTCGACCTCCCCACCCAAAACTCCGGCCCGACAACACAACCCACTGCCTCAGGCTCGGACCTGCCGCCGCACGGCACCACTCCACAGCCGAGCCACCCCACCGGAGCCTCGAGCCCCGATCTTCCTCCACACGACACCGGCGCACCCAGCCAACCGAACCCTGCGAATTCCCACGGCGGCCAACAGGATTCGACACTGCCCTCCACAACCCCCACCGGCCCGGACGCGGGACCGACCTCCACCCACGCCAGCTCGACCGCCACCGACACTCCCCCGACGACTTCATCCGGCTCACCGGCGATGGGCGGCGTCGGCTCCCCAACCGGCGACGCGGGCCAACGCTCCAACGCACCCACCCACACCCCCTCTACGGAGGCGCCGAGCACGAGCACCCCGGTCCAACCACGCACCGACACGGGAACGCCACCATCCCGCCCGGACCCCGGACCGCAGCGCACCGAAACCCCGTCTGCACCAACTCGTTCCACCCCGGAGACCCCCACTTCACCGAACCGGTCCGAAACCGGCCAACCACGCCCCGAGACCACACGCGCCGACTCCACACCCCGGCCGATCTCGACCCCACCTCGGAGCACCGAGCCGCAATCAACCTCTCGCGAGGGCACTGCACACGACCGGAAGCCGCAGGATCACCTGGAGCGTCCGCGGTCTGCAACTCCGCCGATCGCGACAGCCACACCAACTCCGAGCTCGACACCTCCTGTGGAGGCTCCGGGAGGCCTGTTCTCTCGATTCCGATCCGATCACAGCGACGACAACCAGCAGGCAGGACAGCCCGACGCCACTCCGAGCGTATTCAGCCCGGATACCACCGACTCCGATCCGCGAAAAGCCCCTGTGGAGGGCCGCGCTTACTACGCCAACCCACGGTTCCAAGACTCGGCCGCCGCGGAGGCGTACGCGCGCAAGCATTCCGCATATCTGAACGATGCAATGGACATACGGCGGAAATCCATTGATCACCCGGAGATCTCACGCCTGCGATTGGAAGAGATAGCCGTAATTCGGCACAACCAGTTCGATCCGTTGAACGAGAACGTCAACAAGGCCACACGTGACGGCGACACCGGACTTCTCGAGGAGTACGACACCGAGATCCGTGCGCTGATCAACGCGTACAACAAGCTGCCGGACTATCACGGGACCGTCCATCGATCGCTGCGCTTCTACGACACCGGCAAGCTGCAGAAGTTCCTCGCCGCGTACGAGCGTGGCTATACGCCTACCGACCCTGGGTTCGCATCTACCGATAAGGACGCCCGCCTCGGAAACATCCCGATGGGGACCAAGGTCGAGCTTGTAATCCAATCACGCCACGGCAAAGATATATCCTGGGCCAGTAGCGATCAGGATGAAGTGGTATTCCCGCCGGGGAATCGATTTCTCGTCGAGCACCGCAGCTTCGTCGAATCGCCCAACCCTGCCGAAAGCAAGTACGTTATCCATCTGACAGATCTAGGAAGGGATTCCGATGGCGATCACTCCGGAGGAGAACAGGCGAATAGCACGGGAACTCCTCGGTCCCACGATGGAGGACGAGATCACGGATCCGGAGCTCCGCGCGAGGGTGGAACGCGATCAGGCTTGGCTACAAGAGCTGGAGACGAAGGAGGGATCGGGGCCGACAGAGCAGCAGCTCAAGAACTGGGACCGCTGGCTGGACTCCGAGCTGAATCGGATCGATCGGGAGACGGACACCGACCCGAAGTAGCCCCAAACTCCGATGACGGCCGACCGAACCGTTCATCGCGACCAGTCGATACTCCTCCCGAACCCCCGTACCGACACGGCTTCGACCCCGACACTCAGAAATACGTCGCACGCCACAACGACGGTCGGTTGATAACACCCGACCCGATGTACGGCGGCATGTACAGCCCCGAGATTCGTCGGTACCAGCCGACCTGGGAAGAGATCCAGGCCGCGAAGGCGCATCCGCCGGGTGAGAGCCCCGACGACATTCAGATCCGTCAGTACCAGGAGGCTCAGCGGGCACAAGCCGAGGCGGCACGTGCGGAACAGGCAAGCGCGCAGGATCATTCACTCCCACGCAATTCTTCGAGCACACGCGACACCGGACCGGAGGCTCCGGTCGACCGGGCTCCGACGCACACCGCTTCCCCCTCGAACCCGCAGCCCGACACGGCCTCGACGCCTGATCGATCCGATTCCCCGCCGCGCTGGGCGCACCACGATCCCAACCACCACGTGAACTCGGCCCGTCTGCCCGACTGGTGGCCGCAGCCGAACAACTCACCCACCCGCGGGCCGGAACAGGGTTCTGCCCCAACGCATTCCACTCCGTCACCGCAACGCCCGGACATCACATCGCGACCCGCACCGAGCGAACACCTCACTCGTGCACCGGAATCCGCACCTCCGCAGGATCCGGGGCGTCGGCAGCGGCCGAACAATCCGATGCCGCCCCACACCCCGGTCACCCCACAGCACCACGGCCGACCCAACGATTGGGGCCAACCCCCGGCCCCACGGCAGCCGCATCAGACTCCACCTGTCGCACCGCACAACATGCAGCCGGGACCGCACCACACACCACACCATCCGGCGACTCCGACTCCACCGCATCGTGCGGCCCCACCACAGCGCCCGCACTCTCCGGCACCTACCCCAGATATGCAACGGGCAGCCGAGGCTCGGCAGGCACGCGAGTCATACCGCAACCACCCACCGGAGAACGGCCGCACCACACCCGTCACGAATGGCCGAGGCTCCAATACATCTCCGGCTTACGACGTACGCCGCTACCCGAATGCCCCGGGCGGACCGATCACAGTGGTCAGAGTCCGCGTCCACGTCACCGCGGACGGCCATATCCCCCCACACGCAGTCAACCAACTGTGGGAGAACATGCAGCTGGCTTCCGATCTCGGATTCAACCGGGGCCAGCAACTGCTCGGTGGCGACCGCATCCTCCTGGACATCGTCCACACCGCGGACGCGAGTGCGGCAGACATGCAGGTCCACGTCGGTGATACGACGGGCAGACCCAATACGGTGCACCCGAACACCGATATCGCAACCCTCGCCAACAACGTGCGCGATCAGCTCGGCTTGCCACCATCCGCCGCCCCCGGCTTGAGCCTCGATGACATCCGGCAGCTCAGCAACGACATCGCACACGCAAATACGACGGCCCCATTCGAAAGTCCGGCAGAACGAAGAGTATTCGGACCTCACCGTCTCCAGGGTGTCGAGCGTCCCGAGTACCAGACCGATGTCGAAGACGCGCTCCGTGACGGAGACCGATTCCTGGTCGGAGCCGATCCTCGGACCAACTCGTATGGGCGACTCATCAACGATGGCGGGCCTGCCGTTCCTGGACGGAGCAATAACTGCCTCGACTGCTCCTTGTCGGCTTTGTCTTCGTTCCATGGCCGCCCTGAGGTATCCGCGCCGCGCTGGCGGGATCTGTTGCCCGACAACTCCCCCGATACCACCAGCGGTGAGGTCGGCGGGCCGCAGCGGGCTGCCAACTGGATCGGCGGTAGCTGGCAGGATTTCAACAACGGTCGCTCGGTTCCCGAGCAATTCGATGCGCTACACAATTGGGTCAGCCAGATGGGCCCGGGTTCCTCGGCACTGGTCATCAACTCGTGGCAGGCGGGCGGCAGTCACGCGACGGTCCTGGTGTACCCCCACGGCGCCAGCGGACCGGTCTGGTGGGATCCCCAGGCGGGCACTATGTCCGACCAGCCACCACAGGGCATGGTCAACCGGAGTAACGGCCTGCACTTCATGACAACACCCCCTCAGCAAGGAGCAGGTAATGCCGGAACTGCACAACAGGGAGCAAGTGGAGCGCTATCTGGCGGAGATCTTCAGTCCCAATCGCACGTATCAGATGCTGGAGTTCCCGCACGGATGGGTGTGCACCCCGACGCTGACGCAGGAGGAGATCGCAGCGGGCCAGGACGTGGGCCTGACGAAGCTGGCGGTGGACTCCCGAACGGGGACGGTGATCGAGTACCCCAGCTGGGCACCAGAGATGGTGGCGGAGGACTACATCGAGGCGATGCAGACCGGACGACCCCCGATCGGCCGACAGGTGTACCCACGCCAGTGGCGAGTGACCTACCGTCGCATGCAGGAGACTCCGGAGACAATCGAGTACCGGGTGACAGTCGAGTCGCAGGCACAGCCACCGGAACCGAGCGAGGAGTATCCGCTGTTGATCAACAAGCAGACTCTGACCTATCAAGGGACCGGCCATCTGGCGGGGATCGTGCTCGCGTGGGCAGAGATGCAGAGCTCCCGGGACGGGACGTGGCCGGAACAGGGGACGTTCGAGGAGTAGATGAAACATCCGCTCCTGCAACTTCTTCTACTGACGCAAGGCACGGAGACCTCAGTGCAGGTGCAGTCCCAGGCACAACCTCCGGAGCCGAGCGCGGAGTACCGGCTGGCGATCAACAAGAACACTCTCAACTACCAGGGAGCCGGCCCGATGGCGGGGAACGTGCTCGCGTGGGCGGAGCTGCAGAGCTCCCGGGACGGGACCTGGCCGGAACAGGGGACGTTCGAGGTGTAAGCGATTCACGACAGGCGTCTCCCGCAGCCACCGACGTCACCAGTGATGTCGGCCGTACGGGAGAGAGCGCTCCCCAGCCGGGACAGGGCCCGTCCGAAACCGACCGAGGTAAGCCTGACGAGGACTCCGACTCGACACCTAACGAGCCACCCGCTGATCCGCCCTCTGATGGAGACGGACTCGAAAGCTCGCCGAATGAGCCGAGATTCCGGCAGGTCGATGTCGATGATCCGGAGATTCAGCATCTGGCCGATATGCAGATCCAGGTCCGTCGCGCAGCGAACGTCGGTTGGAAAACGATGGGTGGTGCACTCGAATACAGTGTCGGCGAGCTATCCGGTTCGTTTGCCGGATTCAGCGGTCAGGCCGATATAGAGACAAGGGCAGGCAATCGGTCGGATCTGCCGGAAATCGCACCTCCGACACAGACCAATTCGATAATGCCCGACCCTGCCCCGCCGAACGGATTCCGACCGAATGACGCCGAAAACAATATGTTGGAACACCTGCACCGTGAGCTGCAAGAGGCATATCCCCTCGGACCGGATGGCACCAGCCCGGCATCGGGTAGAGTAACTTTGTTCTCCGAGCAGACCCCATGCGACTCTTGTCTACCCACCATCAAGGCCTTTCAACGCATGTACCCGAACCTGGAAATCGATGTCCTCTTCGTGACGCCGTATCCGCCCGTACGGAAAGACCGGCCCACACTGCAGACGCGAGAAGAACGCCAAGGCCAGTAGAAGGGAGCACCCATGAGCTTCATGGCCGACCTCACAGAGCCGCTGATCAGCCGAGGGCTGGTTGCGCGAGAGGCAGTAGAGGGCTGCACCGATGACGAGATAGCGACGCTGATGCGTGCACAGCATGTGTCGCAGTTACCACAGTCCTATCGCGAGTTCTTGGCCTACGGCGGCAAGAACCCCTACTGGCTCTCCCACACCGGCGAATGGGACTTCGACTGGCTTGTGGAGGCCAAAGACCTGGCCCGCGAAATCGCCGAAGACTACAAGAAGGACTTCACACCCTTCGAGGAAGGTTTTGTTTTCCAAACCCATCAAGGTTACATGTTCTATTGTTTTAGCGCAGAGGACCTTTCGAATCCGGATCCAAATTTCTTCATCTTCACCGGAAACGAGCCGATCCGTGACAGCAGACAATCGTTCACCCAGTGGCTTTCAGGACTGGCAGACTACTTGCCCGAAGCGATCAGACTCCGCGAAGAGCTAGGTCTCCAGTAATTGGCAAATTCGAGATCCCTTACCACCGTTCAATGGCCCCAGGGCTCCTTCGACTACACCGGCCCGGCACCGATTCCGCCGCGCGCGACCTATGACGGGTGGACTCGGCAGCCGCTGTTCTACTTTCCTGTCGTGCTACGCGGGGAGCTGGTGGGTTATCTCTGGGCGTCGGTGACTCACAACTCCGCCAGTTTTATTCGTAAGCTTCGGATGGACGGGGGCGATCCATTTTCCGATCCCTCGCTGTGGGCCACCGATGTGTGGGCGGATCGGCTGGCTGCCGCCTATTCGCAGGGTGTTGCCGCGCAGGATGCGGTCCGCGCGTGGGTGGGCGCACCCGAAGATCCTCAGGGCGGCGGGATCCCGGCTGGCGTCGCGGAGCATCGCACCGAAAGCCTCACCGCGCTTTATGAATTCGCGAATCCCGGTGGCCCGCCGCCGCCCGATCCGCTTGTCCAGGACGGGATGTACCCGGACGGCACGCCCGTCGACCGCTCGCAGGGCTGGGGACCGGTGGTGAGTGCTCCGGTGCGCCGGTATCCGACCGTTACCGACGCCGCTGTCCGATTCGCTCCGGTCTCGAAGGACGGCCGGGTCATCGGCTACCTCTGGGCCTCGCTCGCCGACGACGCCGCCGACTACCTGCCCCGAACCGGGGACCGCGACGGCGAAATCGCCGCCGGAACATGGCAACTCCGCCTCAGCCGCGCATATCGGGAGGGGCAGAGCCCCACACAGGCGCTACAACAGTGTCGGCAGCAGCCCGATGACCACCTGGGCGGAGTTATCGGCCTCGACGTCCCGGAGGGGCAGTTCGCCGGCCTGTCGGAGCTGGAAAACCTTGCGCAGCAGTAGATTCTGACCAGATAACCGCCGTCTGCGCGGAGTCCGCCACGGAATACCTACGCGGACGGCGGTCGATCAGCAGTAGGGCTCACTCCAGCCAGCTTTTGCGGCGGTAGTAGGCGTCGTCCTCGTCTTCGTCGTCGACGGGGACGAAGTTCTGGTTGGCCCTGCGGGCCGCGGCGGCGCGAGCGATCGCCTCGCGCTGCTCGCGGGCCTCGGCCTCCTGACGCTCCCGCTCCTCGGCCTCGGCCCGAGCTTCCTCCTCGGCCACAGCTTCCTGCGCCCAACGTTCCTGAAGCTGGCGCGAAGTCTCGGCGGTCCGACGATTGACCTCTTCGATTTCATCCAGCAGGAGCCCCGTTCGGCGACGGCTCTCCGCGGCGATGCGCTCGATCTCGGCTACGTAGTCCATGGGCCGTTCACCTCGTCATTTCAGTGCTCACAGGGGACCGGCCTCGGCCAGTTCGGCACCGCTGCCGAACGGGTCCTCGGGTGGCGCCTGATGCGGCGGAGGCGCTGCCGCATCGGGCGACTGCCGACCGCCACCCTCGTCGTCGCCGCGACGTCCGGGTGGCGGCCCCGGCGGGATATTGCCCGACGGGCCTTGCGACTCGCCGCCGTCGGGTCGGCCATCGGGCGCCGCTGCGGGAGCGTTCGGTCTCGGGTCGGCCGATTCCGAACCGCCCGGGCCGGAGGCATCTTCACCCTGCGGGTCCGAAGCGCCGTCACCCGGCTCGCCCGCACCGGGTTTCGGGGCGCCCTCGACATCTTCGCCCTCGCCGGGATTCGAGCCCTCTTCGCCGGGTCGGCCCTCACCGGGCTTCCCCTCCCCTGTCTCGATAACCGGGTTGCCATGCTCGTCCAGCTTGACGCTGAAGCTCTTTTCTTCGCCGCCTTCCGACATCATCAGCTTCAACTCGCCGTTGGCGCCCATCTCGAACTTCAGATGCTTGCCGGCGATATCGAATTCGGCCGCCTTGCTCCCGTCCGCGCCGCCCGTAGGATTCAGCGCCCCCTGGACGGCCTGCGTGATGCTGTCGACGCCTTGTTGGATCGTCGGTCCCAGTGCGGAAATCCCCTGCTGGATGGTCTGCGCGGCGGTACTCGCCAGCGGGCTGAGAGTGCTCGCCAGCGAAGCCAGACCGGTGAGCCCGGTGTCCGTCGTGCTCGCCGCCGTGGTTTGAGTCGGCGTCTCGGTATTCGTTGTGCTCGGACCCGGAGGTCCGGGTGGCCCAGGGGGGCCGGGTGGGCCCGGCTGTGAGGTGTCCTGGGTCTCGGGCTTCATGTACGGGTCATCGTTGACCTTCTGTAGCGCATCGTCGGCTTTTTTGAAGAAGTTCTCGACATCGAAATGACAGGCGTCACAGACCCTGTTGAATATATCTACTTTGGCCTTGACGTCGTCGTAGAACGGCCCCCGGACCCATTCCCAGCATTTCTTGGCCATGTCACTGTCCGACACCCCCGGAAATATCTTCCTCAGATGATCGATTCTTTGATCACCGTCGAACGGATTTTTACCGGATCCCGAAATAGTGCGCGCCTTGGCAACCTGAACAATATCGTAGACCTCGCTCGGATTCTTGCCGTCGACGAGCCCCCTCGACGAGTCCCAGATATCCTTGACCACAATTGCCTTTCCTGCAATCGCAGTCTTGATCCCGGGGATAGCAGACTCGATAGTGGCGAGGGCGGCCTTGGAGGTGGTCCGGTCCTCGTTCGCACGAGTTACGAGGTCTCGCATCATGTCCGTAGCAGCAGTCGCCGCAGCTCCCTGCCAGATGGATGGAAGGGCTTGGACCTGGCCGTTCTGCACTTCCCATTCGGTGTCCGCCGTCGACAACGCGCGTTTGAGACCGTCCGCGACATTGCTCAGCGCGGTGAGATCCATACCGCGCTGCATATCGTACTTGGCACACATATCGAGATAAGAGGGTCCAGTCGTTTTGACGGCATCCAAGCAGAGCTCGAGGTATCGATCGAAGTACTGAAGCCCAGGGGTGCCATGATCCAAGAGCGCCTTTACATCACCCGAGTTCGCGAGGTCATCGATTGGACTCATGAAAGGCTATTCCTGTCGACTGCTTCGAATTTCCTGATCCACGACTATTTATTTCGCAGAGCCCGTACTCGCCACCTTTTGAGCGCTCGCGGCGTCGGTCGTGCCTATAATAACGACACTCTGCCCCATTGCGTCGGCAAGAGCATTGGAAGCGTCTTGCCATTGTAGTAGCCAGGATTCGATCCGTACCAGACCCTCGTTGATCTTCTTACCGTGATTGCCGTACTGCATTCCCGCTTGAGCAGCGCCGAAGGTATGAGCTTGAATCCCTTTGGCCTGATTTCCTATCGAGCCAGCAGACTGCTTCAGCTTTCCGGCCAGGGCCGACAGTGCCCCGGAATCCACAACAACGCTGCCCGATGCTTGCCGTGCCGACTCCGTCACGATCCCCTCCTCGTCTGCGCCTGGTCGCCCGGCCCGACCGAACTCCGTCCCGCCATACTCCCTTGGACGCGCCGGAACTGGCTCGGGTTCCCCGATCGGGCGAAAACCTTGTACCGGGAAACTACTCGGTACGCGCAGAGGACGGCAACCGAACGCCGCGGCGTGGCTACGACAGCGGCGACGACCGCACTAGGACCGCCCTCCCCTTACTTCCCCAGTTCCCCCTGGTCCGTCCGGACCCACTCGCTTGTCCCGTCGGGATGCTGGTGGAACTCCCAGGCCGAGTATTCGCCGTCCTTGTCGAGGATGGTGACGTGGTCGGCGGTGCCGTCGTGGTCCATGTCGGTCCACAGGTCGGTGCCGCCGGGGCCCGCTACCGATTCGGTGTCGGGGATGCCGTCGGCGTCGATGTCCTGGGTGGGGTGGTGGAGTTCGACGGCGCCGAGGCCGCCTAGGTCGGAGTGCGCATCGACGTCCGGCAGGTTCAGACCCGGCAGATCGTCCGATGTCATCATGTGCGTCTCCTCGAGGGACGTGCGGCGAATGTCGCTCCATCCTGACATCCGCCGGGCCCCTCGCGCACCCTCCTGTGGACAACCGCGGAGACGCGAACCGAATCCTCGCCGTTGCCTGTGGATAACTACGCGCCGACCCCGGTCGGCGCGATTCCACGGCCGAGGCGGGAGGAGTGCTGCCTCAGCGCTTCGGGATGACCAACCACAGGATCAGGTAAAGGATGAACTGCGGCCCGGGGAGCAGGCACGACAGCACGAACAGCAGGCGCACGACGGTGGCGTTCCAGCCGAAGTATTCGGCGATACCGCCGCAGACGCCGGCGATCCACTTGTTGTTGCGTGAGCGGGTGAAGCGGCGGGCGGGGGCGGTCATGGTGTTCTCCTTCTCTCGTTCGCTACGCCTCCACTCTGCGCCGCCCCCGGGCGTCGCGGCATCGGGCTGGGGACCGATCGGCACCCTGATTTCTCCGGGGCCGGACTCAGGGTCGGACCCGGAGCACGGCAGACTTGGTGCGATGAGCGCCACCCTGCACGCCCGCGGCCTCTCCGCCGGGCACGGCGAGCGCACGCTGTTCACCGACCTCGACCTGGTCCTCGCCCCCGGCGACGTGATCGGTCTCGTGGGCGTGAACGGCGCGGGCAAGTCGACGCTGCTGCGGATGCTGGCCGATCGCCGCGCACCGACCGGAGAGATCACGTTCAGCCCGCCCGATGCGACCGTCGGATACCTCGCGCAGGAGCCCGAGCGAATTCCCGACGAGACCGTGCTGCAGTTCCTGGCTCGGCGCACGGGAGTGGCCGCGGCGCAGGCGATCATGGATTCCGCCGCGGAACGCCTCGCGGAATCCGTTGGGGCCACCGACGATTACACTCCTGCCCTGGAGCGCTGGCTGGCACTCGGTGGCGCGGACCTGGATTCGCGGGCCGCCGAGGTGGCGGCAGACCTGGACCTGCTCGACGGCCTCCCGATGGGCCTGGAGACCCCGATGACGGCCCTGTCGGGCGGGCAGGCCGCCCGGGCGGGGCTGGCGTCGGTGCTGTTGTCGCGCTTCGACATTCTGCTGCTGGACGAGCCCACCAACGACCTGGACCTGGACGGCCTGGCGCGGCTGGAGCGGTTCGTCACCGGGGTCCGGGTGCCGCTGATGGTGATCAGCCACGACCGGGAGTTCCTGGCGCGCACCGTGAATCGGATCGTCGAACTGGATCTGGCGCAGCAGCAGGTAGGCGTCTACGACGGCGGCTACGAGGCATTCCTCACCGAACGCGAGACGGCCCGCCGTCATGCCCGGGAGGCCTACGACGAATACGCCGACGCCAAGTCCGCCCTGGAGGCCCGCGCACTCACGCAGCGCAATTGGATGGAGCACGGCGTGCGCACCGCCCGCCGGCAGGCGCGTGATCCGCGAAAGCTGGACTCGGACAAGATCGGACGCAAGATGCGCGTCGAATCCACCGAGAAACAGGCGTCGAAGATCCGCCAGACGCAGCGCCGCATCGAACGTCTCGACGCGGTGGAGGAGCCGCGCAAGGAGTGGGAGCTGCGGATGTCTATCGCCGCGGCGCCGCGCAGCGGATCGGTGGTCGCCACCGTGTCCGACGCCACCGTCACCCGGGGCGAGTTCACATTGGGACCGGTGACGGCACAGGTGGATTGGGGCGATCGTATCGTTCTGACCGGCGCCAACGGCTCCGGCAAATCGACGCTGCTGGCGCTGCTGCTGGGAAAGATGCAGCCCGACAGCGGATCTGCCTCGCTGGGCTCCGGCGTGGCCATCGGCGAGGTGGATCAGGCACGCGGGCTGTTCCGCGGAAATGCCACGCTCGCCGATACTTTCAGCGCCGAGGTGCCCGACTGGAACCAGGCCGATATGCGCACGTTGCTGGCCAAGTTCGGCCTGCGCGGCCCACATGTGTTGCGCGCCAACGACACCCTGTCCCCCGGTGAGCGCACCCGCGCCGCGCTCGCGCTGCTGCAGGCGCGCGGGGTGAACCTGCTCGTCCTCGACGAACCCACCAACCACCTCGACCTGCCCGCCATCGAGCAGCTCGAGCAGGCCGTCGAATCCTTCGCGGGCACACTGCTGCTGGTCACCCACGACCGCCGCATGCTCGAGAGTGTCCGCGCGACCAGGCGCTGGCAGATGGACTCCGGCATCCTCACAGAGGATCGCTGAGCGAGGCGGGCCATCGTCGTGAACGGCGGCGGCCGATGCGCGACGCCGATCCGACCGCGGCCCGGTCGACGAGCCCGGCCACCTCGCCGCCTGTCGTTGGTGCAACCATGCGTCACATAGAGTGACTCGCAGCGAGCGGTGGCGGACGAGAGGATCGCGATGGAACAGCTGGAACTGGGCATCGACACCCGGATCACACTGCTGATCACCGGCCTGCTGTTCCTCTGGGCGTTGCTGCTGGGCGCCTGGAAGTACCACGGGATCCGCACCTCGGAGGAGGGCGCGGCGCACGTGTACGTCGATATCGCCCACCGGTCCGCGCTGATGTACAGCTTCGCCGGTGTCCTGCTGGCGGTGTTCGTGGCGCTCAGCGATTGGCCGTCCGCCGTGAATCTAGTTGCGGCACTGGTGGTTCTGGGTTTCTTCGCCGGAGCGATCGCCACCTACTGCTGGCACGGCTGGCGGCGTGACACCACCAATCAGTTCCGCGGCGAACTCGACTCACCGGTCCGGCTGGCGATGTACGC
The DNA here is from genome assembly GCF_001613165.1 of Nocardia mexicana NBRC 108244. GTDB lineage: Bacteria > Actinomycetota > Actinomycetes > Mycobacteriales > Mycobacteriaceae > Nocardia > Nocardia mexicana. Next base: position 47,059 of record NZ_BDBV01000018.1, read on the forward strand.
GCTCATCGCCGGAGAGTTCGGCGGTTTCCTTGTTCCCTTCACCGGTTTCGTACACGCTCAGTTCTGACGGCCCGTCCATCGGCTTGTGCCACACCAGGAAATACCGCCAGTAGACCAGCCGCCGCACCTGCGCCCCGGGCAGCAGCGCCGCGGCCGCATCCCGGGCCTCGCGGGTGGTCAGCGGCGGATCCAGCACCATCGGCATCGCCGGGTCGTCACCGGCGGCGAACCAGCTACCCCGACCCAGCGTGCGCAGCACGAAGAACAGGCCCGCGAGGATCCGCTGGCCGAGCATGGCCACCAGCTCGAAGGGCCACTCGCGCAGATCCTTCCGAGGCAGCACGACCGCCGCCAAGACCCCGCCGGGCCGCAGCGCGCGAGCCAGGGTGGGCAGGGTTTCCTCCAGCGGGACGTGGTGCAGCGCGGTGACCGAGACGATCGCGTCGTATCCGTCGTCCGGCAACTCCCAGTCCCGCACGTCGCCGAGGATGCAGCTGACATTTCCGGGAACCGAGCGCAGCGCCCCGTCGATCATGTCCGGCGATCGATCGATCGCATCCACGTGCTCGGCATGCCGGGCCAGTTCCGCGGCGAACGCCCCGGAGCCGCAGCCGACGTCGAGCACCCGTCGGCAATGCTCCGGCAGCTGACGCAGGAGCAGCCGGTGATAGAACTCGTTATGACTCCAGGCGAACGCGCTCATCGGCGACACCCGAAGATCGCGGCCGTACCCATGTCGAACGCCTGCTCGAAGAAGTCACCTGTGTTCGCCGCATCGGAGGGGAACTCCACGAAGTCGATCTCGTACATCGGCGCCCACACTACCGCCGGCTCGGCTCATCCCCCGTGGATAGCCGTGATCAAGGTGCGGTTGGAAATGGTGCGGGTGGTGACGATCTGGGTGAACGACTTCGGAGGCTCGTCGGGCAGCTGCTGGGTCAGCTTGACCTCCCACTGCCCCTCCCCGCCCGAACGGGTGATGTGCACGCAGTAGCGCGTGCCGACCGGCACCTGGTTGATGCCGCGCTGAATCTGTTCCGCCGCCGGAACATCGGCGGTGTCGGCGACCACGGCACGGGCCGCGAACCCGGAGCGCTGCACGTAATAGGCGCGCTCGAAGGCCAGGATGGCGTCGGGGCCGTTGCCGGTACCGCCGGGATCGGTGCCCGAGATGATATCGGCGGTGCGGCGCTGCTCGCACCCGTCGGTCGCGAAGGTCGCCGGCTGGGTGGTGCTCGCCGGCGGCGCGGTGGTGCGGGCCGGAACCCCTTGCACCGGTGTCGGTTTCGCGGTGGCGGCCGGAGTGCGGTCGCGCGTGGTGTGGATGACGGTCAGCACGATCGAGACGATCACGACACCCAGGCCGAGCATGATCAGCACCGCGACCAGCTTGTCGGCGCGGCGGTTGTCCGGCCGACGCCGCCGCGGATGCCGCAGCCGCATACCGGGATTGCCGCCCGACCGGTCGATCAATTCCGGAATCAGGCCGGACTTGTCTCGCTCGGCGGTATCGCCCTCGTCGATGCCCGGCCCGATCCGGTCCGGTGGGATCGGCTCGGCGGCCGGTTCCCGTTGCGGCGCAACGGTCGGATCCAGCCACTGCTCCCAATCACCCGATTGGTAGGACGGCCCGTCCGGCGGCGGTAGGGCATCGACATCGATCTCGGGCGGGCGTCGGCGCCGGGCACCGCGGCGACCCGGACGCCGCCGCTTCTGTTTGCGCGCCGGCATGCGCACCATCGGCAGGCCCAGGTCGAACGGATTGCCCTGATCCCGGTTCGGATCCCCCGAATCAGATCGTGTCATCGCCGAAATCGCCGATGACGGCCGCCGGGACCGTCTCCTCGACGCGGGCCGGCACCGTCACACCCAGCTGGCCCTCGCCCCGCGGCTTGTGCTCCTGATCGTTCGACGGCGGCGGTGGCATGGCCAGGCCACCGGCCGTACCGGGCGGAACATGGTCGGGCGCCGCGGGTTTCGGTGCGGGCGCGGGGTCGGCCGGGGCCGGGGTGTCCGGCAGGATGGAGGACGGGGGCGGTGCGGCGGGGGCCGGTTTGGCATCCGCCTTCTCCGCCCCGCCGGGCGCGCCCGGTGCATTCGCCGCGGGGGGAATGACGACCCCCGGCGCGGTACCCGACGGTGTCGACTGCCCGGTCTGCCCGGTGCCGCCGAAGTCGAACAGCTTGTTCGACCCGCTGCCGCCGCTCGAGGTGCCGTCACTCGCGCCGGGATTGATCGCCTCGGTGATCGCCTTGTCGGCCGAGGCCGCCACCGTATCGATGGTGTGCGTGCCGACCTCGGCGATCTTGTCGATCAGGTGCGTTCCGATATCGACACCCGCGGTAATCGCCGTGGTGCCGACCTCCACACCCGCGGAGATGAGCTGCTGCTGCAACTGCATCTGGGCGACCAGCGCCGGATCCATCGGCTGCCCCGGTACCTGACCGGGCACCGTCGGGGCCTGCCCCGGCGCCGTCGACCAGGACTGGCCCTGCGTTCCGCCCCAGCCCTGATTGACCCCGGACGGCGTGGTGACGGTGAGCGGCTCCATCCGGTCCAGCCGCCGGGTGTGGTCGTCCATTTCGCCCCGCGCGGTATTGACCGTGCCGAGCGCATCTCGCAGCGCCCGGCTGGCTCGCGCGATCACCGCGTCGGTATCCGGCGACGAGGAGGCGTTGTCCAGGATGATCCGCGCATCGCGGCGGAAATCCTCGATGATCTTGTCTACCTTGGTGGCCGCGCGCGAGCTGGTGGACTGCGCGTCGGCCAGCACCGACAGATAGGCCGGGCCGCGGTCGGAGATGTCACCGATCTCGGTCTGCGTGGTGCGCAGCGAGGGAACGGCGGCATCGGAACCCTTGCCCGTCCAGGTGGATTCGATGGCGTGCAGGCCGTCGCGGTGGGGGGCCTCGGTTTCCGCGGCGCGGGCGGACGCCGACGACAGGGCGGCGGAAATCGCCTCGTCGGGGATGCCGACGCCGGTGCCGAGCGACGCACGCAACGCCAGCAGGGGCTCCACCAGCCGCGCCACGATCGGCGGATCACCCGTGGGATCGGACGCCGCGGCCGGGGTGGTCGGCTCGGACGGCCGATTCTTCAGGCGCCTCATGGTAGGGACTCCCCTGCCTGCTTCATGGCGGCGGCCGCATCGGTCTCGTTGCTCGCCACCGAGGCGTCGAATCCGCGCAGCACCTGCCCGTAGGCCGAGACCAGTTGGCCCGCCGTGGACAGCGCCTGTGCGTGTTCGGTCACCGCCGCGGTGAACCGCGCCGCGAAATCAGCACCGAGCAAGCCCAGATCGGCCGCCAGCCGCTCCGGGTCGACCGCACCTTCAGCAACAGTTGCCGCCGAGGCCAGCTGTTGCGAGACAGTATCCGCGATGGTGGTGTAGGCGGCCATTGCCGCCGGATCGAGCTTCAGCGTGTTCACTGTTCCCCCTCACGGAAACCCAAGCCTTCGCTGTCGCATCATGATTCGGGTCCACCATACGTCGTGGTCCCGAACCTTGCGTCCCGATCCCACGGATGGTCACCGGACGTCCAGTCGAGACTAGCGCTTCTTACCAGCTCATGCATTGTTTCGAGCCGCCGCTCGTGGGAACGGGTCCGACCGGGGTTCACAACGACCTTGGTACGCGCGTACCGCACGGGTGGCGGCATTCGACGCCGATCTCGCGCAACGCCGTTCGATACCGGGCTCAGACGGCGGCGACCCGCTTGGCCAGATCGTCGGCGAGCTGGTGCGCACGATCGGGATCGGTGGCCTCGACCATGACGCGGACCAGCTGCTCGGTCCCGCTGGGACGCAGCAGGACTCGGCCGGTCTCGCCCAGGACGCGCTCGGCCTCGCTGACCGCGTCGCGGATCTCGGGGGCCACGGCGACCGCGGACTTGTCCGAGACCGGCACGTTGATCAGCACCTGCGGCACGGTCTGCACCACGCTCGCGAGATCGGCGAGGCTGCGGCCGGTCCGGACCATGCGCGCCATCAGCTTGAGGCCGGTCAGCACCCCGTCGCCGGTGGTACCGAACTTCGGGAACACCACATGCCCGGACTGTTCGCCACCGAGGGTGTAGCCGCCGCGGCGCAGCTCCTCCAGCACGTACCGGTCGCCGACGGCGGTGGTGCGCATCGTGATTCCCGCCGCCCGCAGCGCCAGGTGCAGGCCCAGGTTGCTCATCACGGTCGCGACCAGGGTGTCGTGGGCGAGTTCGCCGGCCTCGTGCATGTCCAGCGCGAGGATGGCCATGATCGCGTCGCCGTCGACGACAGTGCCCGCGGCGTCCACCGCCAGGCAGCGGTCGGCGTCGCCGTCGTGCGCCAGCCCCAGATCGGCGCCGTGCTCGCGGACCGCGTGCTGCACCTGGTCCAAATGCGTGGAGCCGCACCGCTCGTTGATGTTCAGACCGTTGGGTTCGGCATTGATCGCGATGACCCGCGCCCCCGCCTCGCGATAGGCGGCCGGGCCCACGTCCGAGGCCGCGCCGTGCGCGCAATCCACCACGACGGTCAGGCCGTTCAGGTCGCGCCCGGTCGCCTCCACCAGATGTTCGACGTAGCGTTCGTGCGTGCCCGCCAGGCTGTAGTGGTCGTCGACATGACCGTCGAGGCCGGATACGCTCAGCACCCGCCCGATGGCGGCGCCGGTCGGCCGCGCGAAGGTCTTCTCCCGCACCAGATCCTCGATGCGGTCCTCGACCGCGTCGTCGAGCTTGTGCCCGCCCGCGGCGAAGATCTTGATTCCGTTGTCGGGCATCGGGTTGTGCGAGGCGGAGATCATCACGCCCAGGCAGGCGTCGTAGGCCGCCGTCAGATAGGCGACCGCAGGCGTCGGCAGCACGCCGACCGAGAGCACGTCCACCCCGGCGGCGGTCAGTCCGGCCGTCACCGCGGCCTCCAGCATCTCGCCGCTGGCGCGCGGGTCGCGGCCCACCACCGCCACCGCGCGCTTCTTGCCGCGGCCGAGCACCTGTGCCGCCGCCGCCGAAACATGCAGCGCCAGTTCCGGACTCAGCGAGTCGTTGGCGAGCCCCCGAACTCCGTCGGTGCCGAACAAACGTCCCATTCCCTCGCTCCTGAGCAGTGTGTGGATGCGGCTCGGATCCGCGACGCCCAAGGATCCTATTGCGCCCGCGGCAATCTCCATCGTCACGCAGGCCGGGCGGCTGCGTGCGCGATTGCGTGCCGCGGTGAATACAGCACGAGAGCAGGCGCCCGGACAGGGGCGCCTGCTCTCGTGTACAGCTGCAAGATCAGCGCTTGGAGTACTGCGGAGCCTTGCGGGCCTTCTTGAGGCCGTACTTCTTGCGCTCGGTGGCGCGGGGGTCACGGGTCAGGAAGCCGGCCCGCTTCAGGGCGGGGCGGTCGTCCGGGGTGACCTCGATCAGCGCGCGGGCGATCGCCAGCCGCAGGGCGCCGGCCTGACCGGACGGGCCGCCGCCGACCAGGCGGGCGTACACGTCGAAGGTCTCGGTGCGCTCGACGGTGACCAGCGGGGACTTCACCAACTGCTGGTGCACCTTGTTCGGGAAGTAGTCCTCGATGGTGCGGCCGTTCAGCACGAAGTTGCCGGTACCGGGCACCAGGCGGACGCGAACCACGGCCTCCTTGCGACGGCCGACGGTCTGCACCGGGCGGTCGATCAGAGCCGGGGCGGCGGGAGCCTCGAAGGTCTCCTCGTAGCCGGCACCGTCCTCGACGATCTCGGCGGGAGCTTCCTCGACGTACTCTTCGTTGAATTCCTCAGGAGCGGTCACTGGGCCACCTGCTTGATCTCGAACGGAACGGGCTGCTGGGCCGCGTGCGGATGCGACGGGCCGGCGTAGACCTTCAGCTTGCGGGCGACCTGGTTGCCCAGCTTGTTCTTCGGGATCATGCCCTTGATGGCACGCTCCACGACACGCTCGGGGCGGGTCTCCATCACCTGACGGACAGACCGGGTCTTCAGACCGCCCGGGAAGCCGGAGTGGGTGTGGATGAACTTGCGGTCGGCCTTGTTGCCGGCGATCGCAATCTTGTCGGCGTTGATGATGATGACGAAGTCGCCACCATCGACGTTCGGCGCGTAGGTCGGCTTGTTCTTGCCACGCAGCAGATTCGCTGCCTGCACGGCAAGGCGGCCGAGCACTACGTCAGTGGCGTCGATGACGTACCACTTACGGGTCACGTCACCCGCCTTCGGGCTGTACGTAGGCACAGTGCTTCCCTGTCTGTCGTCGGTGTTCTGCCGGCCAGGCGAACGGTCGGGTGATCCCGGCGGCCAGTGGAGACCCGGGGCCCGTGGGACGACACGAGTCACCTCGCGACGTACCGCACGCCAACGCGCAACGATACCAGCACGCTCTCCACCTCTTTTCCCGGCATGCTTTTGGCCGGGATCAGATGTGCATCGGCGGCCCGTGGTCGATGACTCCGCGCGGGGTGGGGACCGAATATTGCAGGTTGTTGATGCCGAGCTGCGGACAGTCGGCCCCGTCGGACGTGGCACCGACGCCCGGGGAACCCGGTCCGGTCACGCTCGGGGTCAGCGCGCAGAGCGGAGCCGAATGCGGGACGCCCGCGACTTGCTCGATCGAGGGCCAGGCGCCGAAGTCTGTCGTCGCGAAGGCCCCGACCGAGCGGACGTCGAAGTCGCCGACCGCGCCGGGGACGGCCGTGTGCGGGGCGCCCCTATCGGCGCCCGGCGCCGTGAAGCCGATGTCGCGCGCGTCGGCCCACGCGCCCGGCACGTGCGCGGCCAACCCGATGCCATCGGGCGCCTGTCCTTCGGCGGAGGTGACGACCTCGTCGGCGGGATGCGCCACGTGGTCGGCGCCGCCGTCCGGCGACAGCGCCATCGCGGCCAAGGCCACGGCGCCCACGATGGTCGGCGCCCCGAACAGGTTGTCCTTGACCCTGTGCCACATCTTGCCGTGATCGTCGCCCTCCCCGTGAGCGTGCTCGGGGCGTTCGTATTCGGAGGTCGGGCCGGGGGAACCACCGCGATTACCGGTAGCCACGTCCGGCAGCCCATCCGGTCCGCGGGTGACCCGCGTGGTCGGCTCCTCGTCGACCTCGCGCGCGGCGTGCCGCCCCACTCGCGGCGGCGAATCCGTATGCCGCGGAGCCATATACGGCTGCTGCGGCATCGGCTCCGGCTGGCGGCGCAGCGGCTGCGCACCGAGCCCGGCGTGCTGCGACGCCGGGTCGACCGGCCGACCGCCGTGCCGCACCGTATCGCCCGCGACCGCCTGCGGTGTCCGCAGGCTGTGCCGCCCGCCCTCGGAGTCCCGCGTGGCGGGCGAGGACGTCATCCGGCGCCCCGAACCCGGATGTTCGCTGGTCATTCCCTGTCCCCCGGCGGATGTGCCGGGCGCCGAGCTCGTCTGACGAGCCGGGCCCGGCCCGGGATTCCCCGGATCGGCCCCGCGTCCCCCACCGGACAGGCCGGGCGCCGGGTGACCGGAACCGGGCGCACGGCCCTCCCGGCCGACCGCGCGTCCCGGCTCCTCGGCGGAGCCGTGCGCGCCACCCGAACCGGGTGGCTGTCGCTGTGTGGAATACGACGGGCCCTCGCCCGGCGGAGGATTCGGATGGCGGCTTGCGGCCTGGCGCGCGTCGGGGCCGGGCGCCGGTCTGGGCGGCTCCGGATCCGGATAGGCCTCCTCCTCGGCGTACTCGCTGTCGGTGACCAGCAGGTGTGCCGCACCGAGCGCGAGAGCGCGTGCATCGGATGGTCCGCCACGCGTAGTCGATGGCCGAGGTGGTTCTGGAACGCCAGCCGCAGCGCGTCGTTGAAGCACACGTTGCCGGTGAGCAGCACGGTGGAGGTGTCGGCGCTGATCGAGCGGGCCGCGGCCATCACCTCGATCACCACATTGTCGGCCGAATGGGCATCGCGAATGGCATCGGGCGAGATGGGCACGCCGACCGATTCGGTGGGCTGCTCGTCGTCCCCGTGCACGGCGACCACCAGGCACACCCGGCCGTCGGAGTAGACGCCGGTGGCACCCGAACCGGCGAAACCCGGCTCCGGCGGGCGCACCAGGCCGAGCGCGCGCACGTATCCGGACAGTGCCACCGACTCCGGTAGCGGTTCGGTTGCCACATCCAGCAATTCGACGAGCCGGCAGTATTCGTCGATCTTCTCGTCCGGCCAGTCGTCCGGGAAGGGCAGCGCGACGACCTCGGGCTTGCCGCGCAGGTACTTACCCGTCGCGGCGAGCGGGTTGTACATCCGGGCCCGGAACACCAGCTCCACCGGCCAGGTCGCGCCCGCGATCCGGATCTGCCGGTGGCCCAGCACGTCGCGCACGTCGGAGATGGCAATGCCCAGGTCGGGGCGCTGCCGCTCGCCGCCCGCCGTGTGCAGACGACCGGACGCGTCCGCCAGCAGGTACGCCGGCGGCGTGTATGTGCCTTCCACCTGGACCGGGCGGATCGGTGTGCCACCGCCGCCTGCGGCCACGGACACCACATCCCAGCCGAGATGTATTGCCCCAACTCGAGCCGTCACACGCATAAGTGTGCCTGCTGTGACGACGACACGCGCGGGGCAGGTCCAAATCCCCACTCTGACCTGCGATTTTGCCCGATCATGCGGTTGTCTTCTTCAAACGCAGCCGCCACCAGGTCAGGACCGACAGCACCGTCGTGATCACCAGCAGCATGGCGATGTCCAACAGCCAGAAGCCGGGCTTGTGCTGCCACAGCGCATCGGGCTGGGCGTTGGCGAACAGATAGCGCAGGTCCACCGTCGCGGCGCCGGAGGCGAAGCCCCAGCGCGACGGGAAGAGATAGGACAGCTGCTCCAGCACGATGCGGTCGGTCACCGGGATCATGCCGCCCGCCATCACCAGCTGGCACATGATCATCACGACCAGCAGGGGCATCACCTGCTCGTTGGACTTGGCGATCGTCGACAGCAGCAGGCCGATGACGACACAGGCCACCGCCGTGAACGCCAGATCGAAGTACAGCTCGACACTGCCCGACGGGATCAGGGCCCCCTTGCCCGGCGGATTCTTGCCCGCCAGCACGATCGCGACCAGGACAGCGGACTGCAGCAGCGCCGCGATGCCGAAGATGGCGACCTTCGCCAGCAGATACGCCGAGGGCAGCAGCCCCACCGCCCGCTCGCGGAAGAAGATCGGGCGCTCGCCGACGAGATCGCGCACGGTCAGCGTCGACCCCATGAAGCAGGCGCCGAGGATGAGCACCACCAGCAACTGCTGGGTCTCCCCGCCGCCGTCGAGCACGAAGGTGCCGTCCGGCAGCGGCACCGGCACGCCGGGGGCGAAGCCGTTCTCACCCGGCACCACCAGCGACAGGATGCCGAGCACGAACGGCAGCACCACCAGGAAGGCCAGATAACCGCGGTCGGCGAGGATCAGCCGCACCTGTCTCCTCGACAGGGTCGAGAACTGTTTCCAGCCACTGGACTTCGGCGGCCGCCCGACGGCCCCGTTCGGCGCGACCGGCGGCGGGGGCGGCGCCACGGCGGCCTGGCGGGACCGGTAGTTGGCGAAGGCGCCGTCCGGATCGGCCGCCACCCGGGCGAAGATGTCCGCCCAATCGCTGGTGCCCAGGAAGTCGCCGACGGTGGCGGGATGTCCGCAGAACGCGGTCTTGCCGCCGGGCGCCAGCAGCAGCACCTGATCGCACATGTCCAGGCAGGCCACCGAGTGGGTGACGACGATGACCGTGCGCCCCGCGTCGGCCAGCTCCCGCAGCATGGTCATCACCTGGCGGTCCAGCGCCGGGTCCAGGCCCGAGGTGGGCTCGTCGAGCAGCAGCAGCGCCGGGCCGGTCAGCAGTTCCAGGGCCACCGAGGCGCGTTTGCGCTGGCCGCCGGACAGCCGATCGACGCGGGTATCGGCGTGTTCGGTGAGCGAAAGTTCCTTCAGCACACCGTCGATCACCTGCTGGCGGTCGGCCTTGCTGGAGTCGGGCGGCAGCCGCAGTTCGGCGGCGAAGCCGAGCGCCTGGCGGACGGTGAGCTGGCGGTGCAGCACGTCGTCCTGCGGGACCATGCCGATCCGGCTGCGCATCGCCTCGTACTCGGCGTGCAGGTTGCGGCCCTCGAAGGTGACCACACCCGCGGACGGATGCGTCGTTCCCGCAACGAGTTTCGACAGCGTGGACTTGCCCGCGCCGGAGGGCCCGATGAGCGCGGTCAGGGTGCCGCGACCGGCCTGCATGTTCACATCGATCAGCAGCTGCTTGTTGCCCTCGACGACGAATCCGACGCCGTGCACGTGCAGCCCCTGTTCGGCGACCGGCTTCCGGCGGTGCTTCAGCGTGCCTTCCTGCACGACGAAGTCGACATTGCCGATGGTGACGATGTCGCGCTCGCGCAACACCACCCGCTGCTCGCGGCGGCCGTTGACGAAGGTGCCGTTGGCCGAGCCCAGGTCCTCGAGGAGCAGGCCCTCGCCGCCCTTGGCCAGCCGGGCGTGCCGGCGCGAGGCCAGCGGATCGTTGACCACGATCTGGTTGTCGCTGGTGCGGCCGATGGTCAGGCCGCCCGCCGGGATCCGGTCTGCGCGCGCGACCGGCGCGGTGGAGGCGCGGGCGCGCATCGGCGGCAGCGCGGAGCTGTCGGCCTTGGTGGTCATGTTGACGTTCGGCGCGGCCGGAACCGGTTGCTGCGGTTGCGGATCCGGACGGCGCGGCGGCGCACCGGCGCGGCCCTGGGAAGGAGCGGGCGGATGCTGGGGCGGCGTGCCGGGGCGGTGCGGCGGGATGTTCGGGCGCTGCGGCGGAGTCTGCGGTCGCTGCGCCGGGGAATGCTGCGCCGGTGGCTGTTGCCGCGGGGGCGACGCCGGGCGGTAACCGTCGGCCGGTGGCTGCCCGCGGGACGGCCCCGGACGCTGCTGCGGCGGCGGTGCCGGGCGCGCGGATTCGGGAACCAGATGGAGTAGCGGCCCACTGATCGCGTCCCCCAACCGGACCAGTGTCGGCCGCTCGATCGGCACCGGCCGCGACAGCCGCTGCGCGTCCACGAACACGCCGTTGGTACTTCCGTTGTCGCTGAGTAACCAGGCATTACCCTGCCAGACAAGTGTCGCGTGCACACGGGAAACCAGCGGACTGTCGACGAACAGCGTCACCTCCGGCGCACGGCCCATGGTGATCTGCTGCTGGGAGTCGAAGACACGATCGGTTCCCTCATGGCGCACGGTGATCTTCTGCGCCCCCGGTGATGACATGTGCCGGATACTATTCGATGGTCCGGACATCGGTGGGGCTCGAAGCTGCCCTCTATTACCCTGTACCGGCGACCGAGACCGATATGTGACCGGCCCCGGGGAGGGAGTGGATGTGGCGAGACGCCAGGTGATCACGGCGCTGGCCGTCTGGGCACTGGTAGCCACGCTGCTCGCCGGTTGCGCCATGACCACCGACGGCCGGGCGGTATCGATCTACGACGATCCCTTCAAGGTGGCCGGACTTCCCACCACCGATGGGCCGAGCGGCCCGCGCCAGGGCGTCCCCGACACCCCGATGAGCGCCGTCGGCGGCGACAACGGCGAGATCGACAAGCTGGCGCTGAACGCCCTCGACGATATCCAAAACTATTGGCAGGGCGAGTATCACAACGAATTCGAGGGTCAGTTCGCGCCGGTCACCAAGTTCCACTCCTGGAGCGCCAAAGCGCCGAAGACCCAAGAGGGCGAGTTCTGCAAGGAGACCACCTACCGCCTGGTGAACGCCGCCTACTGCCGCCTGGACAACTCGGTCGGCTGGGATCGCGGCGTACTGCTGCCGATGATGCAGGACAGCTTCGGGAAGATGGCGGTGGTGATGGTGCTGGCCCACGAGTACGGGCACGCCGTCCAGACCATGGCGCGCATGGTGGGCCCGAAGGATCCGGTCCTGGTCAAGGAGCAGCAGGCCGACTGTTTCGCGGGGGCGTTCATGCGGCACGTGGCCGAGGACAAGGCGCCGCACTTCACCATCAACACCTCCGAGGGCCTCAACAACGTGCTCGCCGCGACGGTGGCGATCCGCGACGCCAATCCGGAGGATCCCGAGGCCGTGCACGGTTCGGCGTTCGAGCGCGTGACCGCCGTGCAGATCGGCTTCACCGACGGGCCCAAGGGCTGCAAGTCGATCGATATGAAGGACGTCAACCAGCGCCGCAAGAATCTGCCGCAGTCCTACAGCCAGTACGACGACAATCAGGGCGAACTGCAGATCACCAAGGACAGCCTCACCGAGCTGAGCAAGGCGATGTCGTCGATCATGCCGGTCCCGCACGCCCCGGCCTACGACTATCACGGGGCCCAGCTGAACTGCCGCAACGGCGCCGACACCGTGCCGGTCACCTACTGTCCGGCGACCAACACCATCGGCACCGACGTGCCCGCCCTCGCCGAGCGCGGCGTCGCGAACACCGAAGAGCAGGACGGCTTTCCGACCCGCGTCGGCGGTGACTACAACGCCTACGTGGTGTTCGTGTCGCGCTATGCGCTCGCGGTGCAGAACAACGCCCGCCAGGCCCTCACCGGCGCCAAGACCGGCCTCCGGGCCGCCTGCCTGTCCGGGGTGATCACCGCGCGGCTCGCCGACGAGAACCGCTCGCCCACCCAGGGCGATATCGCCCTGTCCCCCGGCGATCTCGACAAGGCGGTCTCGGGCCTGCTCACCGACGGCCTGGCCGCCAGCGACGTCGAGGGCAATACGGTCCCCAGCGGCTTCTCCCGCGTGGACGCCTTCCGGGCGGGCGTCCTCGGCAACCAGCAAACCTGCGAATCCCGCTACTCCTGACCGGCCACCGGACTTCTCGCACCCTCGGCATGACCACGCACCCCGTGCAGGGAGTGCGGGAACACGCGCGGGGTGCGGGAGACGGGGGTGCTCACTCGGCGCGCCGGAGGCGGGTGCGTGGCGAGGACATGGCGTGTGGGCGAGAGTGTAGGAGTTGATCTTCGGACTCGTGGGAGGCGGAACCATGGGTGAGCCCACGCAGGATGTACCCGAGCAATCGATTCCCGTGCGGCGGCGCGGGCCCGTGCTGTGGCTGCTGGTACTGCCGGGGCTGCTCTACTGTCTGGCGCCGTTCGTGGCCGACCGGATCGAGCCGCGAATCTTCGGGATTCCGTTCCTGATCTGCTATCTGCTGGCGGTGACGGTCCTGACCGGGCCGATCGTGGCGCTGGTGGCCCGCTTCGACCCCGCATACCGCAGCGGCGCCGCGGAATTCGTTCCGGCCGACGAGAACCCGGCGGAGCCGTCGTGACCTCGGCCGCGGCGGTGGCGGTCGCGCTGTTCGCCGTCGCGATGGCCGCGACGGTCGCGATCGGGGTGCTGTCCGGCCGGGGCCGGGAACGCTCGATGGCGGAGTGGTCGGTATCCGGGCGCGGGCTGGGCACGGTGTTCGTGCTGCTGCTCATGGCGGGCGAGTCGTATACGAGCTTCTCGTTCCTCGGCGCCGCCGGATGGTCGTACAAATACGGCGTCCCCATCTTCTATCTGATCGCGTACCTGAGCACCGGACTCGTCGTCGCCTACTTCGTCGCCCCGCTGATCTGGACCTATTGCGCCCGGCACCATCTGGTGTCGATCGCCGACATCGCCGAGCACCGCTTCTCCTCGCGCCGCCTCGGCATCGTCGTCGCCGTCGTCTGCACCGTATTCCTGATTCCCTACGTGCAGCTGCAGATCCAGGGCATGGGCGTGGTCGTCAACGCCATGTCCTACGGCGCGATCGATCTGAAGGTGGCCGCCGTGGTGTCGTTCGTCGTGGCCGAGGCGTTCATCCTCGCGTCGGGCCTGCGCGGCTCGGCCTGGGTGAGCGTGCTGAAGGACGGGCTCGCGGTGCTGGCGGTGCTGTTCCTGGCGATCTACGTGCCCTGGCACTACTTCGACGGTCCCGGCGAACTGCTGGATCGTCTCGTCGCGGAGAAGCCGCAGTGGCTGACCTTCCCGGGCGCGGGCGGGGGCACGTTCGGTGCGGCCTGGTTCGTCTCGACGATCCTGCTGAACGTGGCGACCATCTGCATCTTCCCGACCACCGTCGCCGGATACCTGTCGGCCGCCGGACCCACCCCGCTGCGCCGCAATTCGATGCTGCTGCCCTGGTATCAGCTGCTGCTGTGCATCCCGATGTTCATCGGCGCCGCCGCGCTGTTCGTGGTGCCCGCGCTGTCGAATCCGGATCTGGCCCTGTTCGAGCTGGTCACCGACTCGCTGCCGCCCGCGGTGGTGGCGGTGATCGGAATCGCGGGGGCGCTGTCGGCGATCGTGCCGATGAGCGTGTTCCTGGTGTCGATCGGAACGCTGTGGGGCCGCACCATTCTCGGCGGTGGCCTGCACGGGACGCGGCGGGCCGACGGCATCACCGATCGCGGGCAGCGCGGCCGGTCGCAGCTGGTCTGCTTCGTCGTGGGCGCGCTGGCGCTGGCGGGAGCGCTGATCTACCCGAGTGCGCTGGTCGATCTGTCGGTGCTGTCCTACGAGGGCATCGCGCAACTGCTGCCCGCCGTGCTGGTCGGGCTGTACTGGCGGCGACTGACGGCGGGCGGCGTCACGGCCGGGCTGCTGGTGGGCACCGCGATCGTGCTGATCCTGCACGCCCTGGGCCGCGACCCGCTGTTCGGGGTGAACGGCGGGCTCATCGCGCTGGTCGCCAATCTGGCCGTTGCCGTGGTCGTTTCGCTGGTCACCGGGACCGCTGACCGGGTACCGCCAGTCGGAGCACTCTCCGCCTCGCAGTGAGGCGAGCGGACGCGACGCTCGGCTGCAGCGCACGTCGGCACGGTTGACCGGGCCCGCACCTCGGGGCATGGTTGGGCGATGAGCAGCGAAGAGTCACGCGGGGGCGTGACGCTGACCAATCTCGACAAGCCGTTGTTCGACGGTGCGGACGCCACCAAGCGCGACCTCGTCGACTATCTCGAATTCGTCGGCGACCGCATGGTGCGCGGGCTGCGCGACCGGCCGCTCTCGGTGGTGCGCATCCGGCCCGGGCAGGAGCCGTTCATGCAGAAGAATCTGCCCAAGTACACCCCGGAGTGGGTGGCGCGGGTGACGATGTGGGCCGAGAGTTCGCGGCGCGAGGTGACCTACGCCCTCTGCGACGACGTCCGCACGCTGCTGTGGTTCGGCAATCAGCGTGCGATCGAATACCACCCCTTGCTGCTGCTCACCGACCACACCGCCGGGCCCACCCACCTCGTGCTCGACCTCGATCCCCCGTCCGGCCAACACTTCCGGCAGGCCGTGGCGGCCGCCCGTCTCATCAAGGAGGCCCTGGGCAACGACGGCCTGGCGGGCGCGGTGAAGACCAGCGGCGCCAAGGGCCTGCACGTCTTCGTTCCGGTCGAACCGGGCATCGCGATCGAGGACGCCGCGGCCGCCACCCGCGCCGTCGCCGCCCGCGCCGAACGGATCGACCCCGACCTGGCCACCACCGCGTTCATCCGAGAGGACCGCGGCGGCAAGGTCTTCCTCGATTCCACGCGGTCCGGCGGAGCCACCGTGGTCGCGGCCTACAGCCCCCGCGTGCGCCCCGGGGCGCCGGTGTCGTTCCCGCTGTCGTGGACCGAGCTCGACGACGTCGTTCCGGGCGATTTCACGATCCATACGGCGGCAGCGCAACTCGCGGACCGGGACCCGTGGCGCGACGAGATGCCCGCGCCGCAGGCACTTCCGGCCGATCTGGTCGAGGAGGGCCACACCATCCCCATCGCGCGGGTGCAGGCCATGCACGAGGGGAAGCGCCGCGCCCGCGCACGCCGTGCCGCCGAGGACTCTTGACGGGCCGACGAATACGGACCGAACGGTACGTATCGTGCGCGGAACGGCCACTCTCCCAAACTAATCCGGTGACCAGTATGTAATCGGGGCTAATAAAAACTTGCATCACGGTTTGAGTGACTATTTACTGGGTAATTGCCACAGCGTGCGCGAGCATCGCCCGCCAGAACTGGCGGAGCGCAACCATGAGGAGCGCGGCATGTTCGATATTGCCTACCGTCGAGCCCAGCTCGATGAGGATACGCAACGCATTACACCAATGCCGGTCGACGGCGAATCCGACAGTGCACAACGCGTCGGGGAATTCCGCACGGAACCGGCAATTCACACATCGGAGACGGCTGAAAAGCTGTTGACTTAGCGACGTCTCACCGATGTCGGGTCAAATGACCTTCGCAGAAAGTATGTCTATAACGCGGAATTCCGACCGTTCCACAACGGCCGGTGGTTCGCGGTTGCCAGCACATGAATAATTCCCGACGACCGGAGGGCAGTGCGGTGAATGCTGAGAAGGCCCGAAGCCTGCAGCACCGACCGTGAAAGAATCATCACAGCCGTCGCCTGCTGCAGAGGCGGATCTCTGGCTGACGCAATATCGCGATTGTGGCTGTGAACCAGTGGGATTGACGCCGGACAAAGCTCGATTCGTGCGCACGGTGCACGCCGGCCATGGTCCCGGATGCCACCAATACCTGGCCGCTGCGGCCTTTTTGAGCACAGTGGTCGATACAGCGAACGACTCGGTCACAACTCCACACCATCGAGGAGGAAGTACCATGAGCAGTACCCAGTCCGGCACGGATTCGATCCTTCACCAGCTCCGCGGATCCGGCTCGCCGCTGCACATCGTGATGGTCGCACCCCCGTACTTCGAGGTACCACCGGCCGGTTACGGCGGTGTCGAAGCAGTGGTCGCCCAGCTCGCCGATGCGCTCGTCGACTGCGGACACCGGGTCACGCTGCTGGGTGCGGGTCGTTCCGGGACCAAGGCCAATTTCGTGCGAGTGTGGGACGACATTCTCGCGGACCGGCTCGGCGATCCTTTCCCCGAGGTCCTGAATGCACTCAAGGTCCGCCGCATCATCACTGAGATCGCGCAGCACGACCGAATAGACATCGTGCACGATCACACCTTCGCGGGACCGCTGAATGCCCCGATGTACAAGGAGCTCGGCATTCCGTCGGTGGTGACCGTGCACGGCCCCGTCGACGGTGATGCAGGGGAATACTATCGAGCGCTGGGCGATACGGCCCACCTGGTCGCCATCAGCGACCGGCAGCGCTCACTGGCGGCCGAGCTGAACTGGCTTGGGCGCGTGTACAACTCGATCCGGCCGAGCGAGTTCCCATTCCAGGACGAAAAGCAGAATTTCGCACTGTTCCTGGGCCGCTACGCGTCCTACAAGGGGCCGGACCTGGCATTGGAGGCGGCGCATGCCGCGGATATTCCACTGGTCCTCGCGGCAAAAATGAACGAACCGCCCGAAAAGGCCTATTTCGAACGTTCGGTGCGGCCGTTGCTGTCCGATCGCGATGTCGTATTCGGCGAGGCCGATGCGGTTGCCAAGAAGCTGCTGCTCTCACAAGCGCGCTGCTTGCTGTTCCCGATTCGCTGGGAAGAACCGTTCGGCATCGTGATGATCGAGGCCATGGTGTGCGGCACCCCGGTGGTGGCCCTGCGCGGCGGCGCGGTCGCCGAGGTCATCGAGGACGGCGTCACCGGCATCATCTGTGACGACCCGGCCGAACTCCCCGCCGCGATCGCCAAGGCCGGGGACATCGATCCCGCCGCGTGCCGTCGCCGCGTCATGGAGCGCTTCTCGACCGAGCACCTGGGCGCCGGATACGAGGCGGTCTACTACGCCGCCCTCGACTCCGCGGAACTGCCGCGGATCCCCGCCGCCCCCGCCGGTCGGCGGCGCAGCCGCACCCTCTCGGTCGCCAGCAACGGCTGAGACCGAAGGTAATTCGGCGCCAACCGATTGCCGATGATCGATCGCGCCCGAGCCGGACCACCGGCTCGGGCGCGCGGCGTCATCGCCGAAAGCGGTGCCATCGGCTCAGTGCTCCAGACCGCCGAGCCGCCCTTCCAGCATCAGCAGCAGGTCGCCGAGTATCGCCGCCAGTTCCGCGCGCTCATTCGCCGGGAGTCCCGAGAGCAGGTTGTGCTCGTAGGAAAGCTGTTGTGGCAGTACGCGATCCACCAACTCCCGGCCCGCGTCGGTAAGGCCGAGATGGGCGACGCGGCGATCGCGGCCATCGATGCGGCGGGAGACCAGTCCGCGATTCTCCAGTCCCCGAACGCGTTTGGTGACGGCGGCGGGTGACGCGAAGGTCTCGCGCGCGAGTCGGCCGGGGGTCAGCTCGGCGCCGACCCGGCGCAGCGCGCACAGGATGTCGAACTCGGGCCGGGTCAGATCGGCCCGCCCCAGCGGTGCGTCCGTCACCTGCTGCAGCAGCGCGGCACACCG
Organism: Nocardia mexicana NBRC 108244; assembly: GCF_001613165.1. Lineage (GTDB taxonomy): Bacteria > Actinomycetota > Actinomycetes > Mycobacteriales > Mycobacteriaceae > Nocardia > Nocardia mexicana. Next base: position 65,271 of record NZ_BDBV01000018.1, read on the forward strand.
GTTGATGCGCCCGATGACCGCCACCGGTTCGGTATCGAGGTCCGGATGCACGCCGGCCCACTGCCGCAGCACCCCGGCAACCGCGTCCTCCGACGGTCTCCGGCCGACATCCCGCGGCACGGCGACACCACCGCCGCCCGGTTCTTCCACCACCGACACACGATCACCGCCCTAACGACGCAGCATCAACCACGGTTTCCCCGCGGCCGCCCACTGTTGACCCACCACCACTACCCGACCACACCACCGAACGATCACCCACCAACCGAGCAACACCCCGGCCACCTCACCGAACGACCGTCCCCGACCCCGCGCCGACCGACAGATGATGTCACCGGTCGCGCCGTGAACTCGGCGAACAGCCGATGCCCGGTGCACCGGCAACACACTGCACCGGGCACCGACGTAACCCGACTCCCGGAGTACTCCACGCCTGCACGACCTGTGGAGCCGACTCCGCACCGGCCGCCATCAGCGGACAGTCACCGGCCGCGGTGACAGCTCGGCGAGCAGGCGATGTCCCGTGCGTTCGGCCGCCACCACCCGCTCCTGCGGTACCGGCGCGCTCCACCACTCTCCCGATGCGGTGTCGGAGGCTTCGCGTAGTTCGATCAATGCGGCCGCCAGGCGCTCTCGCGCGGCGAGCCGCCCGTCCGGCGTGCGGGCCTGCACCATGGCGGCGTCGACCGTGCGCAGGGCGGCGTCCACCCGGCCGGTCACCCGCCTGTTCGGAATGGCGAGGCAGACCAGCATGCCCACCGCGGCGCCCACGCAGGTGTCGAGCCACCGGTCGGCGACCAGTTCCCGGGCCGGGTGGCGGAGCGCGAACTCGGTCATCACCAGTGCCATCGGCGTGACGAATACGGTGGCCAGGGCGTAGTTGCGGGAGATGGTCGCCTCCACCACCAGCTGGCATGCGAGCGCCACCAAGACGAGAACGGCGGCGCTGCGCAACAGCGGCACGAGCGCGGTGAACAGCAGCACGCCGCCGAGATTACCCAGCACGCGCTGCACCGCACGCTGCCACGTGAGCGCCGTATTCGCGACATACACGGCCGCCGCCGTCACCACGGCCCAATACGGCCGGTCCACGCCCAGCGCCATCGAGGCCCACCCCGCCGCGGCGCTGCCGATCGCGACCCGGGCCCCGATCGGAAACAGCGGCGAAGAAGGAGCGAAAGCCCTTGCCACCCGGCGCAATCCACGATCCCGACGATCGGCGGCCCGCTCCACCGCCAGCCCGAGCACCTCCGCATCCTCCCCCGCAACCCGATCCACCACCGGCACCGGATGCCCACCCCGCAACGCACCGGCCCAGCCCTCCAACACCTCGGCCGGATTCGACTGCGACACCCCAGCTCGCGAGCCGGTAGCACGTCCAGGAACATCGCCGGGAGCACGTCCAGGAACATCCAGGCTTGGTCGGCCCTCGTCATCCCGGCATGCGTCCGGCCGGGATCCACACCGCGCGGCAAGGTTCCGGCCGACAGCACGCCGGAGCGACGGAGGGAACACCGATGCACCCTTCCCGGAGGTACCACCGGCCGCCCCGGCTGTGTCCGTCCGCGGAGTCCCAGCGTGTGAACTGTCGTGTGCAACAGCCCGATCCGGCCGTGGGGCCACGGCGTGCGAATCTTCGAAGGCGGCAGCCTCTCCCGATCGCGGCGCTGAGGTGCGCAGGCTCCCGGGCGGGTGGCGGTGGGCCGCGGCCGCCAGGGATTCGGCGCGGACGACGAGGTGTGCCAGTGCCTCGAGTTCGGCCGCGCGGGCCGTCGTCCGCGCGGGAACCAGGCGCAGCGCGTGCCAGGCCGCCTGTACGGCCGCGGCGGTTTCGTAGCGCAGGCGGGGCGCGGCCGGGTCGTCAGCCGAGAGCAGGCGTGCCGTCGACTCGAGGGCACGGGCCACCGCTCGCCGCTCGGGACCGTGCGGGCGAATCAGGCTGGGCGCCAGGCACACCAGCCACGCCAGCACTCCCCCCGCCAGGACCAGGGTCAGATGCCAGGGCAGGTCGGTCAGGCGGGTCGGCAGGAACGCGGCGGTGGCGGTGACGAAGGTCAGGATGACGTTCCCGGGCGGCCCGATCCGCGTCGCATCGCAGACGACCTTGAACACCCCGGCGAGCAGCGCGATGACCGCCACCCGCACGGCCGCGGACTCTGTGAGCGCCGCCGTGGCCAGCGCGACCCCGGTACCCGCGACCATTCCGGCCACCACCCACGCCAGTGCGCGCGCCCGCGCCGCGTACGGCAGCCCGTGCGCGTACAGCGCGCACAGCCCGCCCGCACAGGTGTAGAACGCCAGCTCCAGATGGCCGACGGCGAGCAGCACCACCTCCGGGACACCGATCGCGATCAGCGCGCTGAGCGCCGACCAGCGCCAGGTGTCGGCCACCGGCCGCAGCCGAAAGGTCCCGCGCAGTGGCATCGTCCGGCGCACGCGGCCGTACCCGCGCACGGCCGGGCCGTGCTGTCGCTGAGCAGGGGATGACATGGCGGAAGCTTAACAGATGTTTTACTTGGAAAACTTCTCCATGCAGGCCTCCAGCTACGGTTGAATACCGACAAATCGGACATTTTCAACAGCGCGGCAGCACCTCCGGGACTTCACCCCAAGCGGACGGCACCGGCAGCTGTGCCGAATCACAAGAATTGCATAGGAAACCGCGTAAGCATTATTTTCTGTTCAACTATCAGGCGATTGATATGGCTCCCAATTTTCGCTGATTTCCGTCCTAAGTTTTGTCCCGAAATCTACTTACGTAATACCGATTGCCGGTATGCCCGCGGGCTCATACCGCGCCAGCGCGTGAAGGCATGGGTGAAGTTCGCGGTTTCGGCATAGCCGAGTCGGCGCGCCACATCCTCGACCGTCGCCGACGTACGCAACAGTTCGGCCGCCTTGATCTCGCGCACGTTGTTGAGCAGGCCACGGAACGTGACGCCCTCGTCGGCCAGGCGGCGCCGAAGTGTGCGCACCGTGACATGCAACTCCACGGCAATCTCGGCCATCGACGGCATCCGATCCGGATCGCTCAGCAGCCGTTCCCGCACCTTCGCCGTCAAACGCCAACTCGCCCCGAGCAATTGCCGGAACGCCTCCCGGCACTGCCGTTCGAGTGCCGATGCGGTACGCGAATCTGCTTGCGGCATAGGGTGATCCAGGAACGACCGAGGCAGGACTATGACGTTCCTGGGCTGCTCGAAGGCCGTCGGATGCCGGTCGAACGGGGTGATGGCCGACAGCTCCTCACCGCGCTCCGCGGAGATCTGCATCTCGACACCGATGACCGGGATCTCGACGTCGAGCAACTCGCCGGCCATGAAGACGAACGCCACCTCGCGCTCGACGAAGAAGTCGCGCACATCCTCGGGAATCGCCTCGCCGTCGACGACTATCGCCACCTCGTCGCCGCGGTCCTCCAGCGCGTAACGCGCCGCGACGGACACCAGGTCCTGGTAGCGGATCGTGATCGCGAGGACGTCCCCGATAGTGGGGCTGACCAGGGCGGCAAGGCCCACCATGCCGCCCTTGCCGATGGTGGCGTGCCGGGCGGTCTGTACGCCGAGGCCGGGCAGGTCGCCGAGGTGGCCGATCAGATTTCGCGCCACGGCGAATTCCTGATCCGGCCAGATTTGCGCATTCTCGTCGGCGAGCTCGCCGGAGGTTATTCCGGTGCCCTCCAATAACAATGTTTCATCCAGCCCGTGCGCCTGTCCGACACTGACCATCATCCGCACACTGACGCTGCTGTGGGGTAGCACGCCGGGCGGACCACCAAAGGAAACCACTGTCCGAAATTACCAACATTCCGTCCCGTCGGCACATTCTTTCGGACAGAAATGCTGAATAGCCTCGATCACACCGGCGTCGGCGCACACCCCACACGACGCCCTCCGGTGTTTCAGGGATCGAAGAAGAGGCCTCCGACGTGGACATGTTCAGTACCTGCTGGATCGAACCCCTCCAGCTCACCCCGCAAAAAGCCCACGCCATCATGCAGATGCACCTGTCCTGCCGGACCGAGGAGTGCCCGAGACGGCGGGCGGCGGTGCGGACCTTGGTCGAGGCCGGGCACCTGGTTCCCGACTCCTCCCGCGTCCGGTGAGCCCCTGCGCACGGCCCACCCTGCTCAGCCGAGCGGGCGCCAGCGCCAAGACATCCCGGCGATCAGCGGAGCGTCCGGGGAGACCGCCTGCGGCGCGGTGTTCAGCCCGTTCGGCGGACCAGACTGCGGCTCGATGCACACGGTGTCGGTGGGGAGGTCGTACACCACCACCCACCGCAGCGGGCTGCGCACGGTCAGCTCGAGACTTTCCGGCCAGGTGAGCGTGACCAGCACGCCGTCGGGCATGCCGAAGCAGTCGTCCCACGGTCCCGGCAGCGGGGCGATGCGGTTGCCGTCGGGCAGGTAGTCGGGGCCGCGCTCCTCCTGCCATGCCGGGGCGAAGTCGATCTCGACCGCCGCGGCATCGGGTCCGAGGCGCCGCTCGAACCAGGGGTGCCAACCGACCTGTGCGGGAAAGGAATCCGACGCCGATTCGACGCTCATGCGGAACGTGGCCGATTCGCCGGTCAACGCGAACGACTGGATGACCCGACCGGCGAACGGCCAGGGCTCCCGAAGCTCCTGGGCGAGAACGACTTCGCTCTCCGTGCGGCGCACCACCTCCCACGGGTGGTCGCGCACCGTGCCGTGGATGGCATGCGGTTCGGCATTGCGGGGCAGCCGGTAGTCGCGCCCGTCCCACCGCAGCACGCCGTCGCGCATGCGCCCACACCAGGGCGCCATCGGGAAGCTGCCGAAGCGCGCTCCGGTCTTCAGCACTTCGAGATCACCGACCCGGAAACGCGCAATCCGCCCGGTGGACGCGTCGACCACCATCCGCGCCGCGCCCGCGACCAGTTCCACACCCTCGTCAGCCACCCTCGACACCTCACCTCGAGTCACCCCGCCGCCCGGCCCAGCATGTCACACCCACCCCTCCCTGCCCGTGCACCAACCCTTCCCGCACCCCCTGCTCGTTCCCGCACCCTCTCCAAGCGCGTGCAGAGGGTGCGTGAACGTGTAAGGGGTGCGTGAAACTCAGCCCTTGGCCCAGGCGGTGGTCCAGGCGCGGGCGATGCGGGTGGCGCGGGCGGAGGGCATGCGATCGGGTTCGGTGAGGATCGCGATGGTGACGCCGTCCAGGAGGCCCAGGAGTTCGGCGGCGGCCTCGGTGGCATCGCCGGCGCGCGCAGGGTTGACGGCGGTGAGGGTGCGGGCGAGCAGGCCCTCGATCGTGCTCCACTGCCCGCGGTGCAGGGCGGCGATCTCCGGATCGTGGGCGGCACGGGCCACCAGCGCGAGCCAGACACGCGCGAGGATGTCGTCGGGGCCGGGGGCGATGAGCAGGTCGACCAGGCGGTTCAGGCGCTCCTCCGGAGTTAGCGCGGGGGCGTCCGAGGCCGCGAAACGGCGGGCGGCCTCGTCGCGCACATGCTCCCAGACCCGTTGCAGCAGGTCGTTTTTCGTCGAGAAGTAGTACTGCACCGTGCCGATCGAGACCTGGGCGCGCGCGGCCAGGGCGCGGATGCTGACGCCCTCGATGCCGTCCTCGGCGATCACCTCTGCCAGCCGGTCGAGCAGTTCGCGGCGCCGGTCGATCGCCTCGGCGGTCGGCACCGCCTTCCTGGCGCCCATCAGGCCGACTCCTCTCCCGCCGATTGCGTCCCCGATCGTAGTGCCAGGCTGCCCCTCACGACGTCGCCGCATCACGGCCGCCGGGACCGCGCTCAGCAGCACCGACGCCTCGGCATCGGCTGGGAGTTCCCTATTCGCCTGCGGCGCGGCGGATTTCGCCGCCCGCCGCGCGATTCCGAGTGGCGCGAGCGGCGGCCGCGTCGAAGGTCTCCAGGTGATCGAACGCGGCGTCCTCGTCGTCGATGTCCATCACGACGGCGCGGCGGCGCAGAACGCGGGCGGCATCGCGGTCGATCGCCTCGTCCTCGCGGCGCGCCGATCCGGACTCGGCATCCTCGGCCCGTCCGCGGCCCCGCGACAGGCGCGCGGCGCGGCGACGGCGGATCTCCTCCTCCATATGCACCTGGCGGCGCAGGTAGACCAGGTAGGCGCCGAGCACCCCGACCGACAGGGCGCACCCCCACCACAGCATCGGCGCCACGGCAAAGGCGAAGGCGCCGAACATGAGTGCGCTCAGCGCCAGCCCGAGGGCGGTGCGCTGCCGGAACCGGTAGCGGGCGCGGCGGGCGATGGCGTCGGACTCCGGGTCGTAGCCGCCGCGACCGCGGCGGGTCGGTACGAAATCCTCGTCGCCGGAATCGGATTCATCGATCTCGGGCAGCAGCGCCGGGTCGGCGGCCGCGCGGGCCGGAGGGATGCGGGCCATCGCCGGGGACGGCTGCTCGTCGTCGTACTCGGTGTCGTCCTCCGCGGTCGCGGGCGCGTCGCGCTCGTCGACATCGTTCACGTCATCGGTTGCCGCACCGTCGATCTCGGCCTCGTCGTCGAACCGAGCGTCATCGAGGTCGGCGTCGTCCATCTCGGCGTCCTCGATCTCGGCGTCGAGGATTTCACTGTCGGTATCGGCCGCCACCGGCTCGTCGCGGTCGCGGTCGCGGGCGGTCTCGTCGTCGCGCTCGGTGACGGACTCATCGGCCGATGTCGTCATCCGATCCTCCGCATCATCGCCGTGGGAAAGCTTTCTGTGCACGCGGGTCGGCACCCAGTCCGGGTCGGACTCGTGCCCGGCCGCCGGTCCCTTCTTCATGCGCCGCTTGGTGCCGCCGCGGTGCAGCACCCGGGTGGCCAGAGCGGCATCCGTGGTGCGCCGGATGCGCGGATGCCGATCGGCGAGCATCGGGAACAGCACGAAGACCCAGAGCACGACCAGGCCGACCCACAAGATCGAATTCGGCATCGCGCTCGCACCTCCGTCCCCGCCTGGCTGATATCCCTTCGACGGTTTTCACCTCATCACCGGCGCAGCGTCCCGCCGCCGCGCCGGTCGCACCGCCGCCTCGTCGGGTCACTTCGCAGGCTCCCTTCCGGTAGCGCAGGACGCACCACCGACGTCCGTAGGCTAGTGCCGCGCCCCAGGAATATCCCGCAGGCGCGCCGCCCACACCCATCACATGAGTAACATTCAGGACAATGTCGCCCGGCCCGCGCGGACCAGGCGTTCGACCACGGTGCCCGAGATCTCCTCGGCGGTCATCGCCACCAGCAGGTGGTCGCGCCAGGAGCCGTCGACGTCGAGGTAGCGGCGCAGCAGACCCTCCTCGCGGAAGCCGACATTGCGGAGCACGGCCTGGCTGGCCAGGTTCTCGGGGCGCACGGTCGCCTCCACCCGGTGCAGGCCCACCGGTCCGAAGCAGTGGTCCAGGCCCATTGCCAGCGCGGCGGTGGCCACGCCCTGCCCGCCGACGTCCTTGGCGACCCAGTAGCCGATCCAGGCCGAACGCAGCGCGCCGCGCACGATATTGCCGACGGTCAGCTGGCCCGAGAACGACCCGTCGACCTCGATCACCAGCGGAATCATCGCTCCGCGACGGGCTTCCGCCTTCAGGCTCGACCACAGCGACGGCCAGTTGGACGGATGGTTGCGCGCCTCCCACGAACCGCGGCCGGTCGGCTCCCACGGTTCCAGGTGATCGCGGTCGCGGACCCGGATCCGCGCCCACGCGGCGGCATCACGCAACCGGATCGGCCGCAGCGTGACCTGACCCGCGGCCACCCGCACCGGACCGAGATGCGCCGGCCAGCCCGGGTGCTGGGCGGCCCGGAACACGTTCATGTCCACATCTCACCCGCGCTGGGCGAGAAAGGCGACCGGAACCTCGTCACCGGTGCGCACCTCGGTGACATCCGGTTCCAGCACGATCAGGCTGTTCGCCTCCGCCAGCGTGGACAGCAGGTGCGACGAGCCGTTGCCGCCGAGCGGCTGCACGAGATACTCACCGGTCTGCTCGTCGCGCATGAGCTGCGCCCGCAGATAACCGCGCCGGCCGGGCATCGACGTGATCGGCATGATGGTGCGCGCCCGCACGACCCGGCGCATCGGATGCCGCCGGCCCAGTGCGATCCGGATCAGCGGCCGCACCATCACCTCGAAGACCACCAGCGCGCCAACGGGATTCGACGGCAGCAGGAAGGTCGGCACCTCGTCGCGGCCCAGCCGCCCGAAGCCCTGCACCGAGCCCGGGTGCATGGCGACCCGGGCGATCTCCAGCTCCCCCAGGCCGGCCAGCGCCTCGCGAATCTGCTCGGAGGCCCAGCCGCCGACCGCACCGGCGATCACGACCACCTCGGAGCGAACCAGCTGCCCCTCCACCACATCGCGCAGCCGCCGGGGATCGGCACTGACGATGCCCACCCGGTTCACATCGGCGCCGGCGTCGCGGGCCGCGGCCGCCAGCGCGTAGGAGTTCACGTCGTAGACCTGACCGGGGCCGGGCGTGCGGTCGATGTCGACCAGTTCCCCGCCGATCGAGATCACCGACAGCCGCGGTCGCGGATGCACCAGCACCTTGTCGCGGCCCACCGCGGCCAGCAGTCCCACCTGTGCCGCGCCGATGATGGTGCCCGCCCGGACCGCGATATCGCCGGGCTGCACGTCATCGCCGATGCGGCGGACGTAATCCCCCGAACGCACCGGCTCGTACACCTTGATCCGAGCCCGGCCGCCGTCGGTGAAGTCCAGCGGCAGCACGGCGTCGGCCAGCGTGGGCAGCGGCGCACCGGTGTCGACCCGCACGGTCTGGCGCGGTTGCAGGCGGATCGGCTGCCGCGACCCCGCGGCCACCTCGCCGACCACCGGCAGCGTCAGATCGATCGGATCGCCGTCCTCGTCGCGGATGTCGGCACCGGCGCCCTGCACATCCACGCTGCGCACCGCGTACCCATCGATCGCCGCCTGGTCGAAGCCGGGTAGCGGCCGCTCGGTGACGACGTCCTCAGCACACAGCAGACCCTGGGCCTCGGAGATCGCGACCCGGACGGGCCGCGGGGCGACGGCCGCCGCGGTCACCTTGATCTGCTGGTCCTCAACCGAGCGCATGCAGCCCTTCCCTCATATGTCCGGCGTCCTTCCGACCCCGCACGACGAGAAACCGGGCTGCCCCCGTCACTCGGACGAGGTCAGCTGCGGATTCCAGTCGGGAGCGAGCCGACGCTCCAGCCACTCACGCAGCGCGGGGCCGTATTCGTCTCGCTCCAAAGCGAAATCGACCGCAGCACGAAGATAACCGCCCGGGTTGCCCAGGTCGTGGCGCGACCCACGGTGCACCACAACATGAACCGGGTGACCCTCGTCGATCAGCAGCGAGATAGCGTCCGTGAGTTGCAGCTCACCACCCGCGCCGGGCTCGATCCGGCGCAGTGCGTCGAAGATCGCGCGATCGAGCAGATAGCGCCCGGCCGCGGCGTAGGTCGACGGCGCGTCGGCCAGCTCGGGCTTCTCCACCATGCCCTTGACGCGCAACACATTCGGATTCGCCGCATCGGGCACCGTGGCCACATCGAAGACGCCGTAGGCGCTCACCTCGTCCTTGGGCACATCGATGGCGCACAGCACCGAACCGCCGCGCTTGCGCCGCACCCGGGCCATCACCTCGAGCACACCGCTGGGCAGGACCAGGTCGTCGGGCAGCAGCACGGCGAGCGCGTCCTCGTCGGCGTCGAGTACCTGCTCGGCCTGGGCCACCGCGTGGCCGAGCCCCAGCGGCTCCTCCTGCACCACCGACGTCACGTCCAGCAGGCCCGGCGCCTTGCGCACCTTCTCCAGCAGGTGGAACTTGCCCCGCTCCTCGAGGGTGCTCTCCAGCATCAGGTCCTCGACGAAGTGCGCGACCACGCCGTCCTTACCGGGCGAGGTCACGATCACCAGACGACCGGCGCCGGAGTCGGCGGCCTCCGCCGCGACCAGCTCGATGCCGGGCGTGTCCACCACCGGCAGCAGTTCCTTCGGCACCGTCTTGGTCGCGGGCAGGAATCGTGTCCCGAGTCCGGCCGCGGGCACCACCGCCGTGCGAAAACAGGCCTGTGTGGGCTGCGTGGCATCAGATCCGGCGTCACGCCCACCCGTCGCCCGGCCGCCACCCCTCACGGAATCGCTGCGCGATGCTGTCATAAGCACACCCTATCCATCTGCAGTCGTCGACCGATGCGGCTTCGCACCGGTCTCGCGTCTTCGAGAGCCTAAGGGGCATCGGGGTCGTGAGCGCGCCGAACGAAATGCGCGGAACTCGCGATCACACCGGCGGGAGCCGGTGGCCGATGTCGGCGGCCGCATATGGGTCACGCCGGACTCCCGCGCATCGAGCAACCCTCACGCCGCCCCTCGGCGTTCGAGGTTGGTTGGATTAGTACCCGCCGACCTGCACCGAAAACCTTTCCCGGCGCGACCCCGTCCGAACGTCACGTTTGCCCGGCCCGCGCCGCGCGGCGCATCTGAGGCCGGACGACCCCGGGGGCGAGACCGCCCGAGCCGGGCGCCGCCGCGACGTTCGGTCTGGTGACGGCGCACGGTGCACGGCTGCTTAAGGTGACCGGTGTGCAAGGACCCGGTCGGTGGGACAAACAGGCTTGGCGCACGGAATTGCTGGCACGCCGCGCGGCGGTGGAACCGGCTGTGCGCGAGGCGGAGTCGGCGGCGCTCGCCGCGGCCGCCGCACGGCTGGCCGCGCAATGGCCGCGGGCCGAGTGGATCGCCGCCTACGTCCCGATTCGGGGCGAGCCCGGTTCGATCGCAATGCTGGACGCGCTGCGCTCCGCCGGGTCCCGCGTCCTGCTGCCGGTGACCGGAGCGCCGGGCCCCCTGGACTGGGCCGAGTACGGCGACGCGGAGGCATTGCGCCCCGCCCGATTCGGGCTGCTGGAGCCCACCGGCGCCCGGATGTCGCCCGCCGCGATCGAATCGGCTGCGGTGATCCTGATCCCGGCGCTCGCGGTGGATCGGCGGGGCGTCCGGCTGGGCCGCGGCGCCGGCTACTACGACCGCACCCTGCCCGCGGCCGACCCCGCCGCGGCGCTGATCGCGGTCGTGCGGGACGATGAGCTGGTACGACGGCTGCCGGAGGAACCGCACGATCGGCGCATGGGCTGGGCGCTGACCCCCGGCGGCGGACTGCACCGATTGGGCGACCGGTCGGACGGGAATTAATGTCGAATTGGCTATGTTGGCACTGTCGGCTGTAGAGTGCTAAGCGGCAGAGACTGTGGAGGTTCGCAAGTGCCTACTTACTCGTATCAGTGCACGCAGTGCGGCGATAAGTTCGACATCGTTCAGTCGTTCTCCGACGACGCCCTGACCACCTGCGAGAAGTGCAGCGGTAAGTTGCGCAAGCTCTTCAATTCGGTCGGCATCGTGTTCAAGGGCAGCGGTTTCTACCGCACCGACAGCCGCAACGGCTCGTCGACCGCGAGCGAGCCCGCCAAGGCCAAGGAGTCCTCCTCGTCGAGTTCGGAATCGTCGAGCAGCAGTTCCGCTGCCACGACGTCCAGCAGCTCCAGCTCCGCCAAGACCGATTCCGCCGCCTGATCCGGCACCTTCCGGCGCGCGAGTTGTCCACAGCCGCATCGTTATCCACAGCTCGGCGATGACCAGCTGATTTTCAGCAGGGTACGTCCCCGGCAGGTCGTAGCGTGCCGGTCATGAAGCGATCGCGTCCCGATGCCGACCTCGGCCGCGGCCCACGCTGGGACCTGGCGATTCGGTACCGGCCCGCCTGGGCCGACGCCACTCTGGCGCGCCGCCTGCTCGCCGCGATCCTCGCGGTGCTCGCCGGTGCCCTGTTCCTGCGCGGCAACCCCCGGACCGAGCAGGTGGAGGTGGTCGTCGCCGCGCGCGACCTGGCCCCCGGCCGAATACTGGACGTCGGCGATCTGCGCCGCAAGCCACTACCCGCCGGCACCCTGCCCGAAGGCGCCGCCCGCGAACTCGCGCCGCTGCTCGGCGCGACCGCGACGGGCGCCGTGCGCGCCGGTGAGATCCTCACCGACCTGCGCGTGATCGGGCCGCGCCTGGCCGCGGTGGCGGCCGGAACTCCGGAGGCGCGAATAGTGCCGATTCGCCTGGCGGACAAGGCCGTTGCCGACATTCTGCGCACCGGCGACCGGGTCGATGTGGTGGCGGCCGAGGAGTCCGCGGACGGCGCCCACGGCACCGGGCCGCCCCGCACACTGGCCGTCGACGCCGCGGTCGTGCTGATCGCGGGCGCCGGGAAGACGCGCGGAGCCGAGGAGCGCATCGTGCTGGTCGCACTCGACGCCACCCGGGCGACCGCGGTTGCCGCCGCCTCGCTGCACACCGCCCTGACCGTCGTCTTCCATTAGTTCATCAAGATCGCCGAACATTTGCCCCAGAACTCGAGTAGCATCCGAGTTACCCGAACCGAACCCAGTCATCCACCGCGTCCAACGCCGCTACCAGCCCTTACCTACGATTCGCAGGGGCGCGGTGATGAGACAGGAGCCGCAATGCTGAAGGGTTTCAAGGATTTCCTGCTTCGCGGGAATGTGATCGACTTGGCGGTTGCGGTGGTGATGGGCACCGCCTTCGTCGCGATCGTCACGGCATTCACCAACGGGATCATCAACCCGCTGCTGGCCATCTTCGGTGACAGTGGCGAGGAACTGGGCTGGGGCGTCCAGCTGGTGGCCGATAAACCGGCCACCTTCATCGCGATCGGCCCGATCGTCACCGCCGCGCTCAACTTCCTGATCATCGCGGCGATCCTCTACTTCGTGCTCGTGATGCCCGCGGCCAGGGCCAAGAAGCGCTGGGGCGCCGCCTCCAAGGACGAGGCCAACGAACTCGAGCTGCTGCGCGAAATCCGCGATCTGCTCGCCGAGAGCGGCCGGAGCGCCGGTGGCCGACACGAGTCCCGAACACCGGGGAGCCTGAACGACACCGAGCTCTGAGTATTGATACGAACGATGGGCCCGGTGCACGCGGCACCGGGCCCATCGCTGTGACGTCGCCGTCATTCCGGCGGGTTCACGACCGGAATCAGCCGAGGCTGAAGGGCTGGCCCCACACCGTCACCCAGCTGATGACGTTGTCGGTCTCGACCTCCACGTTGACGAACGAACGCGCCTGCGCGTAGCCGCCGCAGCCACTCAGGCCGATGGTCGAGTCGGCCCAGGACACCGAGCCGCTGCTGCCCTTGAACTTGTTGCGCTTCTTGTGCGACTCGTTGCCGAAGTCGTCCGCCTGCTCGAGATCGAGGATGTAGAACGACTGCGCCTGGCCGGGTCCGAGGGTCAGGTCACCGCCGCCGGTGCCCTTGAGCGACGGAGTGACATTGCCTTCGCTGTCCCACTCGGCGCCGGCCTCGGGCCCGCCGTTGACGCCGCCGCCGTCGATATTGACCTGGCAGCCCACGACATAGCCGGGGAAGATCGAGCCACCGGTGGCGGTGGTGTCACCGGAGATGTCCACGTGCGCGGTGCCGGAGACCCACGCGTTGCGGTGCACCGGGGTCGAGCCCATCGACGGGTTGATGTTCGCCGACTCGCCGTCGACGTAGACGTGCACCACGGTGCCGTCGGACAGGGTCTTGGTCAGGTCGGCGCCCGGCAGCGGCACGAACGTGTCGGCATTGGCGGCGCCGGTGGAGAACAGGCCCAGGGCGGCGGTGGCGACAGCGCCGATACCGGCCGCGCGAACCACGGACTTTCGGATGTTCATAATTTGGTCCCTCGAGGGTGAATCGCTTTACGCGGGAATGGGATTGGCGGAATCGAAACGTCAGCCGATGGAGAACGGCTGCCCGTAGAGGGTGGTCTTCGAGTAGTGATTACCGACGACCTCGACCACGGTGTACGACCGCGCCTGGGCATAACCCGCGCAGTTCTGGATCTGGATCTCCGCATCCTGGTACTCGACCGAGTAGCGGCCGGGCTTGGTGATGTCCTTGTAGTCGATCTGGACGAACTTGACCTCGCCGGGGCCCAGCTCCAGGCCGATGGAACCGCCGATGCTGGCATCGGTCATGCTGATCCCGCCGGAGATTCCGGCCGAGATGGCGTCGGAGCCGATGTTGACCTGGCAGCCCACGATGTAGCCGCTGTTGACCTGGGACGTGCCGTGCGTGGACGAGTTGTTCGTCCCCGGCGAATTGAGTGGCCCGTTGTTCGGGCCGACGGTGCTCTCGGGTGCGTTCGGCACGTCGGCGATCGCGTTGCCCGACACCCAGACGGTGCGCCCGGCACCGTTGGCCGCCAGGGACGGTGAGATGGTTGCGTGCTCTCCGGTGCGGGTGATCACAACGCCGTTCGGACCCGCCTTCTGGCCGTCCGGCAACGGCACGAAGGTGTCGGCGTTGGCAGCACCGGTGGAGAACAGGCCGATGGCCACGGCTGCGGCCGCGCCGATGCCCGCGAAACGGGCACCACGCCGCAGACCGATGGTGCGGTTCTCGCTCATACTTCCCCTCATCAGGTTTCTAACGTCAGCCTCGACCATCGAGGCTGAAAAGCGGTCCTTTCAGGCCCAGCTCAGTTTGTCGCTGGTTTGTTGCCGCCGTGTAACCGACGACGAACTTCCGGCAACGACAACCAACGGTCGGGACCGGGCTATGTCCCGCTGAGGTCGGCGCCGGCACGCCTTCCTCAAGCCGTTGGGAACCGCAGGTGGAGCAGCCCAAAGTTGGACATTAAACGCACCGGCGAGGCCGTGACAACGTAAGGCCCTGTAAAGGGGGTGTGATCTGGATCACATCAAGCGGGGATACTCATCACGATTTACGCATAAATGCTGTGAGTGCTCGGATTCGAGCGGATTACGACGGCATGGCGCATCTGAGCCGTCGTAATAGCTCCGTAATACACGGAGTCAGCCGTGATGAGGGGGCACCTGCGAGCGCAACCAGTCGTCCGAGGAGACCGGTCGCTCGCCGTCGGGACCGCGCTCGTCACTGGTTGTTTGCGGGAGGGTGTCGCCGAAGATGCGCGCCAGCCTGGCGGCCTCGGCCGAGGAACGCGAACGGCCCCGTGCCGGGCCGTCGGAACGGCGCGGGCTCGGGGCCGGATGCTCCTCGCGCGGCGTGTCTGTCACTCTTCCAATCCGGACAGTTCGTTGATAACCCGGGAGACCAGCGGGCCCAGGGTTGCCATGCCGTCGCGCACCGCGGCGCGGGTGCCGGGCAGATTGACCACCAGCGTGCTTCCGGACACCCCCGCCAGGCCACGGGACAGCCCGGCGTCGAGGGATCCCGCGGCCAGCCCCGACGAACGCAGCGCCTCGCAGATACCCGGCAGCTCGCGGTCGAGCACCTCGGAGGTGGCCTCCGGGGTGACGTCGCGCGGGGACATGCCGGTGCCGCCGACCGAGATCACCAGATCGACGCCACCGATGACCGCGGTGTTGAGCGCGTTGCGAATCTCGACCTCGTCCATGGCCACCGAGACCGTGGCGTCGACCAGGAATCCGGCCTCGGAGAGCAGCTCGGTCACCAACGGCCCCAACGAATCCACCCCGCCGTGCGCGGTTCGGTCGTCGACGACCACGACAAGGGCACGGCCGGCGACAGCGGCATCGATTTCCATGCCGCTAACCGTAGCGTCCACCGCCGACATCGGCGCAGTGTCCCCTGGTCCGGAGCGGTGGTCGGCCAGGACCGAGACCGGGCGCGGGCGGTCGATCATCGGGGGGCTCCGTCCGCGGGCGCGGCGGCCAGGGTCACCTCGACGGTCTTCGGGTTCTGGCCCTTGTCATCGGTGTAGGTGACCTTCACCTTGTCGCCGGGCTGATGCGAGCGGACGGCGGCCACCAGCGCGTTGCCGGAGTCGATGACCTGGTCGTCGACCTTGGTCACCACCGAACCCGGCGGGATACCCGCCTTGGCGGCCGGGCCGTCCGGCGTCACCTCCAGCACCCGGGCGCCGTTGATGTCATCGGCCGGGCGCACCGACATGCCGATCTGGGCGTAGGTGGCGTGACCGGTCTTGATCAGCTGATCGGCGACCCGGCGGGCCTGGTCGACCGGGATGGCGAAGCCGAGCCCGATGGAACCGCTCTGCTGGCCGGTGAGCTCGGAGGAGCCGAGCGTGGCGATCGCGGTGTTGATGCCGATGAGATTGCCGTTCATGTCGACCAGCGCGCCGCCGGAGTTGCCGGGGTTGATCGGCGCGTCCGTCTGGACCGCGGAGATCACCGAGCGGGTCCCGCCGCCCTCCTCCCCGCTGGTGGACACCGGCCGGTTCAGGGCCGAGACGATGCCGGTGGTGACGGTTCCGGCCAGGCCGAGCGGCGAGCCGACCGCCACGACCGACTGACCGACCTGCAGATTCTGCGAGGAACCCAGCTCGATCGGGGTCAGGCCGGACTTGTCGGCCTTGATGACGGCCAGATCCGAGATCGGGTCCAGGCCGACGACGCTGGCGGAGGCGACGCTGCCGTCGCTGAACTGCACCTCGATCTTCGCGTTCGGACCCGCACCGCTGGCGACGTGGTTGTTGGTGAGGATCATCCCGTCGGACGTCAGCACCACGCCCGAGCCCTCGCCCTCGGCCCGGGCGCCCGCCACGCGGATCATGACCACGCTGGGCACCACCCGCTGCGCGACCGCGGGGACGGTCCCGGCCGGCGCGTTGGCGGCGGGCTGGCCCGCCTTGGGCGGCGGCGCGTTCAGCGCGTTGGTGGCCACCGAGTTGTCGTCGGAGCCGGTCACGAGCGCACCGACGGCACCGCCGATGCCACCGCTGACCAGCGCCAGCACGACAGCCCCGGCCACCAGGCCGGTGCGGCCGCGGCGCGGCGCGGGTCCGGCGGGCGGGTACCCG
The DNA here is from genome assembly GCF_001613165.1 of Nocardia mexicana NBRC 108244. Taxonomy (GTDB): domain Bacteria; phylum Actinomycetota; class Actinomycetes; order Mycobacteriales; family Mycobacteriaceae; genus Nocardia; species Nocardia mexicana. Next base: position 82,054 of record NZ_BDBV01000018.1, read on the forward strand.
GCGACGGGCTGACCCGGCTCCCCCGGCGCCCCGTAGCCATGCGGGTAGGGCGGGATGGGCGCGGTGTGGTGGGTGCCCGGATCGGGCGGGTAGGCCGAGTGCTGCGCGGTCACCGGCTCGGTCGGCTGCCCGCCGGGCGGCGCGTACGGCGACGGCGGCACGGCAGCGGCTTGCGGCTGCGCGGCCGTATCCGGCTGCCCGGCGGTATCCGGCTGCGCGGCTCCGGTAACCGGCTGCGCCGCGCCGGGCTGCGGCTGCGCGGCACCGGGCTGCGGCTGGCTCGGCTGCGGCATGCTGGGCTGCTGGCTCGGCTGCCCGGGCTGCGGCTGGTTCGGCTGCCCGGGCTGCGGCTGGTTCGAGGCCCAGGGCTGGTTCGCTTGCGGCGCACCGGAATAGGGCTGGTTCGGCTGTGGTTCGTTGGGCACGGCTGTCGGGAACTCCTCGGTCGGCTGTCGACCCGGTGCTTCGGGGTGCGAGCCCGGGCCGACCGGCGTCTCGGCCGACTCGTCCCGCCTGTCCTTCGAATCCTCGGTCATTTCTCTCGTTTCTCCTCGAGTCTGTCGCCCAGCTTGGTGACAAGGACTGAGAGCGGACTGAGACCGCGCTTTCAGTTCTCCGTGAGAGCGGGTGCGGCGCCCTCACCCGGCAATACGATGCGGATCAGTGCTCCGCCACGATCGGATGTGTCGATTGTGATGGTTCCACCGTGCTTAGTCACGACTTGCTTGACGATGGCGAGTCCCAGCCCGGATCCGGGCATCGAGCGCGACGCGGTGGTGCGGTAGAAGCGCTCGAACACCAGCTCCCGTTCGTTGGGCGGGATTCCGGGCCCCGCGTCGTCGACGGTGAATTCCAGCAGGCCCGGACCGGTTTCGCGCATATCGACGCGCACCCGTGCACCCGCCGGGCTCCACTTCGCCGCATTGTCGAGCACGTTGAGAATCGCGCGTTCCAGCCCGGCCTCGTGCCCGTAGACGAACCACGGGCGCAACTCGGCGGCGAATTCGATGCCGGTGCGCCGACGTCGCGCGCGCTCCAGGGCACGCTCGGCCACCTCGCCCAGATCGACTCGCTCGTACACGGTTTCGGGGGCGTCCTCGCGGGCGAGGTCCACCAGGTCGCCGACCAGCGTGGACAGCTCCTGGATCTGCGCCATCACGTCGGCGCGCAGCTCCGCCATATCCTGTTCGGGAATCGGCGGTGCACCGGGACGCTGCGAGGCGATCAGCAGCTCCATATTGGTCCGCAGCGACGTGAGCGGCGTGCGCAACTCGTGCCCGGCGTCCGCGACCAGCCTGCGCTGGCGTTCGCGGGATTCCGCGAGGGCGCGCAGCATGGTGTTGAAACTGTCGGTGAGCCGGGCGAGTTCGTCGTCACCGGAGACCGGGATGGGGGTCAGGTCGTCGGTGCGGGCCACCCGCTCGGTGGCCGACGTCAACCGGGCGATCGGGCGCAATCCGGTGCGCCCCACCGTGGTTCCCGCGGCCGCCGCCAGGACCACGCCGCAGCCGCCGATGACGAACAGGAGCAGGGCGAGCCGATCCAATATCTCCTTGGTCGGCTGCAGCGACCGCGAGATCACCAGCGTGCTGCCGGAGTTCGTGCGCTCGGCCAGCACCCGCTGATTGCCGACGGTGCGCAGCGAGTCGTGGGAACGGCCCTGCGCCACCGCCCATTCCGCCGCCGCGATCGGAGGGTCGAGCGGCTGCGGCGGCCGCCACGGCCGGTCCGCACCCGGATAGATGATCGCGATACCGAGGTCGTTGGAGTACAGGCTGCTGAGCCCGACGATCACCTGGAAACCCTGCAGGTCGATGTCGGCGTTGATCATCACGTCGGCGCGCGACCGCAGCTGGTTGTCGACATCGGCGTACAGGGCGCGGGCCACCATGGCGTAGGCCGCGATCGAGGTCACCGCGACCGCCACCGCGACCACCGAGGCCGCCAGCAGCGTCACCCGCCAGCGCAGCGAGACCGATCGGGTCAGCGGCATGGGCGGGCGCATCTCGTGCGCCTCCGCCCGCGGCCGCAAGCCGGCGACGACCGGCTGGCGCGGAGCTGTCCTTCCCACAATTACGGCACTCCTAGGGCGGCGTCTCGCGCAGCACGTAGCCGACGCCGCGCACGGTATGAATCAGCCGGGTCTCGCCCTCGGCCTCGGTCTTGCGGCGGAGGTAGCCGATGTACACCTCGAGCGCGTTACCGGAGGTCGGAAAGTCGTAGCCCCACACCTCCTCGAGAATGCGGCTGCGGGTCAGCACCCGGCGCGGATTGGCCATCAGCATTTCCAGCAGCGAGAACTCGGTGCGGGTGAGGCTGATGGATCGCTCGGCGCGCGAGACCTCGCGAGTGACCGGGTCCAGCGACAGGTCGGCGAACGTCATCGTCTCCGAGGAGTCGGCCCCCGGATCGGCGGTGGTGCGGCGCAGCAGCGCGCGCAACCGGGCCAGCAGTTCCTCCAGCGCGAACGGCTTGGGCAGGTAGTCGTCGGCCCCGGCGTCGAGGCCGGCGACCCGCTCGGATACCGAATCCCGCGCGGTCAGAACGAGAATCGGGAGGTCGTCGCCGGTGCTGCGCAGCCGGCGGCACACCTCGAGCCCGTCCAGCCGCGGCATCATCACGTCGAGTACGAGGGCGTCGGGCCGCTGGGCTCCCACCTTGTCGAGGGCGTCGACCCCGTCGACGGCCAGGTCGACGGTGTAGCCGTTGAAGGTGAGCGATCGGCGCAGCGATTCCCGTACCGCCCGATCGTCATCGACAACCAGAATGCGCATGACTCTCAGTCTGACTGCAACGACTGAGAGTCGACTGAGAAGCAAACATCCGACACGCCGGGCCATCCTGGGGCGATGACCAGTCGCTTTGGCGGCGGGTCACCGGCCGGCCATCCAGGGCCTTGCGAAACATGTTGTGCGCAGCAAGAATCGCCATTCACGGGAGCCGATCTCCGAATTGCCGTCCCTGACTCCACACGGTATGTTGCCTGCCGTAAAAGAAGACCTCCAGTTGGTTCTGCGCGGGATCCGCCCCACGAAGACCGCTACATCCTGGCAACGAATTCCAGCCTCGAGTCGGAGCTTTCCGGGCTGTGGCAGGGATTGCGGTCGGTACCCGTTCGAGTGGACCGGAGGGCCATAAGCAAGCGGAGGCGACACAAGCGGGATGGGCAATGCACCGCGGCCGTGGCAGAGGAGTCTGTCCAACCTGTCCGTGACGAGCAAGGTCGGCATCGTCTTGCTGCTGCCCGTCATCCTCGCCTCGGCGTTCGGCGTGCTGCGCATCAAGGACGAGCTGTCCACGATCTCGCAATTGAACACGGCCAGTGAGCAGGCTCGGATCATCCGGCCGATGCTGGAATACAGCACGGCCGCCAACCAGCTCGCGGTCACCGCGGCCGCCAGCGGAGGCCCCGGGGACCGCAGCTCACAACCGGCGCTGGATCAGGACGCCGCCCACTTCGACCAGGCCCTGGCCGATCTGCAGGCGGCGCTGCAGGTTTCGCAGCTCGACAAGCGGGTGACCACCGCGATCACCAACGCCCTGGCCGCGGGGCGCACCCTGCGCGACAGCCGCAACGGCACCGCGCCGTTCCAGATCGGCCGGCAGGCCGACGAGGTCTCCACCCATATCGACACCGCGATCACCGCGCTGCCCACCCCCAAGGAAACCGCCATCGAGCGGTACTACGTGCAGATGGGCGTCATCGCCATCGCGCGGCAGATGTTCACTCAGGAACAGCTGTGGATCATCAGCGGGGATCTCGGCAACAATCCGGCACTCGTGGCCCAGGCCCTGCTGTCGGCCGGCGGCGAGTCGGCCACGATCCACCAGTACTCCGCCGTATATCCCGAGACGGCCGAGAAGCCCGATGTGCTGCTCGCCGCGTTGCAGACCCGCGTCGACGCCCTCAGCCAGGGCACGGCCGAACCGATCAGCGTGCCCGGAGTCGCCGAATCGCTGCAGACCAGCGCCGGTATCTACGCCGATTCCACCAATCGTCTGGTGGACCTGATCGACACCAGCCTGTCCGAGCGCCTGACCGATGCGCGCGGACAGGTGCTGCGCGATGTGGCGCTGGTGGTCGTCACGCTGCTCGCCGGGCTGGCGCTTGCCCTGGCCGTGGCGCGCTCGCTGGTGATCCCGGTGCGGCGCCTGCGGCGCGACGCGCTGCAGGTGGCCCACGAGGACCTGCCCGCCGAACTCGCCGTGGTGCGAGGCGGCGGCGCCACGCCGGAGATCGTCCCGGTGGACGTGCAGACCACCGAGGAGATCGGCCAGCTGGCCCGTGCCGTCGACGATATGCACCGTCAGGCCCTGCATCTCGCCGCCGACCAGGCGCGGCTGCGGCTGCAGATCAGCAGCATGTTCGAGACCCTGTCGCGGCGCAGCCAGTCGCTGGTCGAGCAGCAGCTGAATCTTATCGAGGACCTCGAGCGCGACGAAGACAACTCCGTGCGGCTGCAGAGCCTGTTCCGCCTCGACCATCTGGCCACCCGCATGCGCCGCAACGGCGACAATCTGCTGGTGCTGGCCGGTACCGCCCTGCGTCGCGGGCACCTGCCACCGGTTCCGCTGTCGGACATGCTGTGGAGTGCGGTCTCGCAGGTGGAGGACTATCAGCGGGTCGAGATCGGCGCGGTCCCCGACGGCATCGTCGCCGGCGAGCCCGCGGTAGACATCGAGCATCTGCTGGCCGAGCTGATCGACAACTCGCTGCGCTACTCCCCGCCCACGACCCCGGTGGCCGTATCGGTGACGCGCGCCGTGGACGGCGGCTACCTGATCGAGATCACCGACCGCGGTCTCGGCATGTCGGGGGACGATCTGCGCACCATCAACGAGCGGCTGGCGTCGGGCGGCGAGGTCACCATCGAAACCGCCCGCCGCATGGGTCTTTTCGTCGTCGGCCGACTGGCCACCCGGCACACCATCACCGTCAGCCTGCGCCGCACCTCGGCCATGACGCATCAGTCGGGGATCACCGCCAGCGTGCACCTGCCGGGACCGCTGGTGTCGCCGGCGCCGGACGCGGCCGGTGGGCCGCAGCCGATCACGGCGACCTTCGCCGCGGTGGCATCGGGACCGGAGACGACGGAACCCACCACGCCACAGCGTTCCTCGAATGCCTTGCAGGCGGAATTCGGGTCGTTCGGGTCGGCCGGTTCGGGACTGCCGCAGCGACGCCCGGCCGAGCCCGCCCCTGCCCAGCCGGAATCCCGGGGCGATGCCTCCACCGATATTCCCTTCGCGCTGCCGCAGCGTGGCGCGCCCGATCGGCATCCGGAGGAAGACAGGGCCACGGACACCTGGCCGCCGCTGGCATCGCCGGACGGTCCGACCCAGCACCTTCCGACGTTGAACATGGGCTCCGGGACCGACGAGCGCACCACCCCGGCTCGTTCCGAGGAGCACGACTATCTCGCCAACCGGGGTCACTCGGGCCCCGCGACCACCCCCACTCGCGCCGAGGAACGCGACTACTTCGGCAACGGGGCCAACAGCCTCGGCAGCGAGCACGACTACCTCGCCAGCCGCGATCGCCCGGCCCCCGCGGCCACCTCCGCAAACACGGCTGAAGAGCGGGAGGACACCGCAAGCCCGGCCGGACAGTGGGGCTCCTCCGCGACCCCGGTCGAACAATGGGACGACCCGGAGGCCCCAGCCGGTCAATGGGACAACTCGGCGGCTCCAGCCGAACAGTGGGACAACTCGGCGGCCCCGGCCGAACAGTGGAACGACTCGGCGGCCCCGGCCGAACAGTGGAACGACTCGGCGGGCCCGGCCGAACAGTGGAACGACTCGGCGGCTCCGGCCGAACAATGGGACGACGCGGGGGCCGCAGCCGAACAATGGGACGACTCCACGAGCACGGCCGGACAGTGGGACGCCTCCGTTAGTCCGGCCGAGCGATGGGACGACTCAGCGACCCCTCCGAACGGCACCGCCGCGCTGCCGAATCGGAACCCGGCACCGCCGAATCGCATTGCCGCGCGTGCGAATCGGGTTGCCGCACTGCAGAATCGGAATACCGCGCCGCCCCAGGACTCTGCGACACCGCCGGACGCCGCGACACCGCCGGACGCCGCCGACCCGGCACCGTCCAACCGCGAACCCACGACGCCGATCTATCAGCGCATGGTGTCGGAATGGCTGGTGGAGCCGTCGTCGAGCAGCCCGGCCGAGATGTGGAACTCCCCGGCCGACGAGGGCTGGGCCGCGGCCGCCGACGCCGTCCGGCCACCCACCGATTCCCGCACCACCGGCGGGCTCCCGATCCGCCGGCCCGGAGCTCAGCTGGTCCCGGGCGGGCTGGCCCCGGCCACCGACGCCGGCGCTCCCGACCCGGAGGAGATCCGCAACAACTTGTCCAGGCATCTGAGTGGTGTCCGCAGCGGACGAGCCGATGCCCAGCACAACGACGACGGAGGCCCGAGATGACCGACACCGAGCAGACCACGGACGAGAACCTGAACTGGCTGGTCGACCGCTTCACCCGGGAGGTCCCCGGGGTCTCGCACGCGGTGCTCGTCTCGGCCGACGGCCTGCTCCAGGCCACCAGCCCGAACCTGCCGTCGGATCGGGCGGAGCAGCTCGCGGCCGTCACGGCCGGACTGGCCAGCCTGTCGTCGGGCGCGGCGCAGCTGTTCAACGGCGGCAAGGTGATGCAGTCGGTCGTCGATATGCAGCGCGGCTACCTGCTGGTGATGAGCGTCGGCAACGGCTCGCACTTAGCCGTCCTAGCCAACAAGCAGCACGACATCGGCCGCATCGGATACGAAATGGCACTGCTGGTCGACCGCGTCGGTGCGGTCGTACAAGCCACGGCGAGAGCGGTCTAGCGAACGCGATGTCCAACTTCCACGGGGCCGGGCCCGGCCGGCCCACCACTCGAGTCCGCCCCTACGCGCTGACCGCCGGGCGTACCCAGCCCGCGGTGGAGCTGCCGATGGAGGCGGTGATCGAGACGCTGCCCTACGCCAATCAGTTCGACTGGCCCGTCGGCGACGTCCGCACCGATATTCTGCGGCTGGGCGCCGCACGGCTGTCGGTCGCCGAGATAGCGGCCCACCTGCAGCGGCCGCTCGGCATGGTCCGGGTGGTGATCGGCGATCTGGTGGTCGCCGGAACGGTGCGTGTGTACACCACGTTGAGCGACGATGCGAGCTTCGATGAGCGCCGATCTCTGATGGAAAGGACCCTGCGTGGACTCCGTGCCCTCTGATGCTGTGCCCGGTGCCGCACTTTCGGCCGCCGGGCTGGAGACCCCCACCGCGTCCACCAAGATCGTGGTCGCCGGCGGGTTCGGCGCCGGAAAGACCACCTTCGTCGGCGCGGTCTCGGAGATCGTGCCGCTGCGCACCGAGGCCATGGTGACCGGCGTCTCCGACGGCATCGATGACCTGTCGGCCACCCCGGGCAAGGAAACCACCACGGTGGCCATGGATTTCGGGCGCATCATCCTGCCGGGCAATCTGACGCTGTATCTGTTCGGCACGCCCGGGCAGCGCCGGTTCTGGTTCATGTGGGACGACCTGATCCGCGGCGCCATCGGTGCGGTGGTGCTGGTGGACACCCGCCGCATCGAGGACAGCTTCGCCGTCGTCGACTTCTTCGAGGCCCGTTCGCTGCCGTTCCTGGTGGCGGTCAACCGGTTTCCCGACGCCCCGCAGTTCCCGGTCGGCGAACTGCGCGAGGCGCTGTCGATCCGCGAGGACGTGCCGGTCGTGGACATCGACGCCCGGGAGGCGAACGAGGTCCGGCGGTCGCTGGCCGCGGTGACCGAGTACGCGATCGCGCGCCTCACCGCCGCACAGCAACAGCAGACCGTCGCGCAGGGCTGAAGCGCCGAGGAAGGACCAACGGATGATCTATTTCGCCATGGGCTACTGGGTACTCGGCCTGGCCGCGGGTGTCGCGTTGATCGGGGGCGTGGTCGGGCTGGCCTGTGTGCGGCAGTCGACGCTGTCGGTCACCGCGCGCTTCCGGTTGGTATGGCTGACCGCTGCGGCGGTATCCCTCGGCGGCGTCGGGACCTGGCTGGCGGTCTACGTCACCATGCTGGGCGTCGACGTGCCCACCGGCGTTATGCACTACGACGTGGCCCGGATGGTGCTGGCGGCATTCATCGCGGTGGCGGCGGTGCTGGGCGGACTGCTCGTCCGCGGGCGGGTGCGGGATCCGAAGCGACTGGCCGGGGGCGTCGCGGTGATGGGCCTGGGCCTCGGCCTCATGCACTTTCTCGGCATGGGCGCCATCCGGGTGCAGGGCTCGGTCGAGGTGAATCCGTGGGCCAGTGTCGGTGCGACGGCGATCGCCCTGGCGATCTCGTTCGGCGTGCTGTGGGCGACCGCGCGGTTCCGGCCGCTGCCGGTGCTGATCGGGGTGGGGGCGCTGTTCGCCCTCGCGGTCAACGCGCTGCACTACGTCGGTCTGGCGGGCGTCGATGTCCAGGTGGACCCGGCCGTGCTGCCGCCGTCGGGCGAGGTGCTGTTCACGCTGTTCGTCCCGGTGTTCGCCATGGGCACGCTGTCGCTGGCGATCCCGATCACCGCCATCCTCGTCGCCCCGGACCGCAGCCGATCCGCACGGCCCACCGTCCCCACCCCGGACGCCCCGCGTGAACGATCAGCCCAGCGGCGTGTTCCTTCTCCGGTGAGCTGATCCCGGCCAAAAGCATGCCGGGAATGAGTAGGCCGAGCACGCCGGGAATGAGTAGGCCGAGCACGCCGGGAAATGAGAAGGCCGAGCACTCTGGAAGGCCGCACTCCCGGGATATGAGAAGGCCGAGCATCCCGGGATAGCAGGACCAACTGTTGCATCGGGCCGGGCCGCCACTGTGGCGGTCCGGCCCGATTGCTCTTCTAGCCGCGATCAGCCTGCGGCGGGGGTGTTGATCCGGTTGAAGTACTCGATCGCGACGGCGATGCCCGCGACGCCACCGACGGTGATCATGCCCGCCGCGGCGCCCAGCGGGGCGGCCAGCGCGGCGCCGGTGAGGCAGCCGCCGATCGCACCCGGGATGATCAGGAACGGGGTGCCGACGAGCGCACCCAGGGCGCAGCCGGCGCCCAGGCCGATGACGGTGCCGACCAGTGTGCCGACGCCGGTGGCCAGGGCGAATTCGGTACCCGCGTTCGACATCGCATCGTCCATATCCTCGCGGGAGGCGACGTCGTGCAGCATCGGGGCCGGGTGGGCGGTCGCGGGATCGACGCTCGGGGTCAGCGTGATCTTGTTGGCGCCGTCGGCCTGGGCCGCGATCGGGTACTCCAGGCCGTCCCGCAGGTAGCTCAGCGGAAACCCAGCAACCACATTGCCCAGATTGTCGCGGACCTGTAGCTGATTGCCTTCGGTATCGATCGAGCCGACGTCGGTCTGCAGCACCACCGACTTGTCGACCACGTTCGCGTTGTAGTGGATATCGGGATTGTCGACCGCCGCGGGCTGCGCGTAGGACGAACCGGCACTGATCCCGACAGCCGCAATGACCAGGGCGGATGTTGCGGCGAACTTCCTGAACTTCATACCCTCAAACACTTTCTGTCAGCAGTTGCGCCACCAACCTCCGGCGCGCGCAGGCTCGGAAAAATGAACCTGTCAGTAGGTTCACCCGAGATGATTACGGATTGGTAACATACTGTGCCGAAAGGTCGCTAGGGAAGTGCCAGACGTGTTAAAAGGCCGCAAATTCGGACACAGAACATGCTTCTGACGGGCTCAGCAAACTCTCAGCCTGTTTACTGTGAGATGCGCTACAGCGATGCCCCGCGAGGTATCGACCGAGGGCCTGCCGCGCGACCACCGGATCGACCCGCCGCGGCGCGGCGAACCCGCCCGCGAGCAGTTCGCGAATGCGCCAGCGGGCGGCACAGCACGCGAATTACACTGGTGGATATGCGTTTCGGCTTGGACTACGCCGCCGGAAGACCGGGCGGCCGAGCCATCCGGGCCGCCGGATACGACTTCGTGGTGCGGTATCTGTCACCGGGCGGGCCGACCCTGCCGGGCAAGCTGCTCACCCCCGAGGAAGCCGACGACCTGCGCGCGCACGACGTGTCGATCGCGTCGAATTGGGAGACCACCGCCACCCGCATGCTCGACGGCTACGGCGCCGGCGTCACGGACGCGAACGCCGCGCTGGCGCAGGTGCTGCGCTGCGGCGGCCGCACCGACCGGCCCATCTACTTCTCGGTCGATTTCGATGCCACGCCCGGCCAGCAGGTGCCGATCAATGCCTATCTCGACGGCGCGGCCACGGTGATCGGCCGCGAGTGGGTGGGAATCTACGGCGGGTACTGGCCGTTGAGCCGGGCGCTCGACGCCGGGGTCGCGCACTGGGCCTGGCAGACCGATGCCTGGTCGGGCGGCAACGTCGAGCCGCGGCGGCAGCTGCACCAGACCCTCCGGCAGGTGGTCGTCGGGGGCGTGGTCTGCGATGTGAACGAGGCCGAGGCCGAAGATTTCGGACAATGGGATTGGGAGGAACCGGACGTGACGCCGGAACAGGACGCGATTCTGCGCGATATTCAGATCCAGCTGCGCGGACCCGGCCTGTCCGGCTGGCCGCAGTTGGGCAAGGACGCCCAGGGCCGCAATCGCACGCTGGTGGACGGGGTATCCGGCGCACTGGCGTTGATCGACGAATTGCGCACCGAGATAGGCGATCTGGAGGCGACGGTCGCGGAGCTGGAAAAGGAAGTGGAGCGATTGTCGGGCCGCCGCTGGCCGTGGCCGCTGTCGCTGCTGGAGGGCCCGGCCGGGCTGGTCGGCGATCAGTTGGCGCGACTGGAGGCACTACTGCCCGAACTGCCGGGCCGCGGCGACGACCCGCATCGGGCGGACGGCGATCCGCAACGGGCTACCGGCACACCGTCTTCGAAGTGATGGTGCCGACGCGATAGGGGGAGCTGCCCGATCGGGCTACGAAGTGGCGATGAGCGGGTTCTCCCGATCTTCTCGGGGGAACCCGCCCTCTCGGATGAGAGTACCGGCGGCACAGCACGAAATCATCACTTCGATGAGACTTTTTCGTTCCCCAAAAACCAACTACCAGTAGGTAGTTCGCCATTTAGCTACCGGCAGGCAATCGAACCGAGTTTCGCCCGCGCAGCTCATCACCATCTTGCAAGTAGCCACCCGAACGCCACATCCAGGCATATCGGCCATGTCGGACATCTCCCAATAGGACCGGACGGTCTGTTGCCGAAGCGGCCGATACCGCCCGGAACGGGCACACTTCGAGTTATCGTCGGTTGGCACGAACACCACTCGCTCCCAAGGAGATTCCGATGGCAGTCACCGTGTCCCTCGACAAGGCCCTCGACAAGGCGTACGAGAACAAGACGCTGAAGGAGATCCTGTCCGCTCCCCCGTCGGCACTGGCCGGGCTGACCGAAAAGCATGACGCCCAGCTACTGGATGCCCTGGGCGTCAAGACCGTCGCCGACCTGGCGTCGAACAAGTACTTCCGGCTCGCGGCCGCCCTGGCCGACCTGGCCGACAAGGAGGGGTAACCCCTACGAACGACACCGCGGCCACCGTGCGACCGCACGGTGGCCGCGGTGCGTCCGGGCCCGAGGCGCGCTACAGCCGCTCGGGATCGATCAGTCCGCGCCGCACCGCGGCCACCAGCCGCCGCGGCACCTTGTGGATGACGCCCCCGACGCTGACCGGCACCAGGTCGGGTGGCGTCGCCTTCCAGTTCGCCCGCCGGCTGCGGGTGTTCGCCCGCGACATGCGCCGCTTCGGAACCGCCATGGTCTAGTCCTCCCCTCGATCGGACCGGACCGCGGAATCCCCCTGGCCGCGTTGCCGTTTGCCGTATTTGCGTTCGAACTTCTCCACCCGCCCCTGGGTGTCCAGCACGCGGTTGGCGCCGGTCCAGAACGGATGCGAGTCGGAGGTGACGTCGACGGTGATCAGCGGATAGCTGTTGCCGTCGGTCCACTCCGCGGTCCGGGTGCCGGTGGCGGTGGACCGGGTGAGGAAGCGCTTGCCGGTGCTCACGTCCTCGAAGATCACCGGATGGTAATCGGGGTGGATCCCTGACTTCATGGGCCTACCTTTCCTTCGTGCGCCGCTCGCCGGTCGGCGAGGCGCTGTGTGCCGAGTCCGCTTCCGAACCGTCCTCGCACGGGTCGGAATGCCATGCGCCGAACGGGTCCTCCCACTGCGCGACCAGCTCCGGCGCACCGTGCACCAGCAGCAGTTCGGCGTCGTCGACCAGTGCCCAGTGCAGCGCCCGGCGGATCTCGTTCGGGTCGGCGTCACACACCAGGATCGACAGGGAGATATCGCGGTCGCCGAACTGCTCGTGCCAGCGCAGCGCCGCGAGCGCCCGCCGGTCGGGATCGGTGGCGGCACGCTCCTCGTCACTCATCGCCGCCAGCCAGCGACCGGCGCCCCCGACGCGCAGCCCGCCGCCGGCCGACTCCAGCCACACCACCTCGTCGGGCTGGGTGGCCAGCCAGATCCGGCCGCGGGCGGTGACGACGCCGTCGAACAGCACGTCCAGGGCCTCGTGCAGGCGGACCGGATGGAACGGCCGGTCGGTCGAGAATTCGACCAGCGCGACCCCGTGCTCGACGTCCAGTGGCGGCTGCCCGCGCAGCAGCGGGGCGTGCGCGTCGAAGATCCGGCCGCGCCGGGAATCCGCCGGAATTCCGGCAAGCAGCGCCTCGATTCCATTGGCGTCCAAGGCATTCGGCTCCCCCGCCCACGCCACGGGCGCCTGCGGGATCAGCCGATCCAGCACCGCCTGCAGTCGCGCCGCGTCGGTGCCGTCGAGGTCGCGCGCCGTGAAAACCACGGCGGCATCGGCGAATTCGACCTGCCCGACGGCGAGCTGCGCCACCGTCCGATCGTCGTCGGCATCGGCCAGGCCGCGCTCGGCCAGCGTCTCCTCGCTCAGCGCCTCGGACAGCCAGGTCCGCGCGTCGAGGCAGGTGACCACGGCGTCGACGCGCACATCCCGCCCCGCCGGACCGTCCACGCGCCCGATCACCCCGGCGACCGGAACCTGCTCGATCGCGTGGCACACGGCCTCCGCCTCGAACGCCGGATCCAGCGCGATCACGATGCGCCGCACCGTATTCCGCGCGGCCAGCAGACACAGCAGCGGCAGCAGATCGGCGCGCAGCGTGCACGAGACGCAGCCGTGTGCGAGCTCGTGCACGGTGGTGTTCTCGACGGGCGTCGCGCCCTCGTCCGGCATATGCGACACGGTCCGGCGCACGACGCCCTCGCGCAGTTCACTCAGGTCGTGCCGGACCACCACGGTGCCCGGCGCATACCGCAGCATCCGCGCCAGATGGTCCACGCCGGTCGCGGCGAGTCCCTCGAACCCGGCCAGCATCACGACCGGCGTGCGGCGGTCGGGGTGAGACATCACCGGAACCCCTTTCGACAATGATTTTCATTTACCGACGGCCAACGGTACAGTGTCGATCGACTGTTGTCGAAAATGATTGTCATTGCGGTGTGAGCGGACCGGGAGCACCGCCGTCGAGAAAAGGAGGGCTCCTATGTCGGCTCACTGCCAGGTCACCGGACGGAAGCCGGGCTTCGGCAAGTCCGTCTCGCACTCGCATGTGCGGACCAACCGGCGCTGGGATCCGAACATCCAGCGCAAGACCTACTACCTGCCCAGCGAGGGCCGCCGGATCACGCTGACCGTCTCGGCCAAGGGCATCAAGACCATCGATCGCGACGGCATCGAGGCGGTCGTCGCCCGGCTGCGCGCGCGGGGAGAGAAGATCTGATGGCGCGCAACGAGATTCGGCCGATCATCAAACTGCGCTCGACCGCGGGTACCGGCTACACCTACGTCACGCGCAAGAACCGCCGCAACGATCCGGACCGGATGGTCCTGCGCAAGTACGACCCGGTCGTGCGCAAGCACGTGGACTTCCGAGAGGAGCGCTGACGATGGCCAAGAAATCCAAGATCGCACGCAATGAGCAGCGCAAACTCGTCGTCGAACGGCATGCCGAGCGCCGGGCGGAGCTCAAGGAACTCATCCGGAACCCGGCCACCCCGGAGGAGCAGCGGACGGCCGCGCAGTTCGCCCTGCAGCGGCTGCCGCGCGACGCCAGTCCGGTACGCTTGCGCAATCGGGACGCCACGGATGGACGCCCGCGTGGTCATCTCCGAAAGTTCGGTCTCTCGCGCGTGCGCGTGCGCGAGATGGCCCACCGGGGGGAGCTGCCCGGTGTACACAAATCGAGTTGGTAGACCACCCCGGAGCTCTAGCCGAGAAAGGATGCTGACATGGCTGTGAAGCGAGCGCCGTCGAAGAAGGTCCGCGCCGAGCAGGCGCGCCGCCCCAAGAAGAACCCCCTGATCGCCGCCGGCATCGAGACCGTCGACTACAAGGACGTGAATCTGCTGCGCACGTTCATCTCCGACCGCGGCAAGATCCGCAGCCGTCGCGTCACCGGCCTGACCCCGCAGCAACAGCGGCAGGTCGCCACGGCGGTGAAGAACGCCCGCGAGATGGCACTGCTGCCCTTCACCAGCCGCTGAGGAAGCTTGCGAACAACTGGAGAACCCCGGTGCGTACGCACCGGGGTTCTCTGCACATCGGAGGTCGGCCGCTACGGAATGGTCAGCACCTGGCCGACATTGATGGCGTCGGGGTTGTCGACGCCGCTGGCGCCCGCGATCTCCAGGTATCGGTTGCCGTCGCCGTAGAAGCGTTCGGCGATGGCCCACAGGGTGTCGCCCGGCTCGACGGTGTAGGTCTGGGGCTGGGGTGCGGCCGGAGGCGGCGGGGGTGGCGGCGCCTGCTCCTCGACGACCGCCGCCATTTCGATCTCGGGTTCCGGCGCCGGGATCGGGTTGTCGGTGACCGTGTCCGAGGCCCACATCGCGCTGCCGTCCTTGCCGTACAGCACGAGGTTGCGGTCCGATTGCATGACCAGCCGGTCGACGTCCTTGCCGTTGGTATCGGTGGCCCACGCCGGGCCGCTGTCGGAGTAGAGCACGAAATTGCCGTCGTCCTGCAGGACGGCGCGCTGCACACCCTGTTCGTGCGTATTGGTCGCCCAGACGACTCCGCCCGGTTCGGAAAGCACCAGGTTACCGTCGTTCTGAAGCGTCAGGGTGTACGCACCGCCCTGGAGAGATTGGCCGAGACCGAGTTCATCGCCTACGTTCAGGGAGTCTCCCACGGTGGTTCCTTTCGGAGAAGGGGATCACTTCGTCGGTAGCTCGATGGCGCCCGAACCGCGTTCGCTCATCGTTTGCGAACGATAGTTGGCGGACCCCCGGACCGCAGCGTTTACGCGCAGTCGTTGCAGAAAGTTCACTGGCTCGTCGGGCGCGTGACCGGTGCGGAGGGCCGGTCGCCGCCCACTAGGGTGGACGATCATGAACTGGATCTCGCGTGGACGCCGCGCGGCCGCCGCCGGTGCACTGTTGCCGATCCTGCTGGCCGCGGCGTGCGGCGGCACGGACGACGGTGGGACACAAGCGAATACGAGCACGAGCGCGACCTCGGGCCCGAATACCCCGACCGAGCTGGAGCAACCGCAGCCCGGGCGGATGTTCACCGCGAACCCCGCCCTCGTCGGCGCCCGGCCGATCCCGTTCGAAAGCTGGAATCGGGTTGCCCCCGACCGGATCGCGGTGAATTTCCAGGTCGGCTCGCCCGAATGCTACGGCGTGGACGCGAGCACCACCGAGACCGACAGCACGGTCACCGTCGAACTGCGGTCGGGAACACTGCCGGAGGCGGTCGGGCGGATGTGCACGATGATCGCGGTGTTCGGCACTCTGGAGGTGCCGTTGAAGCAGCCGCTCGGCGATCGAAAGGTGCTCAGCGCCAAATAGATTCGGCGCAAGCACAAATGCAAGAACAAAGGGAAGACGTCGATCCGAGGTGTTCGTGTGACGTCGGTCACTATACGGCCTCGTGCTGCATTTATAGCTTCGTGATGTCGCGCGAGACCGCCGCGCCGGTGATACGTTCCCTGACACAAGCCACACGAGCCCCTGACACAAACCACACGAGCCACCCGACTCGCGCCCGGCCCTCGGCCGGGACAGCGAAACCCGGGTGCCGGGATGAGGAAGGCCCGGCGGCTGGATGAGACGAAGCCCTGCGCGGAACGGTATTTCGCGCAGGGCTTCTTCTTCGTGACGACTCGGTCTTCGGCGGTGACTCAGTGCGCGAAGTGGCGCGCCCCCGTCAGGTACATCGTCAGCCCGGCTTCCTTGCAGGCATCGATGGTCAGCTGGTCGCGCACCGAACCGCCCGGCTGCACAATGGCTTTCACGCCCGCCGCGATCAGCTGCTGCGGCCCGTCCGGGAACGGGAAGTAGGCGTCCGACGCCGCGACCGAACCCTTCGCGCGGTCACCGGCGCGCAGCACCGCCAGATGCACCGCGTCGACCCGGTTGACCTGCCCCATACCGACTCCCACCGAGGCGCCGTCGTGCGCCAGCAGGATGGCGTTCGACTTCACCGCACGGCAGGCGCGCCAGGCGAATTCGAGATCGGCGAGGGTTGCCGCATCGGCCGCCTCGCCCGCGGCGAGCGTCCAGTTGGCCGGGTCGTCGCCCTCGGCGTCGACGATGTCGGACTGCTGCAGCAGCGCACCGCCGCTGATCGGGCGCAGCTCCACACCCCCGCGGCGCGGTTGATCGGCGACCAGGATGCGCACATTCTTCTTGCGCTGCAACACTTCCACCGCACCGTCGGCATAGCCGGGCGCCACGATCACCTCGGTGAAGATCTCGGCCACCTGCTCGGCCATCTCCACGGTCACCTCACGGTTGGCCGCGA
This sequence comes from Nocardia mexicana NBRC 108244, assembly GCF_001613165.1. Taxonomy (GTDB): domain Bacteria; phylum Actinomycetota; class Actinomycetes; order Mycobacteriales; family Mycobacteriaceae; genus Nocardia; species Nocardia mexicana. The sequence continues at coordinate 98,840 of NZ_BDBV01000018.1, forward strand.
TGACGCCGCCGAACGCGCTGACCGGATCGCAGGCGTGCGCCTTGCGGTGCGCCTCGGCGATATCGGCGCCGACCGCGATGCCGCAGGGGTTGGCATGCTTCACGATCGCCACGGTGGGCGCCGTGTGGTCCCACGCCGCGCGCCAGGCGGCGTCGGCATCGGTGTAGTTGTTGTACGACATCTCCTTGCCGTGCAACTGCTTTGCCTGCGCCAGGCCGCCGCCCGCACCGTCGGCCGCGTACAGTGCCGCGGACTGGTGCGGATTCTCGCCGTAGCGCAGCACCGCCTCGCGGGTCCAGGTCCCGCCCACCCACTCCGGAAACTGTTGCCCGGCAGCGGCGTCGGCGGTCAGCACGCTGGTCATCCAGCTCGCCACCGCGACGTCATAGCTCGCGGTGTGCTGGAAGGCCTTGGCCGCCAGCATGGTTCGCTCGGCGAGGGTGAATCCGCCGGACTTCACCGCGGCCAGCGCGTCGTCGTAGTCACCGGTATCGACGACCACCGCCACGGACGGATGATTCTTGGCGGCCGCGCGCACCATGGACGGGCCGCCGATGTCGATCTGCTCGACGCATTCATCGGGGGTGGCGCCGCTCGCGACGGTCTCGGTGAACGGATACAGGTTCACCACCACCAGGTCGAAGGCCTCCACGCCCAGCTCGACCAGCTGTTCGGCGTGCTCCGGCTTGCGCAGGTCGGCCAGGATGCCGGCGTGCACCCGCGGGTGCAGCGTCTTCACCCGCCCGTCCAGGGTCTCCGGAAAACCGGTCAGGTCCTCCACCTTGGTCACCGGGACGCCGGCGTCGGCGATGCGCCCCGCGGTCGACCCGGTCGACACCAGCTCCACGCCCGCCGCGTGCAGTCCGGTGGCCAGCTCGACGAGCCCGGCCTTGTCGTAGACGCTGACCAGCGCCCTGCGGATCGGTTTGCGCTCAGTCACCGGAAAACTCGCTCATCTGGGATTACTGCCTTTCGTCCATCGGAGACAATGCCTCGGGTCGCGACGGCGGCCACCACATCGGCCAGCAACCGCCGCTCCACAACCTTGATCCGCTCGTGCAGGGCCGCCTCGTCGTCGCCGGGCAGCACCTGCACCGCCTCCTGCGCGAGGATCGGTCCGGTATCGACACCGGCATCGACCAGGTGCACGGTGGAACCCGTCACCCGCACCCCGTAGGCGAGCGCATCGCGCACCCCGTGCGCGCCCGGGAAGGACGGCAGCAGCGCGGGGTGGGTGTTGATGATCCGGCCGCCGAAACGCTCGAGGAATGCGGCGCCGAGGATCCGCATGAAGCCGGCGGACACCACCAGGTCGGGCTCGTAGTCCGCGACCGCCGCGGTCAGCGCCGCATCCCAGGCCGCGCGATCGGGATGGTCGCCCGGCGCCACCCGGAAGTGCGGGACATCGGCGGCCTGTGCGTGTTCGGTTGCGGCGCAAGGCCGGTCGACGCCGACGGCGACCACGCGCGCGGGATAGTCCGGCTGCCGGGTGGCCGCGAGCAGCGATCGCAGCAGCGATCCGGTGCCCGAGGCGAGGACGACGACGGTCGCGGGTGCGGTGGGCGGCACCTGCTGGGCGGACGGGGTCGTCAGCGCTCTACTCCCTGTGTGTCGGGGCCGGCGGAGTCGGCGGCTACGAGGGACCGCCGCCTAGAGCCTAACGACCGCCGGTTCCGCCACCGTCGGGCAGGTCCGCCTCTACCACTTCCGCGTCGACGATGTCGGCGGATTCGTCCATATCGCCGGATACGGAAGCGGTCGCGTCGGCGAGGGCGGGCTGCTCCTCCACCAGCTCGCCCTCGACCACGTCACCGTCCACGGTGTCCGCCGCGGCGTAGTCGTCATAGTCGTCGTATTCGTCGGCGTAGTACCCGTCGGTGCCGTAATCGTCGGCGTACTCGTCGTCCCAGTAGCCATCGGCCGCGTCGGCGTATCCGCCCTGAACGAACGGCCCCGCCGAAGGCAGGAACCAGCGCGCGCACACCAGGCCCACCAGTCCGGGAATCGCCAGCCAGGCGAAGGTGAGCGCGACGGTCAGCCCCACCGCGGGCCCGATGTAGCCGAACGAACCCACCGTGCCGCCCGCCAGCGCGCCGAGCACGGCCAGCGCCGGCGCCGACAATCCGGCCGCCGTCAGGGTCGCCCAGGGCGCGCGGATCTCGTCGTGGGAGGTGCGCGCGCAGTCCAAACCGGTCCAGACGCCGACCGCGGCCGGGGCCAGCAGCAGCACCGGCCACCAGCCCGCGGCGGGCCCGGAGGGCACCGCGGCGAGGATCGGCAGGCCCGGAACCGGCGCTCCCGCAACGGAAAACACGCTCAGCGCGCCCGTGCCGATGTGCACGTCGGCCCCGACCAGCACGCTGGTCGCGTCGATGGCGACATTCGGCAGGTACGCCAGAGACAGCAGGGTCAGGCCGAGCACCCCACCCGCATTGCCCGCCGCACCGTAGGTGTCGCCGATCCGCGACCAGTGTGCGAGCAGCGAGATCAGAGTGACCGCGGCCGCGACCGCCAGCAGCCGCAGCAGCGCGCGCAGCGCGGCCCGCGCACCCGGCTCCGCCCAGTCGGGCAGCACGGCGAACAGCTGCTCCCGCAGCGGATTCGGCCGACTCGCGATGCCCGCCACCGCCGCCAGGAGATGCAGGCCGCCCACCCAGCCGAACGCGGCCAGCGTCGCCGGCGGCTGCAGCGCCACCACGGCCGAGGCGTCCTCGGCCACGGCCAGGCACACGGCGGTGATCACGAGGGGTCCGGCCAGCGCGGCGCCCACGATCCAGCCCAGATCGGCGCGAGAGGCGTCGGGTTCCACCGCCCGGGCGCAGTCGCGCGCCACGAACCACAGCAGCACACCGGTCGGCAGCAGCGGCAGCAGACCCAGCGACGTCTTGCCGATCACCAGCGGAACCTGGTGCACCGCAAGCCATCCCGCGGCGATCGCACCGGAGGCGCCGGTCATCGAGCTCCCGGCCGCCAGCAGCGTCGCGAGCACCACGGCCACCACGATGACCACGGTGAAGCCGGAGGTCCGCGCGGCGAGGAACGCCAGCACCTTGGCCCGCTCCGGGCTGAGGGAGAGAAAGACGTTGTCGTCCCCGGGAGTGCGGCCGGATCCCCCGCGGTGCCGCTCGGGCCTGCCCGGCGGTTCCCGGTGCCCTTCCCACCGAGCCAGCGAAGATCTCATGCCACCACCTTGTCGATCATCGGCACGGGCCGGAACGAGCCCGATCGTGCACGACCGCCGCGGCACCGCTCGGCACCGAGGACGGACTGCGGTGCAGGACACCCGAATCCGGCACCCTCGGCCGAGCGAAGATCCGATCCGGGTCCGCGACCCGGCGCCCCGGGCGACGACGGCCGGGCCCCGGCAGCTCCGGCCGTGCGATATACCGCCCGGACCGGCCGCTGCACACCTCACTCACAAGAACTCAGAGTGTCACCGAAACGCGCGTCGGCGAGCCAGGCGCGCCGTCAGAAGGCGCCACCGGACTCGCCGACGTGCGAAATGCGTTGTTACTTCTGGTCGTCCTCGGGGCGGAACGCCTTGGTGGCGTCCGCGGCCGGGTTGGCGGCCTGGCCCTCGCCGAACGGCTGGCTCTGCGAGCCCTGGGCGCTCTGGCCCGCCTGCCCGAAGTTCAGTCCGCCGTACTGCTGTCCCGCCGCGGACTGCGCGCCGAAGTGCTGGGTGGCGTTCTCGTCACCGGCGGGCTGCTGCGGGCGCTGCTGCGCGCCGTAGGCCGCCTGCCCGCCCTGCTGCGCACCGTAGCCCTGCTGGCCGTAGGGCTGCTGGCCCGGCTGAGCCGTCTGGCCCTGCTGGCCGTAGGACGGCTGCTGGCCGTACTGCGACTGGCCCGGCTGGGCCGCCTGCCCGGTCTGGCCCGGCTGACCGTACGACGGCTGCTGACCGTACTGCCCGTAGGACTGCTGACCGGCCTGACCGCTCTGCCCGTAGGAAGGCTGCTGACCGTACTGGCCGTAGGACTGCTGACCGGCCTGACCGCTCTGCCCGTAGGAGGGCTGCTGACCCTGGCCGTAGCCGGGCTGCTGACCGTAGCCGCCCTGACCGCCGAACCCGGCGGCGGGCTTCGGCGCCGGTGCGGACATGATCTCGGCCTCGAACAGCACGGCGACGACCGCAGCCGCGGTCTGCACCAGGCCCAGGAACAGCACCACCCAGGCGCCCCACGCGAGGCTGATCTCGTCCGGCAGGGTGAACGCCTGCACCAGCAGGCCCAGGAACCCGGCGGCGCTGGCCGCGGCGGCCGCACCGACATAGTTCTGCTTGCGCAGCAGCGAAACGGCCGCCAGCAGCCCGCCCAGCAGCAGGAACACCAGCAGCGGCGAGATGCCGATTGCCTTGAAGAAGGTCTCCGACTGCTCCTCGGTGCGCACGCCCATGCCGAGGTCCTGGGCCTTCGTCTTGGCGAAAGCGGTGAAGCCCAGCAGGAAGTTGATGATGCCCAGCGCGGCGACACCCACGGTCAGGAAGAACGGCAGCCCCTTGGCAGCCCCGCCACCCGATTCCGGGGTGCCGGATCCTGCACCGGTACCGCTTGCCGGCTGCCCGTAGCTGGGCGCTGCAGAGGGCGTCGGCGCGGGCGCGTTGTACCCGGAGCCCCCGGTCGGGTATGACATGTCGTCGTCTCCTATCGAGTCCTTCATGGTCTACACGGCTGGATGCCCTCACTGACGCTACTGCAATCGAGCGTCCTGGTCACGGGCACAGCATGCGGGTAGATACTCCCCGGTTCCCGATGAACTCGCGAACCGGCCGAATCGTGATGCAGGCGAGACGATGGGAGGTGTCCGAATGGATCTCAACGAGATGTTCTGTCAGGTCGTGCGCGTGCTGGGCCTGTGCCACGTACTACCGGCCCCCTGACGTCGAAGGCCGCCTTCCCCGGAACGGGAAGGCGGCCTTCGACGTATTGCGGTGGATCAGGCGGTGACGCTGGCCTTCTCCAGAATGGCGCGCGCCAGGGCGGCGGTCTCGGACGGCGTCTTGCCGACCTTCACGCCCGCGGCCTCCAGCGCTTCCTTCTTCGCCGCGGCGGTGCCCGACGAACCGGAGACGATGGCGCCGGCGTGGCCCATGGTCTTGCCCTCCGGGGCGGTGAAGCCCGCGACGTAGCCGACGACGGGCTTGGTCACGTTCTCCTTGATGTAGGCCGCGGCCCGCTCCTCGGCGTCGCCGCCGATCTCGCCGATCATGACGATCAGCTTGGTCTCCGGGTCCTTCTCGAAGGCCTCGATGGCGTCGATGTGGGTGGTGCCGATGACCGGGTCACCGCCGATGCCGATGGAGGTGGAGAAGCCGAAATCGCGCAGCTCGTACATCATCTGGTAGGTCAGGGTGCCGGACTTGGACACCAGGCCGACCGGGCCCTTGCCGGTGATGTTGGCCGGGGTGATGCCGACCAGCGCCTCGCCCGGGGTGATGATGCCGGGGCAGTTGGGGCCGATGATGCGGGTCTTGTTGCCCTTCTCGACGTTGTAGGCCCACGCGTAGGCGGTGTCCTGCACCGGGATGCCCTCGGTGATGACCACCAGCAGCGGGATCTCCGCGTCGATGGCCTCGATGATGGCGTCCTTGGCGAACTTCGGCGGCACGAACGCGATCGAGACGTCGGCGCCGGTCTCCTTGATGGCCTCCGCGACGCCGCCGAACACGGGCAGCTCGACGGCGTTGCCGTCCTTGTCGGTGTGCGAGACGGTGGTGCCCGCCTTGCGGGCGTTGACGCCGCCGACGACCTGGGTGCCGGCCTTGAGCATCAGCGCGGTGTGCTTGGTTCCCTCGCCACCGGTGATGCCCTGGACGATGACCTTGGAGTCCTTGTTGAGGAAGATAGACATTTTGTCCTTGTCCTTACTTGGCCGCTGCCAGCTCGGCGGCCTTGTCGGCGCCTTCGTCCATTGTCTGCGCCAGCGTCACCAGGGGGTGGTTGGCGTCGGCGAGAATCTTGCGGCCCTCTTCGACGCGGTTGCCGTCGAGACGGACGACCAGCGGCTTGTTGGCCTCGCCGCCCAGGATCTCCAGGGCCTTCACGATGCCGTTCGCCACGGCGTCACACGCGGTGATGCCGCCGAACACGTTCACGAACACGCTCTTGACCTGCGTGTCGTTCAGGATGACGTCGAGACCGTTGGCCATCACCTCGGCCGAGGCGCCGCCGCCGATGTCCAGGAAGTTGGCCGGCTTCACGCCGTTGTGGTTCTCGCCCGCGTAGGCGACGACGTCCAGGGTCGACATGACCAGGCCGGCGCCGTTGCCGATGATGCCGACCTCGCCGTCGAGCTTGACGTAGTTGAGGTCGTTCTCCTTGGCCTTCAGCTCCAGCGGATCGGTGGCGTCGATATCCGCGAACGCCTCGTGATCCGGGTGCCGGAAGTCGGCATTCTCGTCCAGGGTGATCTTGCCGTCCAGCGCCAGGATCTCGTTGTCCGGCGTGCGGACCAGCGGGTTTACCTCGACCAGGGTGGCGTCCTCGCCGACGAACACCTCCCACAGCTTCTGGATCGTGACCGCGGCGGCATCCAGGATGTCGGCGGGCAGGTGGCCCTGCTCGGCGATGGAGCGCGCGAACGCCAGGTCCACACCCTTGACCGCGTCGACCGGCACCTTGGCCAGGCGATCGGGCTTGGTGGCGGCCACCTCTTCGATCTCCATACCGCCCTCGACCGAGCACATGGCCAGGTAGGTGCGGTTGGAACGATCGAGCAGGAAGGAGATGTAGTACTCCGAGGCGATGTCCTTGGCCTCCGCGACCAGGATCTTCTTGGTGACGTGGCCCTTGATGTCCAGGCCCAGGATGTTGGAGGCGTGGGTGAAGGCGTCCTCGGGGGTCGCGGCATACTTCACGCCGCCGGCCTTGCCGCGGCCACCGACCTTGACCTGCGATTTGATCATCACAGGCTTGCCGATCTCGGTCGCGATCGCACGGGCATCCTCGGCCGAGTCCGTGACCCGGCCTTCCGACGAAGGCACTCCGTGCTTTACGAAGAGCTCCTTCGCCTGATATTCGAAGAGATCCATTTACTCACCGTCTCGTCTGCGTTGTTGTGCAACGTCTTTGTTGGCGGCCCGTCGTCTGCCCGTAGCGACTGCTTGCAGGTCGCTCGAAATGGTCAGCCGGGTCGGGTCGGACTCTAATCAGTCACACCGAGCCGAAATCAGCCGCATACAGCCTAAGTGGCGCAGGTCACGGGACCGCATACCGGGCGGCAAAACCGCTGGCCAACACTACCGGTGAGTAGGTTGCTCGCGGCACGCCAGGTCGGGCCGGAGAAGGTACATATTCGGGGTCGGCTACTACACCTCGTCGTCAAGCGGGCTCACGCGAGTGCCCACCCGACAGTGAGATATTCCTTGCTGTTATCGTGATCAATCTCACATGTCAGGACAGAACGAGCGCAGCGCTTGCCGACCTGCAATCGTTTCGTTACCGTCGATGCGGTCGATGTCACAGCACGGTCACGACGCTGTCGGGAAGAAAACTTCCCAGCGGCGGCAGTATGCGTAACCACGGCGGGACTCATCAAACGACACAGGAGGACGGCAGGCTTGTTGCAGCACAGCGCTCCGCAGGTAGAGAGCCGCTCCGCAGGCGACCCGTCCACCTCACAGCTTCCTCCCGTGCCGGAATTCCGCCGATGAGCGTCGACCCTTATCAACCCGGTCATCGCGCGCAGTCCGCACGCCGTTATCGCCGTAATGACGAACCCTTCGGCGGCCAGCAGCATTTCGGTGGCGCCGAATCGTTCGGCGGGTACGCCGGCTCAGCCCCCGCGCGGCAGACACAGTCCACCGGCTGGAGCGCCCCCGGCGCTGCCGAGTGGAATCCGGGCCCGGCCGAGAACACCTGGGCCGCATCCGGATCCGCCGACTGGAACGCCTGGGACACGCCGAACATTCCGGACGGCGACGATCAGCACGGCGCGTACGACTACCCCGCCGCGGACGATCAGCCTTTCGACCCCGACCGGTTGCGCGCCGGATGGCCGCGCACCGACGTCGGCGACACGCCCAGTCCCCTCGCCCGGCCCACTCGGGTGGCCGCCCGAGGCTCCGGTCTGGAGGTTCTATTGGGAGGTCCTCGACGGCAAGAGCGAAGCCATCGCTTTCCGCGACGTC
>NZ_BDBV01000019.1 GCF_001613165.1 Nocardia mexicana NBRC 108244
GTCGTCGCGGTGGCCGCGGGTGCCGTCGTCGCCGCCGGACAGGCCAGCATGCAGTCCGGCGGGCAGGGCCAGACCTCGACCGCCGACTACCAGGCCGACGGGCAGGTGCACGAGATCGCCGCACAGTCGGTGAGTCTCGCCGACCCGACCGCGGCGGGATCGCAGACCTCCTCACAACTGGTCAGCGTCGCGCCGGTGACCGATATCAGCCAGTTCAGCGACATCCTGCAGCACGGCCAGCAGTTCGCCGAGGATTTGGCCGCGCAGGAAGCCGCCAAGCTGCGGCCGCTGTTCACCAAGTTCGCCTACGGCAACTACACCTCCGGATACGGATTCCGCTGGGGCGCACCGCACAACGGTGTGGACGTCGCGGCGCCGATCGGCACCCCCATCTACGCCGTCGAGGACGGCACGGTGATCGACGCGGGCCCGGCCTCCGGTTTCGGCATGTGGGTGCGCCTGCGCCACGACGACGGCACCGTCACCGTCTACGGCCACGTCGACACCACGACGGTCAACGTCGGCGAGCGCGTCATGGCGGGCGACCAGATCGCCACCGTCGGCAACCGCGGCTTCTCCACCGGCCCGCACTGCCACTTCGAGGTCCACCTCAACGGCACCCAGCCCATCGACCCCCTCCCCTGGCTCGCCTCACGCGGCATCTCCCTGGGCGCCCAGCGCGACTGAGGTCCCGGCGAAAAGCGTGCCGCGCGCCGGGGCATTCGGGCGTGCCGTCCGCCCGTCATTTCCGGCATGCTTTTGGCCGGAATCAAGTATCTCTACGCGCGCGGACCATCATCATCCGGTCCGCGCTGAGACCTTCTACAGCTTGACCAGGGTGCGGCTGTATTGGGGGATGAGGCGGATTTTGCCTGCGGTGCCGAAGTCGATGGTTACCGTGGCCAGGGCGCCGAAGCCCTCGGCGGCTACGACGCGGCCCAGGCCGTATTTGTCGTCGCTGACTCGGTCGCCTACGGCGAGTACCAGGTTCGTGTTGTTGCGTTTGCCGGAGCCGCCGGGGGCGGGGCGGCGGGGGCCGCGGTCGCGCAGGCCGGGGCGCTGGTCGGACCAGCCGTCGCCGCGCGTCCAGTCGCGTTCCAGGCCCTCGTCGTCGCCGCGGCGGCGGAAGCCCCGGGTCGTCGCGGTGGCCGCGGGCTCGAGCCGCTGCCAATCGACCAGGTGCGGCGGAATCTCCTGCAGGAAGCGCGATTCCGGGTTCGACACCGGCTGCCCCCAGCCGGAACGCACCACCGCGCGGGTGAGATACAGGCGGCGGCGCGCGCGGGTGAGGCCGACGTAGGCGAGGCGCCGCTCCTCCGCCAGTTCGGTCGGATCGCCCAGCGCCCGCATGTGCGGGAATTGGCCGTCCTCCCATCCGGTCACGAAGACCACCGGGAATTCCAGGCCCTTCGCGGTGTGCAGGGTCATCATCGTGACCACGCCGGTGCCCTCGTCGGGGATCTGGTCGGTGTCGGCGACCAGCGATACCCGCTCCAGGAATGCCGCCAGCGAGCCCGGCTCCGGCTCGCCCTCCGCGGCCTCGGGCACCAGGCCCTCCTCCCGGGCGGCCTCCACGTTGTTGCGGGCCTCGGAGCTGAATTCGCGGGCGACGCTGACCAATTCGTTGAGATTGTCCAGGCGGGCACCGTCCTGGGGGTCGTCGGAGGCCTCCAGTTCGGCGCGGTAGCCGGTGCGGTCCAGCACCGCCTCGACGACATTGCCGACATCCGGGAAGTCCAGGTCCTCGACGGTGCCGGCGGCGCGGATCTCGTCCAGCAGATCCATGAAGCCCGAGATGGCCCGCTGCGCACGGGTATTCAGCAGCGCCACCTTGCCCGCGGCGGCATCGCGCAGCGCCGCGGCGAAACCGATGCCGCGCTGTTCGGCGTGCACGGCCACGCAGGCCTCGGCCCGGTCCCCGATGCCGCGACGCGGGGTGTTGAGGATGCGGCGCATACTCACCGCATCGTCCGGATTCTCCAGTACGCGCAGGTAGGCGACGATGTCGCGCACCTCCTTGCGCTCGTAGAACCGGACGCCGCCGACCACCTTGTAGGGCAGCCCCATCCGGATGAAGATCTCCTCCAGCGCACGGGAGTTGTTGTTGGTGCGGTAGAACACCGCGACGTCGCCGTAGTTGTAATCGCCCTGGTCGACCAGGCGGTCGATCTCGCGGGCCACGAACGAGGCCTCGTCGTGCTCGTTGTCGGCGACGTAGCCGACGATCAGGTCGCCGTCGCCCGAGTCGGTCCACAGCTTCTTCTCGCGGCGGCCCTCGTTCTTGGAGATCAGTGAGTTGGCCGCGGACAGGATGTGCTGGGTGGAGCGGTAGTTCTGTTCCAGCAGAATGGTTTCCGCGTCGGGGAAATCGCGCTCGAACTCCTCGATATTGCGGATGGTGGCGCCGCGGAAGGCGTAGATGGACTGATCGGCGTCGCCGACCACGCACAGTTCGCTGGGCGGGACGGCGTCTTCGCGCCGCACCGGGGTGAACTCGGGATCGGCCGCCGTGGCCCCGGCGTCGGCGTCGTCCAGTTCGGCCGCGGAATGATGCCCCACCAGCTCGCGCACCAGCACGTACTGCGCGTGGTTGGTGTCCTGGTACTCGTCGACCAGCACGTGCCGGAAGCGGCGACGGTAGTACTCGGCGACCTGCGGGTGATGCTGCAGCAACGCCACCGTCTCGCCGATCAGGTCGTCGAAGTCCAGGGCGTTGGCCGCGCGCAGCCGCCGCTGGTACTGGGTGTAGACATCGGCCACGATGCCGGGCAGCTCGCTCTCGTCGGATTCCGCGTCGGCCGAGGCGGTTTCGGGATCGGTGAGCTCGTTCTTGAGGTTCGAGATGGCGGTGGCCAGCAGGCGCGGCGAATACTTCTTGGGGTCCAGATTCAGGTCGCGGCCGATCATGGCCAGCAGGCGGCGTGAGTCGTCGGCGTCGTAGATGGAGAAGTTGGAGTTCAGGCCCGGCACCAGGGCGGCCTGGGTGCGCAGGATGCGCACGCAGCTGGCGTGGAAGGTGGAGACCCACATGGTGGTGGCGCGCGGGCCGACCAGGCCGATCACGCGCTCCCGCATCTCGGCCGCGGCCTTGTTGGTGAAGGTGATGGCCAGGATCTGGCCGGGTGTCGCGCCGCGAGCGCCCAGCAGATAGGCGATGCGGCGGGTGAGCACGGCCGTCTTGCCCGAGCCCGCGCCGGCGACGATCAGCAGCGGGGAGCCGGTGTGCACGACCGCCGCCCGCTGCTGCGGATTCAGCCCCTCCAGTAGGCGTTCGGCCCGCTCCGCCGACTGCTTGTCCCCCTGGGTCCGCTCCGAACCGGCTGGTCCCGAATCCGAGCGCGTCTCTTCCGCCACCGTCGTCTCCATCGTCCATCCACGCTACCGGCGGGCACCGACATCCTGTAGTCCGGCGGCGTTCTGACCCCTCCTGGGAACAAGAACCGTTTGGCTCACCTTCGGGCCCGTGGCAGACTGGCCACATGACCTGCGCGCTCGCGACCTCTGCTGCTCGGCTGATCACTGGCTATTGTGGTCACCGACCTCGCATCTGAGCGCGAATACTCGACGGGGGACAATGAAAGACCCACCGGGTCTGTTTCATGGTGAAAGAACCGACGGTAACGGGGTGGGGCCGCCTGCCGATCCTGGTTCTGACACGAGGAGAGAAAGTATGAGCACCTCTACGACCGAGACCGGGTCCGACGCTGCGCTGCCCAGCAGCGAGGCGGAGATCGACAAGCTCCGCAAGGAGATCGATCGGCTCGACGCCGAAATTCTCGCCGCGATCAAGCGCCGCACCGAGGTCTCGAGAATCATCGGTCGCACCCGGATGGCGAACGGCGGCCCGCGCCTGGTTCACTCCCGCGAGATGAAGGTGCTGGAGCGGTTCAGCGAACTGGGCCAGGAGGGTCATACCCTCGCCATGCTGCTGCTGCGCCTCGGCCGCGGCCGCCTCGGTCACTGACCGGGCCTCAGACCACGCGGCGTTCGATGAGCACCGCGCCCCCAGGCCGCCCCGGGTGACGTCACCCCGGGGCGGCTTTTCCTGTTCTACGGCAGCGCGATGTACTTGGTGGACAGGTATTCGTCGATGCCCTCGAACCCGCCCTCGCGGCCGAAGCCGGAGGCCTTGACGCCGCCGAAGGGGGCGGCGGGGTCGGAGATGACGCCGCGATTGATGCCGACCATGCCGGATTCCAGCCCCTCCGCGATGCGCAGCGCACGGTCCAGATTCTGCGTGTAGGCGTAGGCGACCAGGCCGAATTCGGTGTCGTTGGCCGCGGCCAGGCCCTCCTCCTCGGTATCGAAGCCGATGATCGGGGCGACCGGGCCGAACACCTCCTCGCGCAGGATGCGGGCATCGGCGGGGACGTCGGACAGGATCGTCGCCGGGTAGTAGTAGCCCGGGCCGCCGGGCGCCTTGCCGCCGATGCGGACCTGGGCGCCCTTGGCGACCGCGTCGTCGACGAGTTCGGTGACGGTGTCGAGCTGGTCCTGGTTGATCAGCGGACCCAGCGTGGTCGCCGGATCGCTGCCGGGGCCGAGCCGCACCTCGGCCATGGCCGCGGCGAACTTGTCGGTGAATTCCGCGCGCACGGAGTTGTGCACGTGGAAGCGGTTGGCGGCGGTGCAGGCCTCGCCGCCGTTGCGCAGCTTGGCCAGCATGGCGCCGGTGACCGCGGCGTCGACATCGGCGTCGTCGAACACCACGAACGGGGCGTTGCCGCCCAGCTCCATCGAGGTGCGCAGCAGTCCGTGCGCGGACTTCTCGACCAGGGTCTTGCCGACCTCGGTGGAGCCGGTGAAGGTGAGCTTGCGCAGGCGCGGATCGTTGAGCAGGGGTTCGGTGACCGCGCCGGAGCGGCGGCTGGTGATCACCGACAGCACCCCGTCGGGCAGGCCCGCATCGGCGCACAGCCGGGCCAGCAGCAGCATGGTCAGCGGGGTCGCCGACGCGGGTTTCACGATCATGGTGCAGCCCGCCGCCAGTGCCGGGCCGATCTTGCGGGTGCCCATGGCGAGGGGGAAGTTCCACGGCGTGATCGCCAGGCACGGGCCGACCGGCTGCTTGTGCACCACGATCCGGCCGGTGCCGGTCGGCGCGGTCTGATAGCGGCCGTGGATGCGGGCGGCCTCCTCGGAGAACCAGCGGAAGAATTCGGCGCCGTAGCGGACCTCGTTGCGGCTCTCCTGCAGCGCCTTGCCCATTTCCAGGGTCATCAGCAGCGCCAGGTCCTCGGTGCGTTCGACGATGCGGTCGTAGACCGCGCGCAGGATCTCCGCCCGGTCGCGCGCGGTGGTCGCGGCCCACTCGTCCTGCACCGCGGCCGCGGCGTCCAGCGCCCGCATCGCGTCGTCGGGGGTGGCGTCGGCGACGTGCGCGACGGGCTCGCCGGTGGCCGGGTTCTCCACCGGGAACGTCGCGCCGCCGGTGGCATCCACCGGCCCGCCGATCCAGAGCTGTGTGGGTACGGACTCGAGGAGTTCACGTTCGGACACCATGTGCCCAGCCTATGCCTGGTGCGGCGGTACAGTCCGCCGTGCCGGTGGTGCACACGTCCCCCGTCATACCGGCACGCTTTCGGCCGGGATCTGCGGTGGCACCCGGCCAAAAGCACGCCGGGGTGACGGATGACGGCGTCGAGGCAGGGACGTCAGCGACAGTTACCTGCACGTCGAGGGCGGGGTGGGTAATCTCGGCCCACCGATGCAGCCAGCGACATCACGAACAGTTACCTGCGCGCCGAGGGCGGGGTGGGTAATCTCGGCGGCGTGAGCAGCGACATCACCGCGACGGCGGCCTGGCGGAAACTGCACGATCATCACGCGGCGGTCGCGGGGCGGCACCTGCGGGAGTTCTTCGCCGACGATCCCGAGCGCGGGCGCGACCTGACGATCCAGGTCGCGGATCTGCGGATCGACTACAGCAAGCACCGCGTGACGCGCGAAACCCTGGATCTGCTGGTCGAATTGGCCGAGGCCGCCGGGGTTGCGCAGCACCGCGACGCCATGTTCCGCGGCGACCACATCAACACCTCCGAGGACCGCGCCGTCGGGCACGTCGCGCTGCGGCTCCCGAAGGGCGATTCGATGACCATCGACGGCGCCGACGCCGGGGCCGAGGTGCACGAGGTGCTGCGCCGCATGGGTGAGTTCACCGACGCGGTGCGTTCCGGACAGTGGCGCGGCGCCACGGGCGAGCGCATCGAAACGGTGGTGAACATCGGCATCGGCGGCTCCGATCTCGGGCCCGTCATGGTGCACCTGGCACTGCGGCATTACGCCGATGCCGGGATCTCGGCGCGGTTCGTCTCCAACATCGACCCGGCGGATCTGACCGCGAAACTCGCCGGGCTGAACCCGGCGACCACGCTGTTCGTCGTTGCGTCCAAGACGTTTTCGACGCTGGAGACGCTGACCAACGCCACCGCGGCGCGGCGCTGGCTGGTCGCGGCGCTGGGCGAGGACGCGGTCGCCAAGCATTTCGTGGCGGTGTCCACCAACGCCGAGCGGGTGGCGGCGTTCGGCATCGACACCGCGAACATGTTCGGTTTCTGGGACTGGGTCGGCGGGCGCTACTCGGTCGACTCAGCGATCGGGCTGTCGGTGATGGCGACGGTCGGCAAGGAGCGCTTCGCCGAGTTCCTGGCCGGGATGCACAGCGTGGACGAGCATTTCCGGTCCGCTCCCCTGGCGCGGAACGCGCCGGTGCTGCTGGGGCTGCTCGGGGTGTGGTACTCGAACTTCTTCGGCGCGGAATCGCGTGCGGTGCTGCCGTATTCGAACGACCTGGCTCGCTTCCCGGCCTATCTGCAGCAGCTGACGATGGAGTCCAACGGCAAGTCGGTGCGCGCGGACGGCAGTCCGGTCGGCGCGTCCACCGGGGAGATCTTCTGGGGCGAGCCGGGCACCAACGGACAGCACGCGTTCTACCAGCTGTTACATCAGGGCACCCGGTTGATTCCCGCCGATTTCATCGGGTTCGCCCAGCCCACCGACGATCTGCCGACCCGCGACGGCACCGGCAGCATGCACGACATTCTGATGAGCAATCTGTTCGCGCAGACCAAGGTGCTCGCCTTCGGCAAGTCCGCCGAGGAGATCGCCGCCGAGGGCACCGACCCGAAACTGGTGCCGCACAAGGTGATGCCGGGCAATCGGCCCAGTACGGCTATCCTCGCGCCGCGACTGACGCCGTCGGTGGTGGGGCAGCTGATCGCGCTGTACGAGCACCAGGTGTTCGTCGAGGGTGCGATCTGGGGCATCGACAGCTTCGACCAGTGGGGCGTGGAGCTGGGCAAGCAGCAGGCTCTGGAGCTGGAGCCGCTGCTGACCTCGACGGAAGATCCTGCGCCGCAATCGGATTCGTCGACCGACGCGCTGATCCGCTGGTACCGCGAGCGCCGGTAGTCCCGGAATTGGGGGCATGCCCGGGCGGCCGTTGAGCGGTACAACGGTGTCTGGGGGAGGAATTCGCATCGGGAGGGATCATGTCCATACTCTTTCGCGCTGCCCGGCCGGAACCCACGTCGCTCGCCGACCTCGGGCCGCTGCAGAATCTGCCCGGCACCTGGATGGGGACCGGCTTCAGCCTGGCCGAACTACCGGATCACGAGGGTGGTACGCCGTTTACGGTGAAGCTCAACGCGACTCACGAGACGCTGACCTTCACCGCGATCGGCGCGCCGATCCTGAACCGCGGAAATGTACAGGACGACATCGTCTTTCGCGGTGTGCACTACCTGCAGCAGATATCCGACGCGCGCACCAGCGAGTCGTTGCACGTGGAAACCGGCATGTGGCTGTTCGTGCCGCCCACGTCGGTTCCACCGGCGGGACCGACCGTCGTGCGGATGGGCAATATCCCGCACGGCGATTCGTTCATGGCGCAGGGCGCACCGGTCGCGGATGTGCCCGGCGCACCGGAGATTCCGCCACTGGATTCCACCCCCGGCGGCGCCACCTTCGGTGACGGGTACTTCCCGCCGCCCGGAACCCAGCTGCCGCCGGGTCTTCCCGACGAGGCGCTGCGCAACCCGGCCGTCCTGCTCCGCGAGGTACTCAAGGAACAGAACGTCCTGCACACCACGACGCTGGACGTGCAGACCGGCACCGACGACATCCGCAACATCGGCTTCGTCACCGCCAATGCGAACGCCACCACGCTGCGCGCCACCCTGTGGATCGAAACGCTGGCCCGGCCCGACGGCACCGAAACCATGCAGCTGCAGTACAGCCAGCACTCGATCCTGCGCTTCCCCGCGGGCCCGCAACCGGACCCGGCCAAGCCGATCGACTGGCCACACATCCAAGTCGCGACCCTGGTCAAGCAGTAGCGGGTCGAAGTCCCGCCGTTCACGCACCCCGTGCGTATTCCCGCACCGCGTACAAACGCTTGCAGGGGGTGCGTGAACATGCGCGGGGTGCGCGAACGGCGGGCCGGGGTTACAGGGAGGCGCGGGCGAGGATGGCGGTGGTGTCGGCGCCGACGGGGAGGGTTCCGAAGGCTATGCCCCAGTCGCCGCCGAATCTGGTGGCGCAGAAGGCATCCGCGACGGCCGCGTGGCCGTGGCGGACCAGCTGGGCGCCCTGCAGCACCAGGGCCATCAGTTCGACCACGCGGCGGGCGCGGTACTCGATATCGGACAGGTCGGTGAGTTCCTTGCCGATGCGGTCGATGGCGTCGTCGAGGTGGTGGTTGGCGCCGCGGGCCAGCGACACCTCGTTGAAGTAGGCCTCGACCGTCTCGGGCTGGCGGCCCATGGCGCGCAACGCGTCCAGCGCCGCCACATTGCCCGAACCCTCCCAGATCGACATCAGCGGCGCCTCGCGATACAGCCGCGGCATGCCGGAGTCTTCGACATAGCCGTTGCCGCCCAGGCATTCCAGCGCCTCGGCCGCGTGTACCGGCGCACGCTTGCAGACCCAGTACTTCGTGACCGCCAGGGCGATCCGGCGCAGCGCCGCCTCCGCCGGATCCGACGACGCACGGTCGGTCGCTCCCGCGAGGCGCATCATCACGGTGGTCGCGGCATCGGATTCGATCACCAGGTCGGCGAGCACGTTACGCATCGACGGCTGGTCGATCAGCTTGGCGCCGAAGACTTCTCGATGCCGGGCGTGGTGCACCGCATGGAGGAGGCCGATGCGCATACCCGTTGCCGAGCCGATCACGCAGTCCAGCCGGGTCATGTTCACCATCTCGATGATGGTCTTCACCCCGGCGCCCTCCGCGCCGACCAGCCAGCCGACCGCATCCTCGTACTCGATCTCCGAGGAGGCGTTGGACTTGTTGCCCAGCTTGTCCTTGAGCCGTTGCAGCCGTAGCGAATTGCGGGATCCGTCGGGCAGCACGCGCGGCAGCAGGAAGCACGACAGCCCTCCGGGCGCCTGCGCGAGGGTCAGGAACATATCCGACATGGGCGCCGAGGTGAACCACTTGTGGCCGACGATGCGGTAGGTGCCGTCGGATTGCGGTGTGGCCCGGGTGGTGTTCGCGCGCACGTCCGAGCCGCCCTGCTTCTCCGTCATCGACATGCCGGCGATCAGACCGGCCTTCGCCGACGGCTCGCGCAGGCCGAAATCGTAGGTGCGCGAACCGAGTAGCGGCTCGTACCGCGCGGCCAGCTCCGGGTTGTGGCGGAGCGCGGGAACCACCGCGTAGGTCATCGAGATCGGGCACATGTGCCCGGCGTCCGCCATGCCCCAGGTGTAGAACTTCGCGGCCCGCGCGGTGTGGGCGCCGGGCCGGTCGTCGAGCCACGGGGTGCCGTGCAGACCGTGCGCCACAGCGACTTTCATCAGCTCGTGCCAGTACGGGTGGAACTCCACCTCGTCGACCCGATGCCCGTAGCGGTCGTGCGTATGCAGCACCGGCGGGTACTCGTTGGCGACGCGGCCCCACTCCTGGGCCTCGGCACCGCCCGCGAGCGCGCCCAGTTCGCGCACTTCGGCCTCGGCCCAGCCCGCGCCTTCCCGGTGCAGCCCCTCGAGCAGGGCGGGGTTGTCGGAGAAGTCGAACGGGACGATGGGCGGAACCTGGTTGAACACCTCGTGGGTGGGCATGCGGGGCACTCCTGTCTCTGTGACGCCGATGGTTACGGACGTCCCCCGGGTTCGTGTAAACCCAAGGCGCGCAACGAAAATTCGATGAGTTCGGGCACCACCGATTCGCTCTGCAGCGCCTCGGCCAGAGGTCCGACCAGGACCTCGCCGATGGCGCCGACCAGGGCGGTGGCGCTGGTACGCGGATTCTGCGGGGGCAGTTGCCCGTTCGCGACGCCCTCGGCGATCGCCGAGGCGAACGTCTCGGCGAAGGCGCGGCGGAACCGCAGCCGCTCGGTGTCCACGGCCGCGTCCACCGGCTCGGCCAGCAGCACGTAGGCCAGCTTCGGGTTCTTCAGGGCGCGACCGGCGAAGGTCTCCACCGCGGCGGTGACCCGCTGCACGGCACTGCCCTCGGCACCGGCCGCCGCGACCGCGGAGACCTCCCGGGTGACGACATCCCGGAACACCGCGGTGACCAGCTCGGACTTACCGCTGAAGCTCTTGTAGACGGTGCCGGTGGCGACGCCCGCCTCGGCGGCGACCACCGCGATCGACATTCCCGCGAACCCGCGCTCGGAGAGCACCCTGGTCGCGGCGTGCACGATCGCGCCCGCCTGTGCGTCGAGGCGGGCCTGCACGGCGGGAGTACGGCGGTAGGCCACGCAAGAAGTGAATCACGAATTCATTTCTTGACGCAAGGGGCCGCGACTGTTCGAATCGGACGACGACCGGCGACAGCGAGGAGCAGCCGTGAACGTACGAATCGAGCGCAAGGGTCCGGTGTTCACCGTGATCCTCGATCGCCCCCAGGCCCGCAATGCGGTCGACGGACCGACCGCGCGGGAGCTGGCCGACGCGTTCCGGGAGTTCGATGCCGATCCCGACGCCGCCGCGGCGGTGCTGTGGGGCGCGGGCGGCACGTTCTGCGCCGGCGCGGACCTGAAATCCCTGGGCACCGAGCATTCCAACGCCGCGAGCACCGAGGGGGACGGCCCGATGGGCCCGACCCGGATGCGGTTGTCCAAGCCGGTGATCGCCGCGGTCTCCGGGTACGCGGTCGCGGGCGGGCTGGAGCTGGCGCTGTGGGCCGATCTCCGAATCGCGGAGCAGGACAGCACATTCGGTGTGTTCTGCCGCCGCTGGGGAGTGCCGCTCATCGACGGGGGCACGGTGCGGCTGCCGCGCATCGTCGGCGACGGGCGCGCCATGGACATGATTCTCACCGGTCGCGCGGTGGGCGCCGCCGAGGCGCTGCAGATGGGATTGGTGAACCGGGTCGTGCCGCCGGGTGAATCCCGCAGTGCCGCAGAGCAACTCGCCGCGGAGCTGGCCGCCCTGCCGCAGACGTGCCTGCGCACCGACCGCATGTCGGCGCTCGAGCAGTGGGGCCTGGACGAGGACGCCGCGATCGCCAACGAGTTCCGCCACGGACTGACCGCCCTGTCCGATGCCGACGGCGCCCTCGCCGGAGCACAACGGTTCGCCTCGGGCGCCGGACGCCACGGAGCCTCGGCCTGAGGGTCGCGCCACGGCATCGGCCGCCGGAGTGACGACGGCCGCCACGTCGGACATGCCCACGGTCCACCGGAGCGCAGCGGCGGCGTCGGGCGACGCGGGAGCCTCGGCCTGAATCTCGCACCACGGCACCGGACGACGCCGTGGTGGCACCATGGCCTCATGCCGCCGCCACTTCCGAGCTTGCCCGATCGGCCCCGCACCGAGCGGACAGATTCGCGGGTGAATCCGGTATGTGCTGCACGATGGCGCTGCACACGATCGCCCGTGCGCGCTCGGACGGCGGTCGGCGAATACCGAACGAGCGACTGCGGCGCGTCGGTCCCACTCGGGCGGCATGCGCGATGAGCAGGCTCAGCGTGGTCGACGAGATCTTCCTGCGGACGCATCGAGGGATGGGGACTCCGATTGCCCTGCAGGGGTTGTGGCGGACCGCCGATCGGGTGGAGCCGAAGCTGCTGGAGCAGGTGCATGCCGCGCTACGTAGCGGGCCACTGGGGCGGCGGGTCGTGCGGCCGCGGTTCCCCGGGGCGCGGCCGCACTGGCGGGCGAACGACCGGGCGCATCCGCTGCGGGTCGCGGAACGCCCGATCCCGGAGGCCGACCTGCTCGATTGGGCGGATGCGCAGGGATTCGACCTCGATCCGGAGTTCGGGCCGGGCTGGCGGCTGGCGGCGGCGCGGGTGGAAGGCGGTGGCTCGATCGTGTCGCTGACGTGTTCGCACGCGCTCGCCGACGGGCGCGGCCTGGTGACCGCCGTCGACCTCGCGCTGACCGGAAGCGCCGCATCGGAAGCCGGTGCGGCGCAGTCGGATTGGTCTGACGCCCGACACCAATGGTCGACCGTGCTGGGTGGCACGCTGAGAGCGCTGCGGCACGGCGTTCCGAAGCGCCCGGAGACGCCCGCTGCCCGGTCGTCCGACCGGGCCGATCGTGCGACACACGGTGCCGTGCTGCAGATTCCGGCGGCCGACTGGGATCTGGTCGGCGCCGCGCGCGGCGGCACCGCGAATACCCTGTTCGTCCATCTCGTCGCGAATATGCTGTGGGACAGTGGCTTTCCAGGGACTTCGATCACCGCCAGCCTGCCCGTGGACACCCGCGACGAACCGCGCGTGGACAACGACATGGCGATGACAGAGGTCGCTGTGACGCGCACCGACAACCCCGCCACCCTGCGCGAGAAGTGCCGTGCCGCATACGAACACCGCATGTCCAGCCCGGGCGGCCTCCCCGAGGAGCTACTGCAGGTGCTTCCCGAACGCGTGGCCTACACGCTGTCGCGGGGCGCGGGCGAACGTGACATCCTGTGCTCCAATATCGGCCCGCTCCCGGCCTCGCTGACCCACCTCGGACCGCATCGCTGCACGGGCGTCGCGACCCGCGCCATCCACCCGGGCCTGCTCTCCACCGAACTCCCCCGCACCCGCCTGTCGGCCTACCTGTCCCGCTCCGGCCACACCTACACCCTGGCGCTGGTCAGCCTCGATCCCGACCGCATCGGATCCGCCACCGCACTCGCGGATCTCGCCACCACCGCCCTGGAGAAGCTGGACCTCCCCCACACCCGGTGGTGACGCGCGGGAGTGGTCGTGCGATTACAGTGCCGCCGTGACGCCCGGTACCCGGGCGAGAACATGATCGGGCGTTTCGATGCCGGGGGCGAGATCCGGGGAGGGCACGGGAGCGTCGAAGACCTGGCGGATGGGGAGGACGCCCGCCCAGGTGTCGCTGGAGAGGTCGTCCGCGTCGTCGCGCGGGCCGCCGGTGCGCATCTTCACCGACGCCTCGGTGAGGTCGAGGGCCAGCACGGCGGTCGCGGCCAGTTCCTTCTTGGACGGCGAACGGACGGCGTCCCAGGCGCCGGGCGCCGCGCGCTCGACGATGACCCGCAGCGCGTGCAGGCGCTCGTCGCGGTCGGTGACCTCCACGGGGCGGCCGTGGATGACCGCCGAGCGGTAGTTCATCGAGAAGTGCATCGCCGAGCGGGCGTAGACGATGCCGTCGACATGCGTCACCGTGACCGAGACATCGCCGGTCATCGCCGCGCGCAGGTTACCGGCGCCGGTGGATCCGTGCAGATAGAGGGTGTCGCCGTCGCGGCCGTAGATGGTCGGCAGCACGACCGGGGCGCCGTGCAGCAGGACGCCGAGGTGGCAAACCATGCCGTCGTCGAGGACCGCGTCCAGCGCGTCGCGGTCGACCGCGCCACGCTCCCGGCTGCGGGTGAGCGTGCTGCGCGGCGTCGGCGAGAGCGGGGGCCGGGCGGAAGGTGACTCGGTCATGCCACCAGCATCCCGGCGGAAATGGCATTATGAAATGGCCAATTCACCGAAGAAATGGAAGACCACTTTGACCGCGCTCGACGAACTGCCGCTGACCGTGGACCGGGATGCCGCCACCCCGCTGGCCGTCCAGGTCGCCGACGGCCTGCGGGAGGCCGCCACCGCCGGCCGGTTGCGCGGCGGTGACCGGCTGCCGTCCTCGCGGGCACTCGCGACCCGGCTGGGCGTCAGCCGCACCGTGGTCACCGCGGCCTACGACCAACTGCACGCCGAGGGCTGGCTCACCGGCAGGCACGGGTCGGGCACCTTTCTCACCGCCTCCCCCGCCCCGGCGCCGAGCCGCATCGCCACCCCCGACGAGTCCGAATTCGACACCCTCCGTTACGATCTCGTGCCGGGCACGCCGTGCGTGGAGGCGATCGACCGCGCCGCATGGCGCCGCGCCTGGCGATCGGCCTCGGACCGAATCCCACTGGCGCGCAAGGACAGGCGGGGCGAACCGGACTATCGCGCGACGGTCGCCGAACAGCTGCTCCGGCACCGCGGCCTCGCGGCCGGAAGCGACACCGTGGTCCTGGCCACGGCGGGAACCGGCTCCGCCGTGGGCGAGCTGGCGGCGGCACTGCTACGCCCCGGCGATGCCGTGGCGATGGAGGATCCGGGCTATCAGCGTGCCGTGGGCGCCTTCTGGGCGGCGGGCGTGCGGGTATTGCCGGTGCCGGTCGACGCCGACGGACTGCGGGTCGACAAGATTCCGACCGGCGTCCGGGCCGTGTATTGCACTCCCGCCCACCAGTTCCCGCTCGGTGCGCGAATGCCCGCGGCCCGGAGGATAGAGCTGATCGAATTCGCCCGCCGCACAGAAACCTTCGTCATCGAGGACGACTACGACGGCGAACTGCGGTATGACACCGCCCCTTTGCCGATGCTGGCCACCCTCGCGCCGGATATCGTCGTCCACCTGGGGACCACGTCCAAGATCCTCAGCCCGACACTCGGTGTCGGCTGGCTGGTCGCGGCCCCGTCGATCACGAAAGCCGTGCTGGCACACCGGGAATCCACCGGCACCGGCCCGGCTCCCGCGGGACAGCAGGTCCTGGTCGAACTCGCCAGGCACGGCGACCTGATGCGCCATCTGCGGCGGCTCCGACGCGAAATGCCACCGCGCCGGGCGATCGTCGTCGACGAGTTGCGCAGTGGCGGCCTCGAGGTGGTCGGCGACGACGCGGGATCCCACCTGGTGGTGCCGCTACCGTCGGCAGCCGCCGAGGAACGTGCGATCGAGGCCGCCCGCCGCCGCGGCGTCCTCCTCGACAGTCTGGGCCGCTATTGCATCGGTCCGCAGCGCAGTTTCGGTGTCCCGCTCGGGTATTCGACCCTGCCGCGTACCGATCTGCGGGCGGCGGTGCGGATCGCATGCGAGTGCCTGGCCGACCGCAGCTCATAGTCAGCGCGGATTCGACCGGACCCGCGCACCGGCAGCACGCACGGCGTGACTAATTCGAGCCTCGGCCGACGAGACGAAGTACGCTGTCGCCCACCGCTTTCTCGGCCGCGCGAACGCTCATCCGCCCCGTCTTGACCTGCTCCCCCGCGGCGTGCCCCAGGGCAATGACCGCCGCGGCCAGCCAGGCGGGCTGTAGCGCGCGGTCGAATTCCCCGGTGCGTTGTCCACGGCGGATGATGCGTTGCAGGTAGTCGTCGATGGGCACGTGCCGGGCGCGGTCGTCTCCCGGCACGACCTCCAGGCGATGCAGCACCGAGTACTCCTCGAACGCCCGCCAGCTGATCTCGAGCATTCGCAGCAGGGCATCGGTTGCGGAGCCACCGTCCAGGTCGACGGCGTCGATCGCCGCCACCGTCCGGTCGGTGATGTGGTCCACGACGGCCGACAGCAGTTCGTCGCGAGAGGCGAAGTGGGCGTAGACGGTCTGGCGCGTCACCCCTGCCTCGGCGGCTATCGCGGCGAGCCCCGCGGTCGGACGGTCCGCGAGCAATCGTGCCGCGGCGGCGATGATCGCGGCCCGGCTGCGTTCGGCATCGGCCCGGCGCCGAGGTTCTCCTTCACCCGTCAAAATCTTACACCCTTGTCAAAGTTATCCCGGACGCATAACGTTTACAGCGTTGTCAGAATTCTACGGCTGGAGTGCCATGAGATCCGCACCACCCCACACCCCGGAACGGTTCATCGCCGATTTCTTCACCGCCTTCACGGATGCGGTGATGCACGACGACGGCAGTGACCCGGGCGCGACCGTCGACCGCTTCCACACGCCGGACATCGTCCAGATCAGCAACGGCATCCGGCTGGATCGCGAGCGTCTGGCCGCACACCTGCGGTCGGTGCGAAAGAACCTGCGGGAGTATCGGTTCGAGGTACACGAGGCATTCGCCGACGGCGACCGCATCGCCGCCCGCCTGACCATTCACGCACGAATGCGCAAGGAGGAGACGATCATCACCGAGGTCTACCTGTTCGGGGAGTTCACGCCCGACGGCCGCATGCGGCGATCGCATCAGCTCTCCCGAACCGTCACGGCCGAATAGCGCGGAGGACACCATGTACGTACGCCTCGTTCAAACCGCCGCCCTGCTCGCCACCGGATTGCTCACGGGCGCTTTCGGATACGGGCTGGCCAACCTCGCGCCGACATTTCATCGCGTGCCGCTGCAGATGCGCCTGGAGTTCCACTCCGAACTGATGAAGAACAACAGCATCAGCATGCAGATCACCATGGCCCTCGCCGCAGTGAGCTGCTTCGGGCTGGCCGCGCTGCACCGCGACCGGATCCGGGCGCTCGCGGCCGCGGCCGGACTGCTGGTCGTCGCCTCGTTCGTGATCACCCGATTCGGGAACGTGCCGATCAATCGGCAGATCCGGGCCTGGATCACCGACGGCACGCCGGACGACTACGCCGATATCCTCACCCGCTGGGATCTGTTTCACGGATTGCGCACCGGCACATCACTTCTCGCGTTCCTGCTGGTGATCGTGATCGCCACCTGGATGACGCGGACGCACCGGGCGGCCCCGGAATCCCAGGCACCGGCCATGGCCTGAGGCGGACCGGTCAGAGTTGACGCAGGGTGCGAGCCAGGCCGTCGGGTGAGTCGCTGCGCTCCACGACGGCGGTGAGCACCTCGCGCAGTGCGGCGACCGGCTCGGCGCCGAGTTCGGCGGCGAGGCCGCTCTCGAAGTCCCGGTGGAATTCGTGTCCGGCGGCCAGCAGGTCGCGGGCGCGATCGGTGAGGACGAGCAGCTTGACCCGGGCGTCGCCGGGATCGGCGACGCGCTCCACATACCCGGCCGCCACCATCTCCTCCACGGTCTTGGCCGCACCCTGCGGGGTGACCTGGAGCCTCGCCGCCAGCGCGCTGGTCGTCATGCTCTCCGCGGCAAGGACTTTGAACGCGTAGCCGAAGGCGGGCTTGAGCCGGGTGAAGCCCAGGCCCTCGAGGTGTTCGTGCAGTTCGTGCACGAACTGGTTGTAGGCGAGGCCGAGCAGTATCCCGAAGTGCACCACATCTCCCGTCGACAGCACTCTTGACGAATGCCAACCACAGTTGTACAACTATGGTTGTAAACCTTGGTTGTGCAATGAGAGGCTACACCCCGATGCCCGTTGTCCACGGATCCACCGCCCCCGTCTTCGACCTGCCCAATGCCACCTTCACCGGCCTGGCCTCCCCCAGCCGGGGCGCGAAGGAAACCTGCGTGTGGCGCACCCACGTCAAACCGGGCGCCGAACCCGACGAGCACTCCTTCGACCGCGAGGAGGTGGTCCTGGCGATCTCCGGCCGGGCCGTCGCCCTGCTCGACGGGGTCCGTCACGAGATCGCCGCGGGGGACGCCGTGGTGATACCCGCCGGCACCTCGTTCGGACTCGGAAACCCGTACGACGAGCCGTTCGAGGCCGTCGCCGTGCTGCCGGTCGGCGCGACCGCGCGGATGGCCGACGGCACCACCCTCGTCCCGGCCCCGGCCCGATGACCGTGCTGCGCGGGGCGACGGCACCCGCTTTCGAAACCGACCACGTCACCGCGTACGGCCTGGCCGCCCCTAGCCGCGGCGCGCAGGAGACGTGTGCGTGGCGCTTCCGGATGAATCCCGGCGCGCCCGCGGCCCCGCACCGGGTCGACCGGGAGGAGATCTTCGTCCTGACCTCCGGCCGCGCGGTGGCCGAGCTCGAGGGCGAGCGACACGAACTGTCGGCGGGCGACGCGCTGATCGTGCCGCCGGAAACCACCTTCAGCGTGAGCAATCCGCACGCCGAGCCGCTGGAGATGGTCGCGGTGCTGCCGGTGGGCGGGCGGGCCGTGATGCCGGGGATGGACCCCTTCGTTCCGCCGTGGGCGCGGTGAGCGGCAGGGGTTCACGCTCGGCCGGAACCCTTGACGCGGCGTGCGGCCGGGGCCCGGGGCGCGCATGCCCGCCGATAGCCCCGGGCGCCTCCCGGACGGCCGTAGCATGGAGCCCATGACCGAACAGGACATTCTCGCGCGCATCAAGGAACTGGTGGATCGTGAGCATCAGCTGCGGTCCAAGGCGGGTGACGGCGCGCTCGATCCGGAGCAGGAGCGCGCTCAGCTGGCCGAGCTCGAGGTGATGCTGGACCAGTGCTGGGATCTGCTGCGGCAGCGGCGCGCCCGTGTCGACCGCGGTGAGAACCCGGATCAGGCGGAGGCCGGTTCCGCCAAGCAGGTCGAGGGTTACCTGCAGTAACGGCTACCATCCGTAGATGGTGGCAACGACAGATATCACGACCGCCGACGGAGTAGTTCGCGGTCATCGTGGCCGCCGCGTACTGCGCTGGCGGTCGATTCCCTACGCCGCTCCCCCGGTCGGGGATCTGCGGTTCCGTGCGCCGCAGCCGATGCCGCCCTGGTCCGGCGTGCGCGAGGCCACCTCGTTCGGATTCGCGGCCATGCAGCATCGAGACGGGGCGCGGCTCGGTCCGCGCCACTCCCAGCCGACCGGCGAGGACTGCCTGACGCTGAACGTCGTCGCCCCGGCCGCGCCGTCGTCGGCGCCGCGGCCGGTGATGGTGTTCATCCACGGCGGCGGGTACGTACTCGGAACGTCCGCGCTCCGGCTGTATTCGGGCGCTCGCCTGGCGCTGCGGGGCGATGTGATCGTGGTGTCGCTGAACTATCGGCTCGGCGCCTTCGGTTATGTCGACTTCAGCGAATTCTCGACCGCTACAAGACCTTTCGAGTCGAATCTGGGACTGCGGGATCAGGTGGCGGCGCTGCGGTGGGTGCGGCGCAATATCGCGGCATTCGGCGGAGATCCCGGCAATGTCACCATCTTCGGCGAATCGGCCGGTGCGCACGCGGTGGTGAGCCTGCTGGCCACGCCCGCGGCGGCGGGGCTGTTCCACCGTGGCATCGCCCAGAGCGCGCCCGCGGACTGGGCGATGTCGGCGAAGGAGTCGCGGGCCTTCGCGCGACAGTGCCTGGCAGAGCTCGGCATCGATGAGAAGGATGCCGCGACCGCGCTGACAACGTTGAGCGCCAACGAGATTCGCAAAGGTGTCGACCGGGCCATCGGCAAGGTGCTGTGGGAGCAGCCCGGCAGCTTCCCCGCGGCGCCCGTCGTGGACGGCGACTATCTGCCGCGCGCACCGATCGACGCGTTCGCCGACGGCAGCGCGCACGCCGTCCCGCTGATCATCGGCACCAATCGCGACGAGGGGACGCTGTTCCAGCGCTTCGACCGGACGCTGCCCACCACCCCCGAGCAGCTGCACGCCGCCCTGGCGCGCTGCGGTGACGCCGACCTCGAAAAGCGGGTCGTCGCTGCCTATCCCGGCTATCCCGCCCGGAAGGTGGCGGTGCGCATGGGCGGCGACTTCGTGTTCTGGCGGCCGACCATCGCCGTGCTGGAGGGGCACAGCAGGCATGCCCCGACCTACGGCTACCGATTCGACTTCGCCCCGCGCGCAGTGCAATTGGCCGGATTCTCGGCCACCCACGCCCTGGACCTGATCCCGGTGTTCGGCGGCGTGGACACTCCCGTCGGACGGGCGCTCACCGCGGCAGGCGGATATCGGGGATTCCGCGCGGTGCAGGACGAATTCCAGGACAACTGGCTGTCGTTCGCCCGCACCGGAAAACCCCTCGATTCCTGGCCGGAGTACACCGAGCAGCGGCGCAGTACGCGGATCATCGACCATCCGGCGCGGGTCGAGGTGGACCCGGAGAAGGCCAAACGTCTTGCCTGGGAAGGCGTTCGAGTTCCCGCGCTGCAGTGACGGTCTACTTGAGCAGCCGGGACATGCGGCGATCGGCGAGGATCTTGCCGCCGGTCTGGCAGGTGGGGCAGTACTGGAACGACTTGTCCGCGTAGGCGACCTCGCGGACGGTGTCGCCGCAGACCGGGCACGGGAGGCCCGTGCGGGCGTGCACCCGCATGCCGGAACGCTTCTCGCCCTTGAGGCGCGCCGCATCCTGGCCCACCGAACGGTTCACCGCATCGGTGACGACGGCACGCATGGCCTCGTAGAGCCGCGCCGCCTTCTCCGGGGTGAGGGAACTCGCGGTGGCGAACGGGGAAAGCTTGGCGGTGTGCAGGATCTCGTCGGAGTAGGCGTTGCCGATACCGGCGAGCAACGTCTGGTCCGTGAGCGCGGTCTTGAGCCGCTGCGAGGTGCCGCGCAGAATCTCCGCGAACTGCTCCTCGGTGATCTCCAGCGCGTCGGGGCCCAGCCGTGCGATGCCCGGCACGGCCTTCGGATCCTCGACGACCCAGACCGCGAGCCGCTTCTTGGTGCCCGCCTCGGTGAGATCGAAGGCCGGGGTGGCGCCCTCGGGGGTGAAGAAGTGCACGCGCAGTGCCAGCGGGCCCTTGCCCGGCTTGGGCGGATTGGGGCTCGGCTCGTCCAGCCAGCGCAGCCAGCCGCCCCGGGAGAGGTGCGTGATCAGCCACAGCCCGTCGCAGTTCAGGCCCAGATGCTTGCCCCAGTGGCCGGCGCCCGTGACGTCATGACCGGATAGCGCGGTGATCGGCGGGTCGAATGTCTTCAGCACGCTCAGCGCCGCGACATCCACCCGCCCGACGACCGCGCCCACCGCGTGCTCGGCCAAGAACCGCTCGAGCGCCACGATCTCCGGTAACTCGGGCACCCCTGCAGACTACCGGCACCGACCGACAAGTCAGTCGCCCTCGTGCACGGTGATGACGTAGCCCTCCGGATCGGCGAATGCGAAATGCTGCCCGAAGGGGCTGTCCGCCATTTCCGTCACGATCGGGGTACCGGCGGCGGCGAGCGCATCGCGCAGCGCCGGTGCGTCGTCGACCTTCAACCACAGGGCGACGCCGAGCCCGGGCCGGGGTGTGGTGTCCAGATCCACCCCGGGCAGGGGGCCACGCACCGCGAACGGGATCGGGCTGGTGTCGAAGACGACGGCGCCGGGCGGGGACACGGGCGCACGGCGCAGGCCGAGCCGGTCCTCGTAGAACGACGCGGCGGCCGCCACGTCGCGCACCTGCAGGCCGATGAAGTCGGGTCCGGAAACTTTCATGATTCCTCCTATGTCAGAACTTTGACATAGACGAGACTATGCGCAGCTCCGCTCCTATGTCAAACTTTTGACATGGATCGCACGGACCTCGACGGCCTGGTGGGCTACGAACTCAAGCGCGTGCAGGCGACGCTGCACGGGGCGATGGACGCGCGGCTGCGACGGCACAAACTGACCGTCCCGCAGTACGTCTGCCTCGAGCTGCTCGACGGTGACGTCGCGCGCTCCAACGCCGATCTGGCGCGGAGCGCATTCGTCACCCGGCAGTCGATGAACGTGGTGCTGCGCAACCTGGAATCGGCGGACCTGGTCACCCGGCCCGCGCAGGCCCCGCACGGGCGCGCACTGCCGGTCCGGCTCACCCCGGCGGGCCGCAGGCGCCTGCACGCGGCACGCGCCGACATCCTGGCCATCGAGCAGCGGATGACCGCGAACCTCGGCGCCGATCGGCTCGCGAGCATGCTCGCCGACCTGAAGACGATGGCGGCCGCGCTGGACGAACTGGGCGAGGCGCCATCCGGCGCACCTGCGTAATCCATTACGTCCCAGGGTGTTCCGGCATGCCGGACGGATACCTCGAGTCCTGCCGCAACGGGGCGGGGAGTCTTCGTCGACCGGAATCGAGGCGATCCGGACCGCTCAGCACGGCTCATGTCGTCGCGGCACGCTTCTCGGCCGGGATCCTCACCGAGGAGGCGGCGAATTCCGGCCAAGAGCGTGCCGGAATGACCGGTGTGGCGCAGCGGGACTCCGGAATGACCGGAGTGCCGTAGCAGTGCTCCGACGTGACCGGAGTGCCGCAGTGGTGCTCCGACATGACCCGAAGCAGCGCTAAATCGCCGGTTGGTCTGCCGGGGCGGGTGGTTGCTCGGTCAGCGGCGCGAAGTACCCGCCGACAGCCCCGGCGGCGGCGCCAATGGCTGCACCGGCGGCGGCCGCGGGCACGGTGATCACCGCCGCGCCGATCTGTGCGCCGATCACCGGGCCGATCAGCAACCCGATCGGCAGGAACGGCACCCCGGCCACCAGCCCGGCGACGCTCCCGACGACCGCGCTGGTCGCCGCGAGCGGGGCGGATGCCACCGCGCCCACCGCGGCACCGGTGGCGGCGCCGCCGAGGGTGTCGGCGGCGACCCGGTCGGAACGCTCGGGTTCGACACCGGCCGCGTCGAGGCTCTGCGCCAGCCCGGCCTCCGCGCCGGCGGCGGCGTCATTGATCTGCGTGGAGGTCTGCGGGTCGATGAAATCGGGGCGCGGGACCACGACCGAGCCGATGCGAATGGTGTTGTCGGGTGCCGGAATCGACACCACCTGGCTCGCCGGATCGGGCAGTTGCCGGATGGCGGCCTCGACGGCGGCGAGGGGGTTGCCCGGGGCCGGTTGCAGCGCCGCCACGTCGCCGCCCGCGAGGGGGCCGTACGGAATCCCTTGCCGCGTATTCGCCTCGTCGCTGCCCACGACGGCCGAGGGATCGGCGGCATCCGCTGCGGCCGGAGTCGCGGACAGCACGAGCGCCAGCGGCACCGCGCCGACGACCAGCACGGAGCCGGTGCGTCTCAGCCATCTCTCCGCAATAGGACGATTCTGTGCTGCCATGGGCGACCTCCTCATCGAACACCCCGCCTTCGAAAGAGATTCGTTTCAACGCAGCATCCGGATTCGTCCGGGCGGATTCCGGCCATGTACCGAGATAGCGGAGTCAGGTGCGGCGGAGGAGGTACGTGTCCATGATCCAGCCCTTCTGTTCTCGGAGTTCCTTGCGGCGCTGGAGGATTTGATCTTCCACGGCGCGCAGCGGGCCCTCGATCAGGGTTTCGTCGGGCATGCCCAGGTAGGCGCCCCACCAGATGTGCAGATCGTCGCCGGGGACGGTGGTGAAAGAGCCCTCGCCGTCGAGCATGACCAGGGTGGATTCGCCGGGGGCGACGCCCTCCTCGCGCAGGCGGCGGCCGGTGGTGATGTGCACCGGCTCGCCGATGTCGTGCAGCACGATGCGGTGCCGGGCGGCCAGCGCCTGCGCGCTGGTGACGCCCGGGACGACCTCGTAGTCGAACCGCACGCGGCCGCGGTCGAGCACCCGCCGCACCATGCGCAGGGTGCTGTCGTACAGCGACGGATCGCCCCACACCAGAATGCCGCCGACCCCGTCGGTGCCCGCGAATGCCTCCTCCAGCAGCGCGGCCCGGCGCTCGTGCCAGTCTTCGACCACCCCACGGTAGTCCGGATCGGTGACGCTGCGGTCCCGCGGCGGGTCCGCGATCTCCACGGTCCGGTGCGGGCGGTCCAGATGCGCGGTGAGGATCGCGGTGCGCACCTCGACGAGCTCCCGCTTCGCGTCGCCCTTGCCGATCACGAAGAAGACGTCGACGCGGCGCATGGCCTCGATGGCCTGCACCGTCACCTGGGCCGGGTCCCCCGCGCCGATTCCGATCACATAGAGCTGCTGCACGATGCCCAAGCTTGCCAGTCGGTCCCATGCGTTAACTTGGCAGTCATGGACGGCGCCCGCTCCCACCCCGCTCGCGATACCCAGTACGAGGATCTGCTGCGGCATGTGCTGGATTCCGGGACACCGAAGTCCGACCGCACGGGCACCGGGACCCGCAGCGTCTTCGGTTATCAGCTGCGCTACGACCTGTCGGCCGGGTTTCCGCTGATCACGACGAAGCGCGTGCACCTGAAGTCGATCGTCTACGAGCTGCTCTGGTTCCTGCGCGGCGAGTCGAATATCGAATGGCTGCGCGAGCACGGGGTCACGATCTGGGACGAATGGGCCGACCCGAGCGGCGAATTGGGCCCGGTGTACGGCGTGCAGTGGCGGTCCTGGCCGACGCCGGACGGCGCGCACATCGACCAGATCGCGCAGATCCTGCAGACCCTGCGCACCGATCCGGATTCCCGCCGCATGCTCGTCTCGGCCTGGAACGTGTCCGAGCTGGACAAGATGGCGCTGGCGCCGTGCCACGCGCTGTTCCAGTTCTACGTCGCGGGCGGCAAGCTGTCGTGCCAGCTGTATCAGCGCAGCGCGGACCTGTTCCTCGGGGTGCCGTTCAATATCGCCAGCTACGCGCTGCTCACCCACATGGTCGCGCAGCAAGCCGGGCTGGAACCGGGGGATTTCATCTGGACCGGCGGCGACTGCCACATCTACGACAACCACGTCGAGCAGGTCCGCGAGCAGCTCGGGCGGGAGCCGTACCCGTTCCCCGAGCTCGAGCTGCGGCAGGCGCCGACGCTGTTCGACTACGCCTACGAGGATGTGAAAGTCGTGGGCTACCAGCATCATCCGGCCATCAAGGCGCCGGTCGCGGTATGAGCCCGCAGCGCATCGGGCTGATCTGGGCCCAGACGCCCGAGGGTGTCATCGGCGCCGACAACGCGATCCCGTGGCGGGTGCCCGAGGATATGGCGCATTTCAAGGACGTCACTGTCGGCCATCCGGTGGTGATGGGGCGGCGCACCTGGGATTCCCTGCCCGAGCGTTTCCGCCCGCTGTCCGACCGGCGCAATATCGTCGTCACCCGGCAACCCGACTGGTCGGCCGCAGGCGCCGAGCGGGCGGGATCGGTGCAGGAGGCCCTGAAGCTCGCCGACGCCGATCTCATCTGGGTCATGGGCGGCGGCGAAATCTACCGCGCGGCAATGGAATACGCGACCGATCTCGAGGTCACCACGGTGGACACCCGGGTCGAGGGCGACGCCTACGCACCGCCGATCGGATCCGGCTGGCGAATCGACGCGGACAGCGGCTGGCACGAGTCGAAGTCGGGGCTGCGCTACCGCTGGCTGCGCTACGTGCGCTGAATCCGGGGCCGAATCGCAACTGCGAAACGCCCGAGACCGTGGCACCCGTCCGGCATACTCACGACTATTCAGCCCGCGACCACAGCCCGCTCTCGGCTGATCCGTGAAAGGTTGTCCATGGACAAGAAATCGCTGACCGCGGTGGCCCGCCAGCAACTCAAACTGGCCGCGACCGCCACGAGCGGACGCAGTTCCCAGACGCTCTGCGGCGGCCACACCCACAGCCTCCGCCAAACCGTGATCGCGCTGTCCGCGGGACAGAGCCTGGCCGAGCACGAGAACCCGGGAGAGGCCACACTGCAGGTCCTGACCGGCACGTTGACCCTGATCTCCGGCACCAACGAGTGGAAGGGCTCACCGGGAGACCTGCTGGTCATCCCCGACGCCCGGCACAGTGTGAAGGCCCTCGACGACGTGGCGTTTCTGCTGACCGTCGCGAAATAGCCGCCCCACCGGCAACCCGCTCGAGATCACAGCAGACATCGGGCAATCCTCGGCCGCCCTGTCGGCCGCACCCCGTACGCTGAAGATCATGGGTGAGCCGCAGCCGATCCTCGATCCGCTCACACGGGCCGCGATCTTCCTCGTCGCCACCATCGACGAAGGGGGCGAACCGGCGGTACGTGACCTGCTGGCCGACCTGTCCGGGTTGACCCGATCGGTCGGGTTCCGGGTCCCCAGCGCGGACCTCAGCTGCTGTACCGGGATCGGCTCCGCGGCCTGGGACCGGCTGTTCGCCGGGCCGAAACCCGCGGAGCTGCACGAGTTTCCGGGCTACTTCGGCGAGCGTCACCAGGCCCCCGCCACACCCGGAGACCTGCTGTTCCACATCCGCGCCGAGGCCCCCGACGCCTGTTTCGAACTGGCGATGACGATCGGCGACCGGCTGCGCGGCGCGGCCACCATCGTCGACGAGACGATCGGCTTCCGCTACTTCGAGGTGCGCGACCTGCTCGGGTTCGTCGACGGCACGGAGAATCCGGAGGGGCGGCAGGCCTCGTCCGCGGCGCTCGTCGGCGACGAGGATCCCGATTTCGCGGGCGGCAGCTATGTGGTCGTGCAGAAGTACACCCATGACTTGGACTCGTGGAACGCCCTGTCGGTGGAGGAGCAGGAGCGCGTCATCGGGCGCACCAAGCTGGGCGACTACGAACTCTCCGACGAGGACAAGCCGCTGAACTCGCATGTGGCGGTCAATACCCTGTACGACGCGGACGGCACCCAGCGCCAGATCGTGCGCGCCAATATGCCGTTCGGCAGCGTCCGCGCGGGCGAGTTCGGCACCTACTACATCGCCTACGCCGCGACGCCCAGCGTCACCGAGCGGATGCTGGAGCGGATGTTCCTGGGCAGCGACGAGGCCACCTACGACCGGATCCTCGACTTCTCCACCGCGGTCACCGGCACCCTGTTCTTCACCCCGACCACCGAATTCCTGGACGATCCGCCGGGCCCGCCCGCGCGGGTGGAGACGGCCGACGATCACCCGCCCGCCGCCACCCCCGCGGGCAACGGTTCCCTCGAAATCGGCACCCTGAAAAGGAGCCGGGTATGAATGGCCGCGCTGTGGCGGGCGCGCCGGGTATGCATGGCCGCGCTGTGGCGGGCACACCGAGCATGAACAGTCAGACCGTAACGGGCACACCGAGCATGAACAGTCAGACCGTAACGGGCGCCCCGGACATGCACAGCCAGACCGTAACGGGCACGTCGGACATGCACAGCCACGCCGTAACGGGCACGCCGGACATGAACAGCCACGCTGTAACGGGCACACCGGACATGCACAGCCGCGCTGTGGCGGGCGCGCCGGGTATGCATGGCCCGGGCCGTAGCGGGCAGTGCGCAATCACGATGGGCTCCGCTCACACCGGAAAGGACGCAGCATGAACAACCTGCACCGCGAGCTCGCGCCGATCACCGACGAGGCCTGGTCGGCGATCGAGGAGGAGGCGACGCGCACGTTCAAGCGGCACATCGCCGGTCGCCGCGTCGTCGACCTGTCCGGGCCGCACGGCACCGACTATTCGGCGGTCGGGCTGGGGCGCACCACCGCCATCAGCGCGCCCGACGAGGGCGTGCAGGTGCGGCAGCGCGTGGTGGCGCCGCTGGTGGAGCTGCGGGTGCCGTTCACGCTGTCGCGCGAGGAACTCGACAACGTCGAACGCGGCGCCAAGGACACCGATCTGGACCCGGTGAAGGACGCGGCGCGCCGGATCGCCTTCGCCGAGGACCGGGGCATCTTCGAGGGCTATCCGGCCGCCGACATCACGGGCATCCGGGCGGCCGCCTCCAACACCCCGATCACGCTCCCGTCGGATCCGCGGCTGGTGCCGGAGGCGGTGGCGCAGGCACTGAGCGAGCTGCGGCTGGCCGGCGTGGACGGGCCGTACTCGGTGCTGCTGAGCGCCGACCTGTACACCCAGGTCAGCGAGACCTCCGACCACGGCCACCCGATCCGCACCCACATCGAGCGCCTCATCCCCGAGGGCGAGATCATCTGGGCCCCCGCCATCGACGGCGCCTTCGTCCTCACCACCCGAGGCGGCGACTTCGACCTCCAACTCGGCCAAGACCTCTCGATCGGCTACCAGTCCCACAACGCCGACACGGTCCAGCTGTACTTCCAGCAAAGCCTGACATTCCTGGTCTACACGGCCGAGGCAGCAGTGGCCCTCCGCGCCTGAGGTCACCCACCGGAATCGTTGCCACCCACAGGATTCCCCCGTCGGCCACTACGATGGTCGACCGACGGACCGTTGCTCTGTCCGGAGCAGCGATCGATGGTAAGGGGGAAGCGTGGAGCCTGAGCTATTGGCACACAAGGGAATACCGAACGTTATCCGGGGCGGCGAACCCGAATCGACTCGGACGGTGGACCTCTCGGAGTTGCTCGGTATCGACCGGAATGTCACCGACGAGCAGTGGCGACTCGGGCACAACCCCGCCAGGCTGAGGGTTCCGATCGGGGTGGACGGGCGCGGTACGCCGGTCGAGGTCGACCTCGAACACGCGATCAACGACGGCATGGGCCCGCACACCCTCATCGTCGGTGGCACACCGGCGGAACGGACCACCCTGATCGAAACGCTTCTGATAGGGATGGCGATCCGATACCTGCCGCCGTATCACCTGAACTTCGTCTACATCGACGTCGACCGCAGCGGTACGTTCGCGGGTGCCGCGACGCTCCCGTTCGAAGGGGTGGTCGTCGCCGGTGCCGAGCAGTTCCTGTCGGATGCCGCGCCGGGCAGTTTTCGGAGATTCGTGGACGAGGTCGAGTTCCGGCATCGCCGAGCGGCCGAGTACTTCGCCGAGATCCCCGAGTACAACAAGTCGCGAGCCGCCGGTCGACCGCTGACATGGAAGACGCGGCTCGTATTGGTCGTCGACGATTTCGTTCGCATGCTGGACCAGGTGCCCGAATTCGGCGAGTTACTGGGCCGGATCGTGCGTGCCAACGGCAGGTCCGGAATTCATCTCGTGCTGAGTGCTCAGGAGTTCGGCGCGGTGCGAATCGGCGCGCTCGAAGGTTTCCTGTCGACGCGGCTCGTGCTCCGCACATCTACCGCCGAGGAATCGCGCCTGGCGATGGGGCTGCCGGATGCGCACACACTGCCTGGAACGCCCGGACACGGGATTCTGAGGGCCCAGTCGACCGGCGAGCTCGTGCCGTTCCAGGCCCCGGATCCCGATTCTGTTCGCGCGCTCCTTCGCGATCTACCGGCACACCTGCGTGAGCACCGCTACGAATTCTCGCCTGAACAGTGGTGGCGGAGGGCAGCGACATAGGACCCGGCGAGGTCCAGCCGGCCCCGCCGCACGCGGTGGTCCGGTACGGTGTCGCCGTACGTAGGAGGGCCGATGAACATGGTGCGCGCGGGCGTGGTTTCGGGGCGGCGGGCGCTGGTTTACGGGTGCCTGGGGGTGGTGGCCACCGTGGTGGTGTGTGGGGTGGTTGTGGGGGTGTTCGGGGTGAATCGGGTGTTCACCGGGTTGCTGGCGGGGGCGGTGGTGGCTGTTGCGGTGTTGGTGCGGTTGTTCGGGCGGGATGCGGTGGTGCTTACCGAGCAGGCGATCTATCGGCGGACGCCGTTGGCGGAGGACAGCATCGAGTGGGAGCGGGTGGTCGCGGGGCGGTTCGCGCTCGACGAGCGGGAGCGGTGGTCGCTGGCGCTGGATCTGGCCGGCGGGGACGAGTTGCACAG
Organism: Nocardia mexicana NBRC 108244; assembly: GCF_001613165.1. Lineage (GTDB taxonomy): Bacteria > Actinomycetota > Actinomycetes > Mycobacteriales > Mycobacteriaceae > Nocardia > Nocardia mexicana. Next base: position 29,384 of record NZ_BDBV01000019.1, read on the forward strand.
TGAGTTGATCCTGCTGAGCATTCCGCCGGTGGTGCGGCCGGTCTCCAACGCCTACGAGCATCGTAAGCGGGAGCAGGTGGCCGAGGTGCGGAAGATGTTGCGGCACAAGCGGGTTCCGGTGACCGTGCTGCCGGAGATCGCGGCGGCCCTGCACGAGCACTGGAAACTGGCGCCACCCACCCGCTGACGGAACCACACGATGGCCGGCGCCGGGCAGCTCACCGCGAGACACCCCGTGCGGCTGTGACGTTCCGAGGCGAGGCACCCCGCACAGCGGCGAGTGTTTCCGGGCGGTAGCGTCCGGCGAGGGCATTCGCGACCGGGCGATGTCCATCGGGTGGCGTAGAGGAGCGGAGTCATGATTCGTACCGCGGCCGTGGCACATGTCCGCGATCGGCGGCTGCTGCAGGCGCGGTCGGCGGGGAAAGATGTGTTCTATATGGCGGGCGGGAAGATCGATCCCGGCGAGACGCCCGTGGAAGCGTTGCATCGCGAGGTGCGGGAGGAACTCGGCGTCGGCGTTGCCGCCTATCGCGAGCTGGGCGTCTTCGAGTGCCAGGCGTTCGGCCACGCGCCGGGCACCCCCTTGCACATGACCTGCTTCACCGCCGACCTGACCGGCGACCCGCGGCCCACCAGCGAGGTCGCCGAGCTGCGCTACTTCACCGGCGGTGAATACGCCGCCATGGAGCACGTCGCCCCGGGCTCGATGCTGGTGTTCCGGCGGCTGCACGAACTCGGCCTGATCGACTGGTAGACCACGCATCGACCGGCCCGATCGTGGATCGGAATCCGAAGACCGCCCGGCCAGGAGATACGAGGAAGGCCCCGGATTGCGCAGACCGGCCTCGGCACAACGCTACTTGCGCTCGGAACCCTCTGTGCCGCTGGGCGCTTCGGCGTCACTGTCCGGAATGCCCGAGGCGCGCATAGGGATTCGGGTCGCCGCGAGGAAGCCGAGAAGCAGGAACACCGCGGCGCCGAGCATGGTGAAGCGGGTGGCGTCGGCGAAACCGCGGGACAGGGCGTCGACCACCTCCTGGGTGCCGTGGTGGTCGCGCAGGGCGGTGATGGCGCCGCCGGCGGATTCGCGGGTCGCCGCGGCGGCCTCGTCGGCGGCGCGGTCCGGCAGGCCGGGCACCTCCCCCAGCCGGTCCGGCAGAAGGCGGCCCAGCGATACCGACAGCACCCCACCGAGTACCGCCGCTCCCAGGGCGGAGCCGACCTGGCGCACCGTGGACTGGGTTGCCGAGCCCTGCCCGGACGCCTCGGGCGGAACACCGGCGAGCACGGTGCCGGTGAGCTGCGCCGAGGCCAGCCCGAGCCCGACGCCGTAGCAGGCGAGCAGGACCGCCAGCAGCCACGCCGACACGTCCGGCGAGATGAACAGCGCGGTCACCACCACGGCCACCACCTCGATCGCGAGGCCGATCCGCACGATCCGCACCGGGCCGAACGACCGCGCCAGCCCCTCGGTCGCGGCACCGGCCAGGAAGGCGCCCAGCGCCATGGCGGCGAGCACGAGACCGCTTCGGAGCGTGGACATTCCGAGCACGTTCACCATGAACAGCGGCAGCACGAACAGCAGGCCGAACTCTCCCAGCGCGACGGCGAACGCGGCCGTGTTGCCCCACCGGAACCCCCGGATGCGGAACAGCGAAAGGTCCAGCAGCGCAGAGCGATTCACCTCGGCGCGGTGCCGTTCCCAGAACACGAACAGCACCAGCAGCGCCACCCCCAGCAGCAACAGCAGCGGAATCGGCGAACTCGCCGCCCGCGTGGACCAGGTCAGCCCGAACAGGTGGAACTCGCGCAGCGGTTTCCACCAGCCGTAGGTCTGTCCCTCGATGAGCGCGAACACCACGAGCGCGAAACCGGCCGCGCTGAGCAGGAATCCGTCGACGTCCAGACCGTGCGCGCGGGCGCGCATTCTGGTCTCCGGCACGAACAGCACGATCCCCGCCAGCACCACCAGCCCGAGCGGCAGATTCACCAGGAAGATCCACGGCCAGGTGAAACTGGTGGTCAGCCAGCCGCCGAGCAGCGGCCCGACGGCGGCCATCCCGGACATGACCGAACCCCAGACCGCGAAGGCGATGATCCGGTCGCGGCCGCGGAAGATCGCGTTGACCGTCGACAGGGTGCCCGGCAGCACGCCCGCACCGCCGATGCCCTGCACGATGCGGCCCCAGATCAGCGTCGACGGATCGTCCGCGGCGGCCGCGAGCAGGCTGCCCGCGACGAACAGCACCACACCCGCGGCGAAGATCTTGCGGCGGCCCAGCCGGTCGCCGAGGCGGCCGGCGGTGATCAGCAGCGCGGCGAAGACCACCGCGTAGACGCTGTTCACCCACTGCGCCTGGGTGAAGCCGAGGCCCAGGTCGCGGATGATCACCGGCAGCGAGACGCCGACGATGGTGCCGTCGAGGACCACCATGGACAGGCCCAGCGCGAGCACCGCCAGCGCGTACCAGCGCCTGCGGCCCTGCTGCAGGGGCGAATCGAGCTCCACGTCCGTCATGCACAACTCCCACCGTCGACTGGGAATGCCGTCGAAGAACCTCGTGCGCCACCAGTCTACGAGTTGTTTGCCCGATATTCGCCAGATGTCGGGTAGGCGAGCGGGTCAGGAATCGGCCAGGTGCTGCAGCAAACTGTCGGCGGCGGTGCGGATCGCTTCCTGGTCGCCGGACCAGCCCAGCATGTGCAGCGCGGCGTCGGGGATCAGCCGATCGGCGTATTCCGGCGACGACCCTTCGTCGGAACGGATGTTGATGACGCTCTCCACGAGCCGGAAGGGCAGCACCTGCGCCCCGCTCACATGGGGCCCGTCGGCGGCGCCGATCACCTCACCGGCCAGTTGCTCGTAGTGCCCGCGTAGCTCCTCGCGGCGTAGCCGGAAGGCGGCGAACCGCTCCGAGCGCAGCTCCGGCAGCAGGTACAGCGCACCGAGATTCCAGCGGGCAGCGCACAATTGGCGGACGTCGAACCAGGCCAGCGCATACAGCCGCACCTGCGGAGACTCCGGCCGATCACGCAGCCTGCCCGCCAATTCCAGTGGGCCGGTGACGGTTTCGTCCAGCAGCGCGTCGAGGATGTCGTCCTTGGCCGAGAAGTGATGGTAGAGCGAGGCCTGCCGGATACCGACGGCATCGGCGATACCGCGGGTGGAGGTGCTCGCATAACCCTTGGTGGTGAACAATTCCGCGGCGGCATCGAGGATCTCGGCGCGCGGCGTCTGCCCCTGGCGACGCCGCGGCTCGAGGCGCGGGCGGCCGGGTCCGAGTTGCGTCACGGCTCCATTCTTGCCTATCGCCGATCCCGAATTTCGGCGCGTCCGCGGCCGTGAGATTTCTGTCATTCGACAGAAACTTCGGCAACACAGAAGTTACCCGGCGGCACGGGACCGATACATCACCGTCACCACCACGCAGTTCGCGATTGCAAAACTTTCACCCGATAGATATTGGCCACGACGCCGAAGGACACCCGCCCATGGCCACCACCCTCGCCCCACCCGCGCACAGCGGCAGTACCGACAGCGCCGACCTCGAACGATTCGGCTACGAACCCGTACTGCACCGCAAGCTCGGCCGCTACGCCTCGTTCGCGGCCGGGTTCTCCTTCGTCTCCATCCTCACCACGATCTTCCAGTTCTTCGGCTTCGGTTACGGATTCGGCGGCGCCGCCTTCTTCTGGACCTGGCCGATCGTATTCGCCGGGCAGTTCCTGGTGGCGTTGAACTTCGCCGAACTGGCCGCGCGCTACCCGATTTCGGGATCGATCTACCAGTGGTCGCGGCGGCTGGCGGGCGAGACAGTCGGCTGGTTCGCGGGCTGGATGATGATCATCGCGCAGATTCTGACGGCCGCCGCGGCGGCGATCGCGCTGCAGGTGGTGCTGCCGTCGATCTGGAGCGGATTCCAGATCGTCGGCGACGACCCGGCGCTGACCTCGCGGTCGGGGGCGATGAACGCGGTACTGCTCGGCAGCGTGCTGCTCACGATCACGACCGCGGTCAATGCGGTGGGCATCGAATGGATGTCGCGGCTGAACACCATCGGTGTCACCGTCGAGATCGTCGGCGTGCTCGCCACCGTCGCGGTGCTGTTCAGCCACGCCGATCGCGGGCCGTCGGTGGTGCTGGAAACCGGTCACGCGGGACCCGGGCCGTACTGGGCCGCGTTCCTGGTATCCGGCCTGATGGCCGCCTACGTCATGGTCGGATTCGGTTCCGCCGGTGAGCTTTCCGAGGAGACCAAGAACCCGCGCCGGGTCGCGCCGCGGGCGATCCTCAGCGCCTTGACGGTATCCGGGATCGGCGGGGTGCTGATGCTGCTCGGTGCGCTGATGGCCGCGCCCAGCCTCGACGACGGCCGACTCGCGAGCGAGGGGCTGGCCTATGTGATCTCGGCCAAGCTGTCGACGCCCGCGGGCACGGTGCTGCTGGGTTGCGTCGCGGTCGCGATTCTGGTGTGCACGCTGGCCATTCAGACGGCCGCCTCGCGACTGCTGTTCTCGATGGCCCGCGACGGGAAGCTGCCGTTCGCGCAGCGGCTGGCGGTGGTACACCCGCGCTTCGGCACCCCGATTCTGCCGGCGGTGGTGGTCGGTGCGGCCGGGATCGCGCTGCTACTGGTCAATCTCGGCAATGCGGCCATCTTCGCCACCCTCGCCAGCGTCGGGATCGTGACGTTCTATCTGGCATACCTGCTCGTCACCGCTCCCCTGCTGATGCGCCGGTTGACCGGCCGGGCGATCGCCGATCCCGCGGTGCCCGAGCGGCTGTTCACGCTGGGGCGCTTCGGGATTCCGCTCAATGCGCTCGCGGTGGTGTGGGGCGTCGTCATGTCGGTGAACCTCGCCTGGCCGCGACAGGAGGTGTACGCACCCGACGGCGGTGGGTGGTGGATGCTCTGGGCCGCACCGCTTTTCGTCGCTTTGGCCGTCGTGGTCGGGATGGTGGTGTATCGGATCGCCGTGATCCGTCCGGCGCGCAGGTCGGTTCCCGCGATCCAGCCCGCGTGACAGTGCGACGGAGCTTGCCCATGAGCCAGCGGAGCGGCGCCGACCACGGAACGCCGGAAGGACGCACCGCGCGTGCGGTCTCGGCGATGCGGAGGATCTTCCGACGCAGCACCCTCGGTTCGGCCGGTACGTCGGGCGCGAACGAGTCCTCTGCGCCGGAATCGCCGCGGCCCACCATATTCGGGCGCCCCGCGCTCGCCCTGTTGATCGCCGCCGCGGTCGAACGCCGGTTGGGTCGGGCGGGCAGCGGTGACGATCCGCCCGACCCCCGCGATACCGCAACTCCCGACCCAGCGACCGCGAGGCGCTCACACACTTCTCGAGAAGGGAAATTCCGATGACAGGTACGGCATCGACCACCGCCGCGCGCGCACATGCGCGTGCGCAGGCGGACGCGGCGGCGATCGCCGGGCCGGAACTGCCCGGCGGTGTCGACGCGTCGAAAGTCACCTTCGCACAACGGGTTCCCGCCGACGGATACGTCAACGTGGTGCTGGGCCGTGGCACCCGGGTGCGGTTGCGGGATCCGGACGGGGCGGCGTGTGCGCACGTGCTGCTGGTGCGGCCCGAATCGCCCTGGGAACGGCTGAATGTCGCCGATACGGTGAAGGTGCCGTGGCAGGCGTATCTCGGCGTGGGACATCCGCTGCTGTCGGATCAGGGGCGCGTGCTGGCCACGATCGTCGCGGATTCGTCGGGACGGCACGATGCGCTGTGCGGGCCGAGTGCGGCGGCGCGGCAGGCGCTGCGGCTGGCCGGTGCCAAACACGGTCTGGCGCCGCGGGATATCGGTCCCACGGTGTCGTTCTTCCGGGGTGCGCGGGTCGAGTCCGACGGTGCCGTCGTGGCGACGGGCGGTGCGGGCTCCGGCGCCGCGGTCGATCTCTTGACGCATCTTCCGGTGACGCTGCTGGTCGCCAATGCCGCACATCCGCTCGACCCGACTCCCCCGACCGATCTCGAAATCGTCGCCTGGCATGCACCGGAAGCGCTTGCGCGGCAGCATAATACGGATCCGGAGTATCTGCGCGCGGCCGAGAACACCGAACAAGCCTGGCACGCCGCACGCACCCGGGAGGCGCACTCATGACACACGCTCAGCATGCTCATCGGAACCGGCTCGCGGGGCACGCGGATACCGCCGCGCGGACCCTCGTCCTCGACGAGACCGTTCCCGCCCGTGCGCCGTGGTCGGCGGTGGTGGCTGCCGGAGATCGGCTGGAGATCATCGACCTGCACGGCAATCAAGCCGTGGACTGTCTGCTGTACTCGGCCGCCGACCACACCGATCGCTACAGCGCCCAGGCCACCGTGGCCGCACAGCGCAATATCTTCCTCACCACCGGCAGTGTGCTGCGCACGGATTCGGGGGCGGCGCTCATGACGGTGATCGCCGACGAGGTGGGCAACCACGACACCGTCGCGGGCGCGTGTTCGCAGGAGTCGAATACGTTGCGCTACGGCCATCACACCCGCCACCAGCACGCCTGCGTGGAGAACTTCCTCACCGAGGCCCTGAAGTGGGGCCTGGGCAAGCGGGATCTGGTGTCGAACATCAACTGGTTCATGAACGTCCCGGTGGAGGCCGACGGCACCCTCGGCATCGTGGACGGGCTGTCGGCGCCCGGCAAGAAGGTCACGCTCCGGGCCGAGCAGGACACGCTGGTGCTGGTGTCGAACTGCCCGCAGATCAACAATCCCTGCAACGGATTCGATCCCACGCCGGTGCGGATGGTCGTCACGCGCTGACGTGGCGCCTTGCACCACAAGCAATCTCGCGCCCGGCCGCCGGTTGTCGCTCGCGTCGTTCCGAGTGCAGGCCACCCGTCCGCCGACCTCAGAGAGGCCCAGTCATGAACCCAAGCAATACGACCGGCACCGTCCTGCCCGCCGCTACGGATGGGGCACACCCGGACAACACCGCTCGGACCACGGCTGCCGGGGCTGCGCCGGGCGGGTCAGGGGCCGTCGCCTCGCACGGCGGTGTGCACGGTGCCCTATCCGGCGCGCCAGGCTCCGATCCGGTTCGGCATCCGGCCGACGCCGGGCACCGACTCGAGGTCGTTCGGCCCGGCATGATGACGACCGTGCAGGACTGGCCGGGGCGGATCGGGTATTGGCATGTGGGCGTGCCGCCGTCGGGGCCGATGGACGACCTGTCGTTCCGGCTCGGGAATCGCGCGGTCGGAAATGCCGAGGGCGCACCGGGTCTGGAGTGCACGCTGGGTGGGCCCGCACTGCGGTTCGCCGCGCGCACCTGGGTGTGCGTGACCGGAGCCGCGGCGGCGGTCACCGTCGACGGTGTGCCCGTGCCACAGTGGCGTCCCGTCGAGGTCCCGGCCGGTGGGTTGCTGGATATCGGTGCTGTGACCGGACCGGGGATGCGGTGCTATGTCTTGCTGGCCGGGGGCATCGATGTACCCGAATATCTCGGCAGTGCAGCGACATTCACACTGGGCAAGTTCGGCGGAGATACCGGGAACGCGCTGCGCGCGGGCGATGTGCTCCCGGTGGGCCGCAGCCACCGAGGTGTCGCCACCGCCGTTCCGACGGAGGACCAACCGGTGTTCACCCGCCGATGGGAGCTGGCCGTCACCGAGGGCCCGCACGGGGCGCCGGAGTTCTTCACCCGCAGCGACTTCGACACGATTCTCGGCACCGACTACGAGGTGCACTTCAACTCCGACCGCACCGGCGTGCGGCTGATCGGGCCGAAGCCGCAGTGGGCGCGCACCGACGGTGGCGAGGCCGGGCTGCATCCCTCCAATATCCACGACAACGCGTATTCCGTTGGTGCGCTGGACTTCACCGGCGACACCCCGATCCTGCTGGGACCCGACGGCCCGAGCCTGGGCGGATTCGTCTGCCCGGTCACCGTCGTCGCCGCCGACCGGTGGAAGCTCGGGCAGCTGACTCCCGGGGATACGGTGCGATTCGTCGCGGTGCGGGCCGATCGCGCGGCCTCGCCGCATGCACTCGGGCCCGCCCGGCGTGCGGGCTGGCCGTTCGTCTTGTCGACCGACGGGGACGGCGACGACGGCGTCCTGGCCCGCGGCGAGGCCGACGATGCCACCGCCGTCACCTATCGCCGCGCGGGCGACGACGGCGTGCTCGTCGAATACGGCGATATGACACTGGATCTCGGCCTGCGGGCGCGGGTGCACGCGTTGCACGAGCACCTGCTGCGGCGATGCGAACCCGGTATCACGGAGCTCACGCCCGGGGTGCGGTCGCTGCAGGTGCGCGCCGATCCGGAGCGGCTGTCCACGGCGAAACTGCTCCGCCTGCTGGCGGAGGCCGAATCGGTCCTGCCGTCGTCCGATGAACTCGTGGTGCCCAGCCGGACCGTGCAGCTGCCGCTGTCCTGGGACGATCCGGCGACCCGCGAGGCCATCACCCGGTATATGCACGGCGTGCGGGCAGATGCGCCGTGGTGCCCGTGGAATATCGAGTTCATCCGGCGGATGAACGGATTGCCTTCCGTGCAGGAGGTTTTCGACACCGTATTCGCCGCGGAATACCTCGTGCTCGGGCTCGGCGACGTGTACCTGGGCGCCCCGGTCGCCACCCCGACCGATCCGCGCCATCGCCTGGTCACCACCAAGTACAACCCCGCCCGCACCTGGACGCCGGAGAACGCGGTCGGCATCGGCGGGGCCTACCTGTGCATCTACGGGATGGAGGGACCCGGTGGGTACCAGTTCGTCGGCAGGACCACTCAGGTGTGGAATCATCGGTCCTTCAACGAATCCCGTCGTTCCGGCGACGGATGGGACGAGGATCCCTGGCTGCTGCGGTACTTCGACCGCATCCGCTGGTATCCGGTCTCGAACGACGAACTGCTGGACCTGCGCGCCGATTTCGCCGCCGGGCGAGGCGAATTGCGTGCCGAAGACGGTGAGTTCCGGCTGGCCGACCACAAGCGATTTCTCGACAGCAACGCGGACTCCATCGCCGAGTTCCGCGGCAGCCAGGCCGAAGCATTCGCCGCCGAGCGCAATTCCTGGCGGGCCGCGGGTGAGCTGACGGAGTCGAGGCGGTGACGGTCGTCGTGTGCTCGGTTGATCGCGGCCGAACGTACCGGGGATGACGAGGTACATCGGGACAACCGCAGCCGCAGACGCCGCGCGTGGTACTTGCATGGGTAGCGACGAACAGCACGAGGAGCAAAGCATGAGCGTGTGGATTCACCGACGGCCGGACGAAGAGGTGGCGGCCGACATCGCGCAGGCCCGCGGCCCGCTCGCCGGATTGCGGTTGGCAGTGAAGGACAACGTCGATGTGGCCGGAATACCCACGACCGCAGCGTGTCCCGAGTATGCGTATGTTCCGAGTCACGATGCGCCCGCGGTCGCGGCGCTGCGCGCGGCCGGGGCGGTGGTGGTCGGGAAGACCAATCTCGATCAGTTCGCGACCGGACTGGTCGGAACCCGATCCCCCTACGGCACGGTTCCCAACGCGCTGCGGCCCGAATTCGTCTCCGGCGGTTCGAGTTCGGGCTCGGCGGTGGCGGTGGCGCTGAGCGAGGCGGATATCGCGATCGGGACCGACACCGCGGGATCGGGCCGCGTCCCAGCCGCTTTCCAGGGGATCGTCGGCATCAAACCGACCGTCGGGGTGATCAGCACCGAAGGGGTGGTGCCCGCGTGCCGCTCCTACGACTGCGTCACGATCTTCGCCGCGGATTTGCGCTCGGCGGACCGGGCGATGGGTGCGCTCGCGGCCGCCACCGACCGTCCCTGGCCGACGGACACCCGGCTGGCCGCGCCGCCGAAACCCACAGTCGCGGTGTTCGATTCCCTCGATGCTCTGGATCCGCTGTGGCAGAAGGCGTTCGAGCGCACCGTCGACGCGTTGCGGGAACGGGGCGTGCAGATTGTCACCGTCGATCCGGAACCGTTCCTGGCGGCCGCGCGGCTGCTGTACGACGGTGCGCTGGTTGCCGAAAGATATTCCGCGGTCGGCGAATTCGTCGACACGCATCCGGAGTCGATCGATCCCACCGTCGGAGCGATCATCCGGTCGGCCCGCGATATTCCCGCCCATCGGCTGGTGTCGGATCTTGCCGAGCTGGAGCGGCTGCGCGCGCGGGCGATGGCCGGCCTGCTCGGCGCCGACGCCCTGCTCACTCCCACTGCCCCGCTGCATCCGACCATCGCGGAGGTGGAGGCCGACCCGGTCGGAGTGAACTCCCGGGTCGGGACGTATACGAACTTCTGCAATCTGTTCGATCTGTGCGCGGTCGCCGTCCCGGCCGGTACCGCCGGTGATGCCCAGTTCGGTGTCACAGTATTCGGCCGCGCCTTCGACGATGCCGTCGCACTGGATATCGCTGCTCTGATTCCCAACGGCGACAAAGGCTTTGTCGAACCCATCGATTCGGCGTGGCCGTCGCGGGTGGCGCCGGTGCAGGAGCTGATCGTCTTCGGCGCGCATCTGCGGGGGCAGCCGCTGGAACACCAGCTCACCGAGCTCGGCGCCCGGTGGGCCGGACCCGTCCGCACCGCGCCGCGCTACCGGCTGGGCGCACTCGACACCACTCCGCCCAAACCGGCCGTGACCCGACGCCCCGACGGCGAGCCCGGAGTCTCCGTCGCCGGCGAACGCTGGCTGCTGTCCCCCGCCGCCCTCGGCCGCTTCCTGAGCGCGCTCCCCGCACCGATGCAGCTTGGCGCCGTCGAACTCGACGACGGCACCTGGACCACCGGCTTCGGCTGCGACCCAGCCGCGACCGCCTCCGCCAAGAACATCAGCGAGTACGGCGGCTGGAAAGCCGCCCTCGCCGCCGGAGCCCTGTAGAGGGCGCGTTCACGCACCCCTTGCCGATTCCCGCACCCCCTACAGGGCCATGCAGTGGGTGCGGGAACACGCAGGGGGTGCGGCGAGCGCTGGTGCGCGCCACGGGTGTGCGCTGGGTTAGGGGCGTCGGCCCGCCGCAGAGGTTCCCAACGCACCCCTGTGTGCGTTGGCGCACCCTGCATGGCATGAGTGAGCGCGGGATGGGTGGTGGGCCCGAACGGGCTAGGGCCGGATTCGTCCTAGGTGTGGGGCAGGATGGTGGGCATGATCGAAACGTCGGCTCGGCTGTTGCGGCTGCTGTCGCTGCTGCAGACTCCTCGCGACTGGACCGGTGCGGATCTGGCCGAACGCCTCGAGGTCGACGTGCGGACGGTGCGGCGCGATATCGGCAAGCTGCGCACCCTCGGCTACCCCGTCCACGCGGTGGCCGGTGCGGCGGGTTATCGGCTCGGCGCCGGTGCGAAACTGCCTCCGCTGCTGCTCGACGACGATGAGGCGGTGGCCGTCGCGGTCGGGCTGCGCACCGCGGCGGGCGGCACCATCACCGGCATCGAGGAGAGTTCGCTGCGGGCGCTGGCCAAGGTCGAGCAGGTGCTGCCGTCGCGGCTGCGGCATCGGATCACCGCGCTGCAGGCGGCGACGGTGACGGTGCCCGCCGGAACCGCGCCCGTCGATCCGGATACGCTCACCGCCATCGCCGCGGCGATCCGCGACCGCGAGCAACTGCGGTTCGACTACCGCACCCACGGGGGCAGCGATATCCGCCGCACCGCGGAACCGCACCGGCTCGTGCACACCGGGCGGCACTGGTACCTGGTCGGCTGGGATACCGACCGCGAGGATTGGCGCACCTACCGGGTCGATCGGCTGCAGCCGCGAATCCCCAACGGCCCCCGCTTCACCCCGCGCGAGGCCCCCGATCTCGATGTGGCCGACCTCGTCTCGCGGGGAGTCAGCACCGCCGCCTACCGCTATCAGGCACGCATCACCCTCGAGGTGCCGGTGGCGGAGGCCGCCGAGCGCATCCCGCCGACCATCGGAGTCGTCGAGGCCGTCGACGAACGCACCTGCCTGCTGCACACGGGCTCCAACTCCCTGGACGAATTGGCCGTCTACACCGGTCTTTTCGGCTTCGGCTTCCGAGTCCACGAGCCACCCGAACTCATCGATCACCTCCGCGCCCTGGCCGAACGAGTAACCGCCGCAATCAATCACGACAACACCTGACACTTCAGGACCGGCGCGGGCCCGCGGCGTCCGCCTGCTTCAGCCCGTTCGCCCAGATGTCCCCGGCGACGTCCAAGCCGAGGCGGACTCCGCCTATGTTCTGCGCCAGGTCCATGCGGCCCGCGGCGTCGACGGCGAAGGCGTCGAAAATCCAGTGCACGCCGAGGAATACGCGGCTGCGCCCGTTCTCCTCGATCATCTGCCACAGGCCGCCGGGGAAGGTGCGCGCGTGCCGAGGGCGCTGTACGCCGTGCCGGTCGAGGGTCGTGCCGTTGAGTTCGTCGGAGACGAACACCGATCCGTCCGCGAGATCGTCGGGACCGTCGGTACCGGCGCCGAAGAAGCGACGCGCTATCTGCAGGGCGGCCGCACCGAGCGCGGCGTGGCCGGAAGGGTAGGACGGGAACGGCGGCGTGAACGGCGCGGCGCCGGGCTCGTTGGTGCGCGCCGCACCGAGCGGCAGCCAGAAGGGATCGCACTGCGGGTCCAGACCCTGCGCCACAACACTTTTCGGCCCGACCGACGGATCGTGCTCGCGGATGCCCAGCACCGGGCGCCACAGGTTGTGCCGGTATTTGTCGTCCCAGGCGAGGATGCCCGCATCCGCCATGGCGGCGTTGACGAGCGCGAACAGCCGGGCGTTCCGCGCGAGCCGCTGCGGCCGGGCGGCGGCGACCGTCCGCACGATCTGGTTGTACAGCCGCGGCGGGGTGCCGATGCCCTCGGCCGCGTCGTACCCCCAGAACAGACCGATCAGGGTCTCCTCCGGACTGCGCGGGGACACACCCTGCGGCAGGGTGCCGATCCGTTCGGTCGCGATGCCCTTGCCGCGCACCTCGCGCAGCGCCTCCTCGTAGGCAGGGTCGGTGCGCTTGGGCGGGGCGTCGAGGGTGTGGCGGGTGGTCACGGCGAAGCAGCGCGAGCGGGCACCGTACCGGGGCGCGTAGTAGCCCTGGCCCGGATTCGCCGGATCCGCACGGTGTTTCCGGGCGCCGGGCTCGGGGTGGTAGTCGGCATCGCCGAGGTCCGGGTCGGTGCTGCGGGCCGACAGCATCGCGTGCGCGACGGCCAGGCCGTAGGTACTTCCGGTGCCGATGCCCGGGCCGTGCAACCCGGCCCGCTGCAGGGCGGCGTCCAGCTGCGCGGTCTGCGCGGGGTACAGCGCGGTGAGGGTGGTGTGGGCGGCGACCGCGATCGCCGCGTCCGGCGACGCGCCGGGCGGGGCTGCGGGCGGAGTGGTCAGATAGGTCCCGTGCGGAGCGGGCACCAGGCCGAAGTAGGCGTCGTGCATGGCGAGGTGGGTGATCGCCAGTGCGCGGGAACTCCCGGCCGGGCCTCGCACACCGCGCTCTCCAGGACGAATTACGGTGTGCGCCAACCTATCCGATTCCAGCGCCACACTGTTCCAATACAGGATCTGATCCACTTGTCTTCCTAGTCACGGGGTCTGGTCACGACACCGGCCCGCAGGAGCTTGGCGACTCGACGAACTGCCCTCGGTTTCCGAGCATGCACCCCGGAAACGCGAAATTCGGCAGTAGTGGACTACCCGACTCCGGCGATGACTCGAGTACGCCATTCGAGTACCGATGGGTAGTAACGCTTCCCGCCGGCGACGGGTGCGGCAGGGTGGGTCAGCGGGGTTTGACCTCGGCCAGCAGCTCGGGGCCGCGGGCTTCCAGGCGTCGCTCGGCGATGCGCGCGGCCAGGACCGCGGCAGCGAATCCCAGCGCCGCGCCGACCGGCAGCGCGCACCACTGGACGAACCAATTCTGCAGGTAGACACCGACTCCCAGGATCGCGATCACCGGGAGGTTCACCAGCAACTGCCCGAAACCGACCGCGAGCTGCACCAATGCCCGGGCACAGCCGGGATTTCCGCCGCCGCCCGCGAACGGGTTGCCGCGCTGCGGCGGCAGCGGATAGGCGGCGTACACCGACAGGAATATCGCCGTGGCGACCCCGACGCCGACGAAGACCGGCAGGGTCGACACCGCCCACGGATACATTCCGGGCCGACCGAGCGCGCCGGGCAGGATCAGCGTGACCAGCAGTGCGGGCGGGGCGACCAGCAGCACCCAGGCGATCATGCGGCCACGCACGTCGGCCCGGACGGCGCCGGGTATCACCAACGTGTGCCACAGCGCGGTGCCGTCGAAGGCGTACATGTTGGCGCTGGCCATGGCCGCCATCCACACCACGAACGTGCCCACGAACGGCACCGTTCCGCCCGCACCCTGAACCGACAGGATGATCGGCAGCACAACGCCGATCAGCATGAGCGGCAGCAGCGCCGCCCGCCTGCGGCTGTCGCGCCACCAGGTGCGCAGCTCCTTGACCACCACGGCGCCCACGGGATTCGCCGGGGCCGCCCGGTCCAGCAGGCCGCCGCCCGCCTGCGCGCGGACCGGGCCCGCGGGCGCGGCGGTCGTGGTGAGCCTGCGGCGCAGCAGCACCGCCCACGCCTGCCACAGCACGGCCGACAGCATGCCCAGGCCCAGCAGGCACAGCAGCGCGAGCCACCACTGACCCCGCGCGGCCGCCTCCACCGCATACGGCGCCCACCCGGACGGCGGAATCCGCAGGGCCAGCTCCACCGGCCGCGACGCATGCTCCAGCTTCGGGCCCACGGTGGTCACCAGCAGCTGCATCGGGTAGTAGGCGAGACCCGCCAGCGCCGCCAGCAATACGCCGAGGTCACGGCCGCGCCGCGAACGCATCGCCGCGCCGATCCAGGCCAGCAGCACCCGCGACAGCACCACCACGAACACGAGCTGCAGCACGGCGCCGACAATCGCGAAAACCGTTGCCGCGATACCCAATTGGGCGGCGAGCAACACCAGTCCACCGAAGGCGAGCAGATTGACCACCGCCGCCGGCCCGGTGAAGGCCGCAGCCAGCAGACCGATCGCCAGCTGCCGATAACTCAGCGGCAGCAGCCGGAAGTGTTCCGGCTGCAGCGTTTCGTCGCTGCTGCCCGCGAGGATCGGACCGCACAGCCAGCCCAGCGTCCAGACGGCGTAGAGCGCGGCGGCGGCGTTGATCGCGGCCCGGGTGTCCCAGCCGTGCCCGGCCAGCGCCATCAGCAGCGCCGTGCCCGCGGCGGCGATCACCCCGAGGACCAGGCCGATCCAGAATGCGGCGGCGGTCTTGCCGCTGCTGAGCGAGCGGGCGGTGAGCCGCCAGCGCATCCGGATCAGGACGCCAACCACGACAGTCCCTCCTCGCCGCCGACCCGGCCGCCGACCAGCCGCACGAACGCCTCCTCGAGGGTGCCGTCGCCGCGCACCTCGGCGACCGTGCCCGCGCTCACCACCTGACCGCGGTGGATCACCGCGAGCCGGTCGCACAGGTTCTCCACCAGCGCCATCACGTGGCTGGACAGCACCACCGAACCACCGGCGGTGACGAATCGCTGCAGGATGGTGCGGATGGTGCCGGCCGATACCGGGTCCACGGCCTCGAACGGTTCGTCGAGCACCAGCAGCTTCGGCGCGTGCAGCAGGGCCGTCGCCAGGCCGATCTTCTTGCGCATACCCGCGGAATAGTCGACGACCAGGGTGTTTTCGGCTCCGGTAAGTTCCAGGACAGTGAGCAGTTCCTGCGCCCGCTCGGCCACCGTCGCTGCGGGCATTCCACGCAGAAGTCCTGTGTAAGTGAGCAATTCGCGCCCCGTCAGCCGCTCCGGCAGCGCCAGCCCGTCCGGCAGCACCCCCACGATCGTCTTGGCGCGCACCGGATCCGCCCACACATCGAACCCGTAGATGTGCGACTCCCCCGCATCCGGCCGCAGCAGCCCCACCGCCATCGACAGCGTCGTGGTCTTCCCGGCCCCGTTCGGCCCCACCAGCCCGAAGAACGACCCGGGCGGCACGGTCAACCCCACCCCGTCGACCACCCAAGGCCCACCGAACCTCTTGTACAAACCACTCAGCTGCAGTGCCGACGTCTCCGGCCGCATATCCCCTCCTCCACTAGAAGCACCCCTCACCTTAGGGATCGCCCGCCTGAACTACAGCGCAACGACACCCGCCCAGGCTGAGCCCCCATTTCCCGCACCCCTGGTTGGTTCCCGCACCTCTTGCAAGCGGTGCGGGAAGCGCTCGAGGTGCGAGAAGTCGACCTAGCGGAGCAACGTTGCCGGGTCGATCGTGAACTCGAACGGCGAACGCAGCGTCGCCGGTTCACCTGCCGCGATGCGGTGGGTCAGTTCGTACTCGCCGTTCTCACCCAGCTCGTGCGCGAACAGGACCGGAATGCTCTCACCGGGCAAGCGTCCATTGAACGAGTTGGTCTCGACGCGCCAATAGTTCGGGATGCCCGCGTCGGCATAGACAGCGGGCTTCACCAGACGGTCCTGTAACTCGGTTGACGGGGCAACGATCTCTATGGCCAGCACGACTTGTTCCGTGGGAATTCCGTGACCATCCATCGGAATATCACCTGTCCCGACGATCAGATCCGGTATCGGTTCATCTTGACCGCACAAAACACCGACACCAGGCAGTATCCAGAAACCGTCCGGCACTGCATCTGCCAACGCAAACAAAGCCGCGGCCAGAACGCCCTGATGCCATGGTGCCGGGGCTGCGGTCACGACGAGCTGGCCGTTGATCACCTCGTATCGGAGCCCGTTCTCCGGAAAGCGGTCGAGGTCGGCCGCGGTCCAGCGGTCACCAGCGGTTGGCGATGCGAACAGTGAAGCGGATGCGAATATCGCCACGTAGCCCCTTCGCTGGCTTTGCTCATACCATCGGTGTCACGGAAGTTCACTGCGCACAAGGCATATCAGGTGTCGAGCCACTGTTCGACCTCGTCGAGCGTGTGCATGCTGACGATGGGTGCGCCGTCGGCGACATCGTGCAGAATCCACCGATACGGCGGCAAGGGCTCTGACGCCATGTAGTAGCCGCCTCGCCGAGCCCGGGAAACGAGCCGTTCGTATCGCGATCCGGCCAGCTCTCCTGTCGCCATATCTGCCGGTTCGTTGTTCATCGCACCCGCCTACCGAACGCGTCGGTAGCGCCATCGACCTGACGACCGAAGGTGTTCCAGAAGTGGTTGTGCACCTCATCCCACAAGAGAGCCAGATGAGGGAAATCCTCCCTCACCTCCACCAGATCGGGCGCGCTGGCGAGTGGGAGCGAAACCAAGGCTTCGGCACTGGATTGCTTGCGCACCAACAGTATTCGAATATAACCGCCATGCAGAAGCCATTCGGCCACCCATCCGTCCGCCTCCGTGGTCCTAGATCCGTTCATAACCTGATCACCTGTCCGTCCATGCAGATCGGGGGCTACGGAATCAGCCCGGCAGCAAGTTGATTCGAGCTTACCGCGATGGTTACGACAATCGAAGGCACGCAACCACCACGGAGCATCTACGCTGGTAGTACGGGGTAATTGACGCGAAGGGGCAGGTGTTCGCAGCTGTGGTCATCGTGACGAAGTGGACGGGTGTCGAGGTGCGGGCGCTGCGTCTCGAGGCGCTGCGGTGGACCCAGCCGCAGCTGGCAGAACGAACCGGCTTCAGTGAAGGCGTGGTGCGCAAATGGGAAGCACGAGGCGCATCCATCACGCTCAGAGGTGAATTCGCGGAGGGAATGGACACGCTTCTGCGCGGGCTGGATCGAGAGCAGCGCGCCCGGTTCGAGTCGGCACTTTCCGACATTGGTCGATGCGCGGTCGCGGACGTCGGTCCTGCCATTCGGTCGGGTCTGGCAGCCGATCGGCCCCGGGCCGACTTGTGTGACATAGACACCGAACGGCTGGCATATGTCACGGCGCATCCGAGGCGCACTGATCGGAGGGTTCTCGACGAGTTGTCGGTCATGCTGGCTGCTTGGCGGAAGCTTGATGATTCCGTCGGTTCGGAGTCCGTGCTTCCGGCGGTCAGTGAAACCATGAGTGTCGTAGAGCGTCTGGTCCGGGAAGCGCACGGCGCGATTCGTCCCGCGGTGCTGAATGTCGGGGCGCAATGGTTGCAGTTGACGGGCTGGCTGAATACGACCACCAAGCGACATGCGATTGCCCGGGTCGCGCACGACAGGATGCTGGAATGGTCGGTGGAGCTGGGTGACCCCGACCTGATCTCGACGAC
Organism: Nocardia mexicana NBRC 108244; assembly: GCF_001613165.1. Lineage (GTDB taxonomy): Bacteria > Actinomycetota > Actinomycetes > Mycobacteriales > Mycobacteriaceae > Nocardia > Nocardia mexicana. Next base: position 47,537 of record NZ_BDBV01000019.1, read on the forward strand.
GCTCGGCGCCAAGGGACACCGCGCGTGGACCGAAGACGAATTCGGCCCGATGATCGGCCTTTCGGAAGCCGCCGGTCGGTACAAACAGGCGTCCCCCGCAGTACTCGCGGTAGCGGCTCAGCAGGAGGCACGCGGCCATGCGCTCGTCGGCGAAGCAGCGAAGGCCGAGCGAAAACTGGACGAAGCCGACGATTACGCGATACGCGCTGCCGAGGAGCCGAACCGGATTCCGCCGTGGTTGTACTTTCACAGCACGGATTTGCTTGTGCTGCAACGCGGGCTGGCGTACAAGTTCCTCACGGAATCCGGTCGACCACAGTATCGACGCAAGGCAATCGACGTATTGAGCGCCGGGCTGGCCGGTCTCGACCAGGAAACCGGCGAATCCGAGTGGATGCGCTGGTACGTCGACCAACTCGCCGAGTTGACTCGCGCTTCCTGAGCCCGAACCAGCTCATCCGTCGAGTGGGGCAGCGACTCGGTGGAGTCGACACTTCCGGCTGGTGCGGGATGCTGTTCCACATCCCGCACCGGCCGGATCGCGCTTACTCCGGGGCGATGATGCGGACCTCGTTGTCGGCGGGGTCGGTGGGTTCGCCCGGGGTGGTGAACCAGTGGGTGACCTCGCCGTCTTCCAGGTCGGTCGCGACGTCGTCGCCCGGGAGGACGGATAGGGCGCCCGCGGTGGTCCAGGACAGGAACTCCGAGACCGCGGCGGGGCCCGCGGAGGCGGTGGTGAACGTGGTCGACTCGTAGTCGATGTCATTCGCCTCGCGGAGGGCGTCGGCGCGGTCGAGGGCCTGGTCCTGGGTCAGGGTGAGCCAGGTGCCGTCGGCGTCCGGGAGCACGAAGGCCGGGTGGTCCTCGTGCAGCGGGCGCACCCGGTCGGCGTAGGAGACCGGGTGGGTCTGCGCCGCGGCCAGTTCCGCCTGCACCTTCGGATCCGAGGGCACCAGCCAGCGCACCGAACTCGCCGCCGGTTCCAGGGTGATACCGAAACCGGCTCCGGCGGAGACGATCTCACCGAAGGAGAGACCCTCGGCGAGCAGCGCCGCGGCACCGGCCTTCTGCACCGCCCACACCGCGACCACCGCGTCGACCGAGCGCGGCAGAGTGACCGCGACGACGTCGCCGGGGCCCACGCCGCGGGTGATCAGCACCCGGGCCAGCTGCGACGAGCGCGAATCCACCACGTGGTACGGGATTTCCGCGCCGTCGGACAGCAGCGCCGGAGCCTGCGGATCCTCCTCCACGACCGCGCCGAGCGTCTTGGCCACCGTGCGCGCCCCGACCCGGGCCGGTTGGGCCCCGGAATCCGCTGCGGTGACACCGGATTCGGCGAGGATGCGGGCCCGCTCGGCGGCATCGACGATATCGATGTCACCGACCGGTGTGGCCGGATCGCGCACGAACGCCTCCAGCACCCAGCTCAACCGCTTCGCCAGGCGCTCCACCTCGTCGGCGGAGAACCGGTTGGTCAGATACTCCAGGTTCAGCCCGATCGCGGAACCCTCGGTCACCATGAGCGTCAGCGGGTAGTGCGTGCCGCCCTCGAAATCGACGCCGGTCACCGACATGCCGTCGATGGAACTGGCGGCCGCGATCGCGTCCCGGTCCACCGGATAGGACTCGAAGACCAGCAGCGAGTCGAACATCACCGCCGGCCCGGCCGTCCGCACGATATCGGTCAGGCCGACGTAGTGGTGGTCGAGCAGCGCGGCCTGCTCGCGCTGCAGGCCGGTCAGCAGCTCGCCGACCGTGCGCCGTCCGTCCACACGCACCCGCACGGGAAGCGTGTTGATGAACAGGCCCACCATCGACTCGATACCGGGCAGCTCCGGCGGGCGACCCGACACCGTCGCACCGAACACCACGTCGTCGCGGCCGGTGAGGCGGCCGAGCAGCACCGCCCACGCCGCCTGGACCAGGGTGTTCACCGTGATCCCGAGATCGGCGCAGAACTTGGTCAGCTGCTGCGTGCGCTCGGAGTCGAGTTCGGTTGCCAGCTTGGCGATCTCGTAACTCTCCACCGACTTCGGTTGCGCCGCAATCTGCGTCGGCTCGTCGACGCCGGACAGCGCCTCCGCCCACGCCTGCAGCGACGCCTCCCGATCCCGGGTCGACAACCAGGCCAGGAAGTCCCGGTAGGACCCGGCGTCGGGCAGCATCGACCGGTCGCCGCGAGTCGCGTACAACACCAGCAGATCCCGCATGAGCAGCGGCATCGACCAGCCGTCGAACAGGATGTGGTGCGCCGTGATCGCCAGCCGCCACCGGTCGCCTGTGCTGCGGAACAGCGCGAACCGCAGCAGCGGCGCGGTGGCCATATCGAAGCGGGCCGCCCGCTCCTGCGACAGCTCCCGCCGCAGCGCGGCCTCGGAGTCCTCCGCCGCCACATCGGTGAGATCGACCTCGCGCCACGGCAATTCGATGTCGTCGACCACGATCTGCACCGGCTGCCCGGCCGTGTCGGTGGTGAAGGCCACCCGCAGGTTCGGGTACCGGTCGAGCATGGCCTGCCCCGCCGCCCGCAGCCGCTCGACGTCCAGGTCACCGGCGAAATCGATCACCGCCTGCTGGGAGTACACGTCCACGCTCGACTGCGTCATCAGGGCGTGGAACAGCAGACCGGACTGCAGCGGCGACAGCGGCCACACCTCGGTCATCCCCGGGTAGGTCCGCTCCCACGCCACGGCGTCGGCCGGATCGACCTGCACCAGCGGTCCGGTCGGCAGCTCCAACTCCTCGCCGGTGCCCAGCCGCGCCACGGCCGCCAGCCCGGCGATCGTGCGGTGCTCGAACACCTCCCGGGCGCCGAACAGCACGCCGCGCGTCTTCGCCCGCGACACCAGCTGGATCGACAGGATGCTGTTGCCGCCCACGGCGAAGAAGTCGTCGTCGACGCCGATCTCCTCGCGGCCCAGCACGTCGGCGAACACCTCGGCCAGCGTCTGCTCCGTCGGTGTCGACGGTGCCCGGTAGGCCGTGGTCTCGAACTCCGGTTCCGGCAGCGCCTTGCGATCCAGCTTGCCGTTCACGTTGAGCGGCAACGCCTCCAGCACCACGAACGCGGCGGGAACCATGTACGACGGGAGGGCCGCGGCGAGCGCGGTCCGCACCCGGTCCGTATCGATCGCCACCATGTTCCCGGCGGAATCCAGCTCACCGGTCGCCGCCTCGGATCCGGCCGGGACCAGATAGGCGACCAGGCGATCACCCAGGCGCTCATCGGATTTCGCCAGCACCGCGGTCTGCGCGATCTCCGGCAGCGCCAGCAGCGCGGCCTCGATCTCGCCCAGTTCGATCCGGAAGCCGCGGATCTTCACCTGGAAGTCGGTGCGGCCGCGGTAATCCAGTTCGCCGTTCGCGGTCCAAGCGACCAGGTCACCGGTGCGGTACATCCGGGCGCCGCGGACTCCGTCGCTGCCCCCGGCCCCGAAGGGGTTGGCCACGAACCGATCCGCGCTCAGATCCGGGCGGCCGAAGTAGCCGCGCGCCAGCTGCGCACCGGCCAGGTACAGCTCGCCCGGCACGCCGACGGGCACCGGCCGCAGCCGGGCGTCGAGCACGTAGACCTGGCTGTTCCATTCCGGCGCACCGATGGACACCGAGACCGCATCGGCGTCGGTGACCTCGTGGCTGGTGATCGACACCGCCGCCTCGGTCGGGCCGTAGAGGTTGAACAGGCCCGCCGCCGAGTTGGCGCGGCGGAACCGCTGCGCGGTCGCGCCCGGCAGCGCCTCACCGATGGCCAGCACCCGCCGCAGCGAATCCGACAGCGTCCCACCGGATTCGGTGAGCAGCGCGTCCAGCATCGACGGCACGACGTGCAGGGTCGTGACCGACTCCCGGCGCATCAGCTCGTTCAGGTACTCCGGATCCTGGTGCCCGTCGGCAGTGGCGATCACCAGGCGGCCGCCGCACACGGCGGCCGTCCAGAACTCCCACACCGACAGGTCGAAGGTGGCCGCCGTCTTCAGCAGCACGGCGTCGTCCGCGGTCAGGCCGAATTCGGCCGTCTCCCAGAGCAACTGGTTGACGATCGCGCCGTGCGGCACCGCCACACCCTTCGGGCGGCCCGTCGAACCCGAAGTGAAGATCACGTAGGCCGTGTTCGCAGAACGCAGCGGGGCAACGCGATCCGTGTCGGACAGCGCGACCGCCGACACCGCCGATAGGTCCAGCTGGTCGACCAGCACGAGCCGCTCCGTCATTCCGGCGAAGACCGGTCCCGTCGCGCCGGTGGGATCCGCGGCATTGTCCGAGACGTCCGCAGCGACGACGGAGGACGTCGTCAGGACGCAGACCGGGTCGGCCGTCTCCAGGATGTAGCCGACGCGCTCGGCGGCCTGGTCCGGATCGACCGGCACGTACGCACCGCCCGCGATCGAGACCGCGTACATCGCGACGACCAGGTCCACCGAGCGGCGGAAGGCGAGCGCCACCCGCGACTCCGGACCCACACCCAGCGAAACCAGATGCCGGGCAAGGCGGTTCACCCGTTCGCCGAGTTCGGCGTAGGTGACCGAGCTGCCGTCCGGCCCGACCAGCGCCACCGCGTCCGGCGTCGACGACACCGTCCGCTCCAGCAGCGACACCAGCGTCAGCGACCGATCGACCTCGTGCCCGGTCGCATTCCAGCCCATGACCAGGTTCGCGCGCTCACCATCGGCGAGCAGCTCCAGATCACCCACGGAGGTGGTCGGCGCCGCGACGATCTGCCGCAGCAGGCGCACGAAGCGGTCGGCGAAGTGCTCGACCGTGGCGGCGTCGAACAGATCGGTGGCGTAGGTGAGGACGCCGCCGATACCGGCCGGAGCGCCGGACTCGTCGTAGCTGTCGGAGACGATCAGGTGCAGATCGAACTGCGACAGCTGGGTGTCGTAGTCCACGCCCGACAGGCTCAGGCCCGGCAGCTCCAGGCTGGTCCGGCCCAGGTTCTGGAACGACAGACCGACCTGGAACAGCGGGTGGTGCGCCGTCGAGCGCACCGGGTTCAGCACCTCGACCAGCCGCTCGAACGGCACGTCCGCGTGCGCGAAGGCCTGCAGGTCCGACTCGCGCTGCCGCGCCAGCAGCTGCTCGAACGACGCGCCCGCGTCCACCTGCGTGCGGAACACCAGGGTGTTGACGAACATGCCGATCAGATCGTCCAGCTCGCGCTCGCCGCGGCCCGCCATCGGCGTGCCGATCGCGATGTCCTCGGTCCCCGACAACCGCGACAGCAGCACCGCGAACGCCGTGTGCACGACCATGAACAGCGTCGCGCTCTCGCCGCGGGCCAACTCGTTCAGCGCCCGGTGCAGCTCGGCGTCGATCTCGACCCCGACCTTGGCACCGGCGAACGACTGCATCGCCGGGCGCGGGCGATCCGACGGCAGATCCAGCTGGTCCGGCAGGTCGGCCAGCGCCGTGCGCCAGTACGCGATCTGCTTGGCGGACAACGATTCCGGATCGTCCTCGCTGCCCAGCAGCTCGCGCTGCCAGATGCTGTAGTCCGCGTACTGCACGGCCAGCGGAGCCCAGCTCGGCGGCTCACCGGCGGCGCGGGCCGCGTAGGCGGTCATCACGTCGCGGGTCAGCGGCGCCATCGAGGAACCGTCGCCGGAGATGTGGTGCACCACCATCGCCAGCACGTATTCGCCCGCCGCACCGTCGATCTCGAACAGCGCGACCCGCAGCGGCACCTCGTTCGTGACGTCGAACGAGGTCGACACCACCGAGAGCACCGCGGATTCGATCGCATCGGGTGCGACCGTGCGGAGCTCCAGCTCCGGAACCGCCTGCGCCACCGGCAGAATCACCTGTACGGGTGCGCCGTCGGCCTCCGGGTACACCGTGCGCAGCACCTCGTGCCGGGCCACCACGTCGCCGATCGCCTCGCGCAGCGCGGCCACGTTCAGCTCACCGGTCAACCGCACCGCCATGGGCACGTTGTAGGCCGCCGACTCCTGATCGAAGCGGTTCAGGAACCACATCCGCTGCTGCGCCAGCGACAGCGGAATCCGTTCCGGCCGTTCGATACTGCCCAGCGCCGGGGCGCCGGAGTCGCGGGTCTGCGATTCGATCGCCGCCGCGAATCCGGTGACGGTCGACCGCTCGAACAGCGCCCGCACCGGCACCCGCGTGCCCACCGCGGCGCCGACGCGCGCGATGACCTGGGTGGCGATCAGCGAGTTGCCGCCGAGCGCGAAGAAGTCGTCGTCGGCGCCGATCCGCTCGACGCCGAGCACCTCGGCGAAGACGCCCGCGACGATCTCCTCGATCGGCGTGGACGGCGCGCGGAACTCCCGCTGCGTGAACGTCGGCTTCGGCAGGGCCTTGCGATCCAGCTTGCCGCTCGCGTTGAGCGGGAACGCATCCAGCGCGATGACCTGCGACGGCACCATATAGGCGGGCAGGCTCTGCATCGCCGCCTCCAGCAGCGGCGCCTGCTCGAGCCGGGCGCCCGGTGCGGGCACCGCGTAGACCACCAGCTGGTCGCCGAGCTCCGACGGCACGACCAGGGCGACCGCCTGGCTCACCGACGGATGCGCCAGCACCACGGATTCGATCTCGCCCAGTTCGATGCGCTGACCGCGGAACTTCACCTGGAAGTCGGCGCGGCCGATGTACTCCAGCACGCCACCGTCGCGCCACACCACGAGGTCGCCCGTGCGATACATGCGCTCGCCACCGGCTCCGCCGCCGAACATCCCGCCACCGGCTCCGCCGCCGAACATATCCCCGAAGGGGTCGGCCACGAAGCGATCCGAGGTCAGGTCCGGGCGCCGCATGTAGCCGCGCGCCAACTGGTCACCGGCCAGGTACAGCTCGCCGACGACCCCGGCGGGCACCGGCCGCAACCGCGAATCCAGCACGTACAGGCGGGAATTGACCTCCGGGCGGCCGATCGGCACGCTCGGGCTCTCGGTGCCCGTGGCGGTCCAGTGCGCCACAGTGATCGCGGCCTCGGTCGGCCCGTACAGGTTGTGCACGGCGGCATCCGAGATCGCGTGCACCGCGGTCACAGTCTCCGGCGGCAGCGCCTCACCGGCCGCGAACACCGTCCGCAGCGTCGGCATGGCGCCGGGCGCGGTGTGGGCGGCGAGCACGGTCAGCATCGAGGGCACGAAGTCGGTGAACGTCACGCCCTGCGCGGCAATGGTTTCCGCCAGGTACAGCGGATCGCGATGCCCGTCGGGGGTGGCCACGACCAGCTTCGCCCCGGCGCGCAGCGTCATGAAGTAGCCCCACAGCGAGACGTCGAACGTCGTCGGGGTCTTCTGCAGGTACACGTCCTCGGCGGTCATCGGGTAGGCCCGCAGCATGACGGTGATCTGGTTGTTGATCGCCGCGTGCGAGACCGACACACCCTTCGGGCGCCCCGTCGAACCGGACGTGAACAGCACGTACGCCGGATTCTCCGGATGCACGGGCTCGAGCAGTTCGTCGGCCTGCACCGGAGTGCCGTCGAATCCGTCCAGGTCCACGGTGTCGAGGTTCATGACCTCGACGCCATCGGGAACCTCGACCGCGTCGGCGGTCCGGGTCAGCACGCACACCGGCTGCGCCGTCTCCAGCACGTGCGCGATGCGCTCGGCCGGATGATCGGGATCCAGCGGCACGTACGCACCACCGGCCGTCACGATCGCGTACATGCCCACGACCAGATCCAGCGAACGCCGGATGGCCAGGCCGACAAGGGATTCCGGTCCGACGCCCTGGTAGATCAGGCGACGCGCCAGAATGTTGACCCGCTCGTCGAACTCGCGATAGGTCAGCTCGGCACCCTCGTAGGCCACCGCGACCCGATCCGGGTGCTCCGCCACCGCACGGCGATAGCCGTCGAGCAGCAGTTCCGGATCCACCGGCTCCCGAGTGTCGTTCCACTCCAGCAGGATTCGATCCCGCTCGGCCGCCTCGAGCACGTCGAGGTCGCGGACCCGGCGGCCCGCTCCGGCCAGCAGCTCGTCGATGATGCGCCGCAGCCGCACCGCCAGCGTCTCCACCTCGCCGGTGCTGAACCGGCTCAGCAGGTGTTCGAGCACGATCTCGATGGTCTGCTCGGCCTTGACCAGCAGGGTCAGCGGATAGTGCGTGCCGCCGGTCATTCCGGCGCCGACCACCGACACACCGTCGATCGCGCTCGCCGCGGTGATCGCGTCCTTGTCCACCGGATACGACTCGAACACCAGCAGCGAATCGAACTGCGCACCGATGCCCGCCGCCCGCTGGATATCGGGGAGGCCGACGTGATGGTGGTCCAGCAGATCCGCTTGCGCGCCTTGCAATCCGGTCAGCAGCTCGGCGACGCTCGCCTGCTCGTCGACGCGCACCCGCACGGGCAGCGTATTGATGAACAGGCCGACCATCGACTCGATACCCGACAGCTCCGGCGGGCGACCCGACACCGTGGCGCCGAACACCACGTCGTCGCGACCGGTCATGCGGCTCACCAGCACACCCCACGCGGCCTGCACCAGCGTGTTGACCGTGATGCCGAGCTGGGCACAGAAATCCGCCACCCGGCGGGTGTACTCGGCGTCGAGGTGGACGACCTGCTTGCCCGCCTCGTAGGTCTCCTCCGACTTCGGCTGCGGGGCGAGCACGGTGGGCCCGTCGACGCCGTCGAGCGCCTGCTGCCAGGCCCGCAGCGAGGCGTCCCGGTCCCGCCCGGCCAGCCAGGCCAGGAAGTTCCGGTACGACGGCACCCGCGGCAGCGCGGAGACATCGCCGCGCACCGCGTACAGCACCAGCAGATCCTGCATGAGCAGCGGCATCGACCAGCCGTCGAACAGGATGTGGTGCGCGGTGATCGACAGGTGCCACGCCGCGTCGCCGGTGCGGTACGCCGCGAAGCGCAGCAGCGGCGAGGTGGTCATATCGAAGTGGGTGAGGCGGTCCGCCTCGAGCAGCCGGTCCAGCTCCGGCCGCCGCTCCGCCTCGGGCAGATCGGTGAGATCGACCTCCCGCCAAGGCACTTCGACCTTGTCGAGCACGATCTGCACCGGCTCGCCCTGCGAGTCGGCGACGAAGACCGCGCGCAGGTTCGGGTAGCGCTCCAGCATGCCCTGCGCGGCGCTGTGCAACCGCTGCAGGTCGAGGGCGCCGTCGAAGTCGACGACCGCCTGCTGGGTGTACACGTCCACCGTCGCGGCGCTCAGCATCGCGTGGAACAGCAGACCCGACTGCAGGCTCGACAGCGGCCACACGTCGGTCAGGTCCGGGAACTGCCGCTCCCACACCTCGATATCCGACTGCGCGGCGCGCACCAGCGGCAGATCCGACGGGGTCAGGCCGCCGGATTCCGGGCGGCGGGCGTGCTCGGCGAGCGCCGTGAGCGCCTCGACCCAGAGGTCGGCCAGCTCCTGAGCCTGCTCCCGGGTCAGCAGTCCGCTCGGGAACGCGAACGACGCGCCCAGCTGCGGGCCCTCGTCGCCGTCGGTGACGATCGCGTTGATGTCGAGCGTCGCGTTGGCAGGCATCGCCGCATCCATCACCGCGGACAGCTCACCCAGGTCGTCCACCGGCACCCAGCCGATCTCGGCGAACTGCGCGGGGACGTCGGCGGTGGAGACGCGGCCCAGGTAGTTGAAGCTGATCTGGCCCGCATCGGCCAACCGCTCGGCGGTCTCCGGGTTCAGATGCCGCAGCAGGCCGTAGCCGATGCCCTTGCCGGGCACGCCCAGCAGCTGCTCTTTGACGGATTTGACGATGCGGCCCAGGGCATCTCCGCCCGCGAAGGCCTCGGACAGGTTCGCGCCGGCGAGATCCAGCCGCACCGGGTAGACGCTGGTGAACCAGCCCACCGTGCGCGACAGATCCGCGCCCGGAACCGCTTCTTCCTCGCGGCCGTGGCCTTCCAGGCGGACCAGCGCGGCCGAACCGGACTGTTCCCCACGCCATTTCGCGACGGCCATGGCCAGCGCCGACAGCAGACCGTCGTTCACGCCGCCGTGGTACAGGCCCGGAATCGCGGTCAGGACCGCGTCGGTGACCGCGGCGGGCACGCTCACCCGCACGGAGTCCACGGTCGCGTTGGTGTCGACCGCCGGATCGAATGCGCGCGATCCCAGCAGCGGATCCGGCGTCGCCGAAACCTGCTGCCAGAACGGCAGTTCCGGCTCGCGCTCCGCGGCGGAGTCGACGAGGGCGTGCGCCCAGCGTCGCATCGAGGTGCCGTTGGCGGGCAGCGCCACCTGCTGGCCCGCGGCCAGCTGCGACCACGCGACGGCGAAGTCGGGGATAAGGATTCGCCACGACACACCGTCGACCACGAAGTGGTGGGCCACGATCAGCAATACGCCGGGGCGGTCACCGTGCCCGCCGGTGCCCGCGGTCCCCTCCGCGTTCGCATCGGCCACGGTCGCGTCTGTCGCCCCGAAGGCGAACCACACGAACTGGACCATTGCCGCATTCGCGGGGTCCAGACGGTCCAGCGCCGCATCGTATTCCGCGTTCGCGATGCGCGACAGCTCCGCGTCGTCGATATCACCGGCGACGTCGACCCGCCGGACCAGCGCATCGATATCGATGGCCCCGCGGTCGAGAGCCTCGAAGGCCCAACCGTTCTCGGCGTCTCCGCCCAGTCGCGTACGCAGCACGTCGTGGTGGTCGAAGACCGCGCCGATCGTCGCGACCAGGGTCGCCCGGTCGATGCCGTCCGGCAGGCGCAGCGTCATCGACTGCGAGAACCGCTGGTACGACGAGGCATCCGACTTCGCCAGCACCGACGCCATGAACGGCAGCACCGGGATGTCGCCGACGCCGCCGCCGGGCAGTTCGGCCAGCCGCTGCCGCTCCGCGTCGGCGCCGGTGGTGGCGACCTCGGCCAGTCCGGCCACGGTGCGCCGCTCGAAGACGTCGCGCGGGGAGAACACCACGCCCCGGGCCTTGGCCCGCGACACCAGCTGGATGGACAGGATGCTGTCGCCGCCGAGCGCGAAGAACGAATCGTCCACGCCGACCCGCTCCAGGCCCAGCACCTCCGCGACCACCTCGGCGATGGTCGCCTCGATATCGCTGGTGGGGGCGCGGAATTCCTGCGAGCCCAGCTCCGGATCCGGCAGTGCGGCGCGGTCCAGCTTGCCGACCGCGGTCACCGGGATCTTGTCGAGCACCACGATGGCCGTCGGCACCATGTACTCGGGCAGTCGGCCGGACAGGAACTCCGTCACCTGTGCCACGTCGACGGTGTGCTCGGCCACGGCGCGGACGTACGACACCAGGATGTCGGTGCCCGCCTCGGTCTTGCGGCCGAGCGTGACGGCGAAGTCGATATCCGGGTGCGCGGTGAGCGCGGCGTCGATCTCGCCCAGTTCGATGCGGTAGCCGCGAACCTTCACCTGGAAGTCGGTGCGGCCCACGTATTCCAGGGCGCCGGCCCCACCGTCGATCTCGCGCCACACCACCAGGTCGCCGGTGCGGTACATGCGCTCGCTCGTGCCGAATGGATTGGCCACGAACCGATCTGCTGTCAGATCCGGGCGCGCCGCGTAGCCGCGCGCCAGCTGGTCACCCGCGAGATACAGCTCACCCGCGACACCCGCCGGAACCGGCCGCAGCCGCGAATCCAGCACGTACAGCTGGGTGTTCCACTGCGGCAGGCCGATCGGCACGGTGCGCCGCTCGGCGCCCGACACCGGCCAGTGGGTGACGGTGACCGCCGCCTCGGTCGGGCCGTAGACGTTGTGCACGGCCGCGTCCGACACCGCGTGCAGTGCCGCGACGGTCTCCGGCGGCAGCGCCTCGCCGGCCGCGAACACGGTCCGCAGCGTCGGCACGCTGCCGGAGGTGAGTTCGGAGGCGAACACCGCGAGCAGCGAGGGCACGAAGTCGGTGAACGTCACGCCCTGCGCGGCAATGGTTTCCGCCAGGTAGGCCGGGTCACGATGGCCGTCGGGGGTGGCCACGACCAGTTTCGCGCCGACGCGCAGCGGCATGAAGTAGCCCCACAGCGAGACGTCGAACACCGTGGCGGTCTTCTGCAGGTACACGTCATCGATGCCGAGCGAGTACTCGTCCAGCATCCAGGTGATCTGGTTCTGGATCGCGAAGTGCGACACCGCCACACCCTTCGGGCGGCCGGTCGAACCCGACGTGAAGATCACGTAGGCCGGGTTCTCCGCACGCACCGGGCGCAGCAGTTCCTCGGGCCGCACCGGGCTCGCGTCGATATCGCTCAGGTCCAGCGTGTCCAGGTGCAGGACCTCGATGCCCTCGGGCACCGGGACCTCGTCCACGGTCCGGGTGAGCACGCACACCGGCTGCGCCGTCTCCAGCACATAGGCGATGCGCTCGGCCGGGTGATCCGGATCCAGCGGCACGTACGCGCCACCGGCGGTGAGCACCGCGTACATCCCGACCACGAGGTCGAGCGAACGCCGGACGCCCAGGGCGACGAGCGATTCCGACCCGACGCCCTGCGAGATCAGGTGCCGCGCGAGACGGTTCACCCGCTCGTCGAACTCGCGATAGGTCAGCTCGGCGCCCTCGTAGACCACGGCGACCCGATCCGGATGCGCGGTGGCCGCGCGGCGGTAGCCGTCCAGCAGCAGTTCCGGAGCGACCTCGCGCCGAGTGTCGTTCCACTCCACCAGGATTCGATCGCGCTCGGCATTGCCGAGGACGTCGATGTCGGCGACCCGGCCCCGCGGATCGGCCAGCAGCTCGTCCACGATCCGCAGCAGCCGCGTGGCCAGCAACTCCACCTCGTCGGCGGTGAATCGGCTGAGCAGGTGCTTGAGCTGCAGCACCACGGTCGTGTCGGCGGTGACCATCACCGTGATCGGGTAGTGGGTGTCGTCCTTGATCCCGGCGTCGAGCACCGACATGCCGTCGATGGAGCTGGTCGCGGCGATCGCGTCCTTGTCCACCGGGTACGACTCGAACACCAGCAGCGAATCGAACTGGGCACCGATGCCCGCCGCCCGCTGGATCTCCGGCAGGCTCACGTAGTGGTGGTCGAGCAGATCCGCCTGTGCGCCTTGCAATCCGGTCAGCAGCTCGGCGACCGTCGCGTGGCCGTCGATGCGCACCCGCACGGGCAGCGTGTTGATGAACAGGCCGACCATCGACTCGATGCCGGGCAGCTCCGCCGGACGGCCGGAGACCGTGGCGCCGAACACGACGTCGTCGCGGCCGGTCATGCGGCCGACCAGCACGCCCCACGCGGCCTGCACCAGCGTGTTCATCGTGATCCCGAGTTCGGCGCACAGGCGCTTGAGGCGCTGCGTGCGGTCGGCGTCGATCTCGACGACCCGCTTGCCGATCTCGTAGGTCTCGTCGAGCGTGGTCTGCGGGGCCAGCTGGGTGGGTTCGTCCACGCCCGCGAGGGCCCGCCGCCAGGTGTCGAGCGACTCCTGCTTGTCCCGCCCGGCCAGCCAGCCGAGGTAGGTCCGGTAGGACGACGGCCGCGGCAGTGCCGAGCTGTCGCCGCGAACCGCGTACAGCACCAGCAGATCCCGCATCAGCAGCGGCATGGACCAGCCGTCGAGCAGGATGTGGTGGGTGGTGATCACCAGCTGCCACTCGTCCGGCGCGAGCCGGTACACGGTGTAGCGCAGCAGCGGCGGCGCGGACAGGTCGAAGTGCGTCGCCCGGTCCTCGGCGATCAGCCGCTCGAGCTCCGCCGGCCGCTGGTCGGCGGGCAGACCGGCGAGATCAACCTCGCGCCACGGCACCTCGACCCGGTCCAGCACCACCTGCACGGAGGCGCCCTCGAGGTCGGCGACGAACGCGGTCCGCAGGTTCGGGTAGCGCTGCAGGACGGCCTGCGCCGCCACCCGCAGCCGCGCGGTGTCGAGCGTGCCGCCCAGGTTCACGACGGCCTGGATGGTGTAGACGTCGAAGGTCGACTGGGTCAGCAGGGCGTGGAACAGCAGGCCCGACTGCAGCGTGGACAGCGGCCACACGTCGACCAGGTCCGGGAACTGCCGCTCCCAGCCCTCGACATCGGACTGCGTGGCCCGGACCAGCGCCAGGTCGGACGGGGTGAAGCCGCCCGCGCCGGGACGCCGCGCGTGACCGGCGAGCGCCGTGAGCGCCGCGACCCACAGGTCGGCGAACTCCTGCACCCGGTCGGCGGTCAGCAGCCCGGACGGGTAGGCGAAGGTGGCGTTCAGCTGCGGGCCCTCGTCGCCGTCTGTGACGATCGCGTTGATGTCGACGACGCCGTTGGCGGGCATGTCGGCATCCATCAGCCCGGATACCTCGCCCAGGTCGGCGACGGGCACCCAGCCCAGTTCGCCCAGCTGCTCCGGCACGTCTCCGGCGGAGACGCGGCCCAGGTAGTTGAAGCTGATCTGGCCGACGTTGTGCAGTTGCGCGCCGGTCTCCGGGTTCAGGTAGCGCAGCAGGCCGAATCCGAGGCCCTTGTCGGGCACCGCCAGCAGCTGCTCCTTGACCGATTTGACGATGCGCCCCACCGAGTTTCCGCCGTCGAAGGCGTCGTTCAGGTCGGCGCCCGCGAGATCCAGTCGCACCGGGTAGACGCTGGTGAACCAGCCAACCGTGCGCGACAGGTCCGCGCCCGGGACGACCTCTTCCTCGCGGCCGTGGCCCTCCAGCCGGATCAGTGCGGACGAACCCGACTTTTCCCCACGCCATTTCGCGATCGCCATGGCCAGGGCCGACAGCAGGCCGTCGTTCACGCCGCCGTGGTACTGGCCCGGGACGGCCGTGAGCACCGCGTCGGTGACATCGGCCGGGAGCGTGACCTGGATCCGTTCCACGGTCGCGTTGGTGTCGACCGCCGGATCGAAGGCCCGCGAACCCACCAGCGGATCCGGAGTCGTCGAAACCTCTTGCCAGAACGGCAGTTCCGCGACCCGATCCGCGGCCGAAGCCTCCTCGACGAGGGCGTGCGCCCAGCGCCGCATGGAGGTCCCGTTGGCGGGCAGCGCCACCGGCTGGCCCGCGACCAGCTGCGACCAGGCCACCGCGAAGTCCGGGATCAGGATGCGCCACGACACGCCGTCGACCACGAAGTGGTGTCCGGCGATCATCAGCACGTCCCGGCGCGCGGTGCCGTCGAAGGCGAACCACACGAACTGCACCATCGCCGCATTCGCGGGATCCAGACGGCCCAGCGCCGCATCGTATTCCGCGCTCGCCAGGCGGGTCAGCTCGTCGTCGGCGATATCCGCGGACACCTCGACCCGGTGCACGAGCGCGTCGACATCGACGGCGCCCCGCTCCAGAGCCTCGAACTCCCAGCCGTTTTCGACATCGCCACGCAGCCGCGACCGCAGCACGTCGTGGTGATCGAAGACCGCGCCGATCGTCGCGACCAGGGTCGCCCGGTCGATGCCGTCCGGCAGGCGCAGCGTCATCGACTGCGAGAACCGCTGGTAGGACGACCCGCTCGACAGGAAGTGCGTCATCACCGGCAGCACCGGGATCTCGCCCACGCCGCCGCCGGGCAGCTCGGTCAGCTGCGAGCGCTCGACGCCCGCGCCCAGCGCCGCCACCTCGGCCAGACCGGCCGCGGTGCGCTGCTCGAACACGTCGCGCGGGCTGAAGTTCAGCCCCCGGGCCTTCGCCCGCGACACCAGCTGGATGGACAGGATGCTGTCGCCGCCGAGCGCGAAGAACGAA
Source organism: Nocardia mexicana NBRC 108244 (assembly GCF_001613165.1). Classification (GTDB taxonomy): domain Bacteria; phylum Actinomycetota; class Actinomycetes; order Mycobacteriales; family Mycobacteriaceae; genus Nocardia; species Nocardia mexicana. Next base: position 63,116 of record NZ_BDBV01000019.1, read on the forward strand.
TCGTCCACGCCGACCCGGTCGACACCGAGCACATCGGCGAACACCTCGGCGATGAGCGCCTCGGTTTCGCTTGCGGGAGCACGGAATTCGCGTGCCGTGAAGACCGGCTCGGGCAGCGCCCGGCGATCCAGCTTGCCGACCGGGGTCAGCGGGATCTCGTCGAGCACCATGATCGAGGTCGGGACCATGTACTCCGGCAGCGTGACCGAGATGTGCTCGGTCAGCTGGGCCGCGTCGACGGTCTGTCCGGCCGCCGCGTGCACGTAGGAGACCAGGATGGTCGAGCTCACATCGGTCCTATGACCCACGGTGACCGCGAAATCGACGGTCTCGTGCGAGGTGAGGGCGCTGTCGATCTCGCCCAGCTCGATGCGGAAACCGCGCACCTTGACCTGGAAGTCGGAGCGGCCGACGTATTCCAGGCGGTGCTCGATCTCGCCGTCGCGCAGTTCGCGGGCCTTCCACCGGACCACGTCGCCCGTGCGGTACATCCGCTCGCCCGGGATGTACGGATTCGCCACGAACTTGTCGGAGGTCAGCCCGGCGCGCGCGTGGTAGCCGCGCGTCACCTGCGGACCCGACATGTACAGCTCGCCCGCGACACCGTCGGGCACCGGCTGCAACCGGCTGTCCAGCACCAGCGAACGGACGCCGCGGTTCGGGGCGCCGATCGTCAGGGCATCGCCCGGCAGCAGCGGCTCACCGATATTCACCACGACCGTGGTCTCGGTCGGGCCGTACACATTGTGGAACGCGCGAACGGGACCGTCCTCGCCGAGCGGGATGGCCCACTTCGCCAGCAGCTCGGGCGAATACGCCTCACCACCCACGGCCAGCACGCGCAGGCTGTCCAGGCCGGTCGGGTCGAACGTCGCCAAGGCCGCCGGGGTGATGAACAGATGGGTGACCTGTTCGCGGCGGATCAGCTCGTACAGCTCCTCGCCGCCGAACACACCCGTCGGAACGACCACGAGCGCACCGGCCGGACCGATCGCGAGCAGCAGCTCCATGATCGACGCGTCGAAGCTCGGCGACGAGAAATGCAGTGTGCGCGAATCGGAATCGAGATTGTACCGCTCGACCTGTTCCGCGCTGAGGTTCGCCAGGCCCGCGTGCGGGACGACGACGCCCTTGGGCACACCGGTCGAACCCGAGGTGTAGATGACGTACGCCAGGTTCTCCGGGCGCACCGGGCGCAGCCGGTCGTCGTCCGATACTGCCGCGTCGCTGTACTGCTCCAGCTCGAGCTCGTCGAGCACCAGCCATTCCACCGAATCCGGCAGATCGGCGCGCACCGACGACACGGTGAGGCCCACGGGCGCACCGGAATCGGTGAGCATGTGCTCGATGCGATCCGACGGATACGTCGGATCGATCGGCACGAACGCCGCACCCGACTTGGTCACACCCCACTCGGCGAAGTACGAATCACTCGACCGCGGAATCGCGATCGCCACGAAATCCTCAGTACCCAGACCACGCTCGATCAACAAGCGCGCCAAACGATTCGACCGCTGATCCAGCTCACCGTAGGTCAGCCGGACGTCGCGGAAGATGACCGCCGGGGCCTCGGGATCGCGAGAAACCGCCTCCGCCAACAACTCCGGCAGGGTCCGCGCCGGAACCGCCGGGCCGCCGGTGCGACTCACGACCTCGGCGCGCTCGGCCGCGTCCAGGATGTCGATCCCGCCGACCGCGGCCTCGGGATCGGCCGCGATCGCCCGCAGCAAGCGGGTGAAGCGACCGGCGAATCCCTCGACCGTGGCCTCGTCGAAAAGGTCACGGGCGAAGGAGAACTCGGCCAGCATCCGGGAGCCGTCGGCCGCCTCCCGCACGGTCAGCGACAGGTCGAACTTCTCGATACCGGCGTCGAACTCGACCGCGCCGACGCGCAGTCCGGGTAGTTCGAAGGCGGTCTCGGGCAGGTTCTCGAACGACAGCGCCACCTGGAACAGCGGGTGCCGCGCGGTGGAGCGCTCCGGCTGCAGCAGCTCCACCAGCCGCTCGAACGGGATGTCGGCGTGGGCGAAGGCCTGCAGATCGGTGTCGCGGGCCCGCGTGAGCAGGTCGCGGAAGCTCCGCTGTCCGCGCACCTCGGTGCGCAGCACCACGGTGTTGACGAACATGCCGATCATCTCGTCGAGCTCGGCCTCACCGCGGCCCGCGATCGGGCTGCCGACGGCGATGTCCTCGGTGCCCGACAGCCGCGCCAGGAACACCGCGAGGGCGGCGTGCACGACCATGAACAGGGTGGTGTTCTGCTCGGCCGCGATCTGCCGCAGCGCCGCGCGCAGCTCGGTGTCGATCGGGAACACCACGCGCCCACCGGCATACGACGGCACGGTCGGCCGCGGCCGGTCGGCGGGCAGGTTCAGCTCGTCGGGCAGGTCGGCCAGCGCGGTGCGCCAGTAGTCGGCCTGCGCGGAGATCAGGCTCTCCGGATCGTCCTCCGAGCCCAGTACGGTGCGCTGCCAGACGCTGAAGTCCGCGTACTGCACCGGCATCGGCGTCCAAGCCGGAGCCTCGCCGGTGGACCGAGCGCTGTAGGCGAGCATCACGTCACGGGTCAGCGGGCCCATCGACCAGCCGTCCGCGGCAATGTGGTGCGCCACGAACACCAGCACGTATTCGGTTGCGTCCGTGGATCCTTCGGCGCCCACGTCATCCCGGCGTGCATTCGACCGGGATCCCGTCGCGTCCGCAACGCGCAGCAGTCGCGCCCGCAGCGGCACCTCCGCAGTGACATCGAAGCCGGTGGAGATCAGCTCGGCGATGGTGTCCCGCAATGCTTCCGGGGCCACGTCGACCGGGGTGAGGTCCGGCACGGCGCGGTCGGCGGGCAGCACCACCTGGTGCGCGATGCCGTCGGCGTCCGGGTAGATGGTGCGCAGAATCTCGTGGCGCTCCACCAGATCTCGCACCGCGGCCTGCAGCGCGTCCACATCCAGATCGCCGGACAGCCGGACCGCGACCGGCACGTGGTATGCCGCCGACTGCTGGTCGAACCGGTTCAGGAACCACATGCGCTGCTGCGCCAGCGACAGCGGCACCCGATCCGGACGCTGCCCCGCGACCAGCGCCGGGCGGCCGCCGGACCCGGCGTGCTGCGCGACCCGGGCCGCCAGCGCGGCCACGGTGGAGTACTCGAACAGATCCCGCACCGGGACCCGTGCCTCGAGTGCCGCGCTCAGCCGCGCGACCACCTGTGTGGCGATCAGCGAGTTGCCGCCGAGGGTGAAGAAGTCGTCGTCGGCACCGATCCGCTCGACGCCGAGCACCTCGGCGAAGACGCCCGCGACCAACTCCTCGACCGGGGTCGAGGGCGCCCGGAACTCGCGCTGCGTGAACGTCGGCTCCGGCAGCGCCTTGCGGTCCAGCTTGCCGCTGGTGTTCAGCGGGAACGCGTCCAGCGCGACGATCGCGCCGGGCAGCATGTAGGCGGGCAGCGTCTCGGCGGCGGCCGCCAGCAGCTCGTCCTGATCGATCGCCGCACCCGGCGCCGGGACCACGTAGGCCACCAGCTGGTCGCCCAGCTCGGACGGCAGGACCAGCGCGACGGCCTGGCTCACCGACGGCTGCGCCAGCAGCGCCGATTCGATCTCGCCGAGTTCGATGCGCTGACCGCGGAACTTCACCTGGAAGTCGGTGCGGCCGATGTACTCCAGCACGCCGCCGTCACGCCACACCACCAGGTCGCCGGTGCGGTACATGCGCCCGCCACCGAGGGCACCTACATCCCCGAAGGGGTCGGCCACGAACCGATCCGAGGTCAGATCCGGACGCGCCACGTAGCCGCGCGCCAGCTGGTCACCGGCCAGGTAGAGCTCGCCGGGGACGCCCGCGGGCACCGGCCGCAGCCGCGAATCCAGCACGTACACGCGAGAGTTCCACTGCGGCAGGCCGATCGGCACGCTCGACCGCTCCTCGCCCGTGGCGGGCCAGTAGGTGATCGAGACCGCGGCCTCGGTCGGCCCGTACAGGTTGTGCACCGCGGCGTCCGACACCGACCGCAGGGCGGCAACGGTCTCGGGCGGCAGCGCCTCGCCGATCACGAACACGTCGCGCAGCGAAGGCAGGGAACCCGAGGGGGTCTGCGTGGCGAACACCGTGAGCATCGACGGCACGAAGTCGGTGACCGTAACACGCTGTGCGGCAATCGTTTCCGCAATGTACCGCGGGTCGCGATGGCCGTCGTGCGTGGCGACCACCAGCTTCGCCCCGGCGCGCAGCGGCATGAAGTAGCCCCACAGCGACACGTCGAAGGTGGTGGCGGTCTTCTGGAAGTAGACGTCGTCGGCACCCATCGGGTACTCGGCCAGCATCCAGGTGGTCTGGTTGTGGATGGCCGCGTGCGAGACCGCCACACCCTTCGGGCGGCCCGTCGAACCGGACGTGAAGATCACGTAGGCCGGGTTGTCCGGATGCACGGGTTCCAGCAGTTCGTCGGCCTGCACCGGGGTGCCGTCGAATCCGTCGAGATCCACGGTGTCCATGTGCAGCACCGGGATGTCGCCGGGCACGGGCACCGCGTCCGCCGTCGTGCTGAGCACGCACACCGGCTGCGCCGTCTCCAGCACGTGCGCGATGCGCTCGGCCGGATGATCCGGATCCAGCGGCACGTACGCACCGCCCGCCGTGATGATCGCGTACATGCCGACGACCAGGTCCAGCGAACGCCGCACGGCAAGGCCGACAAGCGATTCCGGTCCGACATCCTGGTAGATCAGGCGGCGGGCCAGAATGTTGACCCGCTCGTCGAACTCGCGATAGGTCAGCTCGTGGCCCTCGTAGGCCACCGCGACCCGATCCGGATGCTCCGCCACCGCACGGCGATAGCCGTCGAGCAGCAGCTCGGGCGCGACCTCGTGCCGAGTGTCGTTCCACTCCACCAGGATTCGATCGCGCTCGCCGCCGTCGAGCAGCTCGAGATCGCCGATCGGCGTCTGCGGCGCGGCGATGATCTCGCCGAACAGCCGCACCAGCCGATCCACGAAACCCTGCACGGTCGACTCGTCGAACAGGTCGCTCGCGTAGGTGAGGAAGCCGCCGATGCCGGCCGGGGCACCGGACTCGTCGTACCGGTCGGACACGATCAGGTGCAGGTCGAACTGCGACTGCTCGGTGTCGATGTCCATCCCGCCGACGGTCAGGCCGGGCAGTTCCAGCGTCGGCAGCGCGATGTTCTGGAACGACAGGCCCATCTGGAACAGCGGATGCCGCGCCGTGGAGCGAGCCGGATTCAGCACCTCCACCAGGCGCTCGAACGGCACGTCGGCGTTCGCGAACGCCTGGATGTCGGTCTCGCGCTGGCGGGCGAGCAGTTCGGTGAACGCCGCGCCCGCGTCGGCCCGGGTGCGGAACACCAGGGTGTTCATGAACATGCCGATGAGATCGTCGAGGGCGGCCTCGCCGCGGCCCGCCATCGGCGTGCCGATCGCGATGTCCTCGGTACCCGACAACCGCGACAGCAATACCGCGAACGCCGTGTGCACGACCATGAACAGCGTCGCGCCCTCGGCGCGCGCCAATTCCACCAGCGCCCGGTGCATGTCGGCATCGATGTGGATGTCGACCTTGCCGCCCGCGAACGACTGCGTGGCGGGGCGCGGGCGGTCCGAGGGCAGATCGAGCTGCTCCGGCAGATCCGCCAGCGCGGACTTCCAGTAGCCGATCTGCTTGGCCGCCAACGACTCCGCGTCGTCCTCGCTGCCCAGCACCGCACGCTGCCAGACGCTGTAGTCCGCGTACTGCACCGCCAGCGGCGCCCAGCCCGGCGCCTCGCCCGCGGCGCGCGCCGCGTAGGCGGTCACCAGGTCGCGGGTCAGCGGGCCCGCGGACGAGCCGTCACCGGCGATGTGGTGAATCACCATCGCGAGCACGTATTCCCGAGCGGCGCTGTCGGTCTCGAACAGCACGACCCGCAGCGGCACCTCGGTGGTGACGTCGAAGCCGGTCGAGAAGAACTCGATCACGGCCGCCTCGATGGCCTCCGGCGCGACCGTCCGCACCTCGAGCTCCGGCACGGCCTGTCCCGGCGGCAGGATCACCTGAACTGCCCCCGAGGCTCCGCCCGCGGATTCGGACAGGGGAACCTCCGGGTACACCGTGCGCAGCACCTCGTGCCGGGCGACCAGGTCGCCGATCGCCGCCCGCAGCGCCGGAACGTGAAGATCGCCGGTCAGGCGCACCGCGATCGGCACGTTGTAGGCGGCGGACTGCTGGTCGAAGCGGTTCAGGAACCACATGCGCTGCTGCGCCAGCGACAGCGGAATCCGCTCGGGCCGTTCGATACTGCCGAGTTCGGCGGTGCGCACGCCGTGGGCCTGCGACTCCACCGCCGCGGCCAGCGCGGCCACGGTGGGCGTCTCGAACAGCGCGCGCATCGGCACCCGGGTGCCGACTGCGGCGCCCAGGCGGGCGATCACCTGGGTGGCGATCAGCGAGTTGCCGCCGAGGGCGAAGAAGTCGTCGTCGGCGCCGACGCGGGCCACGCCGAGCACGTCGGCGAACACCCCGGCGACGATCTCCTCGATCGGCGTGGACGGGGCGCGGAACTCGCGCCGCGCGAACGTCGGCTGCGGCAGCGCCTTGCGATCCAGCTTGCCGCTGGTGTTCAGCGGGAACGCGTCCAGCGCCACGACCGCGGCCGGAATCATGTAGGCGGGCAACGTCTGTCCCGCCGTCGCCAGCAGCGGGCCCTGATCGATCGACGCGCCGGGCGCCGGGACCACGTAGGCCACCAGCTGATCGCCCAGATCCGACGGCACCACCAGCGCTACGGCCTGGCTCACCGACGGCTGCGCCAGCAGCGCCGATTCGATATCGCCCAGCTCGATGCGCTGACCGCGGAACTTCACCTGGAAGTCGGTGCGGCCGATGTATTCGAGCACGCCGCCGTCGCGCCACACCACCAGGTCGCCGGTGCGGTACATGCGCTCGCCGTTGGCTCCGCCGCCGTTCATGCCCCCGAAGGGGTTGGCCACGAACCGATCCGACGTCAGGTCGGGACGGGTGATATAGCCGCGCGCCAGCTGGTCACCGGCCAGATACAGCTCACCCGCGACACCCGCCGGAACCGGCCGCAGCCGCGAATCCAGCACGTACACCTGGGAATTCCACTGCGGCACACCGATCGGCACGCTGCCGCGCTCGTCCCCGGTCGCCGGGCGGTAGGTGATCGACACCGCCGCCTCGGTCGGCCCGTACAGGTTGTGCACGGTCGCCGGCGTCACGGCACGCATCGCCGCGACGGTCTCCGGCGGCAGCGCCTCGCCGATCGCGAAGACGTCGCGCAGCGTCGGCACCGAGCCCGCCGGAGTGTGGGCGGCGAACACGGTCAGCATCGACGGCACGAAGTCGGTAACCGTAACCCGCTGCGCCGCAATGGTTTCCGCCAGGTAGGCGGGATCCCGATGGCCGTCCGGTGTGGCCACCGCGAGGGTGGCCCCGGCGCGCAGCGGCATGAAGTAGCCCCACAGCGACACGTCGAACGTGGTCGCGGTCTTCTGCAGGTACACGTCCTCGACGCTCATCGGGTATTCCGACAGCATCCAGGTGGTCTGGTTGTGGATGGCCGCGTGCGAGACCGCCACACCCTTCGGGCGGCCCGTCGAACCGGACGTGAAGATCACGTAGGCCGGGTTGTCCGGGTGCACCGGGCCGCGGAGTTCCGCCGCCCGCACCGGCTCGCCGCCGAAGCCCGACAGGTCGACGGTGTCGATCTGCACGACCGGCGCCTCGCCCGGAGCGGCGAAATCGTCACGCGCGGCGGTCAGGACACACACCGGGCGGGCGGTGTCGAGGACGTACCCGATGCGCTCGGCCGGATGGTCCGGATCCAGCGGCACGTACGCGCCACCGGCGGTGATGATCGCGTACATGCCGACCACCAGGTCCAGCGAACGCCGGACCGCGAGGCCCACCAGCGATTCCGGACCGACGCCCTGCGAGATCAGGTGCCGCGCAAGGCGGTTCACCCGCTCGTCGAACTCGCGGTAGGTCAGCTCGGTGCCCTCGTAGACCACCGCGACCCGATCCGGATGCGCGGCGACCGTGCGGCGGTAGCCGTCGAGCAGCAGTTCCGGAGCGACCTCGTGCCGGGTGTCGTTCCAGTCCAGCAGCATTCGGTCCCGCTCGGCACCGGCGAGCAGTTCCAGATCGCCGACCGCGGTGCGCGGCGTGGCGACGATCTCGCCCAGCAGCCGCACGAAGCGATCGACGAAGCCCTGCACCGTCTCCCGCTCGAACAGATCGGTGGCATAGGTGAGGAAGCCGGACAGGCCCGCCGGTTCGCCCGCCTCACCGTAGTTGTCGGCGACGATCAGGTGCAGGTCGAACTGCGACAGCCCGGTATCCAGGTCGAGCCCGGAGACCCGCAGGCCGGGCAGTTCCAGGCTGGTCTGCGCCAGGTTCTGGAACGACAGGCCCACCTGGAACAGCGGATGCCGCGCCGTGGAACGAACCGGGTTCAGCACCTCGACCAGGCGCTCGAACGGCATGTCCGCGTTCGCGAACGCCTGGATGTCGGTCTCGCGCTGCCGCGCCAGCAGATCGGTGAACGAGGCGCCGGAATCGACCTGTGTGCGGAACACCAGGGTGTTGACGAACATGCCGATCAGGTCGTCCAGCACCGCCTCGCCGCGGCCGGACATCGGGGTACCGATCGCGATGTCCTCGGTACCCGACAGCCGCGACAGCAGCACCGCGAACGCCGTGTGCACGACCATGAACAGCGTCGCGCCCTCGGCGCGCGCCAATTCGCCCAGCGCGCGGTGGATTTCGGCGTCGATCTCGACCGCGACCTTGCTACCGGCGAAGGTCTGGGCCGCGGGCCGCGGATAGTCCGCCGGGAGATCCAGCTGCTCGGGGAGATCCGCCAGCGCGGTCTTCCAGTAGCCGATCTGCTTGGCCGCCAACGACTCCGGATCGTCCTCGCTGCCCAGCACCTCGCGCTGCCAGATGCTGTAGTCGGCGTAGTGCACCGACAGCGGGGCCCAGCCCGGCGCCTCGCCCGCGGCGCGCGCCGCGTAGGCGGTCATCAGGTCGCGGGTGAGCGGTCCGGCCGACGAGCCGTCGCCGGAGATGTGATGGATCACCAGCGCCACGACGTAGTCGCCGGTCGCCTCGGTGTCCTCGCGGTCGGTGAGATCGAACAGCGCGACCCGCAGCGGCACCTCGGTGGTGACGTCGAAGATCGTGGAGGTCAGCTCCAGAACGGCCGCCTCGATCTCGGACGACACGACGGGACGGACCTCGAGCTCCGGAAGCGCCTGCGCCACCGGCAGAATCACCTGCACGGGGACGCCGTCGACCTCCGGGTAGACCGTCCGGAGCACCTCGTGGCGGGCCACCAGGTCCTCGACGGCCGCCCGCAGCGCCTCGATATCCAGCGCGCCGGTAAGCCGCACGACCATCGGCACGTTGTACGCCGCGGACTGCTGATCGAACCGGTTCAGGAACCACATGCGCTGCTGCGCCAGCGACAGCGGGATGCGCTCGGGCCGCGGACCGGCCACCAGCTCGCGGCGGCCGGAGCCGACCTGGCCCTCCACGCGCACGGCCAGCGCGCCCACCGTGGACGCCTCGAACAGCAGGCGCACGGGAACCCGGGTGTTCAACGCGGCGCCCAGGCGGGCCACCACCTGCGTGGCGATCAGCGAGTTGCCGCCGAGTTCGAAGAAGTCGTCGTCGACGCCCACCGCCCGCGCGCCGGTGTCGAGTCCGAGCACATCGGCGAAGGTGTTCGCCACGATCTCCTCGATCGGCGTCGAGGGCGCCCGGAACTCCCGGACCTCGAAGGCCGGTTCGGGCAGCGCGCGGCGGTCGAGCTTGCCGTTCGCGCTCAGCGGCAGGGCGTCGAGCACCACGATCGCCGACGGAATCATGTACGACGGCAGCATGGTGGCCAGGTGCGCACGCAGCGTGGCATCGAAATCGGTTGCCTCGGAGGCGGATTCGGCGGGTACCACGTAGGCGACCAGCCGGTCGCCGGTCCGGTCGCCGGAGCGCACCAGGGCGACCGCCTGCGCCACCGAATCGTGCTCGCGCAGCGCGTATTCGATCTCGCCCGGCTCGATCCGCAGGCCGCGCAGCTTCACCTGGAAGTCGCTGCGTCCGCGGTAGACCAGCGCCCCGGCGGCGTCGCGCGCCACCAGGTCGCCGGTGCGGTACAGGCGAGAGCCGTTGTCTCCGAACGGGTTGGCGACGAATCGCTCCGCCGTCAGGGCCGCGCGATCCACGTAGCCGCGCGCCAGCTGCGCGCCCGCCAGATACAGCTCGCCCACGACGCCCGGCGGCACCGGGTGCAGCCGGGAGTCCAGCACGTAGGCCTGGGTGTTCCACACCGGCGCACCGATCGGGAGCGCGGGCAGCGCGGCATCGACGGTCTCCGGCGCCACCGAATAGGTGGAGTTCACGGTGAATTCGGTCGGCCCGTACAGGTTGACCAGCTCGACACCGGGCAGGCCGAGGCGCCGGAACGCCTTCACCGCCTCGCCGGTGAAGGCCTCGCCGCCGACCAGCAGCGCCCGCAGCGATCCCAGCGCACCGGGGTCGACGGTCGTCGCGAACACGGTCAGCAGCGACGGCACGAACGAGGCCAGCGTGACCCGCTCGGCGTCGATGACCTCGGCCAGGTAGCGGGTATCCCGATGCCCGTCCGGCGTCGCGACCACGACTCGGGCGCCGGTCAGCAAGGGCGCCAACGGTTCCCAGACCGAGGCGTCGAACGTCGCCGGGGTCTTGTACAGCACCACGTCCTCGGCGCCGATCCCGAATTCGGTGATCAGCCAGCGCATCTGGTGCTGCAGGGCCGCATGCGACACCCCGACGCCCTTGGGGCGGCCGGTGGAGCCCGAGGTGAAGATCACGTAGGCCAGGTGCTGCGGGCGCAGCGGCGCCACCCGGTCGGCGTCGGTGACCGGCGCATCGGAGTAGCCGGACAGCTCCGGGTCGTCGGTGACGAGCACCGGCAGGTCCTCGGGCGCGAACGCGTCGCGCGAGGTGGTCAGCACCGCGGCCGGGGCCGCGGTCTCGAGCACGTAGGCGATGCGGTCGGCGGGCTGGTCCAGATCCAGCGGCACGTACGCGCCACCGGCCTCCAGCACGGCGTGGATGGCGATCACCAGATCGAGCGAGCGGCGCATGCCGAGCGCGACCCGGACGTCGGGGCCGACGCCCGCCTCGATCAGCCTGCGCGCCAACCTGTGTATGCGCGAGGCCAGTTCCGCATAGGTCAGCGAGGCGGCGGGGCCCTCCTCGGCCGAGCGGTCCACGACGGCGATCGCATCCGGCGTCGTGCGCACCTGCGCGGCGAACAGCTCGACCAGCGGTGCGGGCGAACCGATCTCGACGGCGGTGGCGTTCCATCCGCGCAGTTGCTGCGCCGCCTCGCGCGCATCCAGCAGCGGGATGTCGCCGACCGGGCGATCCGGGGTGGCGGCCACGGCCTTCAGGATCCGGACGAACCGCCGTGCGAAACCGGCCACCGTCTCGTCGTCGAAAAGGTCGGTGGCATAGACGAACTTGGCCGTGATGCCCGCCGGGACCGAGGCGCCGTTGCCCGCCGCCTCGGCGGCGCGCAGCTGCTCGGTGAGCTCCAGCGCCAGATCGAATTTGGCCGTCTCCGTGGGCAGTTCGACTCCGCTGACCGTCAGCCCCGGCAGTTCCAGGGTGGTCGGGCGGTTGTTCTGCAGCGACAGCATCACCTGGAACAGCGGGTTGCGGGCCTGCGAGCGACGCGGGTTCAGGATCTCGACCAGCCGCTCGAACGGCAGGTCGGCGTGCCCGAAGGCGGCGATATCGCCGGTGCGCACCGACTGCAGCAGCTCACCGAAGGTGGTGCCGCCGTCGATCTCGGTCCGCAGCACCAGGGTGTTGACGAACATGCCGATCATGTCGTCGAGCGCCTTGTCGCCGCGCCCGGCGACGGGCGTGCCGATCGAGATGTCGGACTCGCTGCTCAACCGGGACAGCAGCACCGCGAGCGCCGCGTGCACGACCATGAACATCGTCGCGCCGCGGGCGCGCGCCAATTCCGCCAGCTTGGCCTGGGTTTCGGCGCTGATCTCGAAGTTGTGGATGCCGCCGCGGCCCGACGCCACGGCGGGGCGCGGCCGGTCGGAGGGCAGATCCAGCTGCTCGGGCGCACCGGCCAGGGATTCGGTCCAGTACGAGATCTGCTGGGCGATCACCGAATTCGGATCGTCCTCGGAGCCCAGCACCTGACGCTGCCAGATCGCGAAGTCGGCGTACTGCACGTCCAGCGGGCGCCAGGCGGGCTCGCCGCCGTCGACGCGGGCGCCGTAGGCGGTCATCACGTCGCGCGCGAACGGGCCCATCGAGAAGCCGTCGCCCGAGATGTGGTGCACCACCACGACCAGCACGTGCTCGGTGGGGCTGATCTCGAACAGCCCGGCCCGGAACGGCGGCTCGGCCGTCACGTCGAACCCGGTCAGGACCAGTTCCGAAAGCCGCAGCGGCAGTTCGGATTCGGTGACCTCGATCGGCGTCAGGTCCGGGATCACCCGGCTGGTCGGCACGATCTCCTGGTACGCGGCGCCGTTCACCTCGGGATAGCGGGTGCGCAGCGATTCGTGGCGGGCCAGCACGTCGGCGACCGCGATGTGCAGCGCCTGGCGGTCCAGCAGGCCGGACAGCCGCACGACCACCGGGATGTTGTCGACCGCGGATTCGGGGTCGAAGCGGTTGAGGAACCACATCCGCTGCTGCGCCAGCGACAGCGGGATCCGCTCCGGGCGCTCCTGCGGCACCAGCGGATTCCGCCCGCCCGCACCGGCTCCCGACTCGGCGCGCGCGGCCAGCGCGGCGACCGTGGACACCTCGAAGATCTCGCGCACGCCCAGCTGCGTGTTCAGCGCGGAGGACAGTCGCGCCGCCACCTGGGTGGCGATCAGCGAATTGCCGCCCAGGGCGAAGAAGTCGTCGTCCAGGCCGACCCGCTCCAGGCCCAGCACCTCCGCGAAGGTGCCCGCGACGATCTCCTCCACCGGCGTCGTGGGCGCGCGGAAGGTCGCCGCCTCGAACACCGGCGCGGGCAGCGCGCGGCGGTCCAGCTTGCCGGAGGCGTTGAGCGGCAGCGCCTCGAGATCCATCACCACCGACGGCACCATGTACGACGGCAGCCGCTGCCCCAGCTCCTCGCGGAGCGTTTCGGCATCGATCGAAAGACCCGACGCGGCAACGACATACGCCACCAGCTGATCGCCGGTGTGCTGGTCGCCGCGGACCACGACGACCGCTTGGGCGACCTCGTCCAGCGCGGTGAGCGCGGCCTCGATCTCGCCCAGCTCGAGGCGCTGGCCGCGCAGCTTCACCTGGAAGTCGGTGCGGCCCAGGTACTGCAGCTCCCCGTCGCCACTCCACATCACGAGGTCGCCGGTGCGGTACATCCGCTCCCCCGCGCCGCCGAACGGACTCGCCACGAAGCGGTCGGCCGTCAGGTCGGTCCGGGCGACGTAGCCGCGGGCGAGCTGGTCGCCCGCGAGATACAGCTCTCCCGCAACACCTTCCGGAACCGGCCGCAGCCGCGCGTCGAGCACGTACACGCGGGTGTTGAACACGGGACGGCCGATCGGCACCGAATCGACATCGGCGTCGACCACCTGGTGATAGGTGACGTCGACGGCCGCCTCGGTCGGCCCGTAGAGGTTGTGCAGCTCGGCACCGGTCAGCTCGCGCAGGCGATGCGCCGACTTGGTCGCCAGCGCCTCACCGGAGGCGAATACCATCCGCAGCGAACCGCATTGCGCAACAGCAGGTTCGGTTACGAAGACGGTCAGCATCGACGGCACGAAGTGCGTCACCGTCACGCCCTCGGCGGCGATCAGCTCCGCCAGGTAGGCCGGGTCGCGGTGGCCGTCGGGCCGGGCGACCACGAGCCGGGCGCCGATCTGCAACGGCCAGAAGAACTCCCACACCGACACGTCGAACGTCGCCGGGGTCTTCTGCAGCACCACGTCGTCGGCGGTGAGCCCGTACTGCGACTGCATCCACACCAGGCGGTTGACGATGGCGGCGTGCGAGACCGCGACGCCCTTCGGCCGCCCGGTGGAACCGGACGTGAAGATCACGTAGGCGGTGTTCTCGGGCCGCAGCGGCGCCCGCCGCTCGGCATCGGTCACCGGCTCGGCCGAATACGCCGACAGTTCCAGCAGATCGATGCGCACCTGCGCGGTGTCGGTGTCCAGATCCGCGCCGGAGGTGAGCACGCAGACCGGGTCCGCGGTCGCGAGGATGTACTGCGTGCGCTCGGCCGGATGCTCGGGATCCAGCGGCACGTACGCGCCACCGGCGACCGATACCGCGTACATGCCGACCACCAGGTCGATCGAGCGCCGCATCCCCAGGGCCACCAGGGTCTCGGAACCGACGCCGCGCTCGATCAGCCAGCGCGCCAACTTGTGTACGCGCGTGGTGAATTCGGCATAGGACAGACTTGTCCCCTCGAACGTCACCGCGGGCGCGTCGGGCGTGCGCGCCGCCTGCGCCTCGAACATCGCGACCAGGGTCGCGGACGGCACCGCCCGCTCGGTCAGCGCGGCCTCGACATCGAATTCGGTGGCGTTCCAGCCGGATACGATCAGCTCGCGTTCGGCGGGCTCCAGCAGTTCGATGCCGCCCACGGCCGCATCGGGCTCGCCGGTGATCGCGCCGAGCACCCGCACCAGCCGGTCGGCGATGCGGCGCACGGTGTCCTCGTCGAACAGGTCCCGCAGGTAGCCCGCGCGAATGCGCAGCCGGGAATCGAGCTGCACGATCAGGGTCAGCGGGTAGTGGGTCGCGTCGGTGGCGTCCAGACCGGTCACGCCCATGCCGTCGATATCGGCGGCCTGCTTCTGAATGCCCTCGGCGTCGACCGGATACGATTCGAAGACCACCAGGGTGTCGAACAGCCCGCCGACCCCGGCCGCGGCCTGGATCTCGGCGAGACCCACGTAGTGGTGGTCCAGCAGATCGGCCTGCTCGCCCTGGATGCGCACCAGCAGATCCCGCGCCGATTCCGATTCGGCGAAGCGCACCCGCACCGGCACGGTGTTGATGAACAGGCCCACCATCGATTCGACGCCGGACAGCTGCGGGGGCCGCCCGGACACGGTGGTGCCGAACAGCACATCGTCGCGGCCGGTCCAGCGGCCCAGCAGGATTCCCCAGGCCGCCTGCAGCACGGTGTTCGCGGTGACACCCAGTTCGCTCGCCAGCTCGGTGAGCCGCGCGGTGGCGGTCTCGTCGAGTTCGAAGACGTATTCGCCGGAGAGCGCGGTGATTTCGCGACCGGCGTCGGGCCGGGTCAGCAGGGTCGGCTCGGAGACACCGTGCAGCGCGGTGGTCCACGCGTTCACCGAGGCCGAGTGGTCCTGCTGCGCAACCCATTCCAGGAAGTGCCGGTAGGACCGCACCGGCGGCAGCGCGGCGGTGTCGGAGCGGGTGGCGTACAGCACCAGCAGATCCCGCATCAGCAGTGGCATCGACCAGCCGTCGAGCAGGATGTGGTGGTTGGACACGGCCAGCCGCCAGCTGTCGGCGGCGACGCGGATCAGGGTGAACCGGATCAACGGCGGCTCGGCGAGGTCGAACCGGTGCATCCGGTCGGCCTCGATGAGGTCGGCCGCGTCGCCGGTGGCCCGGCGGTCGAATTCGGCCCATGCCACGCGGACGTCGTCGAGCACCAGCTGCACCGGATTGCCCGCGGCGTCGGTGACGAACGCGGTCCGCAGGTTCTCGTAGCGATCGACGAGAGCCTGTGCGGCCGAACGCAACCGGGCGGCGTCGAGGCGGCCGGTGAGGGTGAGCACCGCCTGCGCGGTGTACACGTCCACCGAGGCCGCGGCCAGCTGCGCGTGGAACTGCAGGCCCGCCTGCAGCGCCGACAGCGGCCACACCTCGCTCAGCGACGGGAAGCGCTGCTCCCAGCCGTCGATATCGTGCTGGGTGACCCGCACCAGCGCGAAGTCCGACGGCGTATGGCCGCCGGCCGCGGCCGAATCCGCGTGCCGCGCCACGGCTTCCAGCGCCTCGACCCACAGCCGCCCGAACTCGGCGACCGCCTCGGAATCGAGCAGCGTTGTCGGATAACCGATATTGGCGGACAGCTGGTCGCCGACCACGATGGCGTTGATGTCCAGCGGCGCCATCACCGGCATATCGGCGTCGTAGCCGCCGCCCAGCGCCCCTAGTTCAGGTGCCGGGATCCACCCGAAGCCGCGCAGGGCGTCGGGCACCTGACCCTCGGAGACCCGGCCCAGGTAGTTGAAGCTCACCTGGCCGGGCAGCTGCTCGGGCAGTCGCGCGGCGGTCTCGGGGTTCAGGTAGCGCAGCAGGCCGTAGCCGAGTCCCTTGTCCGGGACCGCGAGCAGCTGCTCCTTGATCGCCTTGATGGCCGGGCCCAGCGCCGGGCCGCCGGTCAGCGCGGCATCGATGTCGATGCCGGACAGCTCGAACCGCACCGGGAAGATCGCGGTGAACCAGCCGACGGTGCGCGACAGATCCGCGCCGGGCACCACATCTTCCTCGCGCCCATGGCCTTCCAGCCGGACGAGCACGGAATCGTCCGCGGTCGCCTCGGCCGCGCGGTTCGCCCGCCACTTCGCCAGCGCCAGCACCAGCGCGGTCACCAGACCGTCGTTGACGCCGCCGTGGAACAGCTCCGGGACGGTGGTCAGCAGGGCCCTGGTGGCCTCGGCCGACACCTCGACGCGATGCCGCTCGAGCACGCCCGACACGTCTACGGCCGGGTCCAGCGGCCGCTCGGTGAGCAGCGGATCGGGGCCGTCGACCACCGCGCGCCACCGGTCGAACTCGCCCGTGCGCTCGGTCGCCAGCCGCTCCAGGGCGTGCGCCCAGGTGCGCATGCTGGTGCCCGTCGACGCCAATTCCGGTGTCTGCCCGGCCGACAGCTGTCCCCACGCGGCCACGAAGTCCGGCACCAGGATGCGCCAGGACACACCGTCGATGACCAGGTGGTGGGCGATGACGATCAGGCGGCCCGCGCGGCCACCGGAGGGGGATTCCCGGCCCGAACTCGTGGGCTCCAGCCACACGAACCGGATTACCACGCCCGCTTCGGGATCCAGCCGGTCCAGGGCGGAATCGAGTGCGTCCGAGGCGATCTCGAACAGCGCCTCGTCATCGGCGCCCGCGTCGAACTCGACCCGCTCGATCAGCGCGTCGATATCGACGGTGCCGGGTGCGGCGGTCTCGACGATCCACTCCGCGCCGCCGTGCCGGCGCAGCCGGGCCCGCAGCATGTCATGACGATCGATGACCGCGGCCGCGGTCGCCGCGATGCCCTCGCGGTCGATACCGACCGGAAGTTCCAGCGCCAGTGTCTGATTGAAGCGCCCGAACGAACCCGGCCGCTCAACCATGAACTTCACCACCGGCGTCAGCGGCATGGTGCCCACGCCGCCGCCGGGCAGCTCGGCCAGCACCGGCTTCGCATCTCCCGGCGCGCCACCGGCCTCCGCGACGGCGGCCAGACCGGCGACGGTGCGCTGCTCGAAAACATCGCGCGGAGTGAAGATCACACCCCGGGCCTTGGCCCGCGAGACCAGCTGGATGGAGACGATGGAGTCGCCGCCGAGCGCGAAGAACGAGTCGTCGACACCGACCCGCGCCACGCCGAGCACCTCGCCGAAGACCTCGGCGATGGTCTGCTCCAGCGGGTTGCGCGGGGCCCGGAACTCCGTATCGGTCTCGAAGACCGGCTCCGGCAGCGCGCGCCGGTCCAGCTTGCCGACCGGGGTCAGCGGGATGCTGTCGAGCACCATGATCGACGAGGGCACCATGTAGGTCGGCACCCGCTCCTCGAGGTGCGCCTTCACGGCCTGGATGTCGATCGAATGTCCGGGTGTCGCAACGACATACGACACCAGCACCACCGCACCCGCGGCATTGGTGTGGCCGATGGTGGCGGCGAAGTCGACGGTCTCGTGCGCGGTCAGCGCGGTGTCGATCTCGCCGAGTTCGATGCGGAAGCCGCGCACCTTCACCTGGAAGTCGGAGCGGCCGACGTATTCCAGGCGGTATTCGGTGCGGCCGCCCGGACGCGGGCGGGAGGTCCACCGGACCACGTCGCCCGTGCGGTACATCCGCTCGCCCGCGCCTGCGGTGCTGCCGGTCCCCTTGTCCCCGTAGGGGTTGGCCACGAACCGGTCCGCGGTCAGTCCGGCGCGCGCGTGGTAGCCGCGCGTCACCTGGAGGCCCGCGATATACAGCTCACCCGCGACACCGTCGGGCACCGGCTGCAACCGGCTGTCCAGCACCAGCGAGCGCATGCCGCGGTTCGGGCCACCCATCGTCAGGGCGTCGCCCGGCAGCAGCGGCTCACCGATATTCACCACGATCGTGGTCTCGGTCGGGCCGTAGATGTTGTGGAACCGGCGCACCGGGCGGTCCGCGAGCGACTCGTCGCCCAGCGGAATGGCCCACTTCGCCAGCAGTTCAGGCGAATACGCCTCACCACCTACGGCCAGCACACGCAGGCTGTCCAGCCCGGCCGGATCCAGCGTCGCCAACGCCGCCGGGGTGATGAACAGATGCGTGACCTGTTCGCGGCGGATCAGCTCGTACAGCTCCTCGCCGCCGAACACACCCGTCGGCACCACGACCAGCGCACCACCGGGACCGACCGCGAGCAACAGCTCCATGATCGACGCGTCGAAGCTCGGCGACGAGAAATGCAGTGTCCGCGAACCGGAATCGAGGTTGTACCGCGCCACCTGCTCCGCGCAGAAGTTCGCCAGGCCCGCGTGCGGAACGACGACGCCCTTCGGCACACCCGTCGAACCCGAGGTGTAGATGACGTACGCCAGGTTGTGCGGACGCAGCGGCCGGATGCGGTCGGCATCGGTGACCGCTTCCGCGCTGTACCCGTCCAGATCCAGGTCGTCCAGGACCAGCCATTCCACCGAATCCGGCAGATCCGCACGCACCGATGCGACGGTCAGACCGACGGGAGTGCCCGAATCGGTGAGCATGTGCTCGATGCGATCCGACGGATACGTCGGATCGATCGGCACGAACGCCGCACCTGACTTGGTCACACCCCACTCGGCGAAGTACGAATCGCTCGACCGCGGAATCGCGATCGCCACGAAATCCTCGGCACCCAGACCACGCTCGATCAACAAGCGGGCCAAGCGATTCGACCGCTGGTCGAGTTCGCCGTAGGTCAGCCTGGTGTCCTGGAACACCACGGCCAACGCCTCGGGATCGCGAGACACGGCCTCCGCCAACAGCTCCGGCAGCGTCCCCGCCGGAACCGCCGGACCACCGGTGCGGGTCACGACCTCGGCTCGCTCGGCCGCATCGAGAATCTCGATGGCCCCGACGGCGATCTCCGGATCGCCCGCGATGGCCTCGAGCACCCGCTGCCAGCGGGTCACGATCGAGGCGGCGGTCGACTCGTCGAACAGCTCCGTCGCATAGGTCAGCGCCAGCGCCATACCGCCGCTGGCCTGCGCCGAGGCCTGCTCCGACAGCGTGAACTGCAGGTCGAACCGGGCGATGTTCTCCTCGAGGTCCAGCGCGGACACGGTCAGCCCTGGCAGCTCCAGCGTCGCGCGCTCCATGTTCTGGAACGACAGCGCCACCTGGAACAGCGGGTTGCGAGCCTGCGACCGCTCCGGCGCCAGCAGCTCCACCAGCCGCTCGAACGGCACGTCGGCATTGCCGAAGGCCTCCAGGTCGGTGTGGCGGACGCGGTCGAGCAGCGCGGTGAACGGCTCGGCCGCCTCGATGCCCGCGCGCAGCACCAGCGTGTTGACGAACATGCCGACCACGTCGTCGAGCGCGGCCTCGCCGCGGCCCGCGATCGGCGTGCCGACGGCGATGTCGTCGCCGCCCGACAGCCGGGCCAGCAGCACGGCGAGTGCGCCGTGCATCACCATGAACAGCGACGAACCGCGCTGGCGGGCAATGTCTTCCAGCGCCGCGATCAGCTCGGGCGACAGTTCGCGGTGCAGCGTGGCACCGCGATGCGAGGCGACCGCGGGCCGCGGGCGGTCGGTCGGCAGCGTCAACTCGTCCGGGATGCCGTCGAGCGCGTGCCGCCAGTAGTCGACCTGCCCGGCGAGCAGCGACTGCGGATCCTCCTCGGAGCCCAGCACCTCCCGCTGCCACATCGCGAAGTCGGCGTACTGCACCGGCAGCGGCTCCCAGCCGGGAGCGGTGCCCTGCGTCCGAGCGGTGTAGGCGCTCATCACGTCCCGGGCCAGCGGGCCCATCGAGAAGCCGTCGGCCGCGATGTGATGCACGACGACGACCAGGACGTGCGTGGCGTCCGCGCCGGACGTCTCCACCTCGAACAGCCGCGCGCGCAGCGGCACCTCTTCGGCCACGTCGAAGCCGTCCGAGGCGAATTCGGCTGCCGCGGTGAGCAGCTGGGCCTCCGCGATCGGATAGGCGTGCAGGTCCAGCGCGATCTGCTCGGCCGGGACGGTCACCTGCGTCGCGGCGCCGTCGCGCTCGGGGTAGCGGGTGCGCAGCGACTCGTGCCGCCGCACCACGTCGAAGATCGCCAATTTCAGTGCGGCGATATCCAATTCGCCGGTCAACCGGATGGCCAGCGGCAGGTTGTAGGCCGCCGACGAGGTGTCGTACTGGTTGAGGAACCACATCCGCTGCTGCGCGAACGACAGCGGCACCGGGTCGGTGGCCGAGCGGGCCCGCGCCACCAGGCGCGGCCGCGATTCGCCGCCGGTGTGCGATTCCAGGCGCGCCGCAAGGGCTTCCACCGTCGGCGCCTCGAACAGCGCGCGCACCGGGACGGACGTGCCCAGCGCCGCACCGAGCCGCGACACCACGCGGGTGGCGATCAGGGAGTTGCCTCCGAGGTCGAAGAAGTCGTCGTCCAGGCCGACCCGGTACAGGTCCAGCACCTGCGCGAACACCGCGGCCACGGTCTCCTGCACCGGCGTCTCCGGCGCCCGGAAGCTGCGGGTCTGCACGGCCGGGGCGGGCAGGGCCCGGCGGTCGAGCTTTCCGTTGACCGTCAACGGGATTCGGTCGAGCACCACGAACGCCGAGGGCACCATGTACGACGGCAGATCCGCCGCGGCCCCGTCGCGAACCGCGTCGAGCGACGGCGCGGCCTCGGCCTCCGGCACCAGGTAGGCGACGATGCGCTGGTCGCCCGGCTGGTCCTCGCGCACGATCACCGCGGCCTGGGCCACGCCCGGCTGGGCCAGCACGGCCGCCTCGATCTCGCCGAGCTCGATGCGGAAGCCGCGGACCTTCACCTGATCGTCGGCGCGGCCGAGATATTCCAGTTCCCCGCGGCGGTTCCAGCGTGCGACGTCGCCGGTGCGGTAGAGCACCGACCCGGGCTCGCCGGTATCCCCGGACTCGCCCCCGAAGGGGTTGGCCACGAACCGGGTCGCGGTCAGATCGCCGCGGCCGAGGTAGCCGCGCGACAGCTGCGCACCCGCGACATACATTTCACCCGCGACACCGACCGGGACCGGGCGCAGCCGGTTGTCCAGCACGTAGACGCGCAGCCCGGCGATCGCCCGGCCGACCACGCTGCCGGTGGCGGCCGCGATGGTGGCGGCGTCCAGCGCACGGTAGGACACGTGCACCGTGGTCTCGGTGATGCCGTACATGTTGACCAGGCGTGGCACCGAATCACCGTGGCGGGCAACCCAATCGGCGAGTCGGCGCAGTTCCAGCGCCTCGCCGCCGAACACCACGTAACGCAGCGACAGCGGCCGCGCGTCCGAATCCGGGTGGTAGGACTGCTCTTCGGCGAGCTCCGCGGCCGCCAGCTGATAGAAGGCCGACGGCGTCTGGTTCAGCACCGTGACCCGTTCGCGGCGCAGCAGTTCCAGGAACTGCTCCGGCGAGCGGGAGGTGTAGTAGTCGACGACGACGAGGGTGCCGCCGAACAGCAGCGGCCCCCACAGCTCCCACACCGAGAAGTCGAAGGCGTAGGAGTGGAACATCGTCCACACGTCGCCGGGCCCGAAGCCGAAGTCGCGATCGGTATTCGCGAACAGCCGCACCACATTCCGGTGCTCGACCGCGACGCCCTTGGGGCGGCCGGTGGAGCCGGAGGTGTAGATGACGTAGGCGATGTTCTCCGGGGTCAGCGGCGCGCGGCGGTCGGCGTCGGTGATCGGGCCCTCGCCCGCATCGACGACGTCGGGCACATCCATGCCGAAGTCGTCCATCAGGATCTTCGGCAGCCCCGGAGGCAGTTCGGCCTCGATGGTGCTGTCGATGATCACGCTCGCGGGCGCGGCATCCGACAGCACGTAGGCGATGCGCTCGGCCGGGTTGTTCGGGTCGACCGGCACGTAGCCGGCACCGGACTTGATCACCGCCAGCAGCGCGACCACGAGGTCGGCCGACCGCGGCAGCATGACCGCGACCAACGTATCCGGGCCCGCGCCGTCCTCGATCAGCCTGCGCGCCAGCTGATTCGCCCGCTGGTCCAGCGAGGCGTAGGTCACCCGGTCGTTCTCGCCGAAGGTGACCGCGACCCGGTCGCCGTGCGCGGCCACCGCGGCGTCGAACAGATCCGACAGGGTGGCGGTGCGATCGGCGAAACGTCCCGTGGTGGCGTCGTTTCCGGAGGACACCCAGCGCTGCGAGACGTTGAGGCGCTCGGCCTCGCCCAGCAGATCGATATCGCCCACGATCGCGGCGGGATCCTCGGCGACGCTGCGCAGGATCCGCAGGAAGCGGTCGGTGAACGCGGCGATCGTCTCCGGATCGAACAGGTCGGTGGCGTAGTTCCAGGACAGCGCCAGTCCGCCGTCGGCGGCATCGCCGACGGTCAGCTGCACGTCGAATTTGGCCACGCCCGGGTCGAATTCGACGACCTCGAGCTCCAGGCCGGGCAGTGCCACCGTGGTGGCGTCGCGCTGTCCGGCGGCCTCGAAGGTGAGGGCCACCTGGAACAGCGGGTGGTGCGCCTGCGAGCGCACCGGGCTCAGCACGTCCACCAGCTGTTCGAACGGCACGTCGGCATGCGCGAACGCGGCCACGTCGGTGCGGCGGACCGCCTCGAGCAGGTCGGTGAACGCCGCGTCGGGCCGCACCTCGGTGCGCAGCACGAGCGTGTTGACGAACATGCCGATCAGGTCGTCGAGGGCACGCTCGCCGCGGCCCGCGATCGGGGTGCCGATGGCGATATCGGTGCTGCCCGCCTGTCGCGAGGCCCAGGTGGCCAGGGCCGCGTGCATCAGCATGAACAGCGTGACACCGCGGGAGCGCGCCAGCTCGACGAGCGCCGCGTGCAGGTCGGCGTCGATCGAGAACTCTTGCGTGGCACCGGCATTGGAGGCGATCTCCGGCCGCGGCCGATCGGCCGGGAGTTCCAGCTGATCGGGCAGGTCGCGCAGTTGCTCGGTCCAGTAGGCGATCTGGCGCGCGGCCTGCGACTGCGGATCGTCCTCGGCGCCGAGCACCTCGCGCTGCCACAGCGCGTAATCGGCGTACTGCACCGCGAGCGGCGTCCACTGCGGCACCTCGCCCTGCGCGCGGGCGGCGTAGGCCGCCACCACATCCCGCAGCAGCGGGCGCAGCGAGAAGCCGTCGGCGCTGATGTGATGGGCCACCAGCACCACGACGTGCTCGTCCGGCGCCAGCGAGAGCAGGGTGGCGCGGAACGGCAGGTCCCGCGTCACATCGAAGAACACACCCACGAGCTCGGCGACGCGCGAAGGCAACTCGTCGGCCGTGACGGTCGCGGTCGCGAGCTCGAACGCGGCCTCGCCGACCGGCAGCACCCGCTGATAACCGATGCCCTCGACCTCGGGGTAGACGGTGCGCAGGGCCTCGTGCCGCGCGAGCACGTCACCGACGGCGGCGGCGAACGCGTCCACGTCGAGCGCACCCGACAGCCGGACGGCCACCGGAATGTTGTTGACGGCGGTGCGGTTGTCGAACCGGTTGAGGAACCACATCCGCTGCTGCGCGGGCGACAGCGGCACCAGCCGCGCCGTCTCGCCGGTCGGCAGCGTGACCGGTTCGGGGCGGGTCCGCGGGGTGAGCGGCGTCCGGCCGCCCTGTCCCGCATGCGATTCCACCCGCGCGGCCAGTCCGGCCACGGTCGAGGCCTCGAACAGCATCCGCACCGGCACCTCGGTGTCGAGGGCCGCGCCGAGGCGGGCGGCGACCTGGGTCGCGATCAGCGAGTTGCCGCCCAGCTCGAAGAAGTCGTCGTCCAGGCCCACCCGATCCAGGCCGAGCAGCTCGGCGATGGTGTCGGCGACGGCCTGCTCCACCGAGGTGGCGGGGGCGCGGAAGACCTTCGCGGCGAACGTCGGTGCGGGCAGGGCGCGGCGGTCCAGCTTGCCGGAGGCATTGAGCGGGAACTCGTCGAGCACCATGAATGCCGTCGGCACCATGTACGCCGGAAGCTCCTGCGCCAGAGCTGATTTCACCGCATCGGGCGCGAATTCCACGGTGGGCGCGGGGATCACGTACGCGACCAGCTGATCGCCGGTGCGCTCGTCGGAGCGCACCACGACCACGGCCTGCGCGACCGCGTCCAGGCCGGTCAGCGCGGCCTCGATCTCACCCAGCTCGATGCGCTGGCCGCGCAGCTTCACCTGGAAGTCGGTGCGGCCCAGGTATTCCAGCTCACCCGCCGCGGTCCAGACCACCAGATCGCCGGTGCGATACAGGCGCTGGCCCTGTGGTTCCTCGCCGTGCCCGGCCCCGAAGGGGCTCGCGACGAATCGATCCGCGGTCAGGTCCGGCCGCGCGACGTATCCGCGGGCCAGCTGCGCACCCGACAGATACAGCTCACCCGCGACACCCACGGGAACCGGGCGCAGCCGGGAATCCAGCACGTACACCTGGGTGTTGAACACCGGCGCGCCGATCGGCACGGAGCCGGTGTCGGCGTCGGTCACCTCGTGGTAGGTGACGTCGACCGCCGCCTCGGTCGGGCCGTACAGGTTGTGCAGGCGGGCGCCGGTCAGCTCGCGCAGCTGCTGCGCG
The DNA here is from genome assembly GCF_001613165.1 of Nocardia mexicana NBRC 108244. GTDB lineage: Bacteria > Actinomycetota > Actinomycetes > Mycobacteriales > Mycobacteriaceae > Nocardia > Nocardia mexicana. Next base: position 88,085 of record NZ_BDBV01000019.1, read on the forward strand.
GTGGCGGCGGGCAGCGCCTCACCGGACGCGAAAACGTTACGGAGGCCGGTGCATTCGCCGATCCGATCGGCGGCCAGGAACACCGCCAGCATGGACGGCACGAAGTGGGTGACCGTCACGCCCTCGGCGGCGATCAGCTCCGCCAGATAGGCCGGGTCGCGATGCCCGTCCGGCTTCGCCACCACCAGCCGCGCACCGACCTGCAACGGCCAGAAGAACTCCCACACCGACACGTCGAACGTCGCCGGGGTCTTCTGCAGCACCACGTCGTCGGCGGCCAGGCCGTACTGCGCGTGCATCCACACCAGGCGGTTGACGATCGCCGCATGGCTGACCGCCACGCCCTTGGGACGGCCGGTCGAACCGGAGGTGAAGATGACGTACGCGGTATTCGACGGGTACAGCGGCGCAACGCGATCCGCGTCGGTCAGCGGGGTATCGGCGAGGTCGTCGAGCTCCAGCCGATCGATCTCGACCACGGTGTCCGAGCCGGGGAGGTCCACCCCGTCGCGCGAGGTCGTCAGCACGCACACCGGCCGCGCCGTATCGAGGATGTAGCGGGTGCGGTCGGCCGGATGATCCGGATCCAGCGGCACGTACGCGCCACCGGCCGCGGTCACGGCGTACATGCCGACCACCAGGTCGAGCGAGCGCCGCATACCCAGGGCGACAAGCGATTCCGGACCCACGCCCCGACCGATCAGCCAGCGCGCCAGGCGGTGCACCCGCGCGGCGAACTCGGCGTAGGACAGACTTGTCCCCTCGAACGTCACCGCATCCGCGGCGGGACCGCGCGAGACCTGCGCCTCGAACAGCGACACCAGGGTGGCCGCCGCATCGTCGGATACCCGCGGCAGGGCCGCGTCCAGCGGGAACTCGGTGTCGTTCCAGTACCGCAGCACCAGGGTGTGCTCGGTCGCGTCCAGCAGCTCCAGGTCGCCGACGCGCGTGGTCGGATCGGCGGCGACGCCACCGAGCACCCGCAGCAGTCGCTGCGTGAAGGTCTCGGCGAACTCCGCGTCGAAAAGGTCTGCGGCATAGACGAGTTCGGCCTCCATGGCGCCCTCGTCGCCCGTCCCCGGGGCCTGGTCGGACAGGGTCAGCTGCAGATCGAACTTCGCGGTCGGCGGGTCGACGCCGAGCTCCGACACGGTCAGGCCCGGCAGCTCCAGTGCGGTGTGACCCAGGTTCTGGAACGTCAGCATCACCTGGAACAGCGGGTGCCGTCCCGGCGCGCGGGTCGGCTCCAGCACCTCCACGATCCGCTCGAACGGCACCCCCGCGTGCGCGAAGGCGGCCAGGTCACGCTCACGCACCTGGGCCAGCAGATCGGTGAACGCGGCGCCTGGGTCGACGTCGGTGCGCAGCACCAGGGTGTTGACCACCATGCCGACCAGATCGTCGAGCGCCTGCTCGCCGCGACCGGCGACCGGGGTGCCGATCGCGATGTCGTCGGTACCGCTCAGCCGCGCCAGCAGCGCCGCGAACGCGCTGTGCACCACCATGAACAGGGTGGTGCCCTGCCGCCGCGCGACGGCGCCGAGCCCCTCCACGAGCGCGCCGGGCACCCGGAACCGATGCGTTCCGGCCGCATACGCGGCGACGGACGGGCGCGGGCGGGTGGACAGCCGCAACTCGTCGGGCAGTCCGGCCAGGGTGCCGCGCCAGTAGTCGAGCTGCTCGGACAGCACCGACCGCGGGTCGTCCTCGGAGCCGAGCGTATCCCGTTGCCACAGCGCGTAATCCACGTACTGAATCGGCAGCGGAGACCAGTCCGGCACCTGTCCGGCGGTGCGCGCCAGGTACGCGGTCATCAGGTCGCGTACCAGCGGGCGCATCGAGAACCCGTCGGCGGCAATGTGATGCGCCACCACCACGAGAACGTGGTTGTCGTCGCCGAGTTCGTAGATGCGCAGCCGCACCGGCGGTTCGGCGGTGACGTCGAAGCCGCGGCCGATGAATTCGCCCACGACCGACAGCAATTCGTGCGCGGCCGCCGGGACCACGTCGATCTCCGGGACCGCCTGCGCGGAGGGCAGCACCTGCTGATAGCCGATGCCGTCGGCGGACGGATAGACCGTGCGCAGCGATTCGTGCCGCGCCACCACATCGGCGACCGCACCGCGCAGCGCGTCGAGATCGAGCTCGCCGGTGAAGCGCACGGCCACGGGGATGTTGTTGGCGGCGGACCCGCTGTCGAAGCGGTTGAGGAACCACATCCGCTGCTGGGCCAGCGACAGCGGCGGGCGCTCGGGGCGGGCCTGGGCCGTCAGCGGGCGGCGCACACCGGTTCCGGCCCGCGCACCCACGCGGGCGGCCAGCCCGGCGACCGTCGGCGCCTCGAACAGCGCCCGCACCCCGACCTCCGCGTCGAGCGCGGCGCCCAGCCGGGCGGTGACCTGGGTGGCGATCAGCGAGTTGCCGCCCAGCTCGAAGAAGTCGTCGTCCGCGCCGACATGTTCGATGCCGAGCAGATCGGCGAAGATGCCCGCGACGATCTCCTCCAGCGGCGTTGCCGGGGCACGGAATTCGCGGGGAGCCAGCTCGGGCTCCGGCAGCGCCTTGCGGTCCAGCTTGCCCACCGGGGTCAGCGGAATCTCGTCGAGCACCATGATGACCGTCGGCACCATGTACGCCGGTAGCCGGTCGGAAACATGCGCCGACAGCGCGGTCACATCGATGCTCCGATCGGCCACCGCGCGCACGTACGACACCAGGAACGTCGATCCCGCGTCGTTGTTGCGCCCGATGGTCACCGCGAAGTCGACATCCGGATGACTGGTCAGCGCGGCGTCGATCTCGCCGAGTTCGATGCGGAAGCCGCGGATCTTCACCTGGAAGTCGTTGCGGCCCACGTACTCCACGACGGCCTCGCCCGCGGCGTCACGCCGCCAGCGCACCACGTCACCGGTGCGGTACAGCCGCGCGCCCGGCTCCCCGTAGGCGTCGGCCACGAAGCGGTCGGCGGTCAGCGCCGCCCGCGCGAGATAGCCTCGGGCCAGCTGGATTCCGCCGACGTAGAGTTCGCCGACCACGCCCTCCGGCACCGGCCGCAGCCGCGCGTCCAGCACCAGCGCCCGCATGCCGCGCACCGGGCCGCCGATGGACACCGGATCGCCCGGCAGCAGCCGACCGCTGATATTGGTGGCGATCGTCGCCTCGGTCGGGCCGTAGGCGTTGTGCAGGCTGCGCGCCTCGCGGTCGCCCGAATCACCGGGCACCACAGACCATTTAGCGACCAGGTCGGCCGTCAGCGCCTCACCGCCGGCGATGATGGACCGCATCCCGGCCAGCGCCGCCGGGTCCAGCGAGGCCAGCACGGACGGCGTGATCAGGCCGACGGTGACCCGCTCGCGCGAGATCAGCTCGCCGAGCTCGTCGCCGCCGTAGGTACCCGGCGGGACCACCACCAGCGCACCGGCGGAACCGACGGCCAGCAGCAGCTCCAGCACCGACGCGTCGAACGACGGCGAGGCGAAGGCCAGCGCCCGCGAATTCCGGTCCAGGCCATAGCGTTCCACCTGCACCGTGCTGAAGTTCGCCAGGCCCGCGTGGGTCACGACGACGCCCTTGGGCACACCGGTGGAACCGGAGGTGTAGATCACGTAGGCGGCGTGCTCGGGCCGCAGTTCGACATCGGTGATCGGCGCATCCGACTGCGCCGCGATCGCGGCCGCCACCTCGGAATCGTCGACCGACAGCCACTCCCCGCCGGCGATGGACGGCAGCCCGTCCACCTCCGTGGCGAGCGTGACGCCCAGCCGCGCACCGGAATCCGACATCATGTGCGCGATGCGCTCGGCCGGGTAGGCCGGGTCCACCGGCAGGAAGGCGGCACCGGCGCGGGCCACCGCCCACACCGCCTGCACGTAGTCGATCGACCGCGGAATGGCCACGGCCACCAGCACATCCGGACCGGCGCCGCGCTCGATCAGCGCCCGCGCCAGCCGCGCAGAGGCCGCATCGAGTTCGGCGTAGGTGAGCGAGCGGCCCTCGAAGACGACGGCCTGCCCCTCGGGGTTGTCGGCGGCGGCCGCCGCCATCAGCTCCGGCAGCGAACGCGTCGGGACGGCCGGTCCGCCGGTGCGGCCCAGCAGATCGGCGCGTTCGGACGGCGCCAGCAGCTCCAGCTCACCGACCGGCAGCTCGGGCCGTTCGGTGATCTCCTCGAGCAGCCGGATGAAGCGACCGGCGAGCTCCTGCACGGTGTCGTCGTCGAAAAGGTCACGGGCGAAGGAGAATTCGCCGAGCATGCCACCGTCGGAACCCTGACCGGCCTCTCGAAGCGTCAGCGAGAGGTCGAATTTCGCGGTGTCGACCTCGAAATCGACGGTGGAGACCCGCAATCCGGGCAGCTCGAAGGTGTTCTCGGGCAGGTTCTCGAACGACAGCGCCACCTGGAACAGCGGATGCCGGGCCTGCGAGCGCGCCGGATTGAGCACCTCCACCAGCCGCTCGAACGGCACGTCGGCGTGCGCGAACGCCTGCAGATCGGTATTGCGTGCCTGCCCCAGCAGCTGCGCGAAGGTCTTGGCGCCGTCGACATCCGTGCGCAGCACGAGCGTGTTGACGAACATGCCGATCAGGTCGTCGAGGGCGGCCTCGCCGCGGCCTGCCACCGGCGTGCCGATCGCGATGTCCGAGGTGCCCGACAGCCGGGCCAGCAGCACGGCCAGGGCGCTGTGCATCACCATGAACAGCGACGCGTTGTGCCTGCGGCCCAGTTCCACCAGGCGCACCTGGGTATCGGGTGCGATCACGAACGAGTGCACGCCGCCGCGGTAGGACGCCACCGCCGGGCGCGGGCGGTCCGAGGGCAGTACCAGTTCGTCGGGCAGCTCGGCGAGTTCGCGCTGCCAGTACCGGATCTGGTCGGAGATCAGCGAATTCGGGTCGTCCTCCGAACCCAGCATCTCGCGCTGCCACAGCGCGTAGTCGGCGTACTGCACCGGCAGCTGCACCCACGCCGGCTGCTCCCACATGGTGCGCGCGGCGTAGGCGATCATCACGTCGCGGGCCAGCGGGCCCATGGACCAGCCGTCGGCGGAGATGTGGTGCACCACCATGCCGAGCACGTACTCGGACTCGCTCACCTCGAACAGCCGGGCGTGCAGCGGCACCTCGTTGGTGACGTCGAACGCCATCGAGGCCAGCTCGATCAGGTGGGCGATCAGGTTGCCCTCGGTCACCGGGACCGGGGTCAGGTCCGGAACGATCTGCGCCGCATCGAGAACCACCTGGACCGGCGCGCTGCCGGTCTCCGGGAAGACGGTGCGCAGCGACTCGTGCCGATCGATCACATCGATGACCGCGACCTGCAGCGCCGCCACATCGAGCTCGCCGGACAGCCGGATCGCGACCGGAATGTTGTCGACGGCCGACGCGGTGTCGTACCGGTTGAGGAACCACATGCGCTGCTGCGCCAGCGACAGCGGCACCTGCTCCGGCCGCTCCCGCGCCACCAGCGCCTTGCGCGCGCCGTCACCCGCATGGGACTCCACACGCGCGGCCAGCGCCGCAACGGTGCTGGCCTCGAACAGCATTCGGACCGGAACCCGGGTGTCGAGCGCGATGCCGAGCCGCGACGCCACCTGGGTGGCGATCAGCGAGTTGCCGCCGAGATCGAAGAAGTCGTCGTCGACGCCGACGCGGGCGATCCCCAGCACCTCGCCGAAGATCTGCGCAACGATCTCCTCGATCGGCGTTGTCGGAGCGCGGAATTCGGAGACCGCGAACAGCGGCGCCGGCAGCGCCTTGCGATCCAGCTTGCCCGACGCGTTGAGCGGGAACTCGTCCAGCGCCACCACGGCCGAGGGCACCATGTACACCGGAAGCCGTTGCACCAGAGCGGCCTTCACGGCGTCGGTATCGACATCGGCACCGGGCGCGGGGACCACGTAGGCCACCAGCTGATCGCCGGTCACCGTATCGATGATGAGCACCACGGCCTGGTTGACGTCCGGGTGATCCAGCAGCGCGGCCTCGATCTCGCCGAGCTCGATGCGCTGACCGCGGAACTTCACCTGGAAGTCGGTGCGGCCGATGTACTCGAGCACGCCGTCCTGACCCGCGGCACTCCACCGCACCAGGTCACCGGTGCGGTACAGGCGACTGCCCGCACCATCCAGGCCACCGTCCCCGAAGGGGTTGGCCACGAACCGTTCCGCGGTCAAATCCGCGCGCCCGTGGTACCCGCGGGCGATCTGCACGCCGCCGAGGTACAGCTCACCGGGCACCCCGGCGGGCACCGGCCGCAGGCTCTCGTCGAGCACGTATGCCTGTGCGTTCCACACGGGGCGGCCGATCGGCACCGCGGCATGGCCGTTGGCGGGCGGCAGCGTCCACGCGGTCGCGTTGACCGTGAACTCGGTGGGGCCGTACAGGTTGTGCACGGTGGCGGTGCTGAACCGCCGGAAGGCCGTCACGGTGGCCGGTGGCAGCGCCTCACCACCGACGAAAATCGCACGCAGCGTGAGGCATTCGTCCGCCGACGCGCTGGAGGCGAACACCGGCAGCAGCGACGGCACGAACGAGGTCTGGGTGACCCGGTGCCGCGCGATGACCTCCGACAGGTACACCGGATCGCGATGGCCGTCCGGCGCTGCGATGATCACCTTCGCGCCGACGGCCAAGGTGGCGAACAGTTCCCACATCGACGCGTCGAAGGTGAACGGCGTCTTGTGCAGGGCGACGTTGGTCTCGTCCAGGCCGAATTCGGCGATCTTCCACGCGGTCTGGTTCACCATCGCGGCATGGCTCACCGCGACGCCCTTGGGGCGGCCGGTGGATCCGGAGGTGTACAGCACGTAGGCGATGTGCTCCGGCCGCACCGGGGCGCGGCGCTGCTCGGAAGTGACCGGCGCCGAATCGAATTCGCCGAGGTCGACGGTGTCGACCTCGATGACCCGGCAGTCGTCGGAGGTGACGCCGTCGCGGGTGGTGGTGAGCAACACCACCGGCTTCGAGCTGCCGAGCACGTAGTCGGTGCGCTCGGCCGGGTGATCCGGGTCGACCGGCACGTATCCGCCGCCGGCGGTGAGGGTCGCGTAGAGGGCGACGAACATGTCGATCGAGCGCCGCATGCCGATCGCGACCAGCGATTCGGGACCGACGCCCTCGTCGATCAGCTTGCGCGCCAACCGATTCACGCGCTCGGAGAACTCCGCGTAGCTCAGCTCTCCGGCCGGGCCGAACTCGTCCTCGCGATCGCCCGGGTCGAAGATCAGCGCGGTCGCCTGCGGGCGCACCCGCACCTGCTCGGCGAACATGTCCAGCACCGTGCCGGGTGCCGAGCCCGCGACCGCGGGCAGTTCGCGCGCGGTGCGGTTCCAGTCGGCCAGCACCGTCTGCCGCTCGGCGTCGTCAAGGATCTCGATATCGCGCACGCGGGCACCGGGATCCGCGACGGCGGCATCGAGCACGCGCAGGTAGCGGCGGCCGAACTCGGCCACGGTGGACGCGTCGAACAGGTCGGTGGCATAGGACACCACGGCCGACACACCGGCGGGTTCGCCTGCGGCGCCGCGCTGTTCGGTCAGCGTCCACACCAGGTCGAACTTGGCGATGTCGACGTCGAGCTCCTCGGCCGACACCGTCAGGCCGTCCATCTCCATGGTGGCGTGCGACAGCTCCTGGAACGACAGCATCACCTGGAACAGCGGATGCCGCGCCTGCGAGCGGGTCGGGTTGAGGACCTCGACCAGGCGCTCGAACGGCACGTTCGCGTTCGCGAAGGCGGCCAGGTCGGCATCGCGGGTGCGGTCGAGGAATTCGGTGAACCGCTCGGCGCCGTCCACCTCCGTGCGGAGCACGAGGGTGTTGACGAACATGCCGATCAGGTCGTCGAGGGCCTGCTCGCCGCGCCCGGCGACCGGGCTGCCGATGGCGATGTCGCCGGTGCCCGACAGCCGCGCCAGCAGCACCGCCAGCGCCGAGTGCAGCACCATGAACAGCGAAACACCCTGTGCCCGAGCGAGACTCGTCAGCCGGGCGTGCATCTCCGGATCGATGTCGAAGGTGACCCGGCTGCCGTGGAAGCTCTGCACCGGCGGGCGCGGGCGGTCGGTGGGCAGATCCAGCTGATCCGGCAGGCCCGCCAGGGCGCCGTGCCAGTACGAGATCTCGCGGGAGGCAATGGAATCCGGATCGGTCTCGGCGCCGAGCAGCTCGCGCTGCCACAGGCTGAAGTCGGCGTACTGCACCGGCAGCGGCGCCCACGCCGGGGCCTGCCCGGTCGCGCGGGCCAGGTAGGCGGCGGTGACGTCGCGCGCCAGCGGACCGAACGAGAAGCCGTCGCCCGCGATGTGATGCACGACGATGGCCACCGCGTAGTCGCCGTCGTGGCCCGGCCCGGTCACCTGGTGGACCTGGACCCGGATCGGCAGCTCCTGCGACACGTCGAAGCCGGTGGAGGCGAATTCGGCCAGCGCACCGGCCAGTTCGGCCTCGTCCGTCGGCCGCACCTCGATGCCGAGGTCGACCTCGTCGATCGGCACCACCCGCTGGTAGCCGCCGTCCTCGGACTCGGGGAAGATCGTGCGCAGCGACTCCTGGCGGGCGATCACGTCCAGCAGCGACGCCTGCAGTGCGTCCAGGTCGACCTCGCCGCGCAACCGCACCACGAACGGCAGGTTGTAGGTCGGCACGGTCGGATCGAACTGGTTGATGAACCACATCCGCTGCTGCGCCAGCGACAGCGGCACCCGCTCCGGGCGTGGCTGCGCTACCAGCGGCGGCCGCGAAATGCTTGCGGGCGTGGCGGATTCGACCCGCACCGCGAGGGCGGCCACGGTCGGCGTCTCGAACAGCGCGCGCACGCCCAGCTGAATCCCGAACGCCGCGGAGATCCGCGCGACCACCTGCGTGGCGACCAGCGAGTTGCCGCCCAGATCGAAGAAGTTGTCGTCGATGCCGACGCGCTCGTGTCCCAGCACATCGCCGAAGACACCGGCGACGATCTCCTCGACCTGGTTGCGGGGGGCGCGGTATCCGGCCGCGTCGGCGGCGAACACCGGCTCGGGCAGCGACTTGCGGTCCAGCTTGCCGGAGGTGTTGAGCGGCAACGCATCCAGCACCATGATCGACGCGGGCACCATGTAGCTCGGCAGCTGCTCGCCGACGAAGCGGGTGAGATCGGCCGGATCGACCGAAAGCCCCGGAGCCGCAACAACATACGCGGCCAACTGCTGGCCGGTAGCGGTGTCGGCCACCAGCACGACGGCCTGGCTGACCGCCGGATGGGCGAGCAGATCGGTCTCGATCTCACCGAGCTCGATCCGCTGACCACGGAACTTCACCTGAAAGTCGGTGCGGCCGATGTACTCCAGCGCACCGGCGTCGTTCCACCGCACCAGGTCGCCGGTCCGGTACATACGCTCGCCCCCGGCACCATCTCCGTCCCCGGCCCCGAAGGGGTTGGCGACGAACCGGTCGGAGGTCAGGTCGGCCCGGCCACGGTACTCCCGAGCCAGCTGCCGACCGGCCAGGTACAGCTCACCCGGAGCGCCGATCGCCGCCGGGCGCAGCCGCGAATCCAGCACGTAGACTTCGACATTCCACTCCGGCACACCGATCGGCACGATCGTGGTGTCGGATTCCGTTGCCTCCCAGTAGGTCGCCGAGACGGCGGCCTCGGTGGGGCCGTACAGGTTGTGCAGCCCCGCCGTGCTGATCGCGCGGAACCCGGCGGCGGTCTCCGGCGGCAGCGCCTCACCGATGACGAAAACGGCACGCAGCGAGGCACATTGGGCCCGGGTGGCGTGCGAGACGAACACGGTCAGCATCGACGGCACGAAGTCGGTCACCGTCACGCCGTGCCGCTCGATCGCATCGGCGACGTAGGCCGGATCGCGATGCCCGTCGGGGGTGGCGATGACGAGTTTCGCGCCGACCAGCAGCGGCAGGAAGTAGCCCCACAGCGACACATCGAAGGTGGTCGCGGTCTTCTGCAGGTAGACGTCGTCGCCGGTGAGACCGTACTGATCCAGCATCCACAGCTGCTGGTTCACGATGGCGTGGTGGGTGACCGCCACGCCCTTGGGCCGTCCGGTGGAGCCGGAGGTGTAGATGACGTAGGCGGTGTGGCCGGGCCGCAGCGGCGCCCGGCGGTCGGCGTCGGTGACCGGCGCGTCGGAGAACTCGGAGGTGTCCAGGGTGTCGATCGACACCCGCCGCACCGACTCCGGCAGCTCCATCTCGTCACCCGAAACGGTGAGAACGCAGACGGGAGCGGCGGATTCGAGGATGTAGGCGGTGCGCTCGGCCGGATGGTCCGGATCGATCGGCACATAGGCGCCACCGGCCCGCAGCACGGCGTGCATACCGATAACGAGCTCCAGCGAACGCCGCATGCCCAGGGCCACAAGCGATTCCGGGCCGACGCCGTCGGCGATCAGCGCCCGGGCCAGGCGGTTGACCCGCGCCCCGAACTCGGCGTAGGTCAGCGCCTCGCCCTCGAAGTCGAGCGCGATACTGTCCGGGCTCAGCGCGATCCGGTCGTCCAGCAGGGCCGGCAGGGTGGTGTCGGGCACCTCGTGGTCGGAGTCGTTCCACGCCGCCAGGGTGCGGTCGAGTTCGGATTCGGTGGTGATCGGCAGATCCCACAGCACCTGGTCCGCATCGGCCGCCAGGAATCGGTCGAAGAACTCCAGGAAGCGCGAATGATGCTGCCGCGCTTCGTCTTCGGTGTAGAGGTTCGGGTTGGTCTCGAAGTCGATGTGCGAGACCGTCCCGCCCATCGACTGGTAGAAATTGACACCGAGGTCCTCGATGGAGCCGGTCGACAGCACGTGCATGTGACCGACCACCGGGCCCAGGGACACTTCGTCCTGGAACAACATGATGTTGACCCACGGACCGAAGAATTCCTTGGTGACCGCCTCGCCACCGGCGCTGTCGCGGCGGATGTCCTCGTGCCGGTACCGCTGATGCCGCAGCGCGCCCGACACCTCGACGGTCACCGACTTCAGCAGGTCGGCGACGGTCGAGGAGTACCCGACCGGCAGCCGCAGCGGAACGATATTGGACGAGACGCCGCCCGAGCGCCGCATGATCGCGGTGGTACGCGCCGTCACCGGCAGGCTGAGGATGACCTCTTCGCTGCCGGTCCACTGCGCGAGATAGGTGGCGAAGCCCGCGAGCAGCAGGGCCGCCGGAGAGGAGTCGTGCCGCCGCACGGCCGCGTCCAGCAGTTCCGCCTGTTCCGGCGAGAGCGCCGCGCTCGCGACCCCGTTCAGCGGGGCGGGGGCCGCCGAGCGGCCGACCAGGCTCGTCCCGTCCTCGAGCCCCTCGACGCGCTGCGCCCAGTGCTCGCGATCGGACTGGAAGCGGGTGCTGTCGCGGTACTCGAACTCGGATCGGACCAGCTCACGAAGCTTGGTCGGCTTGTACGGCTTCGGCTCGACCTCATTCAGATAGGCCGTGTACAGCTCGCACGCGCGGTTCAGGTAGTTCATCGCGCTGAAGCCGTCGAGCACGATGTGGTGCGCGCGGAGGTACCAGAACCAGTGGTCGTCGGCCAGCTGCAGGACGGCGAGCCTGATCAGGCGATCGTTCAGCAGATCCAGCGGGCGGCTGTACTCGGCGCGCATCCACTCCTGCGCGGCCGCCTCGGGATCGTCGGCATCGCGCAGGTCGAGGTAGACGATCTCGTCCCGGTCCGGGATGGTCGGATCGATGTACTGCATCGGCTCGCCGTCGCGCTCGGCGAGGACCATGAAGCCCGAGTCGAGTTCGTCCGAGGAGTCGATGCACGCGCGGCGCAGGATCTCACGGTCCAGATCGCCCCGCAGATCGACGTACTGGGCGATATTGATCGGCACCAGCGGATCCAGATGCTGGGCATACCAGATACCGAGCTGCGCCGGAGACAGCGGGAAGAGATCCTCCCCCGAAACCGGCGTGGGCGTCACCTCGCTGCCAGCTTCGCCGTTTCCGCCGAAATCCAGCCGGTCCAACCCTAACCTCACTTCCGGAACACCGTGCAGCGCTCCCCGATGGCACACCGACGCGGACGCTCACCTGTTTCAGCGTGGCGTCCGGCGCTCGGGGCTCACTTCGAACTCAATCAGACAAAAATGTTCGTAGGATCTATCCGTCGGCCAGGCCGATCTTGTTACATGGAACCGACCACACCCGGCGGGCACGGATAATCCACTCGCTGAACCTCACTGCTGACCACCGGACCAATCTACCGCCCACTCCGGCCACCTGACCAAAAAGGGTCATAGCCGTTGAGCATCATGGGAGTTCGTTCATTTCGGACCTTGCGGACCGTTCGCGTCCTGCCTGACAGGGCAGGATGAAGGAACTTACCGTACCGGTTCGCGGGCCGTCTGACGAGGCGTATCGGGCTCCCCGCTCGGGGGGATTCGAGCGTTCCGGCCGTGCGCGATGGCGGAGATCACCCCCGCGCCGCCGAGGCTGCGCTGCTCACCTCGACGGGTGCGTCCCGGCGTCGACCGAAACACTCGTGATCTGCCTGTCCGGCGCGCTCGTGATCCGCCTGTCCGGCGCACTCGGTGAGCGGGCACGACCGTGCGCTCACTGTGGCGGGCGGTCGGCCGGATGGTCCGGAGTAGATTCGGACGCCCGCGGACTGCGATCACGCGCGGGGTCGTAGAGGTGCGACTGTGCACACCCTCCGGCTTGCTCCAGGGCGCGGCCGACCAGGATCACCGCGGCCTGCCGCAGCCCCGCGGCCTCGACTCGGTCCGCTATATCGGCGAGCGTGCCGCGCAGGACCAGCTCCTCGGGCTGGCTCGCGCGATAGACGACGGCTACCGGACAGTCCGCGCCGTACTCGGCCGACAGCTCGGCCGCGATCGGGCGGATGCGGGTGACAGCCAGGTGCAGCACCAGGGAGGCCCGGGTGCGGGCGAACTCGGCCAGCGCCTCGGTGTCGGGCATGGCGGTCGAGCGCGCCTGGGTGCGAGTCAGCACCACCGACTGCACCAGCTCCGGAACGGTCAGCTCGGTCCCCAGCAGCGCGGCCGCGGCGGCATAGGCCGGGACGCCGGGCGTGACATCCCAGGGAATCCCCCGCGCGTCCAGCCGCCGAGTCTGCTCCGTGAGCGCCGAATATATCGATGGATCCCCGGAACACAGCCGCGCCACATCCTTACCCTCCCCATGCGCCCGCACACAGTGCCCGACGATCTGATCGAGATCGAGATGCTGCGTATCGACCAACTCGGCCCCCGGCGCACAGTGCCCCAGCACCTCCGGATCCAGATAGGTCCCCGCATACAGGCAAACAGCCGACTCCCCCAGCAACTTCACCGCCCGCACCGTCAGCAGATCCGCAGCCCCGGGCCCCGCCCCGATGAAATGCACGGTCATGCGCGCGAGTGTATTCACCTGACTCCCCCGACCCGTGGTCAGCGCAGTCGATCGACCTGAATCGTGAGCGGGCACGGCGAAGCCGTCCGGAACGTCCCGCTGGTTTCACCTTCGTCGACGAAGCCGAGTTCATCGGTACGCCGGAACGCAAGCAAGCTCACAGGCGGGGTCGTGTCGACAATCCAGTAGTGCGGTATACCCGCCTCGGCATACTCGCTGGGCTTGGTGACCGTATCCGTCCGGCGCGATCCGGGGGAGATGATCTCCACGACCAGCACCGCACCCGAGGCGCGCAGAATGCCCCCGTCGGAATCGACGCGCTCGAACTCGGTCCGCCGCACCACGACCAGATCCGGTCGGCGCACCGTGGCGGGTTCACCGTCCGGGACCAACTCCAGATCGAGGTCTACGTCGGGAACAACGACCAAATCGGACGGCAACTGCGCATCCAACTGAGCGAAGAGCCTGCCGTCTGCGACGTTGTGACGCGGCGTCGGCGATGGCGACATGACCAGTACCCCCTCCTGCAACTCCCAGCGGTGCTGGTCGTCTTCGGGGAGCGCCACAAAGTCGGCGATCGTCAGTAGCCGCCGCGGATCCGGAAGTGCCGTCATTTCAGCTCCTCACCTCGCCTCCGTGGTCGCCCCAAGTGTCCCACGTCAGCGATTCGGAACAGCGCAGGCGGCGGATGGATTTCGCGCATTCCCGCACCCCGTACACGTTCCCGCACGCCTTTCTGGCCAGTGGTCATGGCGGGGTCCAGTGGTCACGACGGGAGCAGCGATCACGACGGGAGCAGCGGAACGTCAGCGGACTGTGCGCGGGAACCGGGGCATCGGGCATCGGGCAGGGATAGCGACGCCGAGGTCAGGGCCGGGAGCGGAGGTATTCGTCATGGGTGCGGTCTTCGCGGTAGTAGCGCTGAGTGAGGGCTGTCAGGTGGTGGATCTTGGTGGTGAGGCCGGGTGCGTCGATGGGCTCGGCGACTATCGGGTCGCCGGTTTCTACGTAGTAGCGGCCGTCCGCGTAGTCCATCCACCAGAAGGCTCGGCCGAAGGTGGGGCGGGCGTCGATGGCTGGGCCGGGGAAGACGGTGATTTCGCCGAGGGCGCGGCGTGGGCGTTTGAAGATCCGGTCGAGTCGGTCGGTGAGGCTGAGGTCGTGGGTGCGGCGGATACAGCGCTTACGATCTGTGGCGATATCGTTCCGGCTCAACGCCAGAGGAGGCTGCGCACCGGGACCGGTCTGCGGCAGCGCGACCACAGCCCGCTGCGCGAGTGTGGTTGCGGCGCAATAGTTCAGGGTTATGTCGCCGCCGATGTCCGGGGCGATGCCCGGCTCCTGAATCAACGCCACCCCCGCCTGTCCCGTAACGGCACCGTGAAATCGGTACACGCGCGACAGGTCTTGCCCACCAAAGCCTTTCGACTCGATGCGAGCTTCGGGTTCGACCAGCACCGAGAGCGCATACTCGATTTCTTCCGCATATTTGTCCAACAGGGTCCGTACGGCGGCCTCGCGCCCCCGTTTCAGCTCGTCGAAATCCGCGATGCCGGTGCGGTAAGACAGCGGATACGGCAAGCGGTCGCGACCGTATGCGGCCCAGAGGATTTCGAACTCCTGCCCGGTGAACCTAATCCCGCGCCCGGTCACAGTCCCCACCATCCGTCTCAGGGGCTACCTGCTCCGAGGAACGCAGGCCGGTCACCTCGTCGCCGTGTTCCCGAGTAATCAAATATTCGGGTGCGCCTATGCGCTTCTGGTCGTCGGCAGCGGCCCTATTTGCGAGCGCTCCCATACCTGCCGCACCTGCAACGCCGGGCCCTGGCGCACCTGCCACACCCGCCCGAACGGGCGCCGCGCCACCGGAACCGGCATCTCCCGCCGGAAGACCCCCAACCGGGACACCACCCTGGACGCAGCGCCCGGACCCACCTGCGCCGGTGCCACCCGCCCCGGTCGAGCCACCGAATCCACCGCCCCCTGCGCCGCTACCTCCGGATCCACTGGAGCCACCGAATCCACCGACGCCACCTGATCCACCGACACCACCCAATCCGCCTGCGCCACCGCGCCCGCCGACGCCACTCGACTCAATGCTGCCGCCTTGACTACTGGAACCGCCCGGACCGCCCGAGCCACCCGGCACACTGGAACCGCCCGGACCACCCAGCACACTGGAACCGTCCGAGCCGCCCGGCACACTGGAACCGCTCGGACCACCCGGCACACTGGAACCGTCCGGCCAACGCGCACCACCTGGCCATCGAGAACTATCCGGCCAGCTCGCGCCGCCTGTCCTTCCGGACCCAACCGGCCAGCCAAAACCGCCCGGCCCACTCGAGCCACCCAGCGAACCAGAACCACCCGGCCGACCCGAACCACCTAGCGAACCAGAACCACCCGGCGAACCTGAACCACCCGGCCCACTCGAAATGCTCGGCGCGCCTGAGGCCCCGGACCTGTCGGCACCATCAGAACGGCCGGAATCTCCTCCATTCCTACCGATAAGGGGATCGACAGCAGCCGCGCCCTCGAGGTCCGAGCCGAATCCGGCCGGGGTCGTCGCGACGGGCCCGGATGTCGCTGTTTGTCCGGCATTTCGGGAGGGGTTCGATGCCGGATCCGTCGGATCCGGTTGGGTAGCAACCCGATCTGTACCGACCGCGTCGGCACCGCAGTCCCGATCTTCCGCTACCTCCTGCTTGGCCGATACCGCATCCGATCCAGAAATAACGTGCGCCCCAACTGAATCCGCGCCATCGCTATCCGACACCCGGCTCGGGACCACCGGTCTACCCGTCCCGGCCCGATCTCCCAGTCCCGCGGCGATCTCGGAAGCGGCTGGCATATACGGCATTCCGGCATCGGTCTGACCCGCGACCTGCGCGTAGACCGTCCGGAGGATCCGCCGCGCCTCCTCCTCGGCCTCGGTCCGGTTGTACTCGCCCACCTTCATGACGCCGTCCTTCGGCAGCGCCGTGCCGGTGACATCGATCGCTCCGGGGACGCCCGGCATCAGCAGCCGGGTCTCCTCCAGCCCGGTCCGCATCTCCTGCAGCTTCAGGCCGATCACCTTCGCGGCCTCCGCCAGCGGCATCGACTCGTCGCGATAGCGCCTTACCGCGTCCACCGCCGCCGAGGCCGCCGCACCGGTCCAGCCACCGGAGCCGTTCGGACCGCCGACCATGCGCTCGAACTCGGCGGTGAAGTTCGAGAACGTCAGGGCCAATTCCTTCGAGATGCCGTCCCAAATCCGATTCGCGTCATCGACGACCCCGGGCCGCATGGCCGACACGGCGCTCGCCATCTGCTCGAGAGTCAGGTGGTCGTAATTGTCCGGCGAGACAATGTGAGGCGGCTGCAATTGCCCGGCGAAGCCGGGGGCAATCTCCCTCTGGCACGGGAAGATCCGCTCCCGCGCCGCATTCCACTGTTCCTGGGCATCGATGACGCGATTGCGGTAGTCCTCGTAGCTCATCTCGCCCGCTCCGACGCGGAGATCCGAGCGACGGCAGCCTGTTCCTGTGCGACGAAGTTCGAAATCGCCCTGGCAACAATCTCTTTCACGGCCACGACGACTTCTATGTGCCGACGCACCACGGCATCGAGCGCACGATCGCTCCCCGACGCCGTCAGGGAGAACTTCCGCTCCAGCACCCGCCCGGACTCGAAAGCCCCGAACCCCGTGATGTGACTGATATTCCGGACCTCGCTCAACACATCGCCGAGCCTGTCGATGTGGCGGTCGCAAACCTTGTCCAGGCCCGCACCGATCTCGGGATCCAACAGGAGCCGCCCAGCATCGGCCTGATCGAGCAGCCCCTTCCACCCACCGGGATCAACACCGAACGCCATACTCCCCCTCCTCAGTTCGGCAGATACAGGCCAGTCCCTCACCGTCGAATGCGAAGCGGAAACCCCCGAAACGTCGGGCCCGCAACGGTCCAGAGACTTCGACAACGCGGCACCGCACTCCCGGAGATGCCGATCTGGCACCCCCCGGTACCAGCGCAAACACTATCGCCAGGATCTCCCACCGGCAAGCAAAAGACGGTTCCCGCACCCCTTTTCGCCGACCCCGCGTATCCGTCGCCGAACCCCCAGGTCGGCGCAGTCCCGATCCAGTCGTAGCGCCGTTCAGTCAAGTTGCGCACCTCGGGCACGAAGCGCTTCGCGGATACGGTCGAGGATGAGATGAGGACGGCGATAGAGGTGGCTGGCACTCAACCGGATGATGCGCCAATCCAGCGCCCGGAGCGCCTCCAACCGGTCGATATCCCTGCGGCGCTGAGCAGCGTCGTCCCAGTGTTGTCTACCGTCGTACTCGACACCCACTCGCCACTCCTCCCAACCCATGTCGATGTAGATGCGGGAGCCGGTATACGGATCACGCACCAGCACTTGCGTTCTGGGCGGAGGGAGACCGTCGTCGATCAGTAGCAGGCGAGTCAGGGATTCCTGGATCGATTCCGCGCCCGGGTCGATCAATGGCACAAGTTGGGCGATCCGGCGCACCCCGCGGGCACCCGCATGTTCGGCAGCAAGCGCCGCGATCTCCCGTGGTAGTAGATTCGTCGCCCGGCATAGCGCGTCGATGATCGGGATCGCCTCGTCGCGCGGCAGTCTGCGCCCGATATCGAAGGCTGTGCGCGCGGGTGTCGTTACCCGAAAACCATCGATGTCACAGCACTCGTGCGGCTCGTATGTATCACGGTAGATTCGAATACCATTGGGCGGCTTGAGATGTCGGGCACTGCCGAGCTCGACCGCCTGTTGGGCATCGATCCACGGCGTTTCGTGCATCGCCGCTGCCGAGCGGCCGACCACAACGGCATCTCCCTTGGACCAATGCACTGCGGCCTGCGCCCGCCCCACGGCATTCAGCACAACACCCTTGCGCACGTGGACACCCGGAAACACCTGCTCGAAGTCCTTCCGGAGCTGCCACTCTGTGATGTACCCCGCCGCGACTGCCCACGCCCCCCGAAACGGCTCATCCAGCACCCCCATGGCCGCGCACTATGCCCCGCTCCACCGACAGATAGACAAAGTGGGAACTATCCGTGACCCCTTCCTGCGGCGATACCACGCAGAGTTCCCAGTGATCAACGGTCCAGCTTTTCAGCGGGCCCGCCGACTCACGGCGCCACCGTGAAGAGTTCGTAGCTGTGGCTGTCCGGGTCGCGGACGTAGACGCCACGGCCTCCCGCCAGGTGGTTGATCTTGCGGTCCCAGCCGGACTCCGGGCCCGATCCGTAGTCGACGGCCGGCCACCCCGCCAGCCTGTCCATGACGGCGTCGAAGGTGTCGTCGTCGACCAGGAAGGCGTAGTGCCCCGGGTCGACTCGGACGCGCTGGTCGTAGTCGAGAGTCAGGTCGTCGTTGACCGCCACCGGAACGAACGGTCCCGCCGGCGATGACACCGACAGACCCAGCAGTTCGGCGAAAAACGTTGCGGCCGCGTGCTTATCGGTAGCCGGGACAATCGTGTGGTTGAGAACGATGGACATGACAGCCTCCTGCACCGGGCCGCCGACGGTCTGCCACAACGCCCCGGCCGGGTTAGTTACATGCAATACGCACACAAATATACATGCGAACCGCATACACTTCCAGCGATGCAGGGACCGCGGCCGGTAAATTGAGCCCCGTGAACCGCCCCTCCGACACCCCGGACGGCGGGCCCGCCCTATTCCGGCTGGTCCGCTTCTGGTCCCGGCGCTGGGTGAACCGCGCCCTCGATCCGGGCGAGCCGGACGGCGATATGCGCCGGGTCCAGTACATCCAGGCCGTCGAGGCGGTGGCGGCGCGGGGCGCGGCCGAGGAGGCGACCGTCACGACCGTCGCCACCCAGCTCGGCCTCGACCATTCCGGCGCCAGCCGCATCGTCCGCGAGACGGTCGCGGCCGGTTACCTGCGCCGAGCCGACTCGGCACACGATCGCCGACGCGTGGTCCTCGAACTGACCGACCACGGCCGCGACCTGCTCGCCGCCTCCCGCGACTGGCAGCGGCGCAGTTTCGACGAGCTCACCGCCACCTGGGACGCGGACGATCGCCGCCGATTCGCCGCCTACCTGCAGCGGCTCGCCGACGAGACGACCTGACCTACCCCGTCATATCGAATCCGCCGAGGATCTTGGTGGGCCGGATGCGGACCACCAGCTCCCCCGGCACCCCGTTGCGCTTGCCGAACTCCTCGGCCCGGTCGGCGCCCATGTACCGGCCGCCGATGGCGGTGGCGGTGCGCACCAGCTCGTCGAGGTCCTCGGAGACGGTGGCGACGCCCTGCACCTGCAGATACGCGAACGGCGGCTCGTCCAGGTCGACGCACATTGCCAGGCGCGGATCGCGGGCGATCGCCTTGCCCTTCGCGGTGTCCCTACCGGTGTTGAACACCAATTCGTCGCCCTCCAGGACGAACCAGACCGGGTTGATGACCGGCCGCCCGTCGGTGGCCACGAACGCGAGCTTGCCGGTGCGCGTGCCGTAGGACAGGAATTCGCGCACCTGAGGATCGGTAATGGAGGCCATGGCGGTCAGCGTACGGCGAAGGCAGCGGATTCCGGCCACAAGCACGCCGGAATGACGAGACGGCCCCACCGGAACGACAGGACGGCCCACTGGAACGACGGAGCGGCCCCACCGGAACGACGGAGCAGCCCACCGGAACGACAGGGCAGCCCACCAGAACGACAGGGCAGCCCACCGGAACGACGGAACGGCCCCACCAGAACGACAGGGCAGCCCACTGGAACGACGGAACGGCCCCACCGGAACGACGGGGCAGCCCACCGGAACGACAGGGCAGCCTGCCGGAACGACAGGGCAGCCTGCCGGAATGACGAGACGGCCCCGCAGGAACGACGGAACCGCCGTGCCGGAACGACGGACGGTTGTGCCGGGGAGCTCCTAGATCGCCCCGCGTTCCCGTGCCCGGGCGACCGCCGACGTCCGCGACTTCACCCCCAGCTTCGAATAGATATGCACCAGATGGGATTTCACGGTCGTCTCGCTGAGGAACAGCCGCTTGCCGATCTCGCGATTGGAATGCCCGTCGGCCACCAGCCGCAACACCTCGACTTCCCGCGGGCTCAGGGTGGTGTCGGGCTTGCGGACCCGGGTCATGAGCCGGGACGCGACGGACGGCGAGAGCACGCTCTCCCCCGCCGCCGCACCGCGCACCGCCGCCAGCAGCTCGGCGGGCGGGGTGTCCTTCAAGATGTAGCCGCAGGCCCCGGCCTCGATGGCGCCGAGAATGTCGGCATCGGTGTCGTAGTTGGTGACCACCAGTACATTCGGCGGATTCGGCAAGGCGCGCAACGCCATCGTGGCGTCCACGCCCGACTTACCCGGGCCGAAGCGCAGATCCATCAGCACCAGGTCGACCTCGGTGGTGGTGCAGAAGGCGACGGCCTCCTCCGCGGTCGCGGCCTCGCCGAGCACGTCGATGTCCTCGCCGGAATCGAGCAGGGCGCGCAGCCCGGCGCGGACGATGGCGTGATCGTCGGCGAGCAGCAGGCCGATCATGGCGAATCCTCCAGCGGGAACGTGACGGTGACGGCGGTGTGGCCGGGCTCGGATTCCACGTTCATGCCGCCGCCCTGCTCCTCGACGCGACTGCGCATGGCCGCGAGCCCGAAGGTGCCGCGCGCGAAAACCGCTGGGTCGATGCCGATTCCGTCGTCGACCACATCGAGATGTACCGCGTCGTCGGCGTAGGTGAGGGTGATCCGCATCCGATCGGCCCCGGCGTGCCGGACCACGTTGGACACCGCGCCCTGCGCCACCCGCACCAGCGCGGCCTCGATCGGCATCGGCAGCCGTTCCGGCGCGCCCTCCACCAGCACCTGGGTCTGCAGCCCGGGTGCGTTGGCGCGCTCGGCGATTCGCTCCAGCGCCTCGGTCAGCGACTGGCCCTCCAGCACCGCCGGGGTGAGTTCGGCGATGAGCTGGCGGGTTTCGGCGAGACTGTCGGCGGCGGTGTCGCGGGCGAGCCGAATCTGTTCCAGCGCGGGATGGTCCGGACCGGAGCGCTCGGCGGCGTGCAGCAGCAGCTGGATGCTGGACAGGCCCTGGGCCACGGTGTCGTGGATCTCCTGCGCCAGCCGCTGCCGTTCGGCCAGCTTGCCCGCGGTGCGCTCCTGTTCGGCGAGAGTGGCACGGGCGGCCAGCAATTCGTCGATCAGCCGCTGCCGGTCGGCGGCCTCCTGGAACAACGCCCGATACCCGAGACCGATGGCGAGGGCGACGAGCGCACCCAGCACCGGCCCCACCACGCCGCCGATCGACCAGCCCTGGTGCAGCGCGAAGCCGACCACGGACACCACGGTGGCGACGGCGACCGCCACCGCACCCCAGATCCGCGGCAGCAGATGCAGATACAGGAAGAACAGCCCGAACACGAGATAGATCGCGTACGGCTCGACCGCCACCAGGCCCAGCCACAGCACGGTCAGCAGGCCCAGCCACACCCGGGCCGCGACGGGACGCCCGCGCAGCACGACACCGGCGAAGTAGGTGAGCAGGAAGAGCACCGCCAGCGTCATCACACCCCACCGGTGTTCACCCCCGGGCGCCAGCGCGCGGCCCACGACGACCGCGGTCAACGCCACCATCAGCGCATGCAGCCCGAGCTGCAGCGCGGCGAAGACAGGGGTCAGCGGCGAGCGGTGCACGCCTGCCAGCTTATGCGCGGTTACCTGCGTGGCATCCATCGAAAGGCGTATTCGCCGCCCACCGTCGGCATAGCCGGGTTCGGTCCGCTCTCGCGATGGCCCGCGCGGCGATCCGCGACAGGCTGGACTCATGTTCGTTGCGCTGCGAGATCTGCGGGCCGCCCGCGGTCGCTTTCTGCTCATCACGCTGGTCGTGATCATGGTTGCGCTGCTGGTGAGTTTCCTGAGCGGCCTCACGGCCGGATTGGCGCACCAGAACGTCTCCGCGATCGAGAAGATGACCGGCGACGCGGTGGTCTTCGCCGATACCGGCAACGACCCGTCCTACGATTCTTCGACGCTGTCGCCGGAACAGGTGCGGGCCTGGCAGCACGCCGGTGGTGCCGTCGATCCCGTCGGGATCAGCTACGGCCAGGCCACCCTCGGCGGCTCCCCGCCCAGCCGGGTGGCGCTGTTCGGGACCCAGGGTGACACCTTCGGCAATCAGACGGCAACCCCGCCCGGCACGGTGGTGCTCAGCAAGCCCGCCGCCCAGGAGCTGTCCGCCGCACCGGGCGACCGTGTCGCTATCGGCTCCGGCACATTCACCGTCGCCGCGGTCGGTACCGACGATTGGTACAGCCATACGCCGGTGGTGTGGATGTCGCTGCCGGACTGGCAGGCCCTCGACCCCCGCGGAGGTGCGGCGACCGTGCTGGTCGTCTCGGACGTGCCCGACGAGGCTGCCGTGAACGCCGCCGCGCACACCCGGACGACCGGCGTGCGGGACTCGCTGTCCGCGCTGAGTTCGTATCAGGCTGAGAACGGTTCGCTGACGCTGATGACCGTCATGCTGTTCGCCATCTCCGCGCTGGTGATCGGGGCGTTCTTCACGGTGTGGACGATTCAGCGCACGCCGGATGTCGCGACGTTGAAGGCGCTGGGGGCGACCACCGGGTCGCTGGCGCGAGATGCCTTGGGGCAGGCCCTGACCGTGCTCGCGATCGGTGTCGGTATCGGTGTCGGCGGCACCGCCGTCGCGGGCGCGCTGCTCGGCGACGCCCTCCCGTTCGTGCTCAGCGTCGGCACCACCCTCGTTCCCGCGGCCGCACTGGTCGGGCTGGGCCTGCTCGGTGCGGCCTTCGCGCTGCGCTTCCTCGTCACCACCGACCCGCTCGCGGCGCTAAACCAGTCGCGCTGAATCAGCCTGCCGTACAGGAGTTTCCGATGACCACCTCACTCACCGTCAGCGATGTCACCCTCACCTACCCGGACGGCACCGACCGCCTCACCGCATTGGACGCCGTGAATCTCCGGGTGGACGGCGGCCGGATCGCCGCCATCACCGGACCGTCCGGGTCCGGCAAATCCAGTCTGCTGGCGGTGGTTTCGACCCTGATCCGTCCCGACTCCGGGCGTGTGCTGCTGGAAACCGCCTCCCGCAGCGTCGATCTCGCCGCGCTGAACCGCCGGGATGCCGCCGCGGTGCGGCGAACGGATATCGGCATCGTCTTCCAGCAACCGAATCTGATTCCCGCGTTGACGGCCGTGGAACAGCTCGAGGCCATGTCGCATCTCGGCCAGCGTCTGTTCACCGCGTCCCGGATTCGTCGCGAAACCCACCGCAAGGCAAGGGATCTACTCGCGGCGGTCGGGCTCACCGGCCACGAACACAAGCGTCCCGCCCAACTGTCCGGCGGTCAGCGCCAGCGCGTGAACCTCGCCCGCGCCCTCATGAACGATCCGGCGCTGCTCGTCGTCGACGAACCCACCAGCGCCCTGGACACCGAGCGCGGCGCCGCGGTCATGGACCTCATCCTCCGGGTGGTCCGCGACCACGGCGCCGCCACCCTGCTGGTGACCCACGACCGCGCCCACCTCCATCGGATGGACGCGGTCTACCGCATGGTCGACGGCCACCTCACCTTGGACGAACCCGCCGAACTGCCCGTCTCGTAGCCTCGTCATTCCGGCACGCTCTCGGCCGGAATCTCGCAAGCCGACGTGGATCCCGGCCAAAAACACGCCGGGAACAACAAGGGAGGCGCGCTACGGCGGGAACAACAAGGGAGGCGTGCTACGGCGGGAACAACAAGGGAGGCGTGCTGCGGCGGGAACAACGAGGGAGGCGCGCTGCGGCGGGAACAACGAGGGAGGCGTGCTACGGCGGGAATAGCGAGGGGCCTACCGCGTCAGGGCTTTTCGCGCCCCTCGGCAGGGTGCACATCCGCATACCAATCCAGCAGGCCCGGGTTGTCCACAGCCGTACGCTCCACCACCCGGGACGGGTCGGCGCCCTGGAACAGCCGCTTGATCGGGACCTCGAGCTTCTTGCCGGTGCGGGTGTGCGGGACGCCCGGCGCGACGATGATGTCGTCGGGCACGTGGCGCGGCGAAACCTCGGTGCGAATCGTGTTCCTGATCCGCTCGGTCAGCTCGGAGGAGAGTTCGGCGCCCTCGGTGAGCACCACGAACAGCGGCATCCAGTAGCCGCCGTCGGGTTGTTCGGCGCCGATCACCAGCGCCTCGGCGATCTCCGGCAGCCGCTCCACCGCCTGGTAGATGTCCGCCGAGCCCATCCGTATGCCCTGCCGGTTCAGCGTGGAATCCGAACGACCGTGCACGACGATACTGCCGTGGTCGGTGATCGTGATCCAGTCACCGTGCCGCCATACACCCGGAAACATCTCGAAATAGGCGCTGCGATAACGGCTTCCGTCGGGGTCGTTCCAGAACTTCACCGGCATCGACGGCATCGGCTTCGTCAGGACCAGCTCGCCGACCTCTCCGCGCACCGGATTTCCGGTCTCGTCCCAGGAGTCCACGGCCGCACCCAGGTACGGCACCGACAGCTCGCCGGGCCACACCGGCACCGTGCGAGCGCCCCCGATGAACGCCGACACCACATCGGTTCCGCCGCTGAGCGAGGACACCTGCACCCGCTCACCGACATTGTCGCGCAACCACAGTGCCGACGACGGCGGCAGCGACGAACCGGTGATGCCGACCGTGCGCAACAGTGACAGATCGTGGTCGCGACCCGGTACGACTCCCGCCTTGAGGCAAGCCAGCACGTACCCGGGGCTGCTGCCGAGCGCAGTGGTCCGCGTCCGAGCGGCGATGTCCCACAGCGCATCCGGCGTGGGATACCCGGGACTGCCGTCGTAACACACGATGGTCGCCCCCACCAGCAACCCGGCGATCTGGAAATTCCACATCATCCAGCTCGGGCTGGTGTACCAGAAGAACGTGTCGTCGCGACCGATATCCGACTGCAGCGCAACGGCCTTCAGATGTTCGACGACCACCCCGCCGTGGCCGTGCACGATCCCCTTGGGCAGCCCGGTGGTCCCCGACGAATACAGCACCCACAGCGGGTGGTCGAAATCGACCTTCCCCGTGTCGACCTCGACGCCGATCGGTTCGGTGATCTGCTCCCAGTCCAGCGAATTGGGCACCTCGCCGCCCAGTCTCGACACCACCACGGCGGCCCGCACCGTCGGCAGACCGGCGCGCAGCGCGACGATATCGGCGGTCTTGTCGTGCGCCTTGCCGCCGTAGCGATATCCGTCGGCCGTCACCAGCACGACCGGCTCGAGCTGGCCCAGCCGGTCCAGCGCCGCCTTCGCCGAATAGTCCTGGCCGCAAGCGCTCCAGACCGCGCCGAGGCTCGCCGTCGCCAGAAAGGCGATGACGGCCTCCGGGATATTGGGCAGATAGCCGACGACACGGTCACCCGGCTCGACCCCCTGGGCACACAGCACACCGGCGAATGCCGCCGTCCGGCCCAGCAATTCGGCCCACGAGACCTCGGTCAGGGTGCCGTCCTCGCCCACGTACACGATTGCCGGGCGATCCGAGCGCGCGTGCCGCACCACCTGGTCGACATAGTTCAGCCGAACCCCTGGGAACCATTGCGCACCAGGCATTTCCGTACCGGAAAGCACCCGCCGCGGCGGCTCCCCCAACTCGAAGTATTCCCAGAGCGCACCCCAGAACCCGGGCAGATCGTCCACGGACCACTGCCACAGGGAGTGATAGTCCGGAAACTCCGCCCCGGTTCGCTCCGCCGCGAACCGCGCGAAATCCGTAACGCGCGCACCGGCGACATCCTGCTCACTCGGCACCCATTGCGGCTCCACCGCGAACCTCCCTACGCATTCGTCGCACCGGCACCGCGGCACACGCGATGGCTACCGGAAATTCTCACCGAGCCACCGCCTCATGTCAGTCCCCCGGCCCATTCGGCTCGGCGCGGCGCACGATGCGCTCGGCGTGCCGCACGATCGGGCCGTCGACCATGCGCCCCTCGAAGGCGAATACCCCGCGGTTGTTCGGCACCTCGGCGAGCAGCCTGCGCGCCCAGTCCACCTCGTCCGGCGAGGGCAGGTAGGCCGCGCGGATCACCGGCACCTGGCCGGGGTGAATGGCCACCTTGGCATCGAACCCCACCGCCACCGCATCGTCGGTCTCCGACCGCAGCCCGTCCAGGTCGCGAATGTCGAGATACACCGAGTCCAACGCGAACTTGCCGTACGCCTTGGCGGCCAGCAGCACCGACGAGCGCACGTGGCGCTCCACGTCGCGATAACTCCCGTCGGCGTGCCGACTCGAGTTGCCGCCCAGTGCCGCGACCAGATCCTCGGCGCCCCACATCGCGCCGACGACATTGGCGACCCGCATCACGTCATCCGCCCGCAGGGCGCCCAGCGGAGATTCGAACAGCGCGATCACCTCACACTCGGTGAGGCTCGAAACCTGTTCGACCGTCTCGCATTTGGGCAGCATGACGCGCCGGTACCGGGTGCCTACGAGCGCCTTCAGGTCCAGGGCATGGTCATCGGTCCCGGCCGCGTTCACCCGGACCACGGTGCGTTCGGGGTCGAGCGGCGTCGCGGTCAATGCCTGACGTGCGGCGGCCTTGTCGGCCGGTGCGACACCGTCTTCCAGGTCCAGGATCACCACATCGGCTGCGGCCGCGGCCTTTTCGTACCGTTCCGGCCGGTCGGCCGGGCAGAACAACCATGCGGGGCCGGGCATCTCCCAGGTCATGACGTCCACTTCCGCACCAACGTCCGCCGGATCGCCGTCGCCACCACATCGCCGTGCTGATTGCGCCCGGTGTGCGCGAACGTCACGATCCCCTCCCCGGGGCGGCTCTTGGATTCCCGCTTCTCGGTGACCACGGTCTCGGCATACAGCGTGTCGCCGTGGAACAGCGGCTTCGGGAAGCCGATGTCGGAAAAGCCCAGATTCGCCACGATGGTGCCCTGCGTCAGCTGCGCCACCGACAGGCCCACCAGCGTCGACAGCGTGAACATCGAATTCACGAGGCGCTGGTGAAAGGGCGGCAGCGCGTCCGCGAACGCCGCATCCAGATGCAATGCCTGGGTATTCATGGTCAGCGTCGTGAACAGGACATTGTCGGCCTCGGTAATGGTGCGGCCCGGCCGGTGCTCATACAGCACGTCGGTCTCGAATTCCTCGTACCACAGGCCGCGCTGCACCACGCGGCGCATCGGCTCACTCACAGACCCAGCTCCCGTCCGATCAGCATCAACTGCACCTCGGTGGTGCCCTCGCCGATTTCCAGAATCTTGCTGTCGCGGTAGTGCCGGGCGACAGCATATTCGTTCATGAACCCGTAGCCGCCGAAGATCTGGGTGGCGTCGCGGGAATTGTCCATGGCCGCCTCGCTGGCGACGAGTTTCGCGATCGACGCCTGCTTCTTGAACGGCTTTCCCGCCAGCATCAGCGCGGCCGCGTCGTAGTACGCCGTGCGCGCGGCGTGTGCCCGCGCCTCCATGCGCGCGATCTTGAACGCGACCGCCTGATTGCGGCCGATCGCCTGCCCGAATGCCTCGCGCTCCTGCGCGTACTGCACGCTCTCGTCCACGCAGCCCTGCGCGGCGCCCACCGACAGCGCGGCGATCGCGATGCGCCCCTCGTCGAGGATGCGCAGGAAGTTCGCATACCCGCGCCCGCGCTCCCCGAGCAGATTCTCCTGCGGCACACGGACATCGGTGAGGCTGAGCGGATGCGTATCGGAGGCGTTCCACCCGACCTTGTTGTAGGCCGGTTCGGCGACGAAGCCCGGCGTATCGGTCGGCACCAGAATGGTGGAGATCTCCTTCTTGCCGTCCGTCTGGCCGGTCACCGCGGTCACTGTCACCAGCCGGGTGATATCGGTGCCGGAATTGGTGATGAACTGCTTGCTGCCGTTGATGATCCAGTCGTCACCGTCGAGCACGGCCGTGGTGCGGGTGCCGCCGGCGTCGCTGCCCGCGCCCGGTTCGGTGAGGCCGAAGGCGGCCAGCGCCCGGCCGGATGTCAACTGCGGCAACCACTCCTGCCGCTGTTTGTCGTTGCCGAAGCGGTAGACCGGCATGGCGCCCAGCGAGACGCCCGCCTCCAGGGTGATCGCCACGCTCTGATCGACCTTGCCGAGTTCCTCGAGCGCCAGGCACAGCGCGAAGTAGTCGCCGCCCATGCCGCCGTACTCCTCCGGGAAGGGCAGCCCGAACAGCCCCATATCCGCCATCCCGGCGATCACCTCGTAGGGGAACGAATGCTCCGCATCGTGTTTCGCGGCGACCGGCGCCACCACCTGACGGGCGAAGTCCCGGACGGTCAGGGCGAGTTCGCGGTATTCGTCGGGAAGGGTGCCGGTGGACAGGAAGTCGGTCATGCGTGGGGTTCCTTCGAATCAGGGGTGTCGTCGGGAGCGATGCGGGCGAGTACCTGGTCGACCTGGACCTGGGTCCCCGAATCGACCAGTAGCTCAACGGTTCCCGCGATCGGCGCGGTGAGGGTGTGCTCCATCTTCATGGCCTCGACGACCACGATCGGCGCCCCGGCCGCCACCGCGGCACCGGGAGCGACCGCGACAGCGATCACCGAACCGGGCATGGGGCTGCGGATCTCGGCATCCCCGACCTGTTCCGCGCCCGCGCGCACATTCACCTCGGCGACTTCCCGGACGGCGGCGACGCCGATCGCATCGGCGACCCACAGCTGACCGTCGTGCTCCGCCACGCGGAACCGACCGCGCACGCCGTCGAGGGTGATCGTGACCTCGGTATCGCCGAATTCGGCTGTCAGCGAGCGCTTGTCGGATTCGTCGAGCCAGACCTCGGCATCGCGCGGATTGCCCGTGAGATACACGTGGGTGGTGCGGTCGCCTCCGGACAGCCGTAGCACCGTGGGCGCCGGAGCGCCCAGCCGCCAGCCGCTCGGCGTCCCCCACACGTCCTGCGCGCTCGATTGCCACAGTCGCAGCCAGCGGTATACCGCGGCCGCCACGAACTGTTCGTCGGATACCGGTGCGGGACGGAAGTCCCCGGCCCGCCGATCCAGCAGGCCCGTGTCCAGCCGGCCCGCCAGCACATCGCCGTCGGCCAGCAGGAACCGCAGGAAGTCGATATTCGTCCGGACTCCCAGCACCAGGGTATCGGCCAGCGCACGGTCGAGCTTGGCGATGGCGTCGGCGCGGGTGGACGAGTAGGCGATCACCTTGGACAGCATCGGATCGTAGTCACTGCCGACCACGGATCCGGTCCGCAGGCCCGAATCCACCCGCACCCCAGCGCCGTTCGGCTCCGACAGCGCCAGCACGGTGCCACCGGTCGGCAGGAAGTCGCGTCCCGGATCCTCGGCGTAGACACGGGCCTCCATCGCGTGGCCCGTCATCCGGATGTCCTCCTGCGCGACCCCCAGCTTCTGCCCGGCCGCCACCCGCACCTGGCATTCCACCAGGTCCACGCCGGTGATCAGCTCGGTCACCGGGTGCTCGACCTGCAGGCGGGTGTTCATCTCCATGAAGAAGAACTCGTCGGGCCGGTCGGCCGACACGATGAACTCCACCGTCCCGGCGCCGACATAGTCGACACTGCGGGCGGTATTGCAGGCCGCGGCGCCGATTCGGGCCCGCGTATCGGCGTCCAGCAGCGGCGACGGCGCCTCCTCGATCACCTTCTGGTGGCGGCGCTGCAGGCTGCACTCGCGCTCGCCCAGATGCAGCACCTGACCGAACTTGTCGGCGAGTACCTGCACCTCGATATGCCGGGGCCGGGTGACGAACCGCTCCAGGAACAGGGTGTCGTCGCCGAAGGCGGCCGCCGCCTCGCGCCGCGCACTCGCCAGCGCATCGGGCAGCTGCTCGGGCGCGTGCACCAGCCGCATCCCCTTGCCGCCACCGCCCGCTGACGGCTTCACCAGCACCGGATATCCGATATCGCCTGCGGCATCGAGCAATTCGGCATCGGTCAATCCGGGCCGCGCGATCCCCGGCACGACGGGCACGCCGAAATCGGCGACCGCGTTCTTCGCGGCGATCTTGTCACCCATGATCTCGATCGCGCGGGCGGGCGGCCCCAGGAATACGATGCCCGCCTCGGCGAGAGCCGCGGCGAACCCCGGATTCTCCGACAGGAAGCCGTATCCCGGATGCACCGCCTGCGCGCCGGTCCGCACCGCGGCATCGACGACCTTGCCGATATCGAGGTAGCTCTCCCGGGCCGCGGCCGGTCCGAGGCGCACCGCGGTATCGGCCTCGTGCACGTGCCGGGCGTCGACATCGGCATCGCTGTACACCGCGACCGATCGAATCCCCATGGCGCGCAGCGTCCGGATGACCCGGACCGCGATCTCGCCGCGGTTGGCGACCAGCACGGTGTCGAACGGAACGGGCGAATTCTGCAGCATCGTCATCACATCCGGAAAACGCCGTAGGACACGGGCTCGAGCGGGGCCTGCGCGCAGACCGACAGCGCCAGCCCCAGCACGGTTCTGGTGTCGGCGGGATCGATCACGCCGTCGTCCCACAGCCGCGCGGTCGAATAGTACGGATTACCTTGTCGCTCATATTGTTCCCGGATCGGCGCCTTGAACTCCTCCTGCTCCTCGGCGCTCCAGGTATCGCCGAGCTGATCGCCGCGCACGGTCGCCAGCACCGACGCGGCCTGCTCGCCGCCCATCACCGAGATCCGCGCATTGGGCCACATCCACAGGAACCGAGGCGAATACGCGCGCCCGCACATCGAGTAGTTGCCCGCGCCGTAGGAGCCGCCGATGATCACGGTCAGCTTGGGCACCCGGGCGCACGCCACCGCCGTCACCATCTTCGCGCCGTTCTTGGCGATACCCCCGGCCTCGTAGTCGCGGCCGACCATGAACCCGGTGATGTTCTGCAGGAACACCAGCGGGATCGACCGCTTGTCGCACAGCTCGATGAAATGCGCTCCCTTGACCGCGGATTCGCTGAACAGCACGCCGTTGTTGGCGACGATGCCGACCGGATGGCCGTGGATGCGGGCGAACCCGGTGACCAGCGTGCGCCCGTACTCCTGTTTGAACTCGGAGAACTCGCCGCCGTCGACGACCCGGCCGATGACCTCGCGCACGTCGTAGGGCGTGCGCGAATCCACCGGCACCACGTCGTAGAGCTCCGACTGCGGCGCAACGGGATCCACCGGCGGCGCCACCTCCCACGGGCTCGACGACCGCGGCCCCAGCGTGCTCACGATGCGGCGCACGATGCGCAGCGCGTCCTGATCGCTGTCGGCCAGATGGTCCGTGACACCGGAAGTGCGCGAATGCAATTCGCCGCCGCCGAGCTCCTCGGCGGTGACCACCTCGCCGGTGGCCGCCTTCACCAGCGGCGGCCCGCCCAGGAAGATGGTGCCCTGGTCGCGCACGATGACGGCCTCGTCGCTCATCGCCGGGACGTACGCGCCGCCCGCCGTGCACGAGCCCATGACCGCGGCGATCTGCGCGATGCCCTGGGCGCTCATGGTCGCCTGGTTGTAGAAGATGCGGCCGAAGTGCTCCCGATCCGGGAACACCTCGTCCTGATGCGGCAGGTACGCGCCACCCGAATCGACGAGATAGAGACAGGGCAGGCGGTTCTGCAGCGCCACCTCCTGCGCGCGCAGATGCTTCTTGACCGAGACCGGGTAATAGGTGCCGCCCTTGACGGTGGCGTCGTTGGCGACGATCACGCACTCGCGGCCGGACACCCGGCCGATCCCGCTGATGATGCCCGCCCCCGGACAATCGTCCCCGTACATGCCGGTCGCGGCCAGGGGGGACAGCTCCAGGAACGGGCTGCCGGTGTCGAGCAGTTGATCGACCCGCTGACGCGGCAGCAGTTTCCCGCGGGCCACGTGACGATCGCGCGCCTTGGCCGGGCCACCGAGCGCATTCGCCGCCAGCCGCGACCGAAGGTCCTCCACCAGCGCCAGGTGAGCCGCCCGGTTGGCGCCCTCCACCCGCGTGTCCTGCGTAACCGCCATCACGCCATCCTGCCCGATCGGTTAATCGCCAATAACTGGAATTTAAGATAGTCTCCATTAACTGAGTTGTCCACACCCGGCGAGAGGAAGCGCGGTGACCAGCAGCGATTCGGTCGCACCCACGCGCCGCGAGCAGCTCAAGGCGCAGCGCCGGGAGCAGCTGTTGGAGGCAGGGGCACGGCTCATCGCCGACCGCGGCTTCCCCGGTGTGCGGCTCGACGACCTGGGCGCGGCCGTCGGGATCAGCGGCCCGGCGGTCTACCGGCACTTCCCCAGCAAGGAGGCGCTGCTCGTCGAACTGCTGGTCGGGGTCAGCCAGCGCCTACTCGAGGGCGGCAGAGCCGTTGTCGCGCAATCCGATTCGGCGGCCGCCGCGCTGTCGCGGCTGATCGAATTCCACCTCGACTTCGCCCTCGGCGAGCCGGAACTCATCCGCATCCAGGACCGGGACCTGGAAAATCTTCCCGAGGCCGCGAGGCGCCAGGTACGCCGCACGCAGCGGCAGTACGTCGAGGTGTGGGTGTCCGCGCTGTGCCGGTTGCACCCCGACCTCCCCGAGGCCACCGCCCGCGTCCAGGCGCACGCGACGTTCGGCCTGATCAACTCCACGCCGCACAGTGCGTCCGCCGCGCTCGCCAGCCGCGCCCGCCCGATCCTGCGGCGCATGGCGCTGGCCGCGCTGGAGTGACCCCCAGCTGGGCCTTATTCCCACGAGAGGCGAATTCGGCTGTCGCGCACTACCGTCGGTCAACGGTGCTCGGGGGTGATTGTGGGCCTGCTCGCCCTGCGGGGCGGCAGAAGGCCGTCGCAGCACGTGTTGGACCCTCGCAAGTGGCGAGGGCTGGAAAGGTTATGGAGAGAATGGTACGTAAAACCCTGGTCAAGGCACTCGCTGTCACCGCTGCGCCGCTCGCTGCCGCGGTCGTGTTCGCCGGAGGCGCCGGCGCCGACGCCGGGCAGGCTGCCGCACCGCAGGCCGCGCCCGTGGCGGGTGTCCCGCTGGAGTCCGAGGACATCACCACCAACCCCAACTCCCAGTACCCGGACCCGGTGCTGAACGGCGCCGCCCTCGGCGCCGGAATCGGTTCCGCCGTGGGCTTCTGGACCGGCTCCGGCGGCCCGATCCTCGGCGGCCTGATCGGCGCCCTGGTCGGCGCCACCAACCCCGATGTGGTCCCGCAGGTCCTGCCCTGACCCTGCGGTAGATCGCGCACCCGAGGCCGGTGCCGGGCCGTTACGCCCGGCACCGGCCTCGAGCCTTTCCGCCGCCCCGCACCGGCCCGAAAATGCGCACGTCACAACGCATGCGGGAACGGGTGTTCATTCCGTCCGAATGCGGTAGCATCACGCAAGCATTCGGGGCGGACTCGGCGGCTCGTCCGGACCACCGAATTCCCGCCGCTCGCATGCGATCTACGGATAGATGAGGAAGACGGGGGACTTCGCATGGCGAAGCATCGAAGACAGACCAGATCCCAGCGCATCGTCCTGCGCGCCGCGGTCAGCGTGGTACCGATGACCGCCATCGCCACCGGCAGCACCATCGCATACGCGGCACCGGCCCAATTCATCGCGCCACAGCCCGGCGTCACCACCCCCAACCAGCCGAACCCCGCTGCCCCGCAACAGAGCCCGGGCGCCGTCCAGCCGGGCGTCACCACCCCCGCCCAACCGAAGACGCCGCCGCCCATGGCATATGTTGCGCCGCAGGACGACCGACGCGGCGTCGCCCCGGAAACCGACTTCGCCCAGTACCGCTCGGTACCGGAACGCAATTACGTGGCCCCGGCCGAACCGCAGAAGCTGCACGCGCCCGAACCGTCGCCGCCGGTCGCTCAGATCGTTCCGCCCCCTCGGATCCTGCGCGCAGGCGATCTGTCCACCCCCGCACCGGATTTCCTCAGCCCCGAGCAGATCGACGGGATCAATTCGGTCCCGGCGGGCCCGGAGGCGCAGCTATCGCAGACCGTTCGTTCCGTCGGAATACCGCCGAGCCGGGCGGACAGAGTCG
This sequence comes from Nocardia mexicana NBRC 108244, assembly GCF_001613165.1. Lineage (GTDB taxonomy): Bacteria > Actinomycetota > Actinomycetes > Mycobacteriales > Mycobacteriaceae > Nocardia > Nocardia mexicana. The sequence goes on from NZ_BDBV01000019.1 coordinate 122,385, forward strand.
CCTCGTCGGCCGTTGCGGGAGCGGCGGTCGGCGCCGCGGTCGGGTGTGCCGTCGGAGCAGTTGCCGGAGTTGTCATCATGTCGGTCCCGGCGTGCCTCATACTGGGTGCGTTGAACGGTGCGGCCGGCGGCATGATCGGCGCGAGCGCCGGTCTCGTGCGGTGATCACAACAGTTTTCGATTCGAGGCGACGATGAAGAAGCTCGCGGCGACCCTGTGCCTCACGGTAGCTGCCACGGGTTTGTGGCCCGGCGTGGCGCTGGCCTCCCCGGACACCGGTCCGGCTGCCCCGGTTCCCGACTCGGCAACCTCGATCGCGGCGAATCCCGAGACCGAGCAACGCTGGAACGCCGAACTGCAGCGGGCGCTTCCCGGCGCCATCGTCGGCGGCATCATCGGAGGCGTTATCGCGTTTCCGCTCGGCGGGATCATCTTGTCGCCGGTCACGGTGGTGCCCGGCGCGATCATCGGCGCGGGGATCGGCCTGCTCGCGGTGGGCGGTCAGCCGTTGATCGACGCATACACGGCGCGGTTCTCCGAGGAGCCGGACGCTCCCGCGGATGGGTCCGTGGCGGTGCCGCTCGCCGAATGATCTCCCGATGATCGGAAACTGATGCTCGGGTGGGGGCGAATTCGCCTGTCTCCCAGTATTGTCAGCGCTTGTGCTCGGGGAGTGATCGTGGGCGCGGCCCGTCTGTTCTTTCGGGTCGCCGAACGCGGTTCCAGCACATGTGTAGTGCCCTCGAATTCGCCGAGGGCTTGGAAGGTAAAGGAAGAGAATGATTCGCAACACCCTGGTCAAGGCGTTCACCGTGACCGCCCTGCCGCTGGCCGCCGTGGCCGTATTCGCCGGTGGCGCCTCCGCCGAGGCCCCGCAGGCCACGCCGGTCGCGGGCATCCCGCTGACCGAGGACATCACCACCAACCCCAACGCCCAGTACCCGGACCCGGTGCTGAACGGTGCCGCCGCGGGTGCGGCGATCGGTTCGGCGGTGGGCTTCTTCACCGGTTCCGGCGGCCCGATCCTCGGCGGCCTGATCGGCGCGCTGGTCGGCGCCACCAACCCGGACGTGGTCCCGCAGGTTCTCCCCTGATCGACCCGGCATCCCACATCGGGGCCGACGTCGGGCGCATCGCCCGGCCTCGGCCCCGATGTCTGTCCTCCCCCGACCTGTCGCCCCACCGTGGTTTACTCGGGGAGTCGGCCGATCTTGGGGAGGGCGCATGGCAGGGCGGGTTACGAGGGTTGCACGGTGGGCCGCACCGGTATTGACCGCGGTTCTCCTGACCGCGTGCGGTAGTGGTTCCACCACCCCGGGGGACGAGTTCCAGTGGCTGGAGGAGGTCGAGAGCCCCCGGTCCGCCGCCTGGGTCGAATCCGAGAACGCGAAGACCCTCGGCGCGCTGCAGCAGGATCCGCGGTATTCGGCGAATCTGGAGGGCGCCCAGCAGGTGGGCAAGTCCCCGGACCGCCTGCCGGAGCCGACGATCATCGACGGCGAGGTCTACAACTTCTGGCAGGACGGCGAGCACGGCCGCGGCATCTGGCGCAAGACCTCGATTTCCGATTACGAGGCGGCCCAGCCGAATTGGGTTACCGTACTGGATCTCGACGCACTCGCGAAGTCCGAGGGCAAGGACTGGGTGTGGCAGGGCGTCGGCTGCTCACCCGTCACCGAGTCGCACTGCCTGATCTCGCTGTCCGAGGGCGGCGAGGACGCCTCGACGTTCCGCGAATTCGACACGCGCACCGGGCAATTCGTCTCCGGCGGGTTCGTGCTGCCGCGCGGCAAGCAGCTGGTGAACTGGGCCGACGACGACACCGTGCTGGTGTCGCGGGAATGGCAGCCGGGCGAGCTGACGGCCTCGGGCTATCCGTACATCGTCAAGAGCTGGCAGCGCGGTCGGCCCCTCGCGGAGGCCACCGAGATCGCCCGCGGCGACAAGGCCGATATGCGGGCGATGCCGATGGTGCTCGCCGACGGCGACGGCCACCGCCTGGCGCTGGTGGCCCGTGCCCGATCGTTCTTCGACCACGAGTACACCCTCGCCACCGGCGCGAACCGGCCGCTCGCCCTGCCCGTGAAATCCGAACCGGTCGGCCTGGTCGGCAATCGCCTGCTGGTCCGGCTGGATCAGCCGTGGGAGACCGGCGGCGCGAATTTCCCCGCGGGATCGCTGGTCTCGCTGGATGCCGAGGCGGTAGCGAGAGATCCGGAACGGCTGCGGGCCACGGCGGTCTACATCCCGGGGCCGCAGGACAGCCTGCAGGACGTGTCCACCACCAGGAACGGCGTCGTCGTCACCTCGCTGCACGATGTGCGCGCGCAGGTCGCGGTGTACAGCCCACAACCGGACGGCGGCTGGCGGTCCGCCCCGGTGGCGCTGCCGGACAACGCGTCGATCAGCACCGCGGCGACCGATACCCACGGCGCCCTCGCCTACCTGAAGGTGGAGTCCTTCCTGACCCCACCGGCGCTGTGGCGCCTGGATACCACCACCGCCCTGGCCACCGCCGCGAAAAGCTCACCACCGCAATTCGATCCGTCCCCATACGTTGTCGAACAGCAGCACGCCACCTCCCCCGACGGCACGAGCGTCCCGTACTTCGTCGTCCACCGCGCCGATATGAGGCTCGACGGGGCGAACCCCACCGCCCTGACCGCGTACGGCGGCTTCGGCGTTCCGCAGACCCCGCACTACGACGGCACCCTGGGCAAGCTGTGGCTCGATCGCGGCGGTGTGCTCGCGATGGCCAATATCCGCGGCGGCGGCGAATTCGGCCCGGCCTGGCACGAGGCCGCGCTGAAGACCCATCGCCAGCGCGCGTTCGACGACTTCGCCGCCGTGGGAACCGATCTCGTCGATCGCAAGATCACCACGCCGCAGCGCCTGGGCATCACGGGCCGCTCGAACGGCGGCCTGCTCATGGGCGTCGAGTTCACCCAGCACCCGGAGCTGTGGAATGCCGTGGACATCGGCGTGCCGCTGCTGGACATGCTGCGGTACGAGCAGATCGCCGCCGGCGCCTCGTGGGTGGGCGAATACGGCAGCGTCGCCAACCCCGACGAGCGCGCCTTCCTCGAGTCCGTCTCGCCCTATCAGCAGCTGAAGCAGGGTGTGCGGTACCCGGAACCGTTCGTCTGGACCACCACCAAGGACGACCGCGTCGGCCCCCAGCACGCGCGCAAGTTCGCGGCGAAACTGGCCTCGCTCGGTGCTCCGTACCTGTTCTACGAGCCGTCCGTCGGTGGGCACCGCGGCAGCACCAATATCGACGAGCAGGCCACGATCACCGCGCTGCGATACACCTACTTCGCGCGAAAGCTCATGTAGCCCAGTAACTTCGAGCTAGCGGCGCAGCTCACGATCGGCCGTCGAGAGCACGGAGCGGATGCCGAGTACCACCAGCGGAGCGAGGCTGAGTGTGTAGAGATCCGCGAACATCGGTGCGGCAACCTCGAATTGCGCATGCCACCGCACCCGGGTCCCGCCGGCGGCCTCCTCGAAGACGATGACTCCGTCCTGAGACCGCATCGGCGGAAAGGTCGTCAGCGCTCGGTAGCGCAGCAGCCGCGGCGGGTCGTATTCGACGATCTCCTCGGTGACGCGCAGCAGCGGGGTGACCAGCAGCCGCACCGCCCCGGTCCCGTGCTCGGCGACATTGCCCGGACGCACGAGGGTGACCCGCCGAACCATGCGCGCTCGCTGGAAGTTGGTGGCATCGGTGAGCCAGTCGAAGACGTCGGCGACGGGCGCCTGGATGGTGCGTTCCAGGTCCACCGTGCGCATCGGGACTCCGTTCGGGGCTGTGTGTAAGGCTCGCAGCGCAGCCTACGGCGCGGATCCTGCACCGAACCAGGCAATCGCCCCGAACCGATGCGATTTCGATACCGCGACCCCGTTCGGGCACCTCCGAAATCAGATGAGCGCCTTCTGTTTACGCATCCGGCGCTGCACGTCCCGCATCATCGCCCTGGTACCGGCGAACCGGATGAACTTGGGGATGAACCGGTTGACGAAACCCACGAACAGGAACAGATGCTCGAACCGGCGCTGATCGGCAGCGGACCACTCGACACCCATCTGCTCGCGGAAGTGCGGCGGCAGGAATCCGGCCGTCAGGAACTGCAGCAGACCCCCGAAGACCAACCGCATCGGCCAGTTGATCATCCGCAGGTGCAGCAGATCGCCGACGTAGGCGCGGAAATCGTCATCGACCACCACCTGCCTGCAGGCCTCGAGCCAGTACTCGTCGAAGTCGGCCGCGGTCTCGGGCCACATGTCCGGATGCACCTGCAGCGTGGTCCCGAACGTGTCGGCGCCCTGATAGAAGGCCTCGCGCTCCTCCGGGCTCATCTTGCCGTGCAACAGCTGATGCGAGTCCTCGAAGCCGATGTAGATGGCCGCGGCGACGTACAGCTGCAGGTTCCGGTCGAAGGCGTTGTACTTGACCTTGGAGTCCGGGCGCGACCGCACCTGCCGATGCGCGACATTGACGGCCTCGCGGAATTCCTCCCGCTCCTGCGGGGTCCCGAGGATGGCGACCGCCAGATACGACGCCGTGGTGCGCAGCCGCTTCCACGGATGCACCATCAGCGCACCGGATTCCACGGTGCTCTCCATGACGCCGGCGGCCACCCCGGGATGGGCGAACTGCATGGCCACATTGGCCGCGGCCCCGGAGAACATCCAGAAGTCGAGCGCGTCCGGCAGCTGCGCCGGGCGCTTGCGCGGCGAACGATGGATATCCGGGATGTGGATACGAGCCTGTTCGAGGGTCAGCGGGGGCAGAGTCGGCTGCGTTGCCGTGGCCATGGGAGTCCTCTCTCGATCTAGACACCGGCCGCTATGTTACTAACGATTCTCGCCGCCCGGGTCGTATTCGATGAAGAAATCTTCCGTAACTTACTGAGCCGCGCCGATGAGGTGAGCGACCCGACCCACTTCCCCAGATCCCCCCACGAGCACGCTTGGCAAGTTTCCCAAAAGTGATTCCAGATTCCAGAATCGTGAGTAACATACTCAGCCGCGGCCACCGCTGTCCCGCGGGGGAACGGTGGCGCAGGTACGCGAAAGGACCGAGCCACCATGCTCAAACGGTTGGACCGACTACTCAGCTACGAGATGAAGTTCTCCGAGTTCCTCGGGACGCTGATCATCCTCGGCATCCCCTACGGCATCGTCGGGGTCGTCTGGACCCTCACGCACACGTCGCATCTGAAGAACCTGCACGGCATCGACGTCGTGATCTCGTTCCTCGGATCCATCGTGTGCTGGCCGGTGCTCACCTTCTCGAATGTGTGCATGACCTGATGCTGGCGCTGGTGTGGCTCATCGACATCCTGGTGATTCTCGTCAAGATCCTCGGTGGGCGAATGGAAGTGAATCCCGTACTGCGCCTGGGCCTTTGGCTCGCGTTCCTCAGCCTGCTCGCCGCGGGTTTCGCGATCCTCGGGCTCCTGCTGGTCCTGCTGGACCACTGGCTGACCACCCTGGCCTGACCGGTCCGGACACGAAGAAAGGATCGGTGGCCGGTGACATCGACTCGAACCTCCGACCAAGCCCCACGCCCGGCACCCTGGAAGACCTACGACGAGGGTGAGCTGCAACGGCTGACCGAGGTCGCCACGGGTCTGTGGCGGCGGCACCCGCAGCGTTCCCTGGAGACCCTGGGGCGGCAGGTCACCCTCGGCCGCGAGGCGTTCATACAGCTGTTCGTCTCCCTGGTGCGGCGACGCTTTCCGTATCGGGAGTTCATCAAGCAGAGCGCGTTCATGGCGAATGTGTCTGCGGCACCGACGGTTTTCGTCGCCATACCCATCGCGGTGGTGGTCTCCATCCAGGTGGGTGCGCTCGTGAACCAGGTGGGCGCAACGACATTCATCGGCGCGGTGGCCGGACTGGGCATCATCCGCCAGGGCGCGCCGCTGGTGTCGGCACTCATGATCGCCGGTGCGGTCGGCTCGGCGATCACCGCCGATCTGGGCTCGCGCACCATCCGCGAGGAGATCGACGCCATGCGGGTGATGAGCGTCGATCCGGTGCGCCGGCTGGTCGCGCCGCGCCTGGCGGCGGCGGTGCTGGTGAGCATGCTGCTGTGCGGCTTCATCGTCTTCGTCGGCTTCGCGACCGCCTACATGTTCAACGTCTACGCCCAGTCCGGCACGCCGGGCTCGTTCATCGGGTCGTTCGCCTCCTTCGCGGTCGCCACCGATCTGCTGATAGCGCTGGCCAAGGCCGCGATCTTCGGCGTGCTGACGGCGATCATCGCCTGCGATATCGGCCTGCACACCCACGGCGGCCCGGCCGGAGTGGCCAATTCGGTCAACTCCGCGGTCGTCAGCTCGGCGCTGATGCTGTTCGCCACCAACATCATCCTCACCCAGCTGTCCAATACGTTCTTCCCGACGAAGGTGGTGTGAGGTGGCCAGTACCTACACGCCTCCGGCCGCCCGGCCGCTGCGCGCGGCGGGCAACGCCGCGCTGGTTCCGGTGCATCTCAACCAGCGGCTCGGGCACCAGGCCATCACGTTCTTCCAGGCGTTGATCGCAATTCCCTTCGCGCTCAAGCACTATCGGCGCGAGGTGGCCCGGCTCGTCGCGGATGTGAGCTGGGGCAACGGCTCGCTGATCGTCGGCGGCGGCACCGTCGGCGTGGTGTTCGTGCTGTGCAGCTTCGGCGGAATCATCGTGGGGATGGAGTCGTTCACCGCGCTGAACCTGCTCACCATGGGCCCGCTCACCGGTGCCATCTCCGGATTCGCCACCACCCGGGAACTCGGTCCGATCCTCGCGACCTTGGCGTTCGCGATCCAGGCGGGGTGCCGATTCACCGCGCAGCTGGGCTCGATGCGGATCTCGGAGGAGATCGACGCCCTCGAATCCTGCGCGATCCGGCCGCTGCCCTACCTGGTCAGCACCCGGATGTTCGCCGCCACCCTGACGATCGTCCCGCTCTACACCGTCGGCCTGGCCTCGGCGTATCTGATGACCAAGGTCACGGTGCTGTTCCTCGGGGGCACCAGCACGGGCACCTACGACCACTACTTCTTCCAGTTCCTGCTCGGGCCGGACGTCTTCTATTCGCTACTGAAGGTCGTGGTGTTCACGCTGTTGGCGACCTTCATCCAGTGCTACTACGGCTATATCGCCACCGGCGGCCCGGAGGGCGTCGGGATGGCGGCGGGCCGGGCCATCAAGATGGTCATCGTCGTCATGGTCTTCGCCAATCTGTTTCTGACACTTGCCATCTGGGGTATCGACCCCGGCTTCCGGATCTCGGGTTAGGGGGACGGGTGATACTCGATCCCAGCGGCCGCGGCGCGACCGCCCGCCAGCTCACCCTGGCGGGCATCGCCATGCTGCTCGTCATCGCCGCACTGCTGTACCTGCTGTTGCTGCGCTATACCGGCCATTTCACCGACAAGGTCCCGGTCACGGCCACGCTGACCAGTACCGGCGACGGCCTGCCCGCACGTGCCGACGTCAAGTTCCGCGGAATGGTCGTGGGCACAGTCGATTCGGTCGCGGTGGTGGCCAAGGGGGAACGGCAGCGGGCCGATATCGCGTTGAAACCCGGTATCGCGGAGACGATTCCGGCGAACGTCACCGCCCGCATCATCCCCAACAACCTGTTCGGGGTCACCGCGATCGAGCTGGTCGACAACGGCGCGGCGACCGCGACGCTGCGCTCCGGATCGACGATCGCGGAGGACACCGGCGCCGCGACGATTCAGCTGCAGACCACCCTGAACGTACTTCGCAACGTGCTCAACAATATTCAGCCCGAGAAGCTGGGCCGCGTGCTCGCCACGCTGTCGGCGGCGCTCGACCCCGGCGCCCGGGTACCCGGCTCCACCATCGAACGGCTCGACAACTGGCTCACCCAGGTGCACGAGATACCCGAGATCGGTGACCTGCTGGGCAATCTGGGCCGCGCGGCCACGGCACTGAGCGAGTCCGCACCCGAACTGGTGGGCGTGCTGTCGGATTCGGTCACGACGGCCCGCACCCTCACCGAGCGGCGCGCGAACCTGGTCGAACTGCTGACCAATGCCGGTGGTGCGGTCGACGTCGTGAACGGCCTGTTCGCCCGCAATCCCGACTCCGGCAAATTCCTCGTCGGCGGCCTGGACGATCTGTTCGGCGGGCTCGCGCGCGATCCGCAGGCCCTCCCGTTCGCCGCCGCCAACCTCAACACCGCGCTGCAGCGGTTGCGCACGACATTCCGCTGGGGGCCCAAGCAGCAGATGGTGTGGGCGATGGATGCGTCGTTCACCCCGTTCCAGCAGTACACGGCCGAGGACTGCCCGCGCTACGGCGAGCTGGCCGGGCCGCGCTGCGGCGGGCCCAGCGTGCCGACAGTCGCTCCGCCGCAGCAGATTCCACCCCAGATGGTGCCCGGCTGGCTCGATACGGCGGGCCCACGGCCCACACCTCCACCGGCCGCCGCCCCCGGACCGCAGCTGCTGCCGTCCATCCCCGGGCTGCCACAGATTCCGGGTATCACCGCCCCGGCGTCGCACCGGGATCCGGCACCCGGAACCCGCCCGGCGGCACTGCGCGGGCCGGACGCCGTCGCCGCGATCGTCGGCGGCCGACCGAACATGGCCCAGTTGCTGCTGCTGAGCCCAGCTCTCGCCGGAGGTTCGGTGACTGTATCGGAAGGAGGTGCGGCACAGTGAAATCCGGAAAGGCGCTGATCGGTTTCAGTCTCTTCGCCGTCGTCGCGATCGCACTGACCTACACCATCTACTCCACCCTGCAGCGCTCGGTTGCCGGTGACACACAACGCTATTCGGCCGTGTTCTCGGATGTCCTCGGGTTGCGCGTCGGCGACGACGTCCGGGCCGCCGGGGTGCGGGTCGGCCGCGTCGACAAGATCGACTTCGCCGACGGCTACCGCGCCCGGGTGGACTTCCGCATCGAGGCCGACCAGCGTCTGACCACGACCACGAAGGCGATGGTGCGCTACCAGAATCTGATCGGCCAGCGCTACATCGCGCTCGGCCCCGGCAAGGATCCCGGCGCCCCGCTGCCCGGCGGCGGGGAAATACCGCTCGACCGCACCGAGGGGTCCTTCGACGTCTCCGCGCTGCTGTCCGGCTTCGAACCACTGTTCTCGGTCCTCCAGCCGGATCAGGTGAATTCCCTGTCCGAGACGCTAGTCCAGGCCCTGCAGGGCAACCAGGTGTCGCTGGCCCAGCTGATCACCCAGGCGGCGCAGCTTGCCACCACCTTCGGCCAGCGCGACCGGATCCTCGGCGACGTGGTGTCCAATCTCAGCAGCGTGATCTCCGGTCTGGGCAATCGCAGCAGCGAGCTGGAAACCCTGATCACCCAGACACATTCGCTGATGGACGGACTGTATTCGCAGGGCGAGGTGCTGAAGTCGTCGGTCGACCAGGTCGCCACCTCCACCGATGCCCTGGTCGAACTGATCGGGCAGGTGAAACCTGGTGTCGCACAGGCGCAGGACAAGGCCACCACCGGCATCCGGCTGCTGCTGGGCAACGGCGCCTCGCTGGATCAGGCGGCGGTGGAGCTGCCCGACATGCTCAATCGCATTGCCTGGTTCTCCAGCTACGGCACCTACGGCAACGCCTACTTCTGCAGCCTGGACGTATCGCTGTGGGGTGTGCTCCTGCCGCCGGGGCTGTTCTCCCAGGTCGGCGGCAACTCGCATACGGAGGTGTGCCGGTGATGGCCGCCGTGAAGTTACCGAGATTCCTCGGCTTTCTGCGCAACCGGTACCTCCGCCTGGGCCTGATCACCTCGGCGGCGGTGCTGGCCCTGCTCATCGGTTCGAGCGTGGCGACCCAGGCTCGCTTGGGCGACAAGACGATTCAGGCCGAGTTCGCTCAAGCGGCCGGACTGCGCGCCGGGGCGACCGTCGACGTGTCCGGCATCGAGGTGGGCGCCGTCCGCGCCGTCCGGCTCGAGGGCACCAAGGTGATCGCGGACCTGAAGGTGCGCCGGGACCTGAAGCTGGGGCCTGACGCCCGCGCCGCGATCAAGATCTCCACTATCCTGGGCCGCCTGCACGTCGACCTGGTGCCCGGCAGCGGACAGGGCCTGCCCGGCGACCGGATTCGGATCGACCACACCAGCGTGCCCTACAACCTGGGCAAGGTCGTCCAGGATCCGCAGTACAAGCAGTCCTTCGAGCGGATCGAACGCATCGACCCGCAGAAACTGCGCGGCGCCCTGGACACCGTGAACGAGCAGATGGGCGGTTCCCCGCAGCTGGCGGTGCAGGCCCTCGACAGCGTCGGCGCGCTGGCCAAGGTCATCAACGACCGCCGCGACGAGGTCGACACGCTGCTGAAGAGCATGGACCAGGTATCGCAGCTGGTTTCGGACAACCAGAACAGCGTGCTGATGCTGCTGACCCGCGGCGAGGCCATCGGCACCGCGGTGCAGCAGCGCCAGGAACTGCTGCGGCAGCTGCTCGACAATGTGGCCGGGCTGTCGAAACTGCTGCAGGACATGGGTTTGGAGAACAACGAGCAGCTCGGCCCGATGATCGGCGACCTGAACACCATGTCGGAGGGCCTGGAGAAGAACAAGGCGAACCTCGACCGGCTCTACGAGATCATGCCGGTGACGCTGCGGCAGTTCAACAACGTGGTGGGCAACGGACCCTACGGCGAGGTCTACGTGCCGTGGGGCCTGTTCCCGGACAACTGGATCTGTTTCGCGCAGGTCGTACAGGGGTGTAAGTGATGAGATTCCGCATACTCGCGAAACTGGCAGTGGTCTGCGCGGTCGCGTCCGTGGGGTCGGGCTGCTCGCTGCTGCCCGGCAGCCTCGGCACGACGGCGAATCAGTATCTCGGCGAAAACACCCGCATCAGTGCCGATTTCGAGAACGTGGCCGGACTGTACGCGGGCAACGAGGTGGACGTGCTGGGCGTTCCGGTCGGCCGGGTCGAATCGATCGAGGCCAAGGGCAGCTACGTCCAGGTGACGATGCTGCTGGACAAGGGCGTCAAGATTCCCGCGGATGCCGTTGCCGCGCTGGTGAATCCGCAGTTGATCACCAACCGGCACATCGAACTGGCACCCGCCTACTCCGGCGAGGGTCCGGCGATGCCCGCCGGTGCGCACATTCCGCTGCCGCGCACCAGGACTCCGGTGGAGCTCGATCGCATCCTGCAGACCTTCGACCAGATAGGCGCGACGCTGAAGGGCGACAGCGACACCGGCCCGATGGCCAGCCGGGTGTTGTTCCCGCTGCTGGACGGCAACGGCGACAAGCTGCGCGAAACCCTCGACGCTCTCTCGGCCGCCTTCGAGACTACCTTCGCCAACAAGGACCAGATCTCCAACACCATCATCAAACTCAACGAAATCACCCAGGTCATCGCCCAGAACGACCAGACAGTCCGGGATTTCAGCGGCCGCCTGACCGAGCTGGTGAGCCTGATGGGGGAGCAGGCGCCGGGGCTGCAGGCGGTGCTGACCCAGCTCAACGACTTCGTCACCAACACCTCCACGGTCGTCGGGCAGAACCGGGACCAGCTGGCCGGGGCGCTGAACCGCTTCGTCACGATCAGCGACCAGATGCGCTCCAACGCACGCAATCTCACCGAGATCGTGGACGTCGCCCCGCTGATGTTCCAGAACCTGGCCAATGCCACCAGCTACGAGCACCAGGCGCTGCGCCTGCACGGCCTGCTCGACAAGTCGGTGCTCGACGGCGAGGCGCTGTCGACATTCTGCGAACGCGTCATGATGCGCCTCGACGGCTGCCGCACCGGCAGGATCGCCGATCTGGGGCCCGATTTCGGACTCACCGCCGCACTCCTGGGGATCAGCCAGAAATGAAACACTCCTATCGCAGAACGGGTTTCGCCGTAGTGTGCGCCGTCGTCACGGCCGGATCCACCGGTTGCGCGGTGACGGTGGAGAACCTGCCGATGCCCAAGCCCGGCATCGGCGCCCCCGGCTACACCATCCACGCCTCCTTCCGCGACGCACTCAACCTGCCCGACCACGCGCACGTCCGCATCGGCGGCACCGATATCGGCACCGTCACCGGCATCACGTCGACGAACTTCATCGCCGATGTGGAAATGCTGATCCGACAGGATATTTCGTTGCCGCGCGGCACCACCGCCGAACTGCGCCAGGCGACGCCGCTGGGCGATATGTCCGTCGCCATGACGCTGCCCGCGGCGCCGGAGGCGGGTCCGCCGCTGCGCGAGGGCGACACCATCGGCACCGACCGCACCGGTACCGCCGCCTCGGTCGAGCAGCTGATGATGTCGGTCTCGATGCTGATCAACGGCGGCGGTATCAATCAGGCCGCGCAGATCAGCGCGCAGATGGATTCGATGTTCGCCGGGCGCGGACCGCAGCTGTCGCATCTGCTGAGCGAGATGACCTCGGTCATCGATGCCCTCAATCGGCGCACCGGCGATATCGACGCCACCTTGCAGGGGTTGAACACGCTGTCCGGCGAGCTGGCGCGCCGCAAGGCCGAATTGGGTTCCGCGGCAGACACTTTCCCGCAGCTGCTCGGGCTGGTCAACGAGAACAACCAGCGCATCGTGGATCTGACCGCCAAGGTGTCTACGACCATGGCGGCACTGGGCGATTTCACCGACACCAGCGGCCCGCAGTTCCTCAGCCTGTTCGACAGCATCCAGCAGCTGATGTCGGGCTTCACCGATATGGGCGACAATCTCACGCAGGCGCTCGACAACCTGCACGAGCTGTATCCGCCGATGATGGCCTCGCTGCGGGGTCCCGTCCTGGCCGTCGCGGCCGTGGTCTCCTACATCAGCGTCGGCGCCCTCTCGGACCCGAAGGGCAGCCGGTGGCCCGAGATCGGCGACGTCCCGGCCTTCATCGGCAGCCTCGCCCAGGTCTTCGAGAAGGTCTTCGGGCGAGTCATCAGCCCGCCGCGGCCGGTGCCCGCCACCCCGCCGGCAACGATCCCGGGTCTCACGCCCGCGCCGCAGGCCCCTCAGACCCTCGGCGACCCAGAGACCGCGCCCGAGGCTCCGGCGGACGGTCCGCAGCAAGACAACTCCGGATCGACTCCCGACCAGGAGGGTGAACGGTGAACATCCCCCTCTGGAACTGGGTGGTCAGCCGCCGCGTCGCCCTCGCCAATCTCGGTCTGGTCATCGTGCTCGTGCTCGGCACGGGCTACCTGGCGCAGTATGTGCTGCGGTTCAACCCGATACCGCACACCTTCCGCGTCACCGTGGAACTGCCCAGTTCGGGCGGGCTGCTGCCGGACAACGACGTCACCTTCCGCGGCACGCGGGTCGGCAAGGTCACCGATGTCAGGGTCTCCGGGGACGGTATCGCCGCGGTCGCCGAAATCGAGTATGCCGCAAAGATTCCCGTCGGCGGCAAGGTTCATGTCGGCAGGCTGTCGGCCGCGGGCGAGCAGTACCTGGATTTCCGGCCCGACTCCGATACCGGTCCGTACCTGTCCGAGGGCGCGATCGTCGAGCGGTCGCGCACCACGGTGCCCATCCCGGTGCAGAACGTGCTCGCCGACCTCACCGGATTCATCGGAGGCATGAATCCGGATCGGCTCAATGTGATCATCGACGAACTCGACAAGGCCCTGGCCGGTGGCCCGGATCGGTTGCGCAACATGATCTCCGGCATCAGCCGGGCCATGGGCGGGCTCACCGACCTGCTGCCGCAGACCCGGCAACTGATCGAGAACCTCGAGGTGATCGCGGAGACGACCTCGCACGCCCAGCCGGACCTGAGCACCGTCACCGCCGCCGGGAGCACGCTGTTCCAGCAGGCCACCGCCGCCGACCAGGAGGTGCGCGAGTTCCTCGACCAGGGTCCCGGCCAGCTGGCCACGCTCGGCGGCATCGTCGCCGAGAACCAGGATCCGATGACCCACCTGGTCACCAACTTCGTCGCCATCACCCGGGCCGCGAAGCTGCGCCAGCCCGCGATCGAGGCGCTGTTCCCCTCGCTGCGTCAGGGCATCCAAGCGCTCGGCGTACCCGCTCACGACGGCGCGTACCACACCCTCGCCGACTTCTACCCGCGCCCGACCTGCGAGTACGACACCATCCCGCTGGCACCCGGAAATGTGGTCACCGATACCCGCACCCGGCTCTACAACTACTGCGTCACAAGGGATCCGGCGCTGCAGGTCCGCGGTTCGGCCAATGCGCCACGCCCCGATGTCCCCGACAACGGATCCACCGCCCCGCCGGGCGTCACCGGCAACGAACTGTCCCAGCCGATTCCGGGCACCACCGGCAACTAGGAGCGAAAACTCATGAGCGACAAGGAAATCGACAACCAGGACTCCCTGCCCGACTCTGCCCCAGCCGAATCGGGCGATGAGCCGTCCGCCGGGCGACTCCCCAAGCTCCGCCTCCCCGCCCTCGGCCGCACCGGGCGGATCGCCGCCCGTTCCGCCGCCGCCCTCGTGCTCGGCGCCGCCGTCGGCTCGAGCATCTTCTTCTATCTGCAGAATGCGGACAAACAGGACCTCCTCGACGCCCAGCGGCAGGCCCGCGAGGCCGCCTGCGGCTACGGCCCGATGCTGTCCACCTACGACGCGAAGAACCTGGACCAGTACGTCAAGGGTGTGCAGGCGGGCGCCACGGGTGAGTGGAAGAAGCAGTTCGAGACCACCAGCAAGGACCTCGCCGACGTGCTGGTCAAGGGCGAGGTCGTCGCGAAGACGGACGACGTCCAGTGCGCGCTGCGCAGCGCGGACAAGACCTCGGCGGAGGCCATCGTCGTGATGGGCCAGACGATCACCAGCCTCGGCACGAAGGGGCAGCCGGAGAAGGGGCAGCTGTCGGTCGTGATGCGCCTGGAGAAGGACGGCGACCGCTGGCTGGTGAACAAGATCGACACACCCCTGGCGCCGCCGCAGTCGTAATACCATACGTGTCACCCGAAACCGCCGGTAACACAGACCGGTGGCAAATCGCCTGGTAGCTACCATGGCGTCCATGAATGTCGAGGAACGCCGCGGCGTGCCGACCGCACGCGACGGCCTCCTGCAGCCCGAGCGTGTCTCCCGGAACCCGGTCCGACGCGCTGCCTCAGAGAGACAGGCCGATACCGTGAGCCGAGGACAGCGCGGCACCGCGCACCAGGCAGAACAGCCGACAACAAAATCCGCGGAGCGGGTGATCCGCCGCCGCCCGAAGAACCGGCGCGCGCAGATCGCGGCGACCTCGGCCGCCGCGTTCGGTTCGCTCGGCTACCACGGCGTCAGCATGGAGGACATCGCCTCCCGCCTCGGCATTTCCTCCGCCGCCCTGTACCGGCACTACCCGAGCAAATACGCGCTGTTCCGGGAGGAACTGCTGCGTCTGGGCGCGGCCACCGTCGCCGCGGTCACGCTCCCCGCCGAGGCGGCCGGCTGGACTCCCGAGCAGCGCCTCGGGCACGTCTTCGACACGGTGATCGCCGATATCATCGCCAACCGTCCGACGGTGGCGCTCGTCCGCTGGGAGGGCCGCTACCTCGACGAGACCGATCACGCGACGCTCGACGACCAGTTCGGCTCCGCGATCACCATCCTGCGCGATCTGATCGGCGACCTGCGCCCCGAACTGTCCCGCCGGGACCGCCTGGTCCGCGCGGTGGCGGTGTTCAGCGTGACCAGCAGCATCGGCGACCACCACGCCACGCTGCCCGCGAAATCCATGACGGCCGTGTTGAATTCGGCGGCGTGGTCGGTGATCCGGGCCGACCTTCCCGCCGCGGAGGCACCCTCGCGCTCACCACGCGCGGTGGAGATCCCGCAGTCGTTCAAGCACGAGGTGCTGCTGAAGAAGGCCATCGAACTGTTCCACGCGCGCGGCTATCCCAATGTCAGCGTCGAGGACATCGCCATGGCCGCGGAGCTGTCGGCGGCCTCGGCGGTGTACCGGTACTACCGCAGCAAGAGCGATCTGCTCGCCGCGGCGTTCCGGCGGGCGGCCGATCGGATGTCCGGGGCGATCGGACCGGCGGTGACCTCCTCGGAGACCGCCGCCGAGGCGCTGTCCAAGCTGATCGACCTCTACGTCGCGGGCTCGTTCGCCGAGCGCGAGCTGACCTTCGTGTACTACGCCGAATTCGGCCATGTGGCGGCCGAGGAGCGCACCATGCTGCGCAACATCCAGCGGCTCATCGTCGCCGAATGGGTGAAGCTGCTGATCGAGGTCAGGCCGGAGCTGTCCGAGGCGCAGGCGCGCGTGCTCGTGCAGGCGGCCTTCGGACTGGTCGTCGACCTGGGCCGGGTGTTCGGCAACGACGAGCACATCTGCCCGCAGGACAGGGTCAGCAACCTGATGGAAACGATCCTTTTCGGGCGTCCGCAACCGCGGTGACGGGGTTCAGTTGGGCCGCAGCATCGGCGGGTGCAGCACCCGCGCCGGACCGGCCCGGAAGAGCTGGGCCGGACGGCCGCCGCCGACCGTCGTCCGCCCGGTCGGCTCCACGAAACCCGGTGTGCTGGTGACCTTTCGATGAAAGTTCCGCGGATCGATACTGGTCCCCCACACCACCTCGTACACCCGGCGCAGTTCGGCGACGGTGAACTCGGACGCGCAGAAGGCCGTCGCCAGCGGCGTGTACTCGATCTTGGCACGGGCCCGCTCCACGCCGTCGGCGAGAATCCGGCGATGGTCGAAGGCCACCCGCCCCCGATCCACCAGCAATTGCTCCACCGACCAGATCGCGGCCGCGGACGCCTCGGGCCCGGCGTGCGGGGCGGGTAGGTTGGGCACCAGCGCCAGATAGGCGGTGCTGATCACCCGCCCGCGCGGATCCCGGCCCGGCTCACCGTAGGTCGCCAGCTGTTCGAGGTGCAGCCGGTCGGCGCGAATCCCGGTCTCCTCCCGCAACACTCGCACCGCGGCCGCCGAGAGGCTCTCGTCCTGCTGTACGAATCCCCCGGGCAGGGCCCACCTTCCGCGATAGGGGGCAAACAACCGCTGCACCAGCAACGCACAGAGCGTGTCGTTGGTTGCCCGGCGCGCGCCGAGGGTCAGTACAACCAACTCCACCGCAACCGCGGCGTTGAGGCGAAAAGCGTTGCCCATGATCGCGATTGTAATCGTCAGTATGACGATAACCAGCCCGGTGGAATCCGGCTACTCGGTCCAGCGGCAGGATCCGGCCGGCGTCACCGACAGGAAGGGCCCGTAGTCGCGCACGTGTCCCTCGGTCCAGTCCCACACCGACACCGGGTCGACGGCGACGCCGCGCTGCAGGATCAGCCGCCAGCCCGATTCCTCCTTCTCCCAGATATCACCGTCGCGGTCCAGATAGAAGCCGCGCGCTTCCGGTTCGCCCGGACCCGAAGTCATCGCCCCGGGCGACGTCACGCGCGGTCGAATGCTGTTCTGACTCATGGTTACTCCTTGTCCGGATGTCTCAGCGAAAGCCGCCGGCGATCTCGTGCAGCTGCTCCTGAGCCTTGACGGGGTCGTTCACCCAGGTGCGGTAGAAGTCGAACGGGCAGTCGGCCGTCCCGCGATGGCCGTCTCCGACGGCGGCGAAGGCGGCCGCGCCGCGATGCAGGAGCGTGTAGAGCGGGGACCGGTCGACGTTGCGCGGCTCCCGCGCCCACAGGCGCGCCACCTGCACGCCGTCCGGCTCGCTGCCGCACTCGGCGATCGTCCGGCCGTCGCAGCCGATGACGGCCGAGTGCCCGAAATACGAACGCACCCCGTCGAATCCGGTCGCGCTCGCCACCGCGACATAGACGTTGTTCGCCCACGCCATGGTGCGAGCCATAGCGACCTGCTGATCCCGGTCCCCGCCCGCCAGCCCCTGGCATCGGACCACGAGTTCGGCGCCCTTCATCGCGCAGTCGCGCCACACCTCCGGGTAGTTGCCGTCCTCGCCGAGAATGATCGACAGCTGAATCCCCTTGGGCCCGTCGCACACGTAGGTCGCGTCGCCGGGCCAGGCCAGCTCGCCGTCGGGACCCGGGGCGATCTTGCGATACCGCTGCACGATCTCGCCGCGGTCGTTGATCAGGATCGCGGTGTTGTAGGGCGGTCGCCGCGGGTGATCCTCGTGGCACTCACCGGCCAGCGAGAACACGCCCCACACCCGATTCCGGCGGCAGGCCTGCGCGAACACCTCCGTTTCGTCGCCGGGGACGACCGTCGCCGTCGAATACAGTTCGGCCTCGTCGTACATCACGCCCATCGCCGAGTACTCCGGGAAAACGACCAGGTCGAGATCCGGATTTCCGCGCACCAGGCCGTCGATCGTGCGAGCCATGCGATAGCAATTCGCCAGCACCTCGCCCCGGGTGTGCAACCGCGGCATCGGGTAGTTCACCACCGCAACGGCGAGACAATACGCATCGGGCAGCGCTTCCTCATTGTCGAATGAATGTTCGAGAAACTGCGGGCCGGTGAGTTCCGGAGCTTTCCGGGACCGACCCGTTTCCGCTGGTGACACCATTGAAGAATCTCCCCTTCCTCAGGTTTCACCCGGAAGTATTCGGCACGGCACTTCTGGTCGACTTCCGGCCGAATTAATGCACACCTTCCGGTCGGATTAATCCACGGATCCGCCTTGACACCACGGGTACGCATTTGTAAACAAGACACCACACCAGTCACAGCTGTACCAGCCCGAGGAGAACGCCATGCATTGGCGACGCAATGCCGCTTGCCGAAACGTTCCGCCAGGCTTGTTCTATCCGCCACCGGCACCGAAAGGTGACCCAGGACCTGCGCTTTCCTATTGCCGGGACTGTCCGGTCATCACGGAATGCGCCCACCACACGGTCCAAATCGGAGAGCAGCACGGCATCTTCGCGGGCGTCTGGCTGAGCGGACAGGGAAATGGGGCCGCTGCCGCACTGCGCGCAATAGCGGGCGGGTTCATCGATCAACCTCGATGCCGCGAGTGCTGGCGACTCGTGCGACCCCGGCACGCACCCGCCACCGAACACCCGGGCACCGACACCGCATCCGAGGGCGATCCACAACTGTGTCGCACGTGCGGCGCAATCGAATCGCCGACGATACGAGAAGTAGCCGGGCACAACAGGAGTTGACGACCGCCCAGCGTCACCCGAGGCCACCGTCCGGCCGAATCGACCGTTCGGTTACATCCCCGAGCGGGCTACGGCACCAGCCATCGACAGTGGCGCCGACGCAGCCGATTCTTCCCGGGTCACCCTGTGCCGCTGAGGTTCTCGGCCGCAGACCCTGCCCGCATGTGATCGAGACCCGACCATGTGCAGAATACGCGCAATCCGCTCGTTTCGGACACCGGCGGCCGATCATCCGCCGCGTCGTACACCGCCGACGACACACCCTCCAGTCCAGCATGACACGCACCAACCGGTCGGCAGAGCCTCAACTCCCGCACCCCGTACCGGTTCTCGCACCCCCTACAAACGCTTGTACGTGGTGCGTGAGCATGCACGGGGTGCGGGAATGTGCGCTCTGCCGACCGGTAGGCGGCACCCCTGGCGAACGCATCGCTCTCGTCGGGCGTGTAGATCAGTGCTGCATCGATCACCACGGCTCGTCAGTGAGCGACACCGGATGTCTGGGTACGAGGGGGCGCGCCGTACCTTCCCCGGTGATTCCGGTCTCCTCCTGTCGGCCATACAGGACCAACCAGTACCCCGTAAGGAGTGCCACAGCCGCTAATACCAGCAGAGGCAGCATCTTGAATCCGCCGTACGCGCCGAACAGCACAACCGTGAGAACGAATAGTGACCAGCCGACGGCCTCACAGACCCTACGGCGTGTCGCGCGGCGAAGCGCCTCCGCGTTGCTGAAGACGGTGTAGGTCAGGCTCTTTCCACACTCGGGACACCGAAGCGACCGCCGGACCGCGGGACGACCATCGGCAGGCCGGTAGACAACCCACGAAATTCTCGTGCAATACCAGGACCGCATGCCCGGCGACGACCGGATCCCCCGCCGATTCTTCATGTGGAAGACATAGACCTGCTGGCGTCGCACACGCGGCAATGACATGTCGACCCGCTCCCGAACAGTCTGCACCGACAATCCTCAGCGGGCACAGTAGCGCCCGATCGCCGGACCGGTCCGCTTCAACTCCCGCGCCCCTACAAGCCATGCGCCGGGTGCGGGCCGTAGCGCGTGTGGACGCCGCGTTCAGTGGCGGACCTGCCATGTCACCGCCGAACATTCCGAGACTCCGCCACAGACTTCGAGACTCTACGGTGGCCACGAAAAGGACTCAGCGGCGGTCGTACCGGGCAGGACATGACCTCGCAAAGCTCTCAGCCGTCTCACCAAGGTCTACATCGCGGCTGTGCCGTACCGCAGTGAGTTGCCGTAACACGGGCCGTGGCCGCGCAATCCGAGAGCTTCGTCGGTGCTGGACCTTCCCCGGGACCAGCACCGACGATGCCTAGGACGGCCGCACTTGAAGATCCAACTCGGCCACTCCGGTGTTCACCCTACCCGCCCATGCCGACAAAACAGGCAGTTAGCCGATCGGAAGCTGTCAGTGCCCGAAGTGCCGCGCCCCGATGGGATCCGCGGCCGCCCGCCGGTCCAGCAGCCGGATCTTGGCCTCGATCTGCGTGTACAGCTCCGAGTCCCGGTCCACGACGGCGCGATAGGCCAGCCATGCCGCGGCATCGTCGCGTCCGTCGGGGCCGCTGGTCCAGCGGCCCAGCACGGCCGGATCGCTCGACCCCAGCACGGCGGCGCGCAGCCGCACCCGCAACTCCTCGCGAATGTCCATCACTCCCGGTGCGCCGGAACGCGGCAGCACCGGCCCGGCGTAGGACCGCACCGCGGCCTCCACGTCCCCGGCATCCAGGGCCGTCCGCAGCGCGGCGACATCCGTGCCGACGGTCACCCGCAGCCGATACGGGCGCGAACCGAAGGCCTCGGGCCCGACCACCCCGCGCAGCCGCGACATCGCCGCGCGAATGGTGGCGCTGTCGAGGTCGGTGTCGTCGAGCAGCAGCGCCAGATGATCGGACGACAGGCCCGCGGGATGTTCGGACAGCAGCAGCAGGATCTCGGCGTGCCGCTGCGACAGCACAATTCGGCCACCGGGCGTGCTCAGTTGCGGCTGCCCCAGTCCGAGCAGTTCCAGCCGCAATCGGCCCGGACGCCGCTCCCCGGACGAACCCGCCACGGCCGCAGCGCGATCCGACTCCCGTTCGGCACGCATCGACACGAGCAGCAGCTCGAGTTCCGCCGCCGTGGCCGTGGCCTTCACCAGCGCCAGGATCTCCGGCCGAGCCACGCGAATCCCGCCCGCGACCATCAGCACGCCGATCAGACGGCCGTGCGGATCGTGCACGGGCGCCGCCGCTCCCGTGATCCGATGCATCCGGTGCAGCACGTGTTCGGGACCGTGGATCCAGGTCGCCCGGCCGGTGCGGACCACCAGCCCCACCGCGTTGGCGCCGATGCGGCGCTCGCTGAGATCGTCGCCCTCGCGCAGCCCCGAGTCGGCCACCGCCGCAATCCGATTCGGGTTGCCGAGCACCCACAGCGCCCGGCCGTACTGATCGGCGACCACGACGGTCATGCCGGTGCTGGCGGCGTCCTGCAGCAGCAGCTTGTGCACCAGCGGGAGCACCGCCGCCATCGCATGCCCGTCGCGGTAGCGCCGCAGATCGGCGTCGCGCAGGCCGCGGCCGTCGACAGCGGCGGCGGGGTCGACGCCGTCGCGCACGCTGCGCAGCCAGGAGTCCAGGATCAGCGGCCGCAGCAGGCCCGGCAGCCGATGCAGTTGTTCGCCACCGGCCTCGAGATATCGATGTGCCTGGGCAGCATGGGTTTCCAATGCGCCGAGCCGAGCCTCGGGCTGCGCGTCCTGCTGCGTGGCAGCGCCACCGGCGAGATTGCTGACCATGCACCTTTCTTTCCGGTACCGGACTGTACCGGGTGCGGGGTCAGTGCGGCGGCACCGCGGGCCGCAGGGCGGCGACATTGCGGGCCCTGGCGGCGCCCCACCACAGGCCGGTGCCGTAGGCGAGATCGTCGAGCCGCTTGCAGATCAGATACCGCACCGGGTCCAGCCCGCCCGCGTCGCGGTGGGTGAACCAGTCGGCCAGCCCGTCGGCGACAGCCATGGTGAGCGCCAGGCGCCGGATGCGCGGCGAGGCCACCATCGCCAGCACCGTGACGGGCCAATAGTGGCGGCACATCGCCGAGACGATCCGCCACACCCCGCCGGAGAAGCCGCGCGCCAACTGGATCGCGGCCACCCGGGTCGGGTTGTCGAGCTCGGCGAAGACCCGACGCAGCCGCACCAGCGCCGCGACCAGCGTGGCCACGCCGCCCAGCACACCCCAGCGGGAGGCGGTCGACAGCAGCGCCGTGGCCACCACCGACCAGAACGGCACCGACAGCGGCGCCACCATCCCGGCGTGCCGGCGGGCCAGCGGCGCCGCGCCCGCGCCGTGGGAAACCTTGCCCCCGAACCATTTTCCGAACGACACCGGATGGTCGCAGGCGACATGCGCGGCCGGTTCGTAGCGCAGCCGCCAGCCGGCCTGCTCCAGCCGCCAGCACAGATCGATATCGGCCGCGGAACGCATCTCCTCGTCGAACCCGCCCTCCGCCAGCAGCGCCCGACGCCGCACCAGCAGCGCCGCACCCGGCACGTGCGAGACCGCGCCGCGCGAGGTCACCGCCGCCTCGCGACGGCCGTGGTCGAGCGTCGAACGGGTCTGTTCGTAACGGCTCAGCACGGTGGAGTCCGGATCGCGCGTGACGATGCGGGGCGCCACCAGCGCCACCTCGGGATCGCTGAAATGTCCCAGCATCACCTCGAGCCAGCCCGCCTTCGGCACCACGTCGGAGTCCAGGAAGGCCACGAATTCGGTTGTGGCCGCGCGCAGTCCCGCGTTGCGCGCGGCGGCCGGTCCGTGGCGGCGGTCGTGGCGCAGCACCGTCACCCGGCAGCGGCCGCGGGTGCGCGGAATCGGCACCGGGCGATCCGAGCCGTCGTCGACCACCACCACGCTGTGCCCGCGCAACGTACCCAGCAGCCGCTCCAGCCCGGCCGCGTCGTTGCAGTGCGGGATCACCACGGTGACATCCTCGGGCGAGGGCAGCAGCCGCGGACGCGGGTTGGCCACACCGGAATCGAGCAGCCGTCTGGCAACCCCCGCCGAGGCCGGATCCGTCACCTCGAGAAACCCGTCACCGATCAGGGCGGCAGCCTCCGGCGCAAGTCGCAGCAACCTCGTCGGCGAACCACCGACGAGGAACCGCCCACCGGAGTAGGTGCGCACCCGCGGATCGATACGTACCCCGAACCCGTCGGGCAGTCGATCATGGCGCATTCCAGGGATGCTATGCGCTGATCGGCATTCGGTCATCCCGTGTCGAAAAAAACGGACCGAATTCGATGCGAATACCGCGGCCGCCGACGGATCCTCCCGCAGACGACCGGGCAGCAATTCTCCGAAGTTGCTGGCAATCCATCGGCAATCGACACTCCGGCCGTGACGCAGAACACCTTCGGCCCGTATGCAGTTCACCATTGGCTAATGCAGTCTTGCGACCGCAGCGATGCGCCGCGCGGTGCCGTCGCACACACACCGGCCAGCGCTTCCGCACGCGTTCTAGACTGCGGGGGTATCGGCAGGTTGAACGAACAGCAGATGACGGATGGCCGTCGTCATGAAACACCGAGGCGGGAGCTTGCGTAACCACGGAGGGCCTGAGAATGCCGCGGGCCGGATACGGCGCTGCGAGCGCCGGGCCTGGAGGCGGCGGCTTGCGTAACCACGGCGGGCCGGGGAACGGGCCCAATCAAACACTCTCGGAATCCGAGATCGTCGAGGCCGCGCTGCGCGTGGTGCGCGAGGACGGCGTGGAAAAGTTGTCCATGCGCCGGCTGTCCCGCGAACTCGGCGTCTCGCCGATGGCCCCGTACTACTACGTCGCCGACAAACGCGAACTACTCGATCTGGTCGCCTCCGCGGCCCTGACCGGAGTCCGGAAACCGCCGCCGGAGGCCGGGCCCTGGCAACATCGGCTGCGCGATCTCATCGATCAGATCGACGAAAAACTGCGCAAGCATCCGGGTCTCGGTGACGTACTCATCGAGCAGATGCTCGGCAAACAGCTCGATCTGATCGCCGCGGTAATGGAGATCCTGTTCGACGCGGGCTTCGACGACCGCAATGTGCTGGCCGCCTACGCCACCATTCACACCTATCTGTTCGGGCGCGCGCGCGTGAATCCGCGCGACCGTACGGCGCTCACCGATGCGCAGTTGCCGGATGCCGTGGCACGTGCCGTACACCACATCGGCGATCTGCGCGGCAAGTACACCTACGACTTCGGCATGGAGGTGCTGGTCGCCGGGCTGGAGGCCCAGCTTGTCCGGCAGCGGGATGGCCACGTACTATGAAACTAGAACACGTTCTAGTTTCGGTGGCTCCGGCTGCCAGGCGCGAGAGGACACCATGACCACTGTCGAAGTACCGCACAGCTCACGATCGGCCGTGCTGCGGGTCTCCGCGGTCATCGCCGAAACGGGCGATGCCTGCTCGCTGGTCTTCGATGTGCCCGAGGATTTGCGCGAACGGTTCACCTACCAGCCGGGCCAGTTCCTCACCCTGCGCATCCCCAGCGACCGGACCGGTTCGGTGGCGCGCTGCTACTCGCTGGCGAGTTCGCCGCACACCGACGACCGGCCGAAGGTGACGGTCAAGCGCACCGTCGACGGATACGCCTCGAACTGGGTGTGCGACAACGTGAAGGCGGGCGACGAGCTCGAAGTGCTGCCACCCTCGGGGGTTTTCACGCCCAAGGACCTCGACGAGGACCTGCAGCTGTTCGCCGCAGGCAGCGGCATCACGCCGGTGATGTCGATCCTGAAGTCCGCGCTGGCGCGGGGCAGCGGCCGCATCGTGCTCGTCTACGCCAACCGCGACCCCGAATCGGTCATCTTCGCGAGCGAACTGCGGGAGCTGGCCGACAAGCATCCGCAGCGGCTGGTCGTCGTGCACTGGCTGGAGACGCTGCAGGGGCTCCCGAGCGTCGAGGGGCTCGCGGCCGTGGTGGCGCCCTACGCCGAGCGCCGCGCCTTCATGTGCGGTCCGAAGCCCTTCATGGATCGCGTCCACGACGCGCTGGCCCAGGTCGGAGTGCCGCGCAACCGGACGCACGCCGAGATCTTCAACTCCCTCGCCGGTGATCCCTTCGCCGATGCGGCGCCGGTCGAGGTGAGCGAGGAAGAGCAGGCCGACGCCGCCACCGTCGAGGTGGAACTCGACGGCGAGACCCACAACCTCAGCTGGCCGCGCAAGCAGACCCTGGTGGACATCATGCTGTCCAAGGGCCTCGACGTGCCGTACTCCTGCCAGGAGGGCGAGTGCGGATCCTGCGCCTGCACCGTCCTCGAGGGCAAGGTGGAGATGGACAACGCCGAAATCCTCGACCCCGAGGACATCGAGGCGGGCTACATCCTCGGCTGCCAGGCCCACCCGGTCACCGACCACCTCAAGATCCAGTTCTGAGGGGCTACCGCAGCTCTCGATAGTGCTGCCGTGCTTCGGGTTTCAGGTGTTCGGTGGCGTAACTCAGTGCGGTGCGGCCCATTTCGGGGGCGTGGTGGTCGAGGAAGGTGGTCAGCTGGGGGCGGGCGATGCGCTTGCCTACCTCGCGCAGCATCCAGCCGACTGCCTTCTGGATCAGGTCGCGGCGGTCGGTGAGCAGTCGTTCGCAGAGGTCGAAGGTGGTCGAGGCGTCCCCGGCCTTGATGAAGGCGAAGGTGGACAGCAGCGCCACCCGCCGCTCCCACAGCGAATCCTGCTGTGCCAGCTGGAAAAGGAGATCCCGGGGGCGGTCCAGCAGCCAGGGGCCGAGCACGTTCTCCGCGGAGACGTCGACCAGATCCCAGTTGTTCACCCGCCCTCGACGCACCGCCGCCAGATACAGGTCGACGATCTTCTCCTGCGCCGCAACGTCATAGGTGCGGGGCTTCATGGCCCGTGCCATGGCGGCATTCAGCACGACCAGGCCCGCCAGGCGATGTTCGTGGACCGCACTGTCGAGCAGCACGTCGATCTCCGAAAGCGGCAGCGCCGCAAACCGCTTCGCCACCGACCGGGTCTGCGGCACCCGCACGCCGATGAACACGTCCCCCTCGCCGTACTCCCCCGGCCCGGTCTTGAAGAACCGCTGCAGGTGCACCGCATCGCCCGCGTCCGCCACTTCGGCCAGCGCGGCCTGCACGGCCGCCGCGGTCATCGGAGTACCGTCGACCGCACTACCCGTCGGATCCTTGCCGCCCACAACACCTCCCGCTCGGAGTGGAAGATCATCCACCGCCAGTATTGCCGGTGTGCCCCCCCAAGCCGTCTTCAGCCGTTCATTTCCGGCGTGTGGATGTCCCACTTCGAGATCAACCGGCCTACGCGGTCACTTTCCCGATCGAGACGGCATTTTCTGCCTCGACAGACCGAACAGCGCCCGTCCAGGCCGTTCAGGGGGCGGCCGCAGCGGCTCCGTGTTCAACCGGCAGCGTCGGCAGCTTGGAAGGCCGTCGCGCCCAGGACCCGGCCCGACTCGTAGGCGGCGGCAGCGGACGGCAGCACGCCCGGGCGGCCGCTGTTCAGCACCGTGACAGCGCCCGCACCGCCGCTCGGGCGACCCAGCGCGTCGATGCGCCGAAGCGTCTGGGCGGCAACGGCTTCGGCGCTGTCGAACAGGCGCATCTCGTTCGGCAACGCGGCCAGAATCGCATCCAGCACCAGCGGGTAGTGGGTGCAGCCGAGTACCACGCCCTCGGTGCCCGGCGGGGTGCGCTCGGCGGCCCGCACGATCGCCTCCTCGATCGCGGGCAGGTCGCCCCGGTCGATGGCGTCGGCCAGTCCGTGGCACGCCACGCCGGTCACCTCGGCGTCGCCGCCGAACCGCGCGATCAGATCGGCCTGGTACCGGCTGGCGGTGGTCGCGGCGGTCGCCCAGACCGCCACCTTCCGGCAGGCCGCGGCCGCGGGCTTGATGGCCGGGACCGTCCCGATCACCGGAATCTCGGGACCCACCTCGACCCGCACCTGCTCCAGCGCGGTCACACTGGCGGTATTGCACGGCAGCACGATCACCTCCGCGCCCAACTCCAGCGCACGCCGCGCGGCCCCCAGCACTCTGTCCACGACCCACTGCTCCGGCTTCGGCCCCCACGGGGCGCCGTCCGGGTCGGTCTGCAGCAGCAGATCCAGATCGGGCCGCAGCTTCCGCAGCCACGCCCCGGTGGGCAGCATCCCCAGTCCGGAATCGATGAGCGCGACGATCACCCCGCCAACTCTAATTAGCGCCCTCCCCACCCCACGCCGCACCCACCCCACCCGGAGGAAACAGCCACCCATTCCCTCACCCCTACCCGTTCCCGCACCACCTCCACTGCCCACAAGGCGTGCGTCGGCGTGCGAGAAGCACCACGCACCCTCGCAGCTCGGACGACGCTTGCCGCACGCCTTGCGTGTTCCCGCACCGGTTTCAGAGCCCTGCACGGCGTGCGTCGGCGCGCGAGAAACACCACACACCCTCGCAGCTGGCACGACTCTCGTCGCACGCCTTGCGTGTTCCCGCACCGCCTCCAGAGCGCTGCAAGGCGTGCGTCGGCACACAAAGCGTGCGAGAAGCACCACACACCCTCGCAGCTGGCACGACGTTCGTCGCACGCCTTGCGTGTTCCCGCACCGGTTCCGGAGCTCTGCAGGGGGTGCGGGAGCACGCGAGGGGGGCGGGAAGTGTGCTGGTGGTCAGCGGGCGGGGGCGGCTGCTCCGGCGAGTTGGGCGCGCATTTTCATGACGGCGCCTACCTTGCCCGCGCCGACTACGGCGGTGAGGGTGCCGTCGGCGAAGTAGTGGGCGAGGAATTTGCGGCCGTCGTCGTCCAGGATGCGGACCTCGTCGGCGGCGCCGGGGGTGCCGAGGACCTGGATCTTGAGGTTGTACTGGTCGCTCCACACGTAGGGGACGCGGGCGGCGGAGGGCGGTTCGGTACCCAGCAACGCGCACGCCAGCAACTGGGCCTGTTCGCCCGCATTGGTCCAGTGTTCGACGCGGCGGTGACCGCCGGTCTCGTGCCGCCAGGCCGCGACATCTCCGACGGCCCAGACGCCGTCGACCGCGGTCCGGCCCACATTGTCGGCGAGCACACCGCCACCCGCGCTCGGCTCGGCCAGCGGAATGCCGGACGCGGCGAGCCAATCGGTCACCGGCACCGAGCCGACACCGATCACCGCCAGCTCGGCCGCTACCTCGCTCCCGTCCGACAACCGCGCGCCACGCACCGAATCACCCTCGACGACAAGCGAATCCAGCCCGACCCCGCATCGCACGTCGACACCCTCCGCCCGGTGCAGGCGCGCGACGAGCCCGCCGACCTGCTCACCGAGCGCGGCGGCCAGCGGCGTCGGCTGCGGCTCCACCAGCACCACCTCCATGCCGCACGCCCGCAGGCTCGCCGCCACCTCGCAGCCGATGAAACCGGCGCCCACCACCAATGCCCTTGTCGCACCGGCCAATGCGCCGCGCAGCGCGGCCGCGTCCTCGTGCCGGCGCAGCACGTGCACGCCGGAGGCCTCCGGGAGACCCGGAATCCGCCTGGGCCGCAGCCCGGTTGCGATGATCAGGTGCCCGTAGGGGAGTTCCGAGCCGTCGGCGAGCAGCACCCGCCGCGCGGCGGTGTCCACGCCCGCGGCGCCGGTGCCCAGCCGCAGCTCGATGTCCTTCTCGGCGAAGAACTCGGCGGGCCGCAGCGTGGTGTCGTCGGTCTCGCCGCGCACGAACTGCTTCGACAGCGGCGGCCGATCGTAGGGCAGCCGCGTCTCGTCGCCGACCAGGATCAGCTCCCCGTAGTACCCGGCCCGGCGCAGTTCCTCCGCGGTGCGCAGCCCGGCCAGGCCCGCACCGACGATCACGATCGGCCCGGTCATCGCGCCACTCCCGAGCCGGAGGCCACGGACGGTTCAACGGTCACTGAAACGCATAGCTGCACGACAACCCACGCTATTCTAGAACTTGTTCTAATTTCTACCCCCACCCGGGCGGCGCACGAACTTCGGTACGAAATCTTGCTCCGCCAGGTATTGATCGGGCGGTCAATCAGAGTTATACCGAAAGGGAACATATTCCCAGCCCTCGAGGAGGCAACCATGTTCAGCGAGAGTCGCGCGCAAGACTTCGTAGCCGTCGTGCTCGGCGTCTTCACCGCGCTGTCACCCATCTGGGTCGACACCAGTACCCGGGCGATGTGGACGTTGATCGTCCTCGGTGCGCTCATCGCACTCAGCGGCCTGGCACAGTTGGCCCGGCCCGCGATGTCCAACCTGGACTATGCGATGGGCGTGTTCGGCGTGCTGCTGTTCATCTCCCCCTGGGTGATGAACTTCGACGAACTCAGCGGCGCCTCCTGGACCGCATGGATCGTCGGCGTCCTGACCGTGGTGGTCGCGGTGGCGGCGCTTCCGCAAGTAACGGCACGGCTGCATACTGCTCACTGATGCACATGCCGAAACCCCATCGAGCGGGGCGTCGCCGGAGCAAGAAGGTCGACGGCGACGCCCGTCAGCTCATCCTGGATGCCGCTGAGAATCTCTTCGCGACACATGGATTCGACGCGACCGCGACGGCGTCCATCGCCGCCGCGGCCGGCGTCCCGAAGGGCCTGGTCTTCTACTACTTCCCCACCAAGGATTCGATTCTGTCGGCGCTGATGGCCGAGCGGGTACCCGCCAACCCGCTCGACGACATCAATACCGTTGTGGCACCCGGCGATCCGGCCACGAGCCTGGTGAACCTGGATGCCGCGCTGAACCTGCGCGACCATCACTCCTCGGTGCTGCGCGTGATCATGTGGCGCGAGGCCGACACCCATCCGGATGTCCGCAAACAGCTGCGCCGCATGCGCGATCAACTGCTCGACGTCACCGCCCGGGTGCTCCAGGCCAGCGCGTCCGGACCGGTGCAACCCGGCACGCTGCGCGCCTGCGCGACCGCCTGGGTCTCGGCCGTGCTGGCCATCACCACCACCGACCGCCTGCACGCGCTCGACGGGCTCACCCTCCCCAGCGCCGACGAGATCCTCAACCTCTCCCAGGTCATCGCGGCAGGTATGACCCAACTCGGCTGAACCCGCGCCGATTCTCGTTCACCTGCCGTTTCCGATGCGTTCTCCCAGGAAAAACCGCATCCCGCGGTCGGCGTGTCGCACCGCCTACCGGACATTTCGCAATTTGAATACAAAACTGACCGGTCTTTCCGATGTTGCGAGATATCCGTGGAGGTCGTGTGTTTCGTCTGCCCCCTGCCAGCATCCCCGCCGAGGCCCGCCGTGGACTCCGACGCGTGCTGAGCGCACTGGGCGCAGTGGCCTTAGGGCTCGCACTCGCCGCACCGTCGGCCGCCCAGCCGATCTATCCGCGCCCGGACCCGGACCCCTTCTTCGCGGCCCCCGCGGACCTCGCCGACCATCCGCTCGGCGCGGTGCTCGCTACCCGGCCGATGCCGCCGCTGCCGATCTTCCCCGGCAGCACGGTCACGTCGATCAAGTTCCGCTCCAACAACTCTCACGGCGAACCGATCGCCGCGATCACCACCGTGCTGACACCGGCCAACCACGCGCCGGACGGACCGCTGCTCTCCTACCAGCACATCATCAACGGGCTCGGCGCCGACTGCGCCGTCTCGCACGTGCTGTACACACCCGATCCGAACCTGCAGGTGCGCGAGGCGCCCGCGTTGAACGCCCTGCTCGCACGCGGTTGGAGCATCGCGCTGCCCGACCACCTCGGACCGCAATTCGCTTACGGCGCGGCACGTCTGGGCGGCCAGATCACACTGGACGGCATCCGCGCGGTGCGGCAGGTACCCGAACTGCAGGTCGGCAAGAGCCGCGTCGCCATGGCCGGTTATTCCGGCGGCGGGATGGCGACGGGCTGGGCCGCGGCGCTACAGCCGGAATACGCACCCGAACTCGATATCGCCGGTGCCGCCACCGGCGGTGTGCCGATGAACATGGTGACCATGGTGAAGGCGCTGGGCGCCAACTCGCACCCGGCATTCGGGCTGGCGATGGCGGCCGCGATCGGACTCGAACGCGAATATCCGAACCGGCTGCCGATCAGCGACTATATGAACGCCAAGGGCATCGCCGCGCGCAACGCGATGGCCAACGGATGCACGAATGAAATCCTCGCCGCCGGGGCGGGGCGCAGTGCGCTCGAATATGCCAAGAACACCGAGCTGATCGACAGTCCGGACGCCTGGGCCGTGGTCGAGGAAAACAGCCTCGAGCTGTTCGACGGAATTCCGAAAACTCCCGTGTTCGAGTGGCATTCGCCGACGGATCCGCTGATCCCGATCGACGCGATCGTCAATACCAACCGCCGATACTGCGCGGCGGGCGTGCGCCTGCAGGCCGAACTGACCTCCTCACCGGAGCATCTGTCGGCCGCGGTACTGGGCGCGCCGGCCATGGTCGACTGGCTCGACGCCCGATTCCGCGGCGAGGCGGCCCCGTCGAACTGCTGAGGTGAGCGGGGGCACACGGCCTGAAGCCGCCGTGCGGCGGGGATAGCATGGCGGCTATGACGGATGCTTTCGCCAGTTTCGGGGAACCCAATCGCACACGACCGGAAGGGGCTCGCCTCACCCATCCGGTCAACAACTCGGGTCCGTCATCGGCGAATTCCCTGACCGGCATCGACACCTCCGCGGACAGTCCGTTCGGCCCCGAGATGCAGTGGAATCAGCTGGATTTCGCCACGCAGTGGGCCAATGCGGCGACACAATCCCCCGCGCCGTCGCCCGAACCGACCGTCAGCCGTTCCGAATCCCTGATGTCGGCCCCCGATTCGGTGGCGATCAGGCCGGAGTCGACCACACCGACGGACCCCGGCATGCGCCGGGGTGAATCGGCGCCGAATCCACCCGATTCGATCACCCCGCGACGGGATTCGATCAACCCGCGAAACGGTTTTCCTGCGCCACCGAACGACTCGATCACCCCACACAGCGAGTTCTCCACCTCGCCGAACGGTTTCGCGTCCGCGACGAGCGGAACCATAACTCCGCACAGCGACTTTTCCACCCCGGCAAACGATTCCGCTGCCCGACGCAACGACTTCACCACCCCGGCGAACGACTTCACCACCCCGACAAACCAATCCGCCACCCCACGCAACGACTTCTCCAGCGCGTCGAACAACTTCACCTCCACTGCGCGCGAATCCGGGACCCCACGCAACGACTTCTCCACCTCGGCAAACAACTTCACCGCACCGGCGAACGAATCCGGGACGCCGAACAACAATTTCACGGCCCCGCTCAACGACTTCGCCGCCCCGGCAAACGACTTCGCCGCGCGCACCGACTTCGCCGCGTCGCGCAGCGACCTCACCACGCAGAGCGAATCGGTCGCGCCGCACACGGACTCCGTCGCGTCTCGGTCCGAACCGGTCGTCCCGCAGCGGCCCGAGGCGGGCGCCGCGGAACCCGACCCTCGCACGCGTGCCGAGGTCGGACTGCCCCAGCGCGGCTCCGGCGGCCCCACGGCCGGAACCGGCATTCCTCGACGCGGTTCCGCCGCCAGTCCGGAGTCCGATCCCGCCCGGCCTCCGCTGCGTACCCGTCAGCACCCCGAGCACCCGACGGCCGCGGAGACCACATCGCTCGCCGAGACCTCACAGCGCGCAGCGGCCTCACCGCGGGGCGAGACCACACGGCACGCCGAGCCCGCGCCGCCCGCCGAAGCCATGCCGCGCAACGACAGCGCCCCCGCCCGCCGCACCCTGGAGCCGTCACCGGCCCGCCGCGCCGCCAACCACCGCCAGGCCACGGCCCGCGACGATTCCCCCACCACGGTCGACGTCCAGCTGGTGATGCAACTGCTGCTGGCCAGCCACAACCTGGAGAACATCGCCAAGAAGGCCGAGGCGGGCGAAATCTCCCTCGACGATTTCATCCGCGCCGCCTACCGCACCCGCACCGCCGCGGTGGACCTGGTCTCCGCCTGGTTCGGCGGCGCCGACCAGATGCGCCAGTTCGCCGA
This sequence comes from Nocardia mexicana NBRC 108244, assembly GCF_001613165.1. Taxonomy (GTDB): domain Bacteria; phylum Actinomycetota; class Actinomycetes; order Mycobacteriales; family Mycobacteriaceae; genus Nocardia; species Nocardia mexicana. The sequence continues at coordinate 155,380 of NZ_BDBV01000019.1, forward strand.
GGCCCTATTAGCCGCAACCGAACCAACCTGACAACCGGGCCCGCTGCCCGCCCCGAAATACGAAAAAGGCCGCTCCCCGAGGGGAACGGCCCTTTCGGTAAGAACGTGTCTTACTTGATGATCTTCGTGACGCGACCGGCGCCGACGGTGCGGCCACCCTCACGAATCGCGAAGCGCAGGCCCTCTTCCATGGCGATCGGCTGGATCAGCTTGACGCTCATCTCGGTGTTGTCGCCCGGCATGACCATCTCGGTGCCCTCGGGGAGGGTGACGACACCGGTCACGTCGGTGGTGCGGAAGTAGAACTGCGGGCGGTAGTTGTTGAAGAACGGCGTGTGCCGGCCGCCCTCGTCCTTGGCCAGGATGTAGGCCTGGCCCTCGAACTCGGTGTGCGGGGTGGTGGTGCCCGGCTTGATGACGACCTGGCCGCGCTCCACGTCCTCGCGCTTGATGCCACGGATCAGCAGACCCGCGTTGTCGCCGGCCTCGGCCGAGTCCAGCAGCTTCCGGAACATCTCGATGCCGGTGATGGTGGTCTTGGTCTTCTCCGGACGGATGCCGACGATCTCGACTTCCTCGTTCAGCTTGACCTGACCACGCTCGACACGACCGGTGACGACGGTGCCACGACCGGTGATCGTGAAGACGTCCTCGATCGGCATCAGGAACGGCTTGTCGGTCTCGCGGACCGGGTCCGGGATCGACTCGTCGACGGCGTTCATCAGCTCGACGATGGACTCCGACCACTTCTCGTCGCCCTCGAGCGCCTTCAGGCCGGAGACGCGCACGACCGGCGCGTCCTCGTCGAACTCCTGCGAGGCCAGCAGCTCGCGGACCTCCATCTCGACGAGCTCCAGGATCTCCTCGTCGTCGACCATGTCCGACTTGTTCAGCGCGACCAGGATGTAGGGCACGCCGACCTGACGGGCGAGCAGCACGTGCTCACGGGTCTGCGGCATCGGGCCGTCGGTGGCGGCGACCACGAGGATGGCGCCGTCCATCTGGGCCGCACCGGTGATCATGTTCTTGATGTAGTCGGCGTGGCCCGGAGCGTCGACGTGGGCGTAGTGCCGCTTGTCGGTCTGGTACTCGACGTGGGAGATGTTGATCGTGATACCACGAGCCTTCTCCTCCGGAGCCTTGTCGATCTGGTCGAACGCAAAGCTCTGGTTCAACTCGGGGTACTTGTCGTGCAGAACCTTGGTGATAGCCGCCGTCAGCGTGGTCTTGCCGTGGTCGACGTGACCGATGGTGCCGATGTTGACGTGGGGCTTCGTCCGCTCGAACTTCGCCTTCGCCACTTGATGTCCTCCTGGACTTGTTGGTGCTTGCTATGCAGCAGTGCGGTTTGTAAGGGTCACCCCCGCCTGCGCGGGGATTGGGTCGTGCGTGACCGACTATTCGCCGGTCGCCTTGGCGATGATCTCCTTCGACACGTTGGCCGGAACCTCCGCGTACGAATCGAACACCATGGAGAAGTTCGCCCGGCCCTGGGTCTTCGACCGCAGATCACCGATGTATCCGAACATCTCCGAGAGCGGAACCAGCGCCTTGACGACACGGGCACCACTGCGCTCCTCCATGGCCTGGATCTGACCACGGCGGGAGTTCAGGTCGCCGATCACGTCGCCCATGTACTCCTCGGGCGTGGTGACCTCGACGGCCATGAGCGGCTCGAGGATCACCGGACCGGCCTTGCGGGCCGCTTCCTTGAGGGCCTGCGCACCCGCGATCTTGAACGCCATTTCCGAGGAGTCGACCTCGTGGTAGGCGCCGTCGAGCAGCTTGGCCTTCAGGTTGACCAGCGGGTAACCAGCGAGAACACCGTATTGCATGGCGTCCTGGATGCCGGCGTCCACCGAAGGGATGTACTCGCGCGGCACGCGGCCACCGGTGACCTTGTTCTCGAACTCGTAGGTCGCGCCATCCTCGCCGGTGAACGGCTCGAGGGCGACGATCACGCGCGCGAACTGGCCGGAGCCACCCGTCTGCTTCTTGTGGGTGTACTCGTGCTTCTCGACGACCTTGGTGATGGTCTCGCGGTAGGCCACCTGCGGCTTGCCGATGTTGGCCTCGACCTTGAACTCGCGCTTCATGCGGTCGACGTAGATGTCGAGCTGCAGCTCGCCCATGCCGCCGATGACGGTCTGGCCGGTCTCGGCGTCCAGCTTCACGTTGAAGGTGGGGTCCTCCTCCGCGAACTTCTGGATGGCGGTGCCCAGCTTCTCCTGGTCGGCCTTCGTCTTCGGCTCGATGGCCACCTCGATGACCGGGTCCGGGAAGGACATGGACTCCAGCACGATCTGGTTCTGCGGATCGCACAGAGTGTCACCGGTGGTGGTGTCCTTCAGGCCGATGACCGCGTAGATGTGGCCCGCCTGGGCCTCATCGATCGGCTGCTCCTTGTTGGAGTGCATCTGGAACAGCTTGCCCAGACGCTCCTTCTTGCCCTTGGTCGAGTTGATGACCTGGGCGCCGGAGGCGACCTTGCCCGAGTACACGCGCACGTAGGTCAGCTTGCCGAAGAACGGGTGCGTCGAAACCTTGAACGCCAGCGCCGCGAACGGCTCCGTGGTGTCGGGGTTCCGGTGGATGATCTCGTCCTCTTTGTTGGGGACGTGACCGTCGGTGCCACCGTCGTCCAGTGGCGTCGGCAGGTAGTCGATGACGGCGTCGAGCATGGGCTGCACGCCCTTGTTCTTGAACGCCGAACCGCACAGCACCGGGTAGAGCTCGGAGTTGACGGTCAGCTTGCGGATGGCGCCCTTGATCTCCTCGATCGTGAGCTCCTCGCCGCCGAAGAACTTCTCCAGCAGCGCCTCGTCCGACTCCGCGACGGTCTCCAGCAGCTCCTGGCGGTACTGCTCGGCCTTCTCGGCCAGATCCGCCGGGATCTCGATGGTCTCGTAGGACTCGCCGAGCTTGGTCTCGCCCTTCCAGACCTTGGCGTTCATCTCGACGAGGTCGACGATGCCCTCGAACTCGCTCTCCGCGCCGATCGGCAGCTGGATGACCAGCGGCTTGGCGCCGAGGCGGTCCTTGATGGTCTGCACCGTGAAGTAGAAGTCGGCGCCCAGCTTGTCCATCTTGTTGACGAAGCAGATGCGCGGGACGTCGTACTTGTCGGCCTGCCGCCAGACCTGCTCGGACTGCGGCTCAACGCCCTCTTTGCCGTCGAAAACGGCGACCGCACCGTCGAGCACGCGCAGCGATCGCTCCACCTCGACCGTGAAGTCGACGTGGCCCGGCGTGTCGATGATGTTGATCTGGTTGTCTTTCCAGAAGCAGGTCGTCGCGGCCGACGTGATCGTGATGCCGCGCTCCTGCTCCTGGGCCATCCAGTCCATCGTGGCGGCGCCGTCGTGAACCTCACCGATCTTGTAGGTGATACCGGTGTAGAAGAGGATGCGTTCGGTTGTCGTGGTCTTGCCGGCATCGATGTGGGCCATGATGCCGATGTTGCGGACCTTGTTGAGGTCGGTGAGCACGTCCTGTGCCACGGAAATCTTCCCCGCTCGTAGCTAGTTGGGATTTTCGGGAACGACCCTGGCTCCGTTTCGGAGGCCCAGAGGCCATCACTTTTTCAACGTCGGGCGCGGCCTGCGAGTGCCACGCCCGACTGTGACTCGCCTTCCGGGGACGGAGCCCGGGAGTCGAATCACCAGCGGTAGTGCGCGAAGGCCCGGTTGGACTCGGCCATCTTGTGGGTGTCCTCGCGGCGCTTCACCGAGGCGCCCAGACCGTTGCTGGCATCCAGCAGCTCGTTGGCCAGACGCTCGACCATGGTCTTCTCGCGACGGGCGCGGGAGAAGTTGACCAGCCAGCGCAGCGCCAGGGTGTTGGCGCGGCCCGGACGGACCTCGACCGGAACCTGGTAGGTGGCGCCACCGACGCGGCGGGGCTTCACCTCGAGGGACGGCTTGACGTTGTCCAGCGCGCGCTTGAGGGTGACGACCGGATCGGTGCCGGTCTTCTCGCGCGCCTGCTCCATGGCGCCGTAGACGATGCGCTCGGCGGTGGACTTCTTGCCGTCCAGCAGGATCTTGTTGACCAGCTGAGTAACCAGCGGCGAACCGTAGACCGGGTCGTTGATCAGCGGACGCTTGGGTGCGGGGCCCTTGCGTGGCATATCAGCTCTTCTCCTTCTTGGCGCCGTAACGGCTGCGAGCCTGCTTGCGGTTCTTCACACCCTGGGTGTCGAGCGAACCGCGGATGATCTTGTAGCGCACACCCGGGAGGTCCTTCACACGACCGCCGCGCACGAGCACCATCGAGTGCTCCTGCAGGTTGTGGCCCTCACCGGGGATGTAGGCCGTGACCTCGACCGCGCTGGTCAGGCGAACACGCGCGACCTTACGCAGCGCGGAGTTCGGCTTCTTCGGGGTCGTGGTGTACACGCGAGTGCACACGCCACGACGCTGCGGGCTCCCCTTCAGGGCCGCGGTCTTCTGCTTCGCGACCTTGTCGCGACGACCCTTGCGGACCAGCTGGTTGATGGTTGGCATATACCGGCTTTCTTTATTCAGTAACCAGGTGTCTGGAGTTCTTCACGTCTGTACTTGTCGGCGGTGTTCACTCGGGCCCTGCGTGGTTACGCAAGCTTCCGCCTTCGGGCCTGTCCGTTCACACCGCGGTCATCGAGCTTTCACCCGTCCGCCCGGACCGCGTTCCTCGCGTCCCGAGGTCGGGCGTGTCGCGCGCAGTTCATGCCTACTTTTCCGGGCACGCTGAAACGGTCGGCCGCTCTCGCTGGCTTACGTCCTGCACACGAACCTGCCCGCAGCTTCCGGGCACAGCGATCCACGATACCCGTCGGCGCGGCGAGGGGCAAAAGCGGGTACCCCGTGGTAGGCCGGGGTACGACGCCAGCGTGGCGGTATCGGGTTATCTGGCTAGGTTCAACGTCAACTCTGCCAGTTTCTTGGCGCCTTCGCACGGATCCGGATGACCCGATCCGGGGCGATAGTTCACCCACCAGCCGATGACTCCGGCGTCGGCGGCCGGGGCCATCACGCCGCAGGAGTCCGAATCGTTGGGCCGATGCACCTGCAGCGCCCGGCGACCCTGGACGTTGATATCGACGGTGGTGTATCCGAGCCTGTCGTTGTTCTGCTTCTCGTTGGGCAGCGAACCCATCTCGTACCAGTTCAGGGTGGCCATGCCGTCGCCGCCGGGGGCCCCGATCAGATCCCACATGCACACCGCGCCGTTGAACGAGGACGAAACGTCCTGGGCGCCGGTGGCCTTGGCGATCTCGTCGGCCTGGACCACCTCGCACTCGCGCAGCAGCTTGTCGAAGTTCATGTTGACTCCGGTGCCGCCGCCCGCCGGCTCCGCGGAACCGGACACGGTGCGCCCGCATCCGCCGACCGTCACCGCGACCGCCAGCGCCGCGACCGAGGCCGCCGCCGCCTTCGCCACTCGCCTGCCCTGGCCGCTCATACCGCCCCTCACTTCAGTCGCTGCACGGTCAGCTCGGCCATCTTGCGATTCTTCACGCACGGATCGCCGCCCGGCTGCCCGAAGAATCCCGCGGAGGTCGACCATTCGAAGAAGTCGTCACCGAGCCGCACGGCCAGGTCGCAGATGCTGCCGTCGACGGTGGCGTCCTGGAAGCCGGGATGCCCAGCGACCTCGATGCTCTCCGGGTTGCGGCCCTGCGCGGTAACCCACGCCCGTTCTCGCTCGATCGGGCTGCCCCGGTACGAGGCGAAGGTGACGCTCGGTGAGCCGACGCCGGCGGCCAGCCAGTTGCAGCCCACCGAATTCTTGTACGACCGCGAGATCTGCCCCAGCTCACCGAGATCGCGCACCTCGTCGTCGGTGAGGTTGCCGCACTCCCCCACGAACGGGCCCAGTGTCGCGACCTTCATCGGTGGTCGCACGGACGGCGACTCGGTATCGGAGTTGTCGCCCGACCCGCACGCCGTCAGCAGCGCTGCGATGGCCGTCCCCATGACGATCGCCGACATGATCCGCATGCCGCCGACTCTACTGGGCGGGGCGGCGGCACACAGTTCACCGCGCGCCCGCCCGCCGAGGCTACAGATTCCCCCGCGCCTCCTGTTCGCGCTCGATGGCCTGGAACAGGGCCTTGAAATTGCCCTTTCCGAAGCCGAGTGAGCCGTGGCGTTCGATGAGTTCGAAGAAGACCGTGGGGCGGTCGGTGAGCGGGCGGCAGAAGATCTGCAGCAGATAGCCGTCCTCGTCGCGGTCGACCAGAATGCCGCGGGACTGCAACTGCTCGACCGGAACCCGGACGTGGCCGATGCGGGCGCGCAGTTCCGGATCCTCGTAATAGGTGTCGGGGGTGTCCAGGAATTCGACGCCCTCGCGGCGCAGCGTGTCCACGGTGGTGAGGATGTCGCCGGTGGCCAGCGCGATGTGCTGCACGCCCGGGCCGCGGTAGAACTCGAGGTACTCGTCGATCTGAGACTTCTTGCGGCCCACCGCGGGCTCGTTGAGCGGGAACTTCACCCGGTGATTGCCATTGGCCACGACCTTGCTCATCAGCGCCGAATAGTCGGTGGCGATGTCGTCGCCGACGAACTCGGCCATGTTCTCGAAACCCATGACGCGGCGGTAGAACTCGACCCACCGGTCCATCTGCCCGAGTTCCACATTGCCGACGACGTGGTCGATCGCCTGGAACAGCCGTCGCGGCGCACCGTCGCGCGGGACGAAACCCGATTGCCTGGCGATGTACCCCGGCAGATAGGGGCCGTCGTAGCGGGAGCGGTCGACCAGCGTGTGCCGGGTCTCGCCGTAGGTGGCCAGCGCGGCGGTGCGGACCGTGCCGAATTCGTCCGTGTCGTCGTGCGGTTCGGCGAGTACGGTCGCGCCGTGCGTACGCGCCCACTCGACGCACCGGTCGACATCGGGGACCTCGAGCGCGATGTCCACGACCCCGTCGCCGTGCCGATCATGATGTGCGACAAGCGGACTGGCCGGATCCACGGCACCGGTGACCACGAATCGCGCACTGCCGCTGCGCAATACGAAGGCCTTGTGGTCGCGGTTGCCGGTCTCGGGTCCCGAATAGGCTTCCAGCCGCATCCCGAAGGCCGACTGCATATAGTGCGCGAACTGGGTGGCGTTGCCGACCACCCACACCAGCGCGTCCCAGCCGATCACCGGGAACGGATCGCTGTCGGCGTCGTGGTCGACCAGTCCGATCAGCCGCCGCAGCTCGGCATCCGACGGTGCGGTGTCGAGCGGCGCGGTGTCCGGCAACTCCGTGGTCCGGCTAGCCCTGGGCAGATGCTCGGTAGTCATGTACCCAGGTAATCGCCGGAGCGTGGCACTGAGCAATATCGGCAAAATTCGATAGACATCATGGTGAATTGCGCCACCAAGTAGCCGTTCATGCTGGACAATTTGAATAGATCACGAGCATGGAGTGGAGATGACGATGGCACGCACCGCCGCCAGGCTGGACGAGTTGGATCTGGCGATCCTCACCGCGATGCACGAATACCAGAAGGCGGGCATCCTCGAGCTGTCGCGGCGCACCCGCGTCGCCCGTGCGACCGTACAGTCGCGCATCGCCCGCATGGAGGAGTCCGGGGTGATCTCCTCCTACGATCCGCAGATCGACGTCACCGCCGCCGGTTTCGACGTGCAGGCGTTCGTCACGCTGGAGATCGCGCAGGGCGCGCTGGACGCGGTCGCCGCCGACCTGGAGACCATTCCCGGCGTGCTGGAGGCCTACGCCACCACGGGTTCCGGCGATGTGCTGTGCCGCATCGGCGCCGACTCCCACGCGGGCCTGCAATCGGTGCTGCTGAGCATCGATCGCAGCGCCGCGGTGGTCCGCTCGCACAGCGTCATCGTCCTGTCCACGGTGGTCACCCACCGCACCCTCCCCCTCCTCCGCACCCTCACCCCCGCCGGCACCAGCAAGGCTCCCGCCTACCGCAACCACGCCTGATCCCGGCCAAAAGCACGCCGGGAAATAAGAATGGATGCTCGCGCCGGGAGATGAGACGGGCGCACGGACGGGGGCGATGCGAGTAAGGCTCGAGCCGGACGGGCGGGACGGGTTATTGCCTGCGTAGGCGGGTGATCAGGCCTAAGACGTGGGCCTCGGCGGCGGTGCGGGCGTCGTCGGGATGTCCCGACTCCAGGGACTCGACGATGCGGCGGTGTTCGCGCAGGGCGATGCGGCGGTTGGCCTCGCTGCGCCACAGGTCGCCGCGGTACAGGTGGGCCTGGGCCTCCAGGCGGGCGAGTTCGTCTGCGAGCGTGCGGTTTCCGGACCGGTCCCGGACGAAGGCGTGGAATTCCAGATCCAGTTCGGTATCGCGCGCGGTGTCGGTGTTGTCGCGCAGGTTCTTCTCCTGCGCGGCCAGCATCGCGTTCAGCTTGGCCAGGTCGAACGCGGTGACGCGGGTGGCGGCCGCGGCGGCGGCCAGGCCGTCGAGCACGGCCCGCACCGCGAGCACGTCACACACCTGTTCGTCGTCGATCGTGGCCACGCGCGCACCGGCGTGCGGCACGGCGACCGCCAGGCCCTCGTAGATGAGCTGCTGCACCGCTTCCCGCACCGGGCTCCGGCTGACGCCGAGCCGATTCGACAGCCCGGGCACGCTCAGCGGTGTCCCCGGTTCCAGCTCACCGGACAGCACCAGCTGCCGCAGTTGCCGGTGCACGGACTCGCCCAGCAGCGCACCGGCGGTCGGATCGGCGGCGGTCATCGCGCATCCCTCCTGATCATCACCCCTACGCTACTGCTGCGGACGATAATTGGCCCGGACCCGCTCGGCCAGGAATTCCGCCGCCGTCACGGGCGGGTAGGTGCCCCGCGGCCCCTGGATCACCGCGTCCCGATCCGCCTGCGCGAAGTAGGCGATGCTGTACCGGTCACCCTGGTATTCGCCGGGCCCCGGGCCGCGGACCCGATGGAAATTGGACGGCAGCAGGTCATCGCTCCAGCGGGTGAGCATGTCACCGATATTGCAGGTGATCAGCGACGACGACGGGGTGATCGAGGTCCACTGCTGATCCTGCATCTCCCTACCCGGGCACACCTGCAGGCCGCCCTGCCCGTCGCGCTGGAAAAGCAGTGTCAGACAGTCGAAGTCGGTGTGCGCACCGGCCCGCCACCGGCCGGGAACATCGCGCAGCTCAGGGGGAACGGCGAAGTAGTGCAGCAGCCGCAGCGTGCTCTGATACTGCTCGGATCCGGGGTCGTGGGCCGCGGTGAAGTGGTCGCGGGGCAGGCCGAGCCGATCGGCGAAGCAGGACAGCACCCGCATCGCGACGATCCAGCACCGATGCTCGAAATCGTCGACGGCCGAGACGAATCCGGGCAACTCGTCCTCGGTGGGCCACATCCCGTCCATATGCGGCCGGGTGATCTGATAGGACTCCTTCTGGTCCGGTACGCCGATCGACGGGCGCACCTGACTCAAGCTCTCCCATCCCGCATTGTTCGCCTTGACCAGTGGATAGCGGCCCTTCACGGACTCCGGGAGCGCGAAAAACCCTGCGGTGTGCTCGAATACACCGTCGATCAGCTCCTGCGGGATGCCGTGGCCGGAGAGCTGGAAGAAGCCGATCTCGGTCGCGGCGGTCCACAGCTGATCGGTGATCTCCCCACGGCGAGCGTCGAAGTCGCTCAGGTCGATCACGCGGATCTCGCGGTCGTCGGTTTCGCTGCCGAGCCCGCCCATCTGCTGTTCGCGGGCCACTTCGGACAGGTCGTAACTGGCGGTCATAGCTGCCTTTCTCGTCTGCGGATGTCAGCTGCCGACGCTGACGGTCGGGTCGAGGAATTCGGTGGTCACCAGGTCGCGGGCGGTCAGCCCGTCCGGCACGTGCGCGCCGCCGCGGCGCAGGATGGGGGTGAACTCGTCGATCACCCGCTGCACCCGCGCCGGGTCGAAACTGCCCAGCACGCCGTCGATTTCGTTGCCGATCAGGCCGCCGTCGACGAGCGACTTCGATGCGTAGGCGGCCAGCTCGGGGCTGTAGGGCGTGAAATTGGGGCTCTCCGCCACCACATCGGCGACGATCTCGTTCGTCCGGCTCGGATCGGCACGGAACTGCGCGGTGGAACGCTGGATCATCGGCACCAGCCGCTGCAGGCACGGGCGCAGCTCGTTCAACCGGTCGGCGCGGACGTTGACGGTGCGTGCGTATCCCTCGTACCCGACGTCCCGAAGCATCTGGTAGGCAACGGGTTTGCGCCAGGCGCGCAGTTCGTTCTGGTAGATGTACGGCTCGGAGCTGACGAAACCCTGCTGTGCGAAGGACGGATCGGAGACGAAACGGGACGGGGAGTTGTCGTAGGACGCGTCGATCTGCCCGGCCGTCAGTAGCCCACGCGCCACCAGCCAGTCCGGATACAGCTGTCCCTGCGAAACCACCACCGGTGCACCGGATTTACCGATGTCCGCGATCCCGTGCCAGTCGGGATGGGTCTTCGGGTCCCACATCAGCAGCTGCGGGCTGTAGCGGAGCAGCGTGCCCACCGCGACGATCGGCTGCTGCCCGGCCGCCGCGATCGACTGCTCGGAGTGGGCCAGGCCCAGCGTGATGCTCGGATCGACGTACATCTGCGAGGGCACGGTCTGGAACCCGATGGCCGCACCGCCCGCGCGGATCTCCAGCTTCACCCCGGTGTCCTTGCCGTCGACGACCAGTGGGCCCGTGACCCTGCCCTGCTCGGGATCGACCCGATAGCCGGGACCCAGCAGCCCGAAGATCGGGCCCGAGTCGGTTTCCGGCTCCCACTGCAGTTGCACCGCAACGGTTTCCGGGCAGGACCCGGCCAGTTGTTGCTCCGGTGGTGCGGGCGGCAGGCTGACCGGCGCGCTCTCGGAACCGGATCCGCTGCACGAGGTCGCCGCTACCGCCGCCAGCGCGGCGAGCGCGGCTGTGCCGAATCGACGCAGCACGAATGTCATGAGATTTCTCCGAGGGGTATCAGCGGCCCGACGCATGCCAGCGGCCGACGGTGAGGCGTTGCGCCACAGTGAAGATCGCGAAGACCGCGACGCCGAACAGCGCGGCCAGCAGCAGCGCGGCCAGCAGGTCCTCCGACTGCAGCCGGGCCCGGTAGGTGTTGAGCAGGGTGCCGATGCCCGGCTGCCCCTGCGCGCAGAACATGTCGCCGACGATCGCGCCGGTCACCGAGAGGCCCGCCGCCGTGCGCAGGCTCGTCATGATCGACGGCAGCGCGGCGGGCAACTCCAGCGACATCAGGCGCCGCAGCCGGCCGGCGCGGCCGAGGGTGAACAGTTCCCGCAGGTTCGGGTCGACGGAACGGATGCCGAACAGCGTCATGGCGATGATCGGGTGCACGGCGATGAGCACGCAGACGATGGTGCGCGCGGTGATCCCGTAGCCGAACCAGAGACCGATCAGGGGCACCACCGCGAGCACCGGAATTGCTTGCAGCACAACGGTTTGCGGATAAACGATGCGTTCGAGCATGCGGGCCTGACTCATCAGCACGCCGATGCCGACGCCGAACAGTACCGACAGTGCCAGGCCGGTCACCGCGACCCGGGCGGTCACCGTCAACGCCTCCAGCATCACCTCGAGCTTCGCCGGTTTCAGCAACGACTCGGTGAGGACGACATGCGGCGGCGGCAACAGGAATCGCCGGTCCGGGACCAGCAGCACCAGCGACACCAGATACCACAGCCCCAGCACGATCCCGAAGGAGAGCACGGGCGCGCCGATCCGGGTCAGCATCGCGCGCAGTCGAGGGCCGCGGAGGACCGGGCGAGCCAGCCCGGCCCGCGCGGGTACGACGAGGCCGACCATCAGCACGCCTCCTTCAGCGACTCCGATACTCGCGAAACCTGTTGCGTGAACTCCGGATCGAAGCGCACCTCGCGGTCGCGCGGATAGGGCAGGCCGATATCGATCACCTCGTACACCCGGCCCGGCCGGGCCGACATGACCACCACCCGCGAGCCGAGGAACACCGCCTCGGAGACCGAGTGGGTGATGAACAGCGCGGTGAACGCGTTGTCGCGGTACAGGCGCAGCAGTTCCTCCTGCATCACCAGCCGGGTCATCTCGTCCAGCGCGCCGAACGGCTCGTCGAGCAGCATCAACTCCGGTTCCAGCGACAGCGCACGGGCCAGCGAGACCCGCATGCGCATGCCACCGGAGAGCTGGTTGGGCAGCCGGCCCGCGAAGTCGGCGAGGCCGACCGCCGCGAGCGCCCGCTCGGCGCGGGCCCGCCGGGTGGCCCGGTCGATGCCCCGCAGTTCGGCCGACAGCTCCACATTGCGCCGCACCTTCCGCCACGGCAGCAGGGTGGCCTCCTGGAATATGAATCCGATCGAATCGGACTGCACCGCAACGCTTCCCGAACTCGGCCGATCGATCCCGGCGGCGAGCCGGAGCAGTGTGGACTTGCCACACCCCGACGGGCCGACGACGGTGACGAATTCGCCCGGCCCGATCTCGAGGTCGATACCGGCGAGCGCGACGATGTCGCCTTCGCCGCGCCCCGCAAAGCGCCTGTGGACTCCGTCGAAGCGGACGGCGGCCGTGGGAACACGGTCCAGACGGAGGGCGGGCATGGGTTCCTGCAGCAGCATCTCTCACCTACTTTCGGGCCGATTTACGTGCATCATTCGGCCTGCGTCCAGAATCTCGCAGATTGATTACATGCAATCGCTGGAGTGTTTCCGTGTGATTAATGGTTATTGCATGTTCGATAGCCGTTTGACGAGATCCGCCTCCGAGACCCGGGTGCTGTGCCCGTCGCGAATCACCGCCTCGCCGTCCACCCACACGGTGTCGACCACGCGGGGCGAGGCGGCGGTCAGCAGGGTCGCGCCGGGATCGCGCACGGGCAGGCACGCGAAGTCCCGATCGAATCGGATCAGCGTCAGGTCGCCGCTGTCGCCGACGGCCACGCCGGTCGCCCCCTCCGACCGGCCCAGCGCGCGGGCGGCGCCGCGGGTCGCCATGCGCAGCATGGCGTCGAAACCCAGCACATCCGCGCGGGCGTGCGCGACCCGCTGCAGGTACGCACCCATGCGCAAGGCGAGCAGCATGTCCTGGGTGTCGTTGCTGGCCGCGCCGTCGACCCCCAGCCCCACCTCGACACCGGCCCGCAGCAACTGCGGAATCGGCGCGATACCGCTGCCAAGCCGCATATTGCTCAGCGGATTGTAGGAGACCGCGACCTCGCGTTCGGACAGCATGCGGCGGGCGTACTCGTCGAGGTGGCAGCAGTGGACCGCGAGTGTGCGGGGACCGAGCAGGCCGCCCGCATCCAGATAATCGACGGCCGAATATCCGGCGTGCAATCGGCACATCTCGTCGTCGGTCCCGGTCTCCGACAGGTGAATCGAGATGGTCTTGTCGTGCCGCCGGGCGTACTCCCCGACCGCCGCCATGCCGTCGGCGGTCAGGCAGCGCGGGTTCGGGACGGCGAGCGCCGTCGTGATCCGGGATCCCGCCAGGCGGCCGTCGAGTTCGTCGATGTGGTCGAAAACCGTTGGCAGCGGCTGCATCAGGCGCGGATCGAGCCCCCAGCGCCGGGAGGCGTCGGCGCGGTCGGCGACGCCGCGTCCGAAGACGACCCGGATTCCCAGTTCCGCGAGCGCGCGCAACGCCGCGTCGTGCACCTCCCCCGAGGGATTCGGCCACATGTGCTCGACGACCGTGGTCACTCCGCCGCGCAACAGCTCCAGGCCGCCCGCGAGCGCGGACAGATAGGTCTGCTCGGCCGTGGCGGCCACGGTGTGCTCGCCGACGCAGCGCAGCCATTCCAGCAGCGGCAGGCCCTCCCCCGCCCCGCGCAGCACCGCCTGCTGCAGGTGGGTGTGGGTGTTGACGAAGCCGGGCAGCAGATGACCGCCGCAGCCGTCGGCGACGGGGAGTTTCGATCCGGAACCGGCGCCCGGACCGATCGCGGTGACCACCCCGGCTTCGACGACGACATCGCAGCCGGACAGCCAGCGCGGCCCGGTGTCGGTGGCGGCGTAGACGGTGACATCGGCGATGACGACGGACTGCGGACTGTGCACCATGCGGCATTCCTCCCGGAAATGCGGCTGGTTCGCCCGCCGGCTACGGCGGTGCACCTCGCCCGTTGCAGCCATGAGCGACGTGCCGCAGAGCCTAACGCGGCCGTATTTCGGACCGGTTAATCCTTTCCGGGCACGGTGTCAGGGTTTGAGATCGGCCCCGGGCGGCAGGATTTCGACATCGGCGGTTCGGTCCGGCTCCAGGAAGGCCAGCAGCGCGGTGCCTTCCGATTCGACCGCGGACCGCTCGGCGGCCGACCACTTGTCGTTGGGAACGATGCGCAGCCGGGCCCGCTCGCGGTCGGTGAACACCTTGTAGGTTCCCGCGAGGTATCCGTCGACCAGTACCGGCGCGACCTGAAGTGCCATGCGCCGCAACGGTGGTGCGGCACCCTCCGGGACGACGCGGCCGCGGTCCTGGTGGGAGAGATAGAGGTTGTCGTACCAGCCGAGGAAGCGGACCGGCGCCGGAAGGTCCGGATCGGCGAGTTCGGCATCCGCGGCGTCGTACAGGGTTCGGCCGCGCTCGTCGGTATAGGTGCGCAGCCGATCGCCCAGCCGGTCGACGGCCTCCTTGATGCCCAGCAGTTTCGACCAGGTCTGCACATCCATCGTCGAGGCCGGGCCGAACGCGCGCAGATAGCGAATGACCAGCTCCTCCAACGGATAATCGGGAACCAGCGGACTGCCGAGCCAGGGCTCGATCCGTGACCACACCGGGCGGCTGCTGTTCTTCCACAGCCCGCGGGGTGGCGTCTGCAGCACGGGCAGCTGATACAGCCAGGTCTGCACCACGGCGCCCGGATCCCGGTCGGGGAACTCCTCGGCGGCACGCAGGCGCAGATCGGCCGCCGACATGGGCTCCTGCCCGAGCGCCTTCTCACCGACGGCCCGCACCACATCCGGATCGAGACCGACCATGGCGCCGTAGTTGAAACCCTTACGGAAGGGGATCTTTTCGAGTTCGGGCTGGATATGCGGGGCGATCCGCACGGCATCCTCGGCGGTGGCCAAGTGAATCGTGCCACGCATCAATGTGATTCGCACCAGCGACCGGTCCCGCAGTCCGGACGACACCGCATCCGGGTCGAAATCGGCTATCCGGCTCCACAATCCGACGAACGGGGGCGGCACATCCTGCGCCTGCAGGCCGACCAGGTACTCACACATCCGCGGCACCGTCAGCGTCGAACGCTCCAGCAGATGCTGCCGGGCCAGCAGGGTGCGGTTCAGTACCCGATTCGAAACGGAATCCGATTTCATGACGGCCTCTCTCAGTGCGCGGTGCCGGGAGCGTCGAGACGGAAGACGAGCTCCTGCAACCCTTTCCACGATTCGATGTCGTCCTCGGTGCCGGTGTGCGGGCGGCGGAATCGGTGGACGTATTCGGCGGCGTCGGCGAGATCCCAGCGCCTGCGGTACAACTCGAGCAGCTCCGGATGCGGAGTGAACCCGGTGCGCTCGGCGTAGGCCTCCAGCAGCGAACCGTCGCCCGGATCGAGATCCCACAGATCGCGTTCGGGCGGCGCGAGCAGCGCTGTGTCCCAATCGATCAACCGCCAGCCCCGCGCGGTGTGCATCGTGTTGGCCGCGTGCGGTTCACCGTGGGTCACCACCGACCGGACCTCCAGTGACCGCGACGTCGTCACCAGCGCGTCGTAGCGCGCCCACTCGTCCCGCAGCGCCGCGGCGTTGTCCCGCAACAGATCCGACATCGGCGCCGAATAGGGACCGCGGTCCGGGATGTCCCCGGCCAGGGCCAGCTCGACCTCGTCGCGGTTCGCGACGGCGAAATCCTCGGTCCGCGCCGGGACGTCCGTGGGCGACCGATGCAACCGGACGATCATGTCGAGCACGGCCTGCCGATGATCTTCGTCGCGGAACTCGCCCCAGTCGAACCGCCTGCCCTCGAGCAGCGGATAGACGGCTACGGCGAACGCGCCCAACCGGACACATACCGAGCCGTCGCTGCCCGGCACCGGCGCCACGACGAAATCCAGCCCGGCGTCGCGCGATGCCTGCGATGTCCCGAGCGCGGCGCGCAACCGGTCGAAGGCCGCCGCCACCGAATCATCGGGCGAACGCCGCCGCAACTCGAGCTCGTCCACGGTCACGAACCAGGCATCGCCGCCGGTATCGGTGACCCGCCAGTGATGACTCCCGAACCCGACCGCCGCATACTCCATCGCCACCACGCCGATCGCCCAGTGCTCCGCGAGCACGGCGATCAAGGTGTCATCCGTCAGTCCCGGCGGCGGAGTCAGCATGAGTCGCAGCATAGGACGGCAAACACCACACCACCGAGCCCTTTTCTCCGCCGCCCCCTCGCCGACCCCACCATTCCCGGCACGCCCACCACCTCACTCCCGAGCACGCGCCCCACCGCATTCCCGGCATGCTCCCCACCTCATCCCCGGCGTGCTCCCACCTCGTTCCCGGCACGCCTGCCACCTCGTTCCCGGCACGCCTGCCACCTCATTCCCGGCACGCCCGCCACCTCATTCCCGGCACGCCTCCGACACCATTCCCGGCATGCTCTTCGCCGGGATCAGCGCAGCGAAACCACGACCTTGCCGGTGGCGGTGCGGTTGTCCAGCGAGGCCACGGCGGCGGCGGACTGCTCGAGGGGGTACAGCACCGGCTGGGGCGGGGCGATCTTGCCCGCGGCCAGCAGCGGCTCCACCTCCGCCCACTGTTCCTGCAGGTAGCCCGGGTGCGTCAGCACCCACTCGCCCCAGGCCGCGCCGATCACCTCGACGTTCTTCAGCAGCAGGCGGTTCACCTTCACCGTCGGGATCTCGCCCGCGGTGAAGCCGACCACCAGCAGCCGGCCCGCGGGCGCCAGCGAGCGAATACTGTCGGTGAAGCGGTCGCCGCCCACCGGATCGAGCACGATGTCGACCCCGCGCCCGCCGGTCAGTTCCTTCACCGCCGCCAGCCAGCCGTCGGTGAGCACCACGTCGGTCGCGCCGTTGGCCCGCGCCACCTGCGCCTTCTCCTCGGTGCTGACCACCGCGACCACCCGGCCCGCGCCCAGCGCCGCCGCCATCCGCAGCGTCGAGGTGCCGATGCCGCCCGCCGCGCCGTGCACCAGCACCGTCTCGCCCGGCGCCAGCCGACCCCGGTTGCGCAGGCAGAAGTGCACGGTCAGATCGTTGAAGAGAATTCCTGCCCCGGCCTCCAGCGAGACGTTGTCCGGCAGCCGGAACACCATCTGGGGCGGCGTCACCGCCACCTCGGCGATGGCATTGCCCAGCATCGTCAACGCGACCACCCGATCGCCCGCGGCCACGTGTGCGCCCTCGGGGGCGGACCGCACCACCCCGGCGACCTCCCCGCCGACGACGAAGGGCAGTTCGGGCTTCATCTGATACAGCCCGCGCGTCATCAACACGTCCGGGAACGCCACCCCGGCCGCGTGCACATCGATCACCACGCCGTCCGGATAGGACGCGGGTTCGGGGATGTCGACCACCTCGATGGACTCCGGTCCGTCGAGCTTGCTCACCTGGGCTGCACGCATGAATTGGGCCTCTCTGTCGCGGCTGCTCGCCAACAAGTTAACCGGTCTTCGCATGCGGCTGTCCACGGCACCGCCGTTTGTTAAGCTCAGGGCCGCTGAGCTGAGCTGATGAGGGGGACTCATGGCCGGGCCGAACGAACCGCCTCTGGGCGTCGACACCGAGGCGTTGAATACTTTCGCGAACACATTGCGTGGCGAATCGCAGACCATCGGCGGCCTGCAGTCCGGCCTCGCCGACGCCGCCGGGGCTCTCCCCGGCACGCAGTGGAGCCAATCCTGCATCCAGGCAAGGGATTCCGTCGATCAGGCGCTGCAACGCATCGGCGCGCGGCTGACCACGATCGCCGACGGCGTGCAGCAGGCGGGCAAGGCCGTAGAGCTCACCGATCAGCAGTTCGGCGACAAGCTCACCAGCATCGGACTGCGCACATGACCCTCACCATCCCCGATGTCGAGAGCTGGAATCCGGACCAGCTGACCACGGCCTCCGTATCGGTCGGCAAGCTCAGCGCCGATCTCGACCAGGCGGTGCTCGACGGCGTCACCCGCACCCGGCAACTCGGCGACGAACAGCAGTGGAGCGGCGCGGCGGCCCAAGCCGCGAGCACGCGGATGGATACCGAGAAGGTGCGCGCATCGGCCGTCAGCCAGGCGGTACTGCAACTCCAGACGGCACTCAGCCAGCAGGTGGAGAACCTGAACAACGCCAAGCAGGCCGTCCGCGCCACCCGCGACCGAGCGCTGCATCCCGCCGAGAACCCACCGCCCGACGCCTTCGAGGTCTCCGACACCGGCGTGGTCACCGCGAACGCCCGCAAGACGTACTGGGACAACCAATCCGGCCTGACTCCGACGGAGATCCAGGACCGCAAGGTGGCCGAGGACCACCGGGCGGCAACCCTGCAGACCGAGATCACCAACGCCCTGAAGCAGGCGGAGCTGGTCTCCGAGGCCGCGGTCGCGGCGATCAACGCCGCCAAGGCGAAGGTCGACGAGGCGTACGCGGGCTTGGGCGACCCGGCCACCGGCGCGGGCGCGGCGCCACCCGCGGCGACCGCACCTGCGGCGACCGCACCCGCGGCGGTCTCCGACACCCCGGCCACCGGACATACGAACTCGCACTCGGGCAGTTCGTCGTCGACCGGAGGGACCTCGCACAGCGGCGGTTCGAGCTATCTCACCAGCGGCACCGGCGGCCTCTCGTCGGGCTCGTCGGGCGGCCCGGTCGGGCCCATGCCCACCGGCACCCAGGCGGAATGGATCAAGGAGGCCATCCGGGTCCTGCGCGAACAGGGTTACGACATCAAGGATTCCGACGCCGCGATCATCGCCGCCATCATCGAGAAGGAGTCCGGCGGCAATCCGCACGCGATCAACAACTGGGACAGCAACGCCGCAGCCGGGACCCCGTCCAAGGGCCTCATGCAGACCATCGACAGCACGTTCAACAGCTACGCGCTCCCCGGTCACGGCGATATCTGGAACCCCGTCGACAACATCATCGCCGCCTCCCGATACTCCCTCGATCGGTACGGTTCCCTGGACAATGTGCCCGGTATCGCGGCCATGCGCGGGGGCGGATCGTATGTCGGCTACTGATTTGCTACGTGTGAGTAGAGCCATCTCGACGTAACGGTGTGACACGCGCCCCGTAAAGTCATGTCACAGACAGCACCGCACGAGAACGCGGCACACCGTGCAGCGCGAGGAGCACCAGTGTCACTCGATCAGCCACTCGCCCCGCTTCCCCAGGAGGGCTTGGGCTTCGCCTCGGCGTGGCCCGTGCGGGCTGGTGATGTGGATCCGTACAACCGGTTGCGGTCGGATGCCGTAGCCCGCTACCTGCAGGACATCGCCTGGGAGGAGCTGCACGGCAGTTCCCTGCACCGCACCGATCCGAGCTGGATCGTGCGCCGCACCGTGATCGATGTGGTGCGCCCGATCCTGTGGCCGGACCGGGTGCATCTGCTGCGCTGGTGTTCGGCGATGTCGTCGCGCTGGACGAATATGCGGGTGCGGATCACCAGCGAAAACGGCGGGCTGATCGAGACCGAGGGTTTCTGGATCAACATCAACGAGTCGACCAACATGCCCACCCGCATCAGCGACGAGGGCATGACATACCTGTCCCGCACCACCGCCGAGCACCGCCTGCGCTGGCGGCCGTGGCTGACCGACGCCACCCCGCCGGAGTCGGATACGGATCTGCCGTTTCCGGTGCGCGCCACCGATATCGACCAGTTCAACCACGTCAACAACGCGGTCTACTGGCAAGCGGTGGAGCACTACCTGGTCGATTTCCCGAAGCTGGTCGCCGGACCGCACCGCGCCGTCATCGAATACATCGCGCCGGTGCTGTCGCGTCAGCACATCAGCGTGCGCAGCCGCTACGAGCCGGGCGACCGCACCGGCCATCCGGTGCTGCGCCTGTGGTTCGTGGTCGGCGGCACCACGACGACGGCCGTGCGCCTCGGGCCGCTGTCGACCTGACCGCGTTCACCGGTTGATAGCTGACGTCCGCGGCCGCCCGAATCCCGGGCGGCCGCGGCCGTCGGCCGTTCAGCTCCGCGCCGCCTTCAGGAGGTCGTCCCGGGTGGTGAACTTGACCCGCGGTCGCCCGCCGGACTTGCCGGCGCTGCGCTCGGCGGTATCGATGGCCTTCCAACCCTCGCGGTCCACCAGGTCGGGCTGGCGCTGCCCGAGCAGGGCCTTCAGCGCGGCCCGATCGCCCTGCGGCGCGGCCAGCTTGCCCGCGGTGAAGTCGTCGATCAGCCGCTCGACGGTTTCCTGGGCGTCGACCCGGTTGGAGCCGATGACACCGCGCGGACCGCGCTTGATCCAGCCGGAGACGTACACGCCCGGCAGGTGGGCACCCTCGGCCACGACCCGCCCGTGCTCGTTCGGGACGGTGCCCGCGCGATCGTCGAACGGCAGCTCCGCCACCGGTTCACCGCGGTAGCCGATGGACCGCAGCACCAGCGAGGCGGGCAGCGTCTCGGTGCGATCGGTGGCGCGGGCGATCAGGCGGCCGTCCTCGGAGACCAGCTCGTTGTGCGCGAATTCCACGCCCTCGGCCTTGTCGGTGCCGGTGACGGCCGTCGGCGAGGCCAGGTAGCGGAACACGATGCGCTTGTTCGAGGGATTCGGCTCCTTGGCCGCATACTCCTGCGCCAGTTGGTATTTCAACTGCAACGAGGGCTCGACCTCAGGATCATCGAGCAGCGCCCGGCTTTCCGGATCCAGCTCCAGGTCGGCCGGGTCGACGATCACGTCGATCCCCTTCAGGTACCCCAGCGCGAGGAATTCCGGCGAGGTGTAGGCCGCCTGCAGCGGACCCCGCCGTCCCAGCACCACGACCTCGCGGATATTGCTGTTGCGCAACGCATCCAGGGCGTAGTCGGCGATATCGGTCTTGGCCAGCTCGTCCGGATCCAGCGTCAGCACCCGGGCCACGTCCAGGGCGACATTGCCGTTGCCGACGACGACCGCGCGCTCCCCGGACAGGTCGAAGCTGCGGTTCGCGTAGTCGGGATGCCCGTTGTACCAGGCCACGAACTCGGTGGCGGAGTGGCTGCCGGGCAGGTCCTCGCCGGGCACGCCCAGCTGCCGGTCGGTGGACGCGCCGACGGCGTAGATCACCGCGTGGTGGTGCGACAGCAGTTCGTCGTGCGAAATGTGGTTCCCCACCTCGACATTGAGGTGGTACTGCAGGGTTTCGCGGCGGAACGCGCTCTCGAACATGCTCGACACGGTCTTGGTGCCGGGGTGGTCCGGCGCCACTCCGGCGCGGACCAGGCCCCAGGGCGTCGGCAGCCGGTCGAACATCTCCACCTCGACATCCGCGCGCCGCAGCAGCTCGTCGGCCGCGTAGCAGGCCGCGGGACCGGCGCCGACGATCGCGACGCGCAGCGTGCCCAGTTCCTTCGGCGGGCGCGCGGGCGTCACCAGCGGATCGAAATTCGACTCCAGCGGGTGGCGCTCGAAGTACGTGGCGTTGATATCGCGGAATCGCGCCAGGGAGGCCGTCAGATCGTCCTCGGAGAAGATGGCCTCCACCGGACAGGCATCCACGCAGGCGCCGCAGTCGATGCAGGTGTCGGGGTCGATGTAGAGCTGCTCGGTCGTCGCGAACTCGGGTTGCTCCGGAGTGGGACGAATGCAATCGACCGGGCACTCGGGTACGCAGCTGGCGTCGTTGCAACAACGCTGCGTGATCACATAGGCCATATCTCGCAGATCCTCGAAAACATCATCGGCTGTACTCCGCCCCTGGGTTGGGACGGGCATGCGTCACGGCTGTTGGCGGTCGGCCAAGGTTGTGACGCCACCATCAGTGTGCCTCGAGAGTGAGCTGCCTCTCCGCTCAGGATGGTGTCGTGCGACACACGGCGACGTCGGGCGGACCCGGTTTCCGGCGGCTTACGGTATGCGTATGGCGCGGACCCTGATCCTCATGCGGCACGGTAAGTCCAGCTATCCCCCGGGCGTGACCGACCACGAGCGGCCGCTGGCGCCGCGCGGTCGTCGTGAGGCGGCACTCGCGGGCGACTGGCTCCGCGAGACCCAGGCGCCGATCGATGCGGTGCGCTGTTCGGACGCGGTGCGCACGCGCGAGACGCTGGCGGCCACGGGGATCACGGCGCCGGTGCGGTTCGAGCCGTCGATCTACGAGGCGTCGCCGCGTGCGCTGATCGAGCTCGTCCAGCTCGCCGACGACGATTTGCAGACGCTGCTGCTGATCGGGCACGCCCCCGGAATGCCGTGGACGGCCTGGGAACTGGCGGCCAACCGCGACTCCGAACCGGCCGCGGAACTCAGCCGGAAGTTCCCGACCTCGGCGCTGGCCGTGCTGGAGTTCGACCGGCCGTGGGCGGACGTGGACCCGGGCACCGGCGATCTGGTGCGGTTCCACGTGCCCCGCTGACCACCGTCAGCGGACCAGCTTCCCCCGCACCACCACGACGGCGCCGAACAGGACGAGCACCAGCAGCGCGACGAACCAGTTCGTGAGCGCCCAGACGACGCCCAGCACGATGAGCACCGGCACCGCCGCGATCGCGGCGATCACCGGATTTTCCTTGACCGTCTCCAGGGCCGAGCGGGCCCTGAGCCGGTCGATCTCTTTGGCCATGGCTCCCAGGGTAGGCCGATTCGCCCGGTTCGGCGGCACGTATTTCCACCCGGGCCGGTTGCCGCCGTCATCGATCGCGAAAATGCGCTGTAACTCCGCATTTCGCGATTTCTGTCGGTGGCTGGTGGGAGTCTTCTCGCATGGATTGGAAAATCGAACTCGTCGCGCTCCCCGTGACCGACGTGGACCGCGCCAAGGACTTCTACACCAAGATCGGTTTCAATGCCGATCACGACGCCAGCCCCACCGAGGACATCCGTTTCGTGCAGCTCACGCCGCCCGGATCCGGCTGTTCGATCTGCATCGGCAAGAACATCACCCAGGCCGCCCCGGGCAGCGTCGAGGGCATGCAGATGGTGGTCGCCAGCGCCGAGCAGGCCTACCAGCAGCTCGTCGCCGCCGGGGTGGAGGCCACCCCGGTCAAGGACGAGGGCTGGGGCCTGTTCACCTACTTCGCCGACCCGGACGGCAACAAGTGGGCGGTACAGGAGCTGCCCGAGCACTTCTGACACGGCCCGGCGGGCGGGTCGTCACGGTGCGGTGCGACCGCCCGCCGATACGGTCCGCCGACCGTTTCGGCTTGCTTGGAGTGCACTCCAGGTCGGTACCGTCTTAGGGGGACTACAGGAGGCGAACCGATGGGTGCTCCCGCGCAACAGGACATCGACGAGACCGAGTACGAGCGGCCGCGGTATTCGATCGGCGAGGCGGCCGAGCGATCCGGGCTGAGCCGGGACACGCTGCGCTGGTACGAGCGGATCGGCCTGATGGACTACATCGGCCGCGACTCCGGGGGTAAGCGCCGATTCAGCGACCGCGACCTGGCCTGGCTCCATCTGATCAGCTGCCTGCGGCTCACCGGCATGTCGGTCGCCGACATGCTGCACTACGCCGAACTGGTGCGCGCCGGTGACGCGACCACACCGCAGCGCCTGCAGATGTTCCGCAAGACCCGAGCCGAGGTCCTGGACCGCATCGACGAACTGCAGCAGACCCTGTCGGTCCTGGACCGCAAGATCACGATGTACGAGGACCGCACCGCCGCACTGCAGAGCATGTCCGAGCCCGCCGCACAGGGCGTCTGACCCGGCCTCGAGTCCCCGGCACCGCCCGACTTGTGCCACAGCCGAAACACACGCCCGACCGGGCGGTGAACGGGCACACGACGGACGCGGGCCGTGCAAGGCACGGTTACGATGCCCTCGATATGCAAATCTCACGCCGCGATGAGCAGACGTTCGAGCGTGGGTATGCTCTTGCGCGGCAACACATGTCGGACGACCAGGTTTCCGTCGTCATCCCGGCAGCGACGACGACGGGCGCATTCGACCGCGTATCGATCGCGAGCGGGCATCGGGGGCGGACGCGGAAGGAGAACTCGAGACAATGACCGAGCAGGCGCTGACCACCGCGGTCGTCCGCAACGAGGCACAGCACCGCTACGAGGTGTGGTACGGCGACAAGCTGGCCGGTTTCGCCGAGTACCGGGAGCAGGGCGAGGACACCGCCTTCATCCACACCGAGATCGACAGCGAGTTCGGCGGCAAGGGGCTGGGCGGCACCCTCGCCCGCGAGGCGATCACCGATGTCATCGCCCGCGGCCACGTCATCGTGCCGCGCTGCGCGTTCATCAAGAGCTGGCTGGACAAGCATCCCGAGTACGATTCACACGTGGTCGGCAAAGGTATCCAGAGGTGAGGACGCCGGGGCGGCGTCCGTCGTGAGTGAGCTTGCGAACGAACCGATGACACAGCGCGCGTCGCGCACGACGGAGCCGAGCGTCGGCGAGGTGGAGTCGTGAGTGAGCTTGCGAACGAACCGATAGCACAGCGCGCGTCGCGCACGACGGAGCCGAGCGCCAGCGAGGTGGAGTCGTGAGCGACCTCGAGGCACGCCCCGACGAGGCGGTGTGCGAGGCATCGCCCGCACCGGGCCAGCGCGCCGATTTCTACCCCGCGCGGGTGGTTCCGCTGGGCGGCGTGCGCGGCGTCACCGTGGAGCGCGTGCTGCCGCAGCGCGACCTGCCGACCGTCGGGGCCTGGTGCTTCCTGGACCACTTCGGCTCCCCCGCCACGAGCGCGGAACTGCCGCCGGACATCGATCCGCATCCACATATCGGGCTGCAGACGGTCACCTGGCCGTTCGAGGGCCGGATCCGGCACCGCGACAGCCTCGGCTCCGACGTGCTGATCGAGCCCGGCCAACTGAACCTGATGACGTCGGGCCGCGGCATCGCACACTCGGAATACACCGTGCCGGGCGCGCCCGCCGGGCACGGCCTGCAGTTCTGGATCGCGTTGCCCGGCAACAGAACCGGCATCGCCCCGCATTTCGAACAGCATCGCGAACTGCCCGTGCTCACGCTGCCGGGATTGCGCGCAACCGTCCTGATCGGGTCGCTGGAGTCGGCCGACCGCCAGGACGCCGCGACCTCACCGGCCGTCGCCTACACCCCGATCGTCGGCGCCGACCTGCGCATCGACCCCGGCGCCGACGCCCGCCTGTCGCTGCGGCCCGATTTCGAGCATGCCCTGCTGGTGCTCGAGGGCACGCTGACCGCGTCGGATATCGCCGCCGCGCCGGGCCCGCTGCTCTACCTGGGCAGCGACCGCCGCGAGCTGCGCCTCACCAGCGAGACCGGCGCCCACGCGATCCTGATCGGCGGCACGCCCCTCGGCGAGGACCTCGTCATGTGGTGGAACTTCGTGGCGCGCAGCCACGACGAGATCCTCACCGCCCGAAACGACTGGGAGAACCGCGATCTCGATCGCTTCCCCGATATCGCGGGCCACCCGCCGGATCAGCGGATCCCCGCGCCACCGCTGCCGAACCTGCGCCTGAAGCCGCGCAGGCGACGCATCGCGGCCGACCATCGCGACTGAACCGGGCCGGATCAGGTCCGGTCCAAGGCCGTACTGCCCGAATCCGTTTCCCGGCCCATCGTCTGCGTCCCGATGACCCGCAGCAGGTCCAGCTTCTCCTGGGCGTCGGTCCCGGGACGCGGGTAGAAGACCAGCAGATACTGCGAGGCGTTCGGGGTCACCAGCGTTTCGCACACCAGATCCAGCAGGCCTACCTGTGGGTGCTCGACCCGTTTGGCGTCGCTGATCCGCACGGCCACTTCGTGTTCGGTCCACAACCGCTCGAAATCGGGACTGGCGGAACGCAATCGAGACACCAGTTCCCGGACATCGGCATCGCCCGCCCGGCGCGCCGCAGTGGCTCGGAGATCGGCAACGTGCTTGCGGGTCAGGCGATTCCAGTCCTCGTCGGGAAACTTCCTGCGCTCCTGCGGGTTGGTGAACCACCGCCACAGCAGATAGCGGTCCATACCGGTTCGCCCCGAGCCGTCACCCATGAGGTTGATGTGCATGCGGTTCTGCACCAGGATCTCGCCGAGATCGGACACCACGCAGGCCGGGGTGTCCTCCAGCTTGTTCAGCAGATACAGCAGGCCCGGCCCGACATGCCCGTCGCTGCCGCCGCGGTCC
Source organism: Nocardia mexicana NBRC 108244 (assembly GCF_001613165.1). GTDB lineage: Bacteria > Actinomycetota > Actinomycetes > Mycobacteriales > Mycobacteriaceae > Nocardia > Nocardia mexicana. The sequence goes on from NZ_BDBV01000019.1 coordinate 181,528, forward strand.
GGCGCCGGGTGGTCGCACAGGTGGAACAGATGATCGCGCTCGTCGTCGGTGAGCCGCAGGGCGCGCGCGAGCGAGCCGAGCACCTGCACCGACGGACGCGGGCCGCGGGACTGCTCGAGCCGCGTGTAGTAGTCGGTCGACATCCCCGCGAGCAGCGCCACCTCGTCGCGGCGCAGTCCGGGCGTGCGCCGGCGCAGCCCGGGCAGCAGCCCCACATCCGCCGGTTGCAGCTGCTCCCGGCGGCGCCGCAGGAAGTCGGCAAGATCGTCGCGGTCCATGTCTCTACTGTCCTCCCCGGCAGGGCCGGAAACCAGGGATCGCCGATCCCCCGATATCCGATCTCTGCCGGATCCCCGGATCGCCGCGCACGATCTCAGGCATGACCAACATCGACACCGTCCAGCTCGGCAAGTCCGGCCCCGCCGTCGGCCGCATCGGCCTCGGCGCCATGGGCATGTCCGGCGTGTACGGCGCCTCCGACGAGGCGCAATCCCTCGCCACCATCCACGCCGCCCTGGATTCGGGCGCCAATCTCGTCGACACCGGCGATTTCTACGGCATGGGCCATAACGAGGCGCTCATCGGTCGCGCGCTCGCCGATCGGCCGCGCGAGGACTACCTGCTCAGCGTCAAGTTCGGCGCACTGCGCGGCCCGGACAACAGCTGGGGCGGGGTGGACACCCGGCCCGAGGCGATCCGCAACTTCCTCGCATACTCCCTGCAACGGCTCGGCGTCGACCACATCGATATCTACCGCCCGGCCCGGTTGGATCCGAATGTCCCGATCGAGGACACCGTCGGCGCGATCGCGGAAATGGTCGACGCCGGATACGTGCGGCACATCGGCCTGTCCGAGGTCGGCGCCGAGACGCTGCGCCGGGCCGCGGCCGTGCACCCGATCGCGGACCTGCAGATCGAGTATTCGCTGATCTCGCGCGGTATCGAACAGGAGATCCTGCCGACCGCACGGGAACTCGGGACCGGGATCACCGCCTACGGGGTGCTGTCGCGCGGGCTGCTCAGCGATTCGCTGCGCGCCGGAAAGGCATTCGAGGCCACCGATTTCCGGGCCCACAGCCCGCGCTTCCAGGGCGAGAACCTCACCGCCAACCTGCGGCTGGTGGAGGCGCTGGCGAAGATCGGCGAGCGGCACGGGGTGAGCGTCGCACAGCTCGCCATCGCCTGGGTGCTGTCGAGGGGTATGGACATCGTCCCGGTCATCGGTGCGCGACGCCCCGAACGCTGGGCCGAAGCGGTTGCGGCCCTGGATATTCGGCTGTCGGATGCCGATCTCGCGGAGATCGAGGCCGCGGCCCCGGCCGACCGGGTCGCGGGTGATCGCTACGCCGCCCCGCAGATGGCGATGCTCGACAGCGAGCGCTGATCGCCCGATGCCCATTTACGCCTGGCGGTAACCCTTCAGATCCCGGGTCCGTGCCGGTAATTTCATCCTCGAGATTCGGGGCGCAGCACCCGCCGATCGAAGAGGGTATCGATGAGGATCACGAAAACCATTGCGACGGCCTTGATCTGTCTCACGGCCACCACGGTGGCCGCGGGGGCGGCCGGCGCCGAACCGCCGGCCGCCGAGGATCGGCCGGGGCTCGAGGTGCGCGGGACCGACCACGGCGTCGGCTACGACACGCGGCTGAGCACCGACCGGCGCGCCGCGGTGACCACCCTGCAGACCGGCCGGTTCCTGGCGACCTGGGATGCGCAAACCATTGCCGTGACCGACGATTCGGGCATGATCGTGGCCAGCGTGCCGCTGCGCCACGACATCGCCGGGCACCGGCTCGATCTCACCCCGATGATCGACGAGGGCGGCCGCAGGCTCACCCTGACACCGACCGGACAGGCGCCGGTCCCGTTGCGCGACATCACCGCTCAGCAGCGGTTCCTCGACGTGATGCAGGCCCACCAACCGGCCGTCACCCAGGGCGCCGCGATGGGGGCGGCGATCGGGTTCGTGCTCGGCTTCCCCGCCGGGCTGTTCATGTTCGACATCTTCTCCGTGCCGATCGCGACGGTCGTGGGCGCACTGGTCGGCGCGGGCGTCGGGCTGCACAACAGCGGCGGTCAGGCGGCGGTCGACGAGGCGCGCGACGCGCTCGAGGACATGGTCACCGGCGGGGGCGAATCACCGCGGTAAACGACGCCGCCGCAACGGATTTGCCGGTCCCGTCGGTGATGTCCACCGGCACGGCCAGTTCGATCGGGGTGCGCGCCGCGATATCGGCGCGCGTCCGCTCGATGGTCTGCGCGGACAGTTCGGCGGTGGCCCGAATCGGCCCGGCCTCGCCCTTGGCCCGGGCCAGGTATTCGATCTTGCCGTCGCGGGCGACGATGAAGGTCTCGCCCATCAGGTCCACGATCCCGGAGATCGAGGCGCCCATCGCCGCGGTCTCCGCCAGGCCGAACAGGATCGCGGCGTGCAGATCGCCGTTGTGATTGAGATGCTCGGGCTTCGGGTCCATCGCCACGACATTGCGCCCGGGCAGGTATTCCACCCCGTCGATCCCGGCGTACTGCAGAAATCCGAGCTTCTTGAACCCGGCCATCACCAGTTCGCCCATCGCCGCGTTGTCCATCACCACTCCATCCGAGTTGAAACACGTTCTAGTTTTCATACCCGGACGGAGGGGTCGTTGTCCATGGGACCGGCTACGCGCCGCCCTCCAGGGTCACCTCGATACCCGCCAGCAGGGCGGTGAGGCCGAATTCGAAACCTGCCCCGGCCTCGGGATCCTCGGCATCCAGGACGCGGCGGTTGAAATGCGGGAAGCGACCCGAATCGACGACCTGCCGCACGTACTCCCCGACGGACGCGCGCCATTCGTCCTCGGTCATGCCGGTGCTGCGCCGCGCCTCCAGCTCCGCCAGTTCCCTGGCCACCGAGCCGATCACATAGATATGCACGGCCTCGACCACCAATACCGTCCGGGTGGGGTCACCGGTCGCCGCATCGACCAGGCCGAGCGCATGATCCGAGTAGCGAATGACATTGGGCCCCAACGCCGGACGCCGCGATGCCTGCTGCCCCAGCCAGGGGTGACGCAGCAGCAGGGCGCGGAAGTTGCGGGCATGGTCGGCCAGCCCCGCGCGCCAGCCGTCCCCGGGATCGGACAGGGGTAGCTCCGCGTACACCGCATCGACCATCAGCTCGATCAGCTCGTCCTTGTTGGCGACGTGGCGGTAGAGCGAGGTGGTCCCCGATCCCATCTCCGCGGCGATGCGCCGCATGGACAGCGCGTCGAGACCCTCCGCGTCCGCGAGGGCTATCGCCGCACTCACGATCCCCTCCTCGGTGATGACCGGACGGCCACCCCGCGAACGGTCGCGCATCCACACGAGTGTCGCGGGCTGTGACGAAGGCGTCATGGGCACAGTGTACTCATTGGGTACAGTGTTCCCATATCGGGTACATCGTTCCCAGGAGAGTTCTCATGTCACGGATTCCGGTTGTCATCGCCGGCGGCGGCAGCGTCGGGCTGGCCGCGGCCGTCTTTCTCGGCCACCACGGGGTGCCGTCGCTGGTGATCGAGCGGCGGGAGGCGCCGTCGAATCATCCACGCGCGCTGGGGATCAGCCCGCGCACGCTGGAATTCTTCCGCGAGGTGGGGCTGCGCGATGCGGTGGACCGGGCCGCGGTGCGGTCCGCACAGCCGTGGCGCGCGGAGGCCCGCACGGTCGTCGAGATCGATCGCGGCCAGGCGGCCCGGCCGCATCTGCCGAAGGGGATCGAGCTGTCGCCGGAGTCGCCGCGCGGGCACTATCCCCAGGATCGGCTCGACTCGGCATTGCTACCGGCCGCGCGGGAGCGGGGTGCGACCGTCGAGTTCGGTATCGGTGTCGCCGGAGTCGAGCAGGACGCCGACGAGGTCGTGGTGACGCTGTCCGACGGGCGGGTGGTCCGCGCCGCCTACCTCATCGGTGCGGACGGCGTGAACAGCACGGTGCGAAGGGAATTGGGCGTCTCCACCACCGGACCCGGCGAGATCGGCGACGTCAACATGAACATCCTGTTCGACGCCGACCTGGTCGGACACTTCGGTTCGATGCCGGTCATGACGCAGATCAGCCATCCGGACGCGACGGGCATCCTGCTGGCCGTCGGGGAGCGGCGGTGGGTGCTGCACGTCCTGCTGCCGCCGGAGGGAACGATGTCCGAGGAGAAGTGTGCCGAGGCGGTTCGCACCGCCATCGGCGCGGACGTGCCGGTGCGGATCCTCGGCGCCATCCCGTGGCGCGCGAACGTCCGGATGGCCGACGAGTTCCGGTGCGGGCGAGCGTTTCTCGTCGGAGATGCGGCGCGAGCCATCACACCGCTCGGCGCGTTCGGCCTGAATACCGGCGTGGCGGACGCACACAATCTGGCCTGGAAGCTGGCGTTCGTGCTCGGCGGGCGAGCCGGTGACGGCCTGCTGGACACCTATCACACCGAGCGCCACGCCATTGCCGAACTGGTCACTCGGCAGGCCCTGCTGCGCTGGGAAAACCCACGCCTGCACTGGGATCCGACGGCGGTGGCCGAGCGCGCGGCGGCGGGGGCGTGGAATGCGGTCATGGTGACCATGGGCTACCGGTACGACTCCGCCGCGGTGATCGATCCGGTGGTCGAGGTTCCGTCCACGGAGGACCTTGCCGCGAGTCTGGACGGCGCGCCCGGCTCACGAGTTCCGCATCGCTGGGTGGCTCCCGGTGTATCGACCCTGGATCTTCACGAATCCGGTTTCGCGCTGTTGGCCGGGCCGCGCGGGGAGGAGTGGCATGATGCAGCCGAAAAGGCCTCGACCGCTACGGAACTCGATCTGCGTGTCGCATTCTTGGATGAGGACTCCGCGGCAGCTGTGCGGATCGGTGATCGCGGTGCGATCCTCGTCCGGCCGGACGGATTCATAGCCTGGCGCACCGATGACGTGGCGGCTCCGGAGGTACTGCGCAAGGTCGTAGATACCGTGACGGCTCGACACCTATGAGCCGGTCGCCCGGCAGTCGACACCCTGCCTCCGTCGTCCCAGCGGCTTCGCCGAGTGCCGCGGTGGATTCCGGCCACGAGCATGCCGGAATCGGCCGAACCGCCCGCTTCGAACAGTGCTGCCGCCCAAGCGGTCACGGTCGCGGATACGGAGGTGGAAGTTGGTATCCGTTTTCGGCCAACACATTTCGCAGTAGATCCGGGCGGTTGGTGATGATCCCATCCACTCCGAGGCCCAGCAGCGCGGTCATGGTCGCCGGATCGTCGACCGTCCAGGGCACCACTCGCATTCCGTGCCGGTGTGCCGATCGCACCAGTGCGGCGGTGGTGAACGGCTCGTAGCCCGGGTCGTTCACCGTGCCGTCCTGCGGGTCGCCGTGCACGGGCGACACCGCATCCGCGCCGAAAGAAGCTGCCGCGGCGACGAATTTGTCCTGCAGGCCGCCCTGGTAGTCGTCGATATCGATGCCGCCCAGCCATGGCGAGGCACCGGGCTCCCCGGCCTGCAGGAACTGCTGCCCGCTGGTCAGCGCCACGATCGGCAGCTCGGGCGACACCTCGCGCATCCGCATCAGCGCGCCCCAGTCGAAACTCTGGATGGTGACCTGCGGACCGATCCCCGCGCGGCGGATCTCGTCGGCGACAACCTGCACGAATTGCTCTCGCGGCGCGGTCTGTTCCGGTGCGGCGGCCTCGACCTTGGTTTCGATGTTCAGCATGACCCCTTCGGCCCGATACCTACGCACCAGGTCGAAAACCTCTGAAAGCAAAGGCATTCGGGCTCCCGGGGCCGTTCGCTGCTCGGGGTGGTCGGGCAGTTGTCTCGAACCGCAGTCGATCGTGCGGACCTGGGCCAGAGTCAGGTCACGGATGAATGTGTTTCCGGGGACGTACGGGAACTTCGGGTCGCCGGGGAACGCCGGGACCGTATCCACACACTTCGCCGGGCTCGGATCCCGGTCGTGGGTGACCACGGCCTGGCCGTCCGCGGTGATCTGCACATCCAGTTCCAGCGTGCGCACGCCGAGCTCCAGCGCATTCGCGAACGCGGGCAACGTGTTCTCCACAACCAGCCCCAACCCGCCCCGGTGCGCCTGCAGATCGAAGGGCGGCGGAGGGTCGGCCGCGGCGAGCCCGGCGGTGACGGTCCCCGTGGACAACACAGCGGCGGCGTAGAGAGCCCGGATTCGTCGCATGCCCTCATCGTGCTGGGTGGCGTTCAACGCCCCGGTGAAACGCGCCTGAATACCGCGCGAACTCCGGTCCGAATCGGACCGCCGCAGCGGGTCGGCGATCAGTGGAACCACGCCGAGGCGGCAGGGGTGAGCAGCAGGACGATGGTCGCGAGCGATCCGACCGAGGCGAGCGCGAAGCGAGTCAGGACCAGTGGGCGCAGCCACGACGGGAACTCGGAGCCCGCCGCCTCGACGACCGCACGAGCATCGATGGCCCGCACCGCCGGATCACCGGACCTGCGGAACGCCGCCTGCGTGTACCGGACGGCGAAGACCTGCGACATGGTGACGGAGCCGACGACCAGCAGCAGAAGCGGTTCGGCGACCAGCGACACCACTCGCGCGGTGCCGGTGAGATTCAGGGCCGCCAGGGTGATCAGGATCGCGGCGATACCGAGCGCGAGGGCGAATTCCCAAACCTTTTCTTCCAGCCGAATACCGTGCTCCGCCAACACTTTCGGCGTATGGCCCTGACGAATGATTTCCTGCTCCGCGGCGAGCTGGGCGCGTCGGCCGCGAATCCAGGCGACGACGGGAATGACGATCATGGTCACCGCCAGCAGTAGCTGCAGAACGACGGTGATGGCGATGGACGCGGGCACGATTGACCTCCGGGCATTCGGGTAAGTAAGACTGAATTCGAGATACGGTGCGGTACAACGGTTCAGGCGACGGCCAGCACCACCAGCCCGAGAATCGCACCGCCGAAGACCACCGCGTTCCGGATGTTCTGCAACGTCCAGGTCCAGGCCGGAAAGCCGGATTCCGCAGCCTTGATAAGCGCGGGCACATCGATGCTCGCCAGCTCCGGATCGTTCTTCCGCCGGAATGCCGCCCGCACCGATTTCACCGCGGTCAGATTGCTGTAGACGATGACGCAGTTAGCCAGGAACAGCACCGACAGCACGACCCAGTTCACCGGCCGCATCCACTCGAACCCACCCAGGGTCAACCCGGCCATGACCACGAGCAACGCAGCGATCCCACCCGGCGCCCACCACTCGTGCCCACTGGCATCGAACCGCATCCCGTTCTCCCGCAACGCCGTAGCCCGCACCCCCTGCCGCACCAACTCCCCCTCCGCAACCGCCATCGCCCCCGCCCCATACCGATGACGCACCACCGGCATGCCCACAAAAGCAGCAGCAGCAACAAGCTCGACAGCAGCAACAGAGGCATTCATGTCGTTCTCCTCAATCAAGGCCACCCCCAACCGGCAACCTTCTTGAACTAAGTACAAGAAGTACCTTACGCGCCACTTGAACTAAGTGCAAGACTTCTCGAACTCCGCCGAAGCCCCCGGTAGGCGGCAGGCAACCGTCGTATCTATCTCCGTCGCAGTTCGGGCAACTCGCCCGTCGCCCACCTGGCATACGTGTGCTCGGGAGACACGGTGATCACATCGACGATCCCCACCAGCTCGGCCGGGACCTCATCACTCTCGAAATGATCAATGCTGGGCACGAGCACAGCATCGACCTCGAGGAACCTGACGATCCCCCGCAGCCGATACACAGGCCGGTCCGTTCTGAGGCCGAATACGACCGTCTTTCGCAGGTCGTACCCGAACCTCTTTGCGAGACTCCGCATCTGGATCTCGTCCCACGATTGTCTCGACAGCGATACGTCCTGCCGCAGGAAGCCGATAGCACTCGGTGGCCTGACGGCGGCGAGCAGGGTCGCAACTCTATGACTCATCAATCCTCCTGTGGAATACGGCTCGAGTAAGACGCAGATACAGCGCACGATGCGGCGCGTGCGGCACCGCGAATCGACCAGAATCACTGCAGCTTTCGAACGACCGAACCCGAAGGTACGGGCCACAGCGGGACACCTGAACGTCGTAGAAGACACATCTGAAGACATTTCAAATGCCCCTGAATGTCCCTCAAATGTCCGCTAGCGTTGTTGCTATGAGCCAGCGCCTCAGATCGGCGATGCTACGAGCGCAGCTCGACTCCGCAGCGCTCGCGAGTGCCGTTGCGGTGGATGTGAAGACCGTCAATCGATGGCTCGCAGGACGTATTCCTCATCGGCGCACCCGCTTGGCCGTAGCAGCAGTTCTGAAAGAGTCCGAAGCCGATCTCTGGCCGCAGAGCCGACCCGATCTCAGGGCTGGCTCTCCCGCGACCGCTGAGGTGATCGGCGCATACGCACACCGGGCCGACGTCCCACGCGACCTTTGGGCCAGTTTGTTACTCGGCGCAACCGAGCAGATCGACCTTGTCGGATATGCCTATCCGTTCATCCTCGAGCTGTTGCCCGACGCGACGCGCCAGCTCGCCGACAAATGTCGCCGGGGAGCACGAGTCCGCATGGCGTTCGCCGATCCGGACTGTTCACATGTCGCCGAGCGAGACAACCTCGAGCAGATGGGTGGCACGCTCGCCGGGCGAATCCGCAACGCGCTCAACATGCTTGGCCCGCTTGCGTACGTCGACGGCTTCTCCATCGGCCTACATGCGGTTCACCTCTACAACGCCACATTCAGGTTCGACAATCAGATGGTTGTCACTCCATATCTCGTACGCGCCCGCGGCTACCAACATCCCGCACTCCATCTCAGGCAACTGTCATCGCACGGGATCTTTGCTTCGTTTGCCGATCAGACCGAGCAGATTTGGGAGACCGTGACTCCGTACACCCCAGGGAGCAACCAGTGAGTCATCGTCGTGACTATTACCGAGATCCGAAGGCGCCCAAGGCAAACAGCCTCGTTCCCGGTGGCTCCGCGTTGGTCGTGGACGATCGCGGATCGATCCTCATGCAACGCCGTAGCGATTCGGGCAACTGGGCGCTGCCCGGCGGTGTCATGGATATCGGTGAAACGTTGGAGCAGTGCGTGATTCGCGAGACCAAAGAAGAGACCGGCCTCGATATCGAGATCACGGGCCTGCTAGGCATTTACACCGATCCCGGACACGTCATCGCCTACGCCGACGGCGAGGTCCGGCAGGAGTTCAACATCACCTTCCGTGCTCGCGCCATCGGCGGCCGACTGGCCGTAAGCAGTGAGTCGACCGAGGTTCGCTTCATCGCCCCGGAAGAACTTGCACACCTGCCGGTACATCCCACAGTGCGACTCCGGCTCCAGCACTACGCAGATCATCGTTCAGAGCCGCACCTCGGCTGAGCGGCACACTCTTAGCTATCGACAGCACTCAACGAACCGGTTGGCCATGGCATCGACTGCCGGTGCATCCAGGAGACGCTCTTATACTCAGTTTGGGCGAAACTGAGTATAAGGGCGGTTCTTATACTCAGTTTCGACGCTCCGCTGGGTTTCAACCTGCACGTCGGTCGGCTTCACTTCCTGCGGGCGCGGTAGGCGGCTACGGCGTTGCGGTTGCCGCAGGTGGTGCTGCAGTAGCGGCGGGAGCGGTTGCGGGAGGTGTCGAAAACTATTCCCGCGCAGGAAGAGTCGGCGCAGATGGAGAAGCGGGTCAGTTCGTCGGTGCGGATGAAATCGATCATGGCCATGGCGGTTTCCACGGCGATTCGGACGTCCAGCGGGGCGTCGGGCTGTACGGCGTGGATGTGGTAGTCGATGTCGCCGTGACGGACCAGCTGCGGGACCGCGCGGTGTTCGGCGAGGATCTCGTTCACCAGGCGAACCGCCTCGTCGCGATCGCTGGTGAGTAGCCGCCGTAGCCGCGGACGCAGTGCGCGAACGGCTCCCAGTTCGCCGGCATCGCGGGCGTGCGCGCCGGTGTAGACGTGTCTGACGAAAAACTCGTCCAGCTGGGCGATTTCGGTCATCGTGTCCGGCTCCTCCGCGGAGTTCACCAGCTCCACCGCCGCCACCATCGACGCCACGGTGTCATGAGCAAAATCCATGTTGACATATTACCAACCCGTCCTTAGCGTCATTAGTCATGACGACGTTGACTCATGACAGGCCCGTCCGGACCCGGGCTGGACTCGGCCTGCTCATCGCGGCGGCGTCGGCCACGTCGTTCGGGTTGTCGGGACCGCTGGCGCGCGGACTGATGGATGCGGGCTGGAGCGCGGCGACGGTGGTCGCGGTGCGCGTCCTGCTGGGCGCTCTGGTGCTGAGTCCGATCGCCGCGTACCAGCTACGCGGCGAGTGGAAGCTGCTGCGGCGCAACGCCTCGCTGATCTTCGGGTACGGCCTGCTGGCGGTCGCCGGAACCCAGCTGGGCTACTTCAACGCCGTCGCTCACATGCAGGTCGGGGTGGCGTTGCTGATCGAATACACCGCGCCGATCGCCGTGGTGGGCTGGCTGTGGCTGCGGCACCGCCAGCGCCCCGGGATGCTGACGATCTGCGGCGCGGCCCTCGGCATCCTGGGATTGTTCCTCGTACTCGACCTGCGGTCGGGCCTGTCGGCCAGCTGGATCGGCATCGCCTGGGCGCTGGGCGCCATGGTGGGCGCGGCGGGCTATTTCATCATGTCGGCACACGGCGACGGTTCGATCCCGGGCACCGTCCTCGCCACCGGCGGACTCCTCATCGGCGGCCTCGGCCTGCTCGCCGCGGGTGCCGTCGGCATCCTTCCGATGTCCGTGACCACGAATCAGGTTGTGTTCCAAGGCTTCACAACCCAGTGGTGGATCCCGATACTGGCCCTCGGCGTGGTGACCGCCGCCATCGCCTACGTCACCGGCATCGCCGCGACCCGCCTGCTCGGCTCCCGCCTCGCCTCCTTCGTCGCCCTCTCCGAGGTCCTGGCCGCCCTGATCTTCGCCTGGATCCTCCTCGGCGAATCCCCCCGCCCCATCCAGTTCCTCGGCGGAGTTCTGATTCTCACGGGTGTCGTCGCCGTGCGGCGCGGGGAACGCGCGTGACGCCTGCTAGCGTCGATCCGCATCGTCCCGGTCAGGCCGACCGAGACTCCGAGTCGGACAACGACAGGAGATCGTATGGCGAAGATCCTGAGAACCGTTGTGGTATCGGCAGTGGTGGGTGTGGCGGTCATCGGCGGCAGCGGTCTCGGTGCCGCTCAGAACAGTCATGTCACCGCGGAGCAATGCAAGAAGGACGGCGGCAGGGTGTCGATCGAATCAGGGAAGTACGGCAGTTTCAAAGTGTGCCGAGACGGTAAGCACGACACCAAGCGCGTCGAGTAGCAGGCTCAGGGCAAGAACCTCGCCGAGGTGACGGTGACATCGGTCCAGCCCTGATACCAGCCGTTCCAGGTGTTGGTGACCAGGATCTGGATCCCGTGACCGCTGGCCGGGCCGCCGGTGATCAGCCACAGACCGTTTCCGTACCCGTTCGCCGTGCTGACGCTGCCGTCGGACCACGCCACCCTGGCCGTACTCGGCGCACCGGTATTGAACGGAATGTCCGCGGTGAACTGCCCCGCGACGATGCCCGGCAGCAGCGGGCTGTCGCATTCCCGCAGCGTGACCTCACGCCGAATGTTCTGCCCGACGCTCCCCGAGCCGGGAATGAACCGCCCGGTCATCACACCACCCTGCCGACAACCGCCGAGGTCCCCGCCCGGCGACTCCGCCTGCCCGACCGGCGCACCCAGCATCGATAGGGCACACAGCACCGCGGCCACCAGCCCCCGTCGACGAACAGCCACGCCATCACCTCTCTGTGCCGAACCCGCCCGGTTGGCTGCCGAGGCTACCCCAGCACCCCACCCTCCCAGCCGTAGTTGATCGAACTCGTCCGAGAACGCACACCGGCCCCTGTCGGTGCGGGCCGCTACGGCGAGCGAACTGCGACTATGGCCTTACTCAGCCTCTGGTGGGCCCGATGTTCGTGAAGGACCCGTGAGGGCGAATCACCAAGTGACTTCTGGAAGCTCGATATCGATCGAGAAAGGGCGTTCGATCTGAAGCCGCTTGCGGAAGACACCGCTCGGTGTGTAGCAGCCGCCCTCCGGCAGCAACTCGAACGTGTAGACGACCATCTCGTCGTTCTCGTTCTCGACCCGCCAGAAGTACTTGATCCCGGCCTCGGCGTACTGGACCGGCCGCAGCTTGCGGTCCTTCGTCTTGGTGCGAGGCGAGACCACTTCGATGGCCAGGTGTACATCTTCGGGCTCGAAGAGCAGGCTCTCGGATTGCACGGCGTCACGCGATACCGCCAGCACGTCGGGCTCGGGCACGCTGCCACCCAGATTCACGCCCTTCTCCGTCGCAATCACCAAGGAGCGAGGAGCAATTCGGCGCAGGGCGAATTTGAGTATGTCGATAACCTCGTCGTGCCAATGCGTGGCGGGCGCCATCATCACGACGTCGCCGTCCAGCAACTCGAAGCGGCCATCGACAACTTCTATCAGACGAGGAAGGTCCTCGGCGGTGAATCCGTCGGACGGCGGCGTCGGTAACAGCACCATCCGGCCACGGATGGGCTCGTCGGAATCGTGCTGTGCAACGGTCATAACTGCAGCCTACCGACTTGTAGCTTGGACTCTACAGAGTTCACTCGATACTACAACGCGTCCGCCCAACGACTGATGACTCGGCACCGAGTACGTAGGGATTGCGGTCTGCTCAGATCAACCGACGAGAGATACGCATTCGGCCCCCGCTACCAGTTGGGAGCGGGGGCCGAATGTTGGTGGCGCTTACCGGATTACCGGTAGTCGCTGAAACCGTAGTCGTCCAGCGGGACCGCTGCACCCGTGGTCTGGCCGAAGCCGTCCGGGGTGTAGTAGGTGTCGTCGTAGGACGGCACCGCGTAGGCGGCCGCGCGGGCCTCCTCGGTCGGCTGCACCTGGATGTTGCGGTAGCGGTTGATGCCGGTACCGGCCGGGATCAGCTTGCCGATGATCACGTTCTCCTTCAGGCCGATCAGCTTGTCGGAGCGGCAGTTGATCGCCGCGTCCGTCAAGACACGAGTCGTCTCCTGGAAGGAGGCCGCCGACAGCCACGAATCGGTGGCCAGCGACGCCTTGGTGATACCCATCAGCACCGGGCGACCCGCCGCGGGCTCGGTGCCCTCGGCAACGACGCGGCGGTTCGAGCCCTCGAACTCGGCACGCTCGACCAGCGAACCGGGCAGGAACTCCGTCGCGCCCGAGTCGATGATCGTGACGCGCCGCAGCATCTGCCGGACGATGACCTCGATGTGCTTGTCGTGGATGGACACACCCTGCGACCGATACACCTCCTGGACCTCCTGGACCAGGTGGATTTGCACCTGACGAGGACCCATGATGCGCAGCACCTCGTGCGGATCCGCCGAACCCTCCAGCAACTGCTGACCGACCTCGACATGATCGCCGTCGGCGAGCAGACGCTCGGAACCGTCGTCGTGCTTGAACACCCGCAACCGCTGACGCTTCGACAACTTGTCGTAGACCACCTCGTCCGAACCGTCGTCCGGAATGATGGTGATCTTGTAGAAGCGGTCGTCGTCCTCCAGCCGCACGCGACCCGACACCTCGGCGATGGGAGCCTTGCCCTTCGGCACACGGGCCTCGAACAGCTCCTGCACGCGGGGCAGACCGCCGGTGATGTCGTCACCCGCGACACCACCCTGGTGGAAGGTGCGCATGGTCAGCTGGGTACCGGGCTCACCGATGGACTGGGCGGCCACGATACCGACGGCCTCACCCACGTCGACCAGCTTGCCGGTCGCCATCGAGCGGCCGTAGCACATCGCGCAGACACCGGTGCCCGAGGTGCAGGTCAGCACGGACCGCACCTTGACCTCGGTGACGCCCGCCTCGAGCAGTGCGTCGATCGCCGGATCGCCGATGTCGTGGCCCTTCTCGACCACCACATTGCCCTTGGCATCGACGATGTCGATGGCCGCGGTGCGGGCATAGGTGCTGGTCTCCACGTGCGGGTCGCGAATCAGAGTGCCGTCGGCCATCTTCTCCGCGATGCGCACGTTGATGCCGCGCTCGGTGCCGCAGTCCTCCTCGCGGACGATGACGTCCTGCGACACGTCCACCAGACGACGGGTCAGGTAACCCGAGTCGGCGGTGCGAAGCGCGGTGTCGGCCAGACCCTTTCGCGCACCGTGGGTGTTGATGAAGTACTCCAGCACCGTCAGGCCCTCGCGGAACGAGGACTTGATCGGCCGCGGGATGAACTCACCCTTCGGGTTGGTCACCAGACCCTTCATGCCCGCGAGGGTACGAGTCTGGGTGAAGTTACCCGTGGCGCCCGAATCGACGATCGTGATGATCGGGTTGTCGGCCGGGTAGTGCGCGCGCAGCGCCTTACCGACCTCTTCGGTGGCCTCCTGCCAGATCTTGACCAGGGCGTTGTTGCGCTCCTGGTGGTCGAGAGCACCGCGCTGGTACTTCTTCTCGATCTGGTCGGACTGCTGCTCGTAGCGCTCCATGATGTCGGCCTTCTCCGGCGGAACGAGCACGTCCGACATGGAGACGGTGACACCCGAACGCGTGGCCCAGTAGAAGCCGGCGTCCTTGAGCTTGTCGACGGTCTGCGCGACCACGATCATCGGGTAGCGCTCGGCGAGATCGTTGATGATCGCCGCCTGCCGCTTCTTCGGCATGATCTCGTCGATGAACGCGTAGTCCGCCGGGAGCAGGTCGTTGAAGATCACCCGGCCCAGCGTGGTCTTGGTGGTCCACGCGTCGCCGGGCTGCCAGCCCTCGGGGAACAGCTCGGCCTCGACATCCTTCGGCGGGCGCTGGTCGGTCAGCCGGAGCTTGATCAGCGACCGCACGGTCAGCTCGCCGCGATCCACCGCCATCTGCGCCTCGGCGGGCGAGGAGTACACGCCGAATTCCGACTCGTTCTTGGTGGCCGCCCGGTACTCACCGATCGCACCCTCCTCATGGAAGGTCAGGTAGTACAGGCCGGTCACCATGTCCAGGCGCGGCATGGCCAGCGGGCGGCCGGACGCCGGGGACAGGATGTTGTTCGACGACAGCATCAGGATGCGGGCCTCGGCCTGCGCCTCCGCCGACAGCGGCAGGTGCACGGCCATCTGGTCACCGTCGAAGTCGGCGTTGAACGCCTCACAGACCAGCGGGTGCAGCTGGATGGCCTTACCCTCCACCAGCAGCGGCTCGAAGGCCTGAATACCCAGGCGGTGCAGGGTGGGCGCGCGGTTCAGCAGCACCGGGTGCTCGGCGATGACCTCTTCGAGGACGTCCCACACCTGGGCCCGCTGCCGCTCGACCATCCGCTTGGCGGACTTGATGTTCTGCGCGTGGTTGAGATCCACCAGGCGCTTCATCACGAACGGCTTGAACAGCTCCAGCGCCATCAGCTTCGGCAGACCGCACTGGTGCAGCTTCAGCTGCGGGCCGACGACGATGACCGAACGGCCGGAGTAGTCGACGCGCTTACCGAGCAGGTTCTGACGGAAACGACCCTGCTTACCCTTGAGCAGATCCGACAGCGACTTCAGCGGGCGGTTGCCCGGTCCGGTGACCGGACGGCCGCGGCGGCCGTTGTCGAAGAGGGCGTCCACCGACTCCTGCAGCATCCGCTTCTCGTTGTTCACGATGATCTCGGGCGCACCCAGGTCGATCAGTCGCTTGAGGCGGTTGTTGCGGTTGATGACGCGGCGGTACAGGTCGTTCAGGTCGGAGGTCGCGAAGCGGCCACCGTCCAGCTGCACCATCGGGCGCAGCTCCGGCGGGATCACCGGCACGGCGTCGAGGACCATGCCCATCGGCGAGTTGCCGTTGGTCTGGAACGCGGCGACGACCTTCAGGCGCTTGAGGGCACGAAGCTTCTTCTGGCCCTTGCCCGTGCGAATGGTCTCGCGCAGGTTCTCGGCCTCGGCCTCGATGTCGAAGTTCTCCATCAGCTTCTGGATGGCTTCGGCACCCATGGCACCGGTGAAGTACTCGCCGTAGCGGTCCTGCAGCTCGCGGTAGAGCACCTCGTCCACGATCAGCTGCTTGGGAGCCAGCTTGGTGAAGGTGGTCCAGATCTCGTCGAGCCGGTCCAGCTCGCGCTGGGCACGGTCGCGCAGCTGGCGCATCTCGCGCTCGCCGCCGTCCTTCACCTTGCGGCGGACGTCGGACTTGGCGCCCTCGGCCTCCAGCTCGGCGATATCGGCCTCGAGCTTCTGCGCGCGGGCCTCGAGATCGGCGTCGCGCTGATCGGCGACGGCCTTCTTCTCGACCTCCATCTCCGCCTCGAGCGTGGAGAGCTCGTTGTGCCGCAGCTCCTCGTCGACGGTGGTGATGACGTAGGCGGCGAAGTAGATGATCTTCTCGAGATCCTTCGGCGCCAGGTCCAGCAGGTAGCCCAGACGCGAGGGCACACCCTTGAAGTACCAGATGTGGGTGACCGGCGCGGCCAGCTCGATATGACCCATCCGCTCACGGCGCACCTTGGCACGCGTCACCTCGACACCACAGCGCTCGCAGATGATGCCCTTGAAGCGCACGCGCTTGTACTTGCCGCAGTAGCACTCCCAGTCCCGGGTGGGACCGAAGATCTTCTCGCAGAACAAGCCGTCCTTCTCCGGCTTGAGCGTGCGGTAGTTGATGGTCTCCGGCTTCTTCACCTCGCCATAGGACCACTGGCGGATGTCCTCGGCGGTGGCCAGGCCGATCCGGAGTTCATCGAAGAAGTTGACGTCTAGCACGTAACTTCCTTTCCCCTGGTGGGATTGATTTCGAGCAAGTTCTCAATCGTCGTAATCAGATGCCCCCACCCATCCCCGTCTCCCGGCGGAGAAGCATGCCGGGAGAACCGGGCACGCGTGCCGAGCGACGGGAACGGGGGACCAAATCACTGCGCTAGGTCGTCAACCGTTGCGGCTTCGTTCCGGGACAGGTTGATGCCCAGGTTCGCCGCGGCGCGCTCCAGATCCTCGTCCTCGCCTTCGCGCAGTTCGATCGCGGCGCCGTCGGACGACAGCACCTCGACGTTCAGGCACAGCGACTGGAGCTCCTTGAGCAACACCTTGAACGACTCGGGAATACCCGGCTCGGGGATGTTCTCGCCCTTGACGATCGCCTCGTACACCTTCACACGGCCCACCACGT
>NZ_BDBV01000020.1 GCF_001613165.1 Nocardia mexicana NBRC 108244
GCGCGGCGTTCCCGCGCGGCTTGTTCGCGCTCGCGCGCGACGTCCTGTTCGCGCGCGGCGCGGACGGACTCTGGGCTGGGACCGGCGTCGGTGCTCGACGTCATGGGGTCGCTCCTGCGGGTGGATCAGGCCTTTACGGCAGGCGGGAGGGGCTGGCTCGCGCCTTCGGTATTCAACGGCCGGGATGTCGGCGTCGAGAATGGACGCCGGAGTCGGAATGCGCCGAGCTACCGGAGGCGATCCGGCAGACAGCGGTCACTGCAGACACGCTTGTAGTCGACGTGGCGTCGCGCCACCAGTCGTACTCCAAGCCCAGTCATGGAGCCTATTGTGCCATGTCAGCGGGGTCGTTCGGACCACGGGCCCATATTTTCCGCAGATTCGGGGGAAATTCCCTGGACGGCCGCTCAGTTTTGTGAAATAGCTCATAGATCAATGCGCCGAAACCGCCGCGGCGGTCTCGGTATTGACCTCGAGTTAAGTTCGGGTTGCAGGATCGTTCGCATGACAACGACACAGACCGATGAGCTCGAGGCGATCCGCGATATCGTCGCCACCGTCGAGCACGCGCAGCAGAACGAACTGGTCGACGAGTTCGTCGCGCTGTTCCATCCCGACGCCATCTGGACGACCGGGCACGGGAAGCTGCTCGACGGCCGCGACGCCATCGCCGAGTTCACCGCCAAGGCGCTGCCCGGTGCCATGCGCGACGGCACCGCGACCTACGAGGTGGTGCTGGTGCGTTTCCTGCGCCCCGACGTGGCCGCGGTCAAGATCCGCCAGCGGTACCTGGACCTCTCGGGCAAGGTCACGGCCGAGGGCTCGCCCCTGTACGTGATGACCAAGGTGGATGGCCGCTGGCTCCTCACCGTGTGCCAGAACACGGTCGTGCAGGGGGACTGACGCGGCTACTGCATCAACGCGACATGCGGGTGGTCCGGGGACTTCGGGCACGTACGGATGATCTGGTCGTAGCCGCCGCGGATATCGACGCCGCTCGGGTGCGCCCAGTTGGGGTCCACGAAGTCGATGATGCCGCCGGGAAGGAGTTCGCAGGGAATCCAGTGCGGGAATTCGGTGCGCCACTCCTCGTAGGCGATCGTCAGGAGCGGTTCGGTCGGGGTGCCGCAGGCCGGGCAGGGCTGGGGATAGGGGTCCTGCATCCCCCACCTGATCCCGCCGCCGACCTTCCATCCGGGTGCGATGCACAGCTCGCGGTATACGCCGGCGCCGTCGTCGAAATCGTCCTGTCCGGTACCGGGGATCGGAGGTGCGATCCACTGCTGTACCCGGTTGTACAGCTCGGTCTCGAGTTCCAACTGGTGGGGGTACTCGACGATCCGCTCCGGGTCGATCACACACGGCTCCGGTACGTAGTCCGGGCTCTGGACCGATGTCGGTTCCGGGGGATCGGAGAGAATGTCGGTGACCGACGCGGCCGACCGCCAGAACAGCACCGTCTTGGGCATACCCGCGTACACGGGACCGTCGTCGTGGTCGAACGGGCACCAGAGCACCTGCAGCAGGTCGGCGCCCGCGGGCGGGCGTAGACCGGGCACGTCTCGCGTGTACAGCTGGGCGACCGGCAACATCGCGATCGGCCCCCGCGGCATCGCGTACCGATAGTCGAGCCCATCGAGTACGTCCTGCTCCTGCGGAGTGCGTTCCCTGCTGCGTGAGGCCACCTCGATCCGCCTCTTCAGCCGTGCATCCGAAGGCGACAGCAACCGGAAGTACCAATCCGGGTGCCCGGCAACACCACCGGGCCCGGCCCCTCGTCGTGCGGGCCGCTGCAATGGGGCCACGGTTCCGACGCGGGCCACAGCAGCGGTCCACCGACCGAACTGTCGTGCGCGGTGGGTTCGCCGGGGCTCGGATGCAGGCGCGTCGCGGGGCGGGCCAGCGGCGCCAGATCGGGGAAGACCGCCTCGAGGTCGACCGGCCGGGGCGGAGTTGTGCGAGTCATGAATTCCGTTCGAGAGATAGCGGGCGGTGGTAGGTTTCCTCCACATTGTGATGAATTGGCGACAGATCATGGGGGCGGCGGTCGATCCCGCTCGAAATCGGTACCGGGAGTTCGTGCGCCGGGGCCGGGCCCGTGTCTCCTGGCAGCTCTCCCGCATCCGTGAAATGAATTCGGTTGCGCGGGTGCGGTTTCCGCGACTGCCGGTCGAGGAGCGGTGGCCGACGGGGCGTTCGGTGCTCGTGACCGTACCGCTGGCCGGGCTGTTGGTCGGCATCGCGGTGACGATCTTCATCCGGGCGATAGTCGTGGTATCCGGTTGGGGCACAGAGCCGCTCGTGGTGACCGCGGGTGGTGTGGGCCTCGCCGTCGCATCGATGGGCCTGCTGACCATGGGGCTGGGCATATTTCGCGAGGTGGTGCCGCGATCGTCGATCGTGTTCGGCCATCCGGTGCGCAGGTGCTCGGATGTGGACCGGGGCGCGGGTGTCCGGGTGAGCCAGCCGACCAGGATCTTTCCGCTGGTCTCGACTCTGCTGGGGTTCATCGTTTTCGGGCAGGCATGCTGGTGGGCGCGATCGGTCGGCGGCGAATTTCCGGCACTCGGCTACGACTGGTCGACCGCCGCCCTGGTCGGCTCGGTGGTGCTGCTCGTCGCCCTGGTACTGGTGCTGTTCGCCGCCCGCTCGCGCATTCATGTCGAGCTGTATCCGTCGGGTGTCGTCCGGCGTAATCCCTTGCGGGACTTGCGGGAAAAGGACCGCTTCGTGTCCTGGGACGATATCGCGGGAGTGGACAGCAGAACGCAGTACGTCGCGAGTTACCTGCGCGAGGGGCCCACCATCGTCCTGCGTCTCACCGATTCGGCGGCACCGGTGGCCAACCGATTGTTCGACAGGGTCGGCGAATTCGGTATCCCGGCCTACACGGCGAGATGCGAGTCCAACCTGCTGCTGACCCTGTTCGAGCACCTGGTCGAGGAGCCCACCGCCCGCCGCCTGCTGGCCGCCGAGGGCGTGCAGAAGTGGTTCGACACGCACCACCATTTCCCGGCGCGGCCTACCGCGCCGGAACCCGCCGCGCTGGGTCGGTAGGCGGGCCGCAGCGATTCACCGCAGGGCCAAGGGTTTTCGGGCTGAGCGGCCGTCGCCGGGCGCGACGGCCTGCCCGGGTCGGCCTACGCAACCGGCGCGGCCGCGTTGTCGCCCTTGGCCCGCAACAACTCCGGACGGTGCTTGCCGTCCTTGAACCAGTGGTGCTTGCCGGGCTTCTGCGCCTCGGTCGCCAGGTGGTTGATACCCGCCTCGCAAGCGAATTCCTTGAGCTTCTTTCCCGTGAAACCCTTGAAGTACAACCGCATTCCGGTCTCGTCCTTATGACCGAGCTGGTAGATCCCGGCGTTCCGGCCGATGCTCAGGCACATGGCGGGGAACGACATGTCGATCGGCGCGGGCTGCTCACCCGCGATCCGGTGCAGCAGGGTGTCGGCGGCATGCGCCCCCAGGCAGTACGCGGTGTAGGCGCTCATCCGGAACGGCAGGTCCGACGGTGCCGACGAGTCGCCCGCCGCGACAATGCGCTCGTCGTCGACGCTGGTCAGCGTCTCGTCGGTGAGCAGACGGCCGACGGCATCGGTGCTCAGCCCACTGCGCGCGGCCAGGTCGGGTACGCCGAATCCTGCGGTCCAGACGGTGACGTCACTCGCCAGCGTCCGGCCGTCGGCGAGCTCCACGGCGTCGCGGGTCACCGCGGTGACGGTCGCATCGGCGCCTTCGATCACGGTCACGCCCAGCTTCGCCAGGTACTTGTGCGCCGTGCGCCGCGCCTTGGGGTGCAGGTACGGGACGAGCGCGCTGCCGCAGACCAGGGTGACCTTGCGTCCCTGCTCGGCCAACTCGGCGGCGGTCTCGATCCCGGTCGGGCCGCCGCCGATCACGGTCACCGCGGCCGTCATGGGCGTATCGAAGAGCGCCGAACGCAGTCGCTGGGCCGCCTCCAAAGTCGCTACGGGATAGGCGAATTCGGCAGCACCCGGTACCCGCGGGGCCGGAGTTCCGCTGCCCACCGCGTAGACCAGGTAGTCGTAGCCGATGCTGTCGCCCTCGGCCAGGATCACCTTGCGTTCGTCCGTGTCGATCCGCGTCACGTTGTCGACCACCAGCCGGACGCCGTCGGCCAGGATGTTCCTGTAATCGACGACGGCGTCATGGGTTCCGCCCACCACCTGATGCAGCCGCAGCCGCGGGACGAAGACCTGGCGGGAGTTGATCACGGTAACCCGCACGTCGTCGCGCTGGGTCAGGCGGTTGGCCGCCATCACACCGGCGTATCCGCCACCGATCACGACGACTTCGTAGGTGTTGCTCATTGTCTTTCCTTCGTTCGGTGAGGCGTTCGGGCACAAGACACCGGGTTCCCCACCGCTGTGACAGGTGGTGACGGGGGTCACAGTTGTCGGCGTTGAAGTCGCGCTGCATCCCCGATGGCGGGGCACGATCGCTGGAGAGGGCGCGAAGCTGAACTAAACCGCCGACGAATGGGACGCGTTCGCCGAAGGTATCGCCGACGGTCAGTTCGACCGCCGCTGAAGGCGGACCGTCACTTTTCATCTCGAGATTCCTGTTCCCGTTCGCCTGAGCCGGGTTTGAACGGGCCGGGCGCCTTGGCTCAGCTTGCTTCGTTCACACGGCGGCACAGGACGTCGGCGTCGTCGGTGCTGGCGAGGATGGTGCGGGCCCGCACTCGCTTCCACCCCTGCGTGCGGGCCGGGACCTCGGTGGCCAGTTCGATGCGCACGAGCGGAGACGACGGGGCGCGGACCACGGTCAGCAGGGCCGATTCCTCGTCGAAGTCGAGACCGAGTTGGGCGGGGTTGCGAAGGTCTGCTTTGTAGGGGCGGATGTTGACGACGGCTGACAGCGGGATGTCAACGGAGGCAAGCCATCCGAACCGGAGTCGCAGAGTGGTGGAGTCCAGGCGGAACGAGCCCCACAGGGGTGAGACCAATGCGGCGATAACCAGCAGGGTGAAGGCCGCCGCGACGGCGTCTACGGCAGTGGCCGGTGCAGGCGGCAGGTATGCGGTTGCGAGGAAGTGCAATACGGCGGCCTCGAGTAGGCCGAGGACAACCACTCCGGCAGCGAGCGCCGCCCAACCACCCCTGTGCCCCAAACCTATTCGCGTCATAGACCTGCATCTCCTGCGCTTGCTGATGATCGATGATCAGCGTTCACGCGATAGCAACTTCACCCACCGGCCACCTATCCGACTCCTCGACCCCCAATTGTCCGGCGAATGCCGCCAAACCGGTACTGAGGGCGGCGCTTCCGCCCTGCTCACTTCGAGCCCGCGAACGTCCACCTACCGGTCGGCAGAGCCGACATTCCCGCACCCCCTGTTCGTTCCCGCACCCGTTGCAAACGCGTGTACGGCGTGCGAGAACCTGTACGGGGTGCGGGAATCGGGTCTCTGCCGACCGGTAGATGCGTGTCGCACAAGTGATCCAGTCGGCGGAGCGAGCGGGACCCTGGATGTGGCTGCGATGGTCGCCCGGCCGGTGATCGACCTGAACAGCCTATCGGTCGAGTCGTTTCCGGTAGGCGCGCTGCTGGCAGGCTCGTGAGCAGTAGATGCGCGGCCTTCCCGAGGTCGGTTGCTGCATCGACTTCCCGCACATCGAACAAGTTTCATCACGAGTTTCGTCACTTTGGCTGGCGATGAGCATTCCGATGCCATCGAGCACCCGGGCCAGCCCGAACTCGAACGGAGTCTCCGGGTCGTCGTAGCCGCCCTCCTCCCACAGGGCCGTGAGCGTCGGGTAGCTGTCGAGCCGCTGGTAGAGCGTGTCGCGAGCACCCCACCAGGCCTGCTCGCTCACCCCGCTCTGCCGTTCCTGCCGTGCCGTTTCCACCAGCGTCCGAGCCTCGGCGTCGACGAACCGGCCCACCAGATTCACCGCGGCGATCACTTGCGCGGTCGTGAGGCCGGTGCCCACGAGCGTGCTGAGCATGTGGTCGTAGTAGGCGATGCCGTTGGGGCCGGGCAGGTGGCGGCTGCCGCGCACCTCGGCCATCCATGGGTGCCGTCTCCGCAGCTCCCATCCGCTGCGGGCACACGACTCCAGTCGCGACCGCCAGCCGTCTTCGGCGGCGGCCGGAGGGTGAATCTCCCCGTACGCGGTATCCACCATGAGATCGACGAGCTGGTCGCGTCCGGGCACGTGACGGTAGAGCGACATGGTGGTGAAGCCGAGCCGTTCGGCGATCTTGCGCATCGACAGCCCGTCCAGACCCTCGGCATCGGCCAATTCGATGGCGGCGCGCACGATCCTGCTCGGGCTCAGTCCAGGGCGCGGCTCGGGTTCATGCTCCCGCCACAGCAACTCCACCCCGAGGTCGGGGTCCTCGGCACTGCCATCGGCCATTGACACTCCTTTCGTCTATAGTGTTATATCGTGTGTACACCATATACACACGAAGGGTGGCTCTATGTCGGAGTTCTATGTCGATCCCCATGGTGACGATTCGTGGCCGGGAACCGAAGGTCAGCCGTTCGCCACGCTCGGCAGGGCTGCGCGCGCCGCCCGAGAGGCCGCCGACACGGCCGTGGTTCAGCTCAGGGCAGGTCGGCACGTCCTGGACGAACCTCTGGAGGTCACCGCGGGGAACGTCGTCTTCCAGGCCTACGGCTACGGGACCGCCGAGCAGGAGGAAGTCGTCGTCAGCGGCGGCCGACGCATCACCGGCTGGCGCGTACGTGACGGGGTCTGGCTGGCCGATGTCGGCGAGCTGGATACCCGCCAGCTCTACGTCGACGGTCGCAGGGCCGAGCGCGCCGGCATCGATATGCTCCCCGGCGCTGTGACCAGTACCGAAGCGGGTTACGTCACGGACATCACGCTGAACTGGCGGAGCCCGGCCGATGTGGAATTCGTCTACCGGGGGATCTATCCCTGGACCGAGGCGCGCTGCGCGGTCGCCACGACCGTCACCGCACACGGCTCCACAACCATCACGATGGCGCAGCCGGCTTTCGCCCGCGCCAAGGACCTGTACAACTTCGCTTGGGAGGGGCACACCTCGCGCGGCCCGGGCTTACCCACCCGGGTCGAGAACGACCCCGCCTTTCTCACCG
Source organism: Nocardia mexicana NBRC 108244 (assembly GCF_001613165.1). Taxonomy (GTDB): domain Bacteria; phylum Actinomycetota; class Actinomycetes; order Mycobacteriales; family Mycobacteriaceae; genus Nocardia; species Nocardia mexicana. The sequence continues at coordinate 7,097 of NZ_BDBV01000020.1, forward strand.
AACCCGGCACCTTCGTCCTGGACCGTTCGAATCCCGGCCACCACGTCCTGCACTACCTGCCACGTCCTGCGGAAGACCCTGAACAGACCCGGGTGATCGCCCCTGTCCTAGAGGTGTTGTTGCACATCACCGACGCGACGGGCGTCGCATTGCGCGGGCTGGTCTTCGCCGAAGCCACCTGGCGGCGCCCCCGCGCGGACGGTTTTCTGCACTATCACGGCGGCGGCTACTACGAAGGCGGCCCGGTCGACACGGTCACCATCGCGGAAGGCCAGTGGGTGACCGTCCCGCGGGAATCGGCCACGATCCCCGCCTGCGTCCGCGTCGAGGACAGCACGGACGTCCGTGTCGAGGGCTGCCGGTTCACCCGATTGGGCGCCACCGGGCTCGGGCTCACCAAGGGCGCGAACCTCATCGTGCGCGGCTGCGACTTCGGCACTCTCGCGGCCTCCGGCATCACGGCCACCGGCAGCCAGGACGTGCTGATCGAAGACAACCGCGTCCACCAGATCGGTCTGGACTACTCCGGTTCACCCGGCATCGCTGTCAGCGATACCCGCGACTGCACCGTGAGCCGCAACCAGATCACGAACGTCCCGCACTGCGGCATCGTCGGCGGTCCGGCGCGCGGCACTCGCATCCTGCACAACCTCGTCACCGACACCATGACGACTCTGGCCGACGGGGGCGGAATCTACGTGTCCGGCCCCCAGGGCGACGGCCCGGACAACGGCGCGCTCATCCGCGGCAACGTCATTGCGGACACCCGTACCCCTTACAACTTCGGCCTCTACACCGACTACGGCGTCTGCTGGGCGACCGTCGAGAACAACGTCGTCGTGCGCGCCGACAACACCGCTGTCCTGCACGTCGCGCCGCCCCTGGAGAACGTCGTCTACCAGGACAACTTCTGGGACGCCGACCCCTTGGGCAGCGACGACGTGCCCGCGGGCGTCACCTACGAGCGCAATACCACCATCACCGAACCACACGACCTGGACACCGCCACCCACACCATCCAAGCCCAAGCGGGCCTCCTGCACCCCCGCTGAACACGGAGGTACACGGTCGCGTGCCGCCCGGCCGGTGTACCGGGCGGCTCAGCCACCGAGCGAATGTCGAAACGACGTCAGGCATTGGCTTTTCATTGCTCGTTGCTGATGGGGGCAGCCATGAGTTCGATCCGGTCGACGAGGCGTGAGCAGTCGACCGGGCCGGTGGTGTCGACGACCAGGGTGGCTGTGAGTTCGAGTGGCGCAGCCTGCGCGACCCAGGTGTCCCAGTCGTTGACGAGCCGTTGTTCGTCTTGATAGACGGCAGAGCGGTTTCTGCTGGCGTAGCGGGCTTTTGCCGTGTCGGCGGGGACGTCGCACCAGATCTCGACGGCGTGCGAGGCTCCGGTGTTCCGGATTCCGGTCCGGGCGAAGTGCAGGTCGCGTGGTTTGAACCACCAGGAGTCGATGACGACGGTGCCCGGGATGGCTTGTGCGAGAGCCCAGACGGTGTCCATCGCGATTCCGCCGAGTGCGTCCAGATCGGCGGCGTCGTGCATGCAGGCCGCGAGGGCCTCCTTGACGGTGTCCTTCGACAAGAACTCGGCATTCAACGCCCGGGCAAGCGACCGGCCCAGCGTCGACTTGCCCGAGCCGGGAAGGCCGTTGACCAGCACCAGGAGTTTGCCCATCGAATCATCATGACGAACCGACCGGGGGTGGCGCGATGGTCGTCGAGCGTGATCGGGCCACCGCTGCGGACGTCCGGCCCGAATGAGCTCGATCGGTGGCCGGAGGCAGTGACGAACCGCGGGTTCTGCCGGTAATGCGATGGCTCGTTACCTTTGCGCGGCGATGACCTGCCCGGTACCGTCAGATCGAGCTTTGACGGGGGCGGAAAGCCGGTCCGACCCCAGTGGTACGGCACCGGCGCGAGAGGACGAGATGGCGAGCTGGGGGAAGGTAGTGCGGGGCGCGGCTCTCGGGGCCGGGGTTGTCGCACTGGTGGCGGGGTGCAACTCTGACGGCGGCGGGACGGACGGGACCACGAAAGCGTCGGCGACATCGACTGTCGCGGCGGATGTTCCGGCGGGGTTCGATGCGTGCAAGGACATCCCACAATCGGTTCTTCAATCGGAGCAGTTGAAGAACAAGGGCGTCGATAGCAAGGATGGGAACGGTGGGGTCAAATGGCGCGGCTGCATCTGGGTCCAGTCCGGAGGGGACGGCTACGGCGGAACGATCGACACCACCAACATCACGTTGCCAATGGTTCGCGCCAACAAGGAGTTCACGGTTGCCGAGGAATTGTCGGTTTCGGGTCGGCCAGCACTCACGTATGCCCTTAGCGGGCAGGACCTTCGCGCTCACTGCATCCTGAGTGTCGAGATGAAAGGCGGCAGCCTGGAGGTGAGCATCGATAACCCGTCCTCTGCGAAACAAACTGCGGGACAGCACTCCTGCGACATCGCGAAGCGCCTTGCTGGACAGATCGTTCCGGCAATTCCGGCAAGTCTCTAGCTTGAAGCTCGGCACCGGTCGGTCACGACCGGAGGTTACTGGGGAGGACCGCAAATTATGGCTGATGACACCAAGCCGCCGGGCCCGTTGACCGACTTGATCAAGGACGCCCAAGACGGAAACCTGACGGTCACCTTCGGTGGGGGCGGTCAGGGAGCGGACGCGGTTCGAGTCAACGCAGACGAGTTCGTCTACATAGACCGTGACTGTGACGCCTTCAAGGAAGAGATCAGAGCATTGCAGATTCTTGCGCAGCGGATCTCGGATCGGAATCCTTGGGGTCTTGGGGAGACCACGGACGGACTGACGTCGGCGAGCGCTCTGGTCGGCCGTTTCCGCGGCAAGGCAAAGATCGTCGATGGCGCCAAGGATGGTTCCAACAATGTCTACGACATCCTCGAACAGCACTATCAGATAGTCGATGAGATCCAGACCCTGCATAGAACCATCGCCCAGAAATTCATAGAAACCGATCAGGCGTTCGCAGCCGAGTACAACAAACTGATGGCAGACAAGCCTCCAAGTCAGATCGGGACGACGCTGGTGCAGCCAGGGGTCACGGCGCCACCTGCCGTAGGAGCACCCAAGTGACCGGTGAGAACGAGCCTCCGAAGATCACCGGCGGCGGAGAGCATACCGACAGCTGGAAGCACTCGCGGATCTACAACGCGTTCAACCCGTTGGTCACAGACGAGGCGAACAAGAGTGTCGCTGAGTACGCGGAGATCTCGCGGCGCTGGAGTTCGGCTGCGGAGCTGTTTGCCAACAGGATTCGGCACTCCAGCGAGGCCGCCTGGGAAGGCCAGGCTGCGACTAAATCGCGCGAGGCGATCGGCAATTACGCCCAGCGTGCTCTCGACCTATCGCTGCCACTGCACAACCTCGCTCAGCGGATCTCCACTGCGATCGATGGCGTCAACAATACGAAGAACGCCGTGGACAAACCCCCGGATGGCGGGTCCTGGTACAACCCTCGGAGCTGGGCGGTCGGGCCTTTTCACGGCCCGAGTTCCCAGAGTGTGCGCAACGACTGCGAGAATGCCGCGCGGGAGGCGATGAAGAACCATTACGTCGCTAATTTCCTGCAGGCGGATCAGCAGATTCCTGTGCTTCCGGTTCCGGACAGCCCGACGAATCCGCTGTACAAGCCGCCGGAGAAAACGGACCAGCCCTATGTCCCGCCGACGGGGGACGGGACGGACGACCCCGGCGGTACCGGGGGCACCGGCGGGACGAGCGGGACCAGTGATCCGACGCAGCAGACCGGTGAAGAACCCGCGGGAACTACCGAGGACTCGTCGACCACCGACTCGTCGACCACCGACTCGTCGAGCGACGACTCGTCGACGAATCCGGCGAGTGCGGCGGCTACCGAGCCGACCTCGACCACGCCGAGCGGCGCCGGCACACCGACCACGTCCAGCGGCTTCTCCGGCGGCACGGGCGGCTCGGGCGGCGGTGCCGGAGGCGGTGCGGGCGGTGGCATCGGCGGGCTCGGCGGCGGCGTTCCCGGCGCGGGGACGGGCGGGCCCGGTCGCAGCGTGGCCGGTGGGCAGCCCGGTGCGGGTACGGGCCTGGCCGCTGCCGCCGGTGGGGGAGCGGCGGCCGGCAAAGGCATGTCGGGCATGCCGCCCATGGGTGGAATGGGCGGCGCCCGCGGCAAATCCGAGGACGACGAGAAGGACCGCGACATCCCCGAGTGGCTCCGGAACATGGAGAACGCCGAGGAACTGCTCGGCCCCGACCCGAGGACGATTCCCGGCGGCGTGATCGGCGGCGACTACGCCGATCCACCCCCGTCCAGCTGATCGTGGCGCGGTGACCCGCGAGACCGCACCGCCACGAGACCGCGCCCGCCACAACAGTTTCCACGCGAATTTCCTCGTCTCGATGTCCGCCCCACTTCGGTGACATCGGTTCACGCACGATCTGATTGGACGACCACCACGATGGCCGAATGGAGTTGGGACCCGGACGATTTCGCTGTGCTCTGGTACAGCGACGCGAACGACCGCTTCCCGCATCCGCTGCACTACACCAGCCGTCTGGCCAGCAACGACGAGGTCGCGGCGCATCGCAACGCCGTGCGCGCGCGGTACGACGCCGACGAGACCGAGCGCATCACCCTCGCGCTGCACACCCTCACCTCCTGCGACCTCCGCATCGAAATCGGCGGTGAGTCAACGGTTCTCGGTAAGGGTAAGCCCCGGGAGTACCGCATTCTCGGGGCGAGGACGCCGTATCACGCGGTGATGCTCACCCAGACGGCCGCCGACGGCGTCGACGGCCCCATCCGCTGCCGCCTGTTCCGCCCCGAACAGCTCCCGGCGCGCCTGGCCGCCATCCTGCCGTCGGTGCCGCCCGGCAGCGGCAAGCCCGACACCTTCCACGTCGACGAATTGCGTTCCCGCGACGACGGTTACAGCAGCCGCAACAGTCCGCGCGAGCGCTTCGACCGGCTCACTCAGCGCCCGTTCGACGGCAGCGGCGCCGCGGGTCTGCTCGCCGGATATCTGCACAGCCGCCCCGACCCCTGGTACGCCATGGGCTGGTTCGATGTCACCGGCGACGGCCGCTACGTACAACAGCAGACCCGCGAACACATCACGGTCCGCCCCGCCACCACCCAGGACCTCACGAGCCACTTCGAAACTTGGATAGAACGTTCCCTGCAACGCCTCCGCGAAGACGAACCAGCCACCTGGTAGCGGATGATCCGAGGGGATTCTCGCTCCCTGTTCTCGTGCGCCGTTTGTGGCACACGTCATAGGCGGAAACGAACTCCGTTGCCGAGCTGTTGGCGGTGTCGCGTACTTGAGCAGCGTCGGCCGTTGTCACAAAACAGCGGTATCCGGTGTCTGGTGGGTGACACTGACCAGAACGAACAGGAGCCGCCATGCCCGGCACGTCCCAGACCTCGCCCGAACATCGTGAGGGCCCGGACCCCGCCACCGAGGCGTTCGTCACCCACCGCAGGCTGCTGTTCACCGTCGCCTACGAGATGCTCGGTTCGGCCGTCGACGCGGAGGACGTGCTGCAGGAGACCTGGTTGCGCTGGGCGGGTGTCGATCTCGGCATCGTGCAGGATCAGCGCGCCTACCTGGTCCGGATCGCCACGCGCCAGGCGCTGATCCGGCTGCGCACGCTCGGCCGCCGCCGGGAGTCCTATGTCGGCCCGTGGCTGCCCGAGCCGTTGCTCACCACGCCCGACGTGGCCGAGGACGTCGAGCTGGCCGACAGCGTCTCGATGGCGATGCTGCTCGTGCTCGAGACGCTCGCGCCGACCGAACGCGCGGTCTTCGTGCTGCGCGAGGTGTTCGACCTCGGCTACGACGAGATCGCCGAGGCCGTCGACAAGAGCCCGGCCGCGGTCCGCCAGATCGCCCACCGCGCACGGTCACACGTCGCCGCCCGCCGTCCGCGCGGGGAGGTGTCCCCGGCCGAATCCCGGGAGGCGCTCGAGGCGTTCCAGCGCGCGATCGAGACGGGCGACCTGCAGGGCCTGCTCGACCGACTCGCGCCGGACGTGGTGTTCCTGGGCGACGGCGGCGGAGTCGAACAGGCCGCGCTGCAACCGATCGTGGGCGCCGACCCGGTGGCCGGACTGCTCACCGCCGCGCTGCCACGGATCGGCCGCGAGCTGTCGGTCGAACTCGCGCAGATCAACGGCTACCCCGCCCTGGTGCTGCGACGGGACGGCGAGATCGACACTGTCATGGCGGTGCGGCTCGACGACGGCCTCATCACCGGCCTCTACTCCGTGCGTAACCCCGAGAAGCTGTCGCATGTGGACCAGGAGATCGCGCTGGGCCGCTGATACCGCTTCTCTGGCGGACCCGCCCGGGATCGCGCGGATGAGGCGGGAGGCGCCGGGGTGATGCGCCCCCTACGCGGCGCGCGGTGCGGGCTCGGGCTTGCCGAGCAGTTCGGCCCTCAGGTCGCGGTGCGCCGCGCACCGGTGGAACGGCCCGGGCGTGACGAACGCGGGGTCCAGCCGCTGCACGAAGGTGAGATTGTCACGGCGCCAGCAATCGATGCACACCAGCTTGTCCATGTCGCTCTCCTCGGCTCGCGTCGAACATGAATCGTGTGGGTGGAGTTCCCGCTGCGCCGCCGGAATCGGACATCCGTATCCATCAAGCGGCCGGATTGTTACCGACTCCCCGTCCCCGTCGCAGATCACAGTCGGCCGCTGGGCAGACTGGAGAGGTGACTGCGATTGCCGGTGAGCGCGTACCCGAGCCCGACTCGTCCGAGTTCGTGCTGCGCGATTTCGGCGGCGGGCCCTTCGGCATCTACATCCACGTGCCGTTCTGCGCCACCCGGTGCGGGTACTGCGATTTCAACACCTATACGGCCGGTGAACTGGGCAGTTCCGCCTCTCCGCAGTCCTGGATGGCGGCGCTGCGGGGCGAATTGTCCACGGCCGCACGACTGTTCGGCGAGCTGCCGAGCCCGCAGCCGGCGGTGTCGACGGTCTTCGTCGGCGGCGGGACGCCGTCGCTGCTCGGCGGTGACGGCCTGGCCGAGGTGCTCGACGCGGTCCGCGCGGACTTCACGCTCGCCGCCGACGCCGAGATAACGACCGAATCGAATCCGGAATCGACCTCGCCCCGATTCTTCGAGCGTATCCGGGAGGCGGGCTTCACCAGGGTGTCGCTGGGCATGCAGTCGGCGGCCGAACATGTACTGCGGGTGCTCGACCGCACCCACACGCCCGGCCGCGCCGTCGACGCGGCGCGTGAGGCGCGGGCGGCCGGATTCGACCATGTGAATCTCGACCTCATCTACGGCACGCCCGGCGAGACCGACGCCGACCTGGACGCCAGCCTGGACGCCGTCCTCGCCGCCGGTGTCGACCACGTGTCCGCGTACTCGCTGATCGTCGAGGACGGCACGGCCCTCGCCCGCCGGGTGCGCCGCGGCGAACTGCCCGCCCCCGACGACGACGTCCTCGCCGCCCGCTACGAGCGCATCGACGCCCGCCTGGCCGCGGCCGGTCTCACCTGGTACGAGGTATCCAACTGGGCCGCAACCGATTCCGCCCGCTGTCGCCACAACCTCGGCTACTGGGACGGCGGCGACTGGCTCGGCGCGGGCCCGGGCGCGCACAGTCATCTCGGCGGTATCCGGTGGTGGAATGTGAAGCATCCGTCCCGGTACGCGCACCGGGTGCGCGAGGGCGGGCTGCCCGCGGCGGGGTGGGAGGCGCTGACCGCCGAAGAGCGGCACACCGAGCGCGTGATGCTCACCGCGCGGCTGCGCACTGGCCTGCGGCTCGCCGACCTGGAGGAATCCGAACGCCGGTCCGCCGATCGGGTGATCGCCGACGGCCTGGCCGTGCGGTCCGGCGACCACCTGCTCCTGACCGATCGCGGGCGGCTGCTGGCCGATGCCGTGGTCCGCACACTGCTGACCTGATCGTGCCGCCCGCTCTGCACCGATCGCGCACCACAAGGGCGACGGACAGGATCCGGGAGCTGCCACAGGGCGGGTTCGGTTTGGATCGTTGGGCCGGAGCGACCGGGCCCCGGGGTGTAGCGTTCGGTGCAACCCCGAGGAGTCTCATGTCCCAGGCACGTCGCATCACCCTTGTCCACGAGCAGAGCGAGTTCGCCGAAACGCGCGCCGCGGAGAAGGCCGAAGCCGCACGTCGCAGTGCGATGGCCGCCCGAGCCGTCGCCAGTTACGCCACCGACGCCGACGACTGCACATCGCTGCTGGCCATGCTGGGGCTGGACGCCGCCGCCGGCAAGCTCGCCGGCTCCGACTAGACCCGCCGAATCCGGCCGCCGCGCCGTCGCGACCCGACGGGGCGAACGGCCGCGCGCCGGGCCACCGAACCCGCACCGGACCCGCCGAGTGCCCTCCGACGCCGAAGCCACGCAGGTCAGGACGCATGCGCAGGTGATCTGCCCGCGTGCAACTAAACTGGAGTTCGGATGAACCCGGATCCGCGTGATCGTGCTGTGCCCTGACACGACTCACGCACCCGGCGGACCGAGGGCGAGAGCAAGGAGGTGGGGCCGATGCCGAGCACGGAGCAACGGCGGATCGAGGTCCTGCGTGCGATCGTCGCCGACTACATCGCCACCAAGGAGCCGATCGGCTCGAAGACCCTGGTCGACCGGCACAACCTGGGCGTCTCCAGCGCCACCGTGCGCAACGATATGGCCGTGCTGGAGGCCGAGGGCTACATCACCCAGCAACACACCAGTTCGGGCCGCATTCCCACCGACAAGGGCTACCGCCAGTTCGTCGACCACATCGCCGAGGTGAAGCCGCTGTCGCCCGCGGAGCGCCGCGCCATCATGGAATTCCTGGAAAGCGGCGTCGACCTCGACGATGTGCTGCGCCGCGGGGTGCGGCTGCTGGCCCAGCTGACCCGCCAGGTCGCGATGGTGCAGTATCCGACCGTCTCGGCCTCGACGGTCCGCCACCTCGAGGTCGTCGCGCTCAATCCGGCGCGGCTGCTGCTGGTGGTGATCACCGACACCGGCCGCGTCGATCAGCGGCTGGTCGAGCTGGGCTCCGTCGTGGACGACGAGGACCTGGCGGTGCTGCGCGCGATGCTCGGCCAGGCCATGGACGGCAAGCGCCTCGCCGCGGCCTCCGCGTCGGTGGCCGAACTGCCCGAACATGCCCCGGTGCGGTTGCGTGACGTGCTGGTGCGGGTGTCGACGGTACTGGTGGAGACGCTGGTCGAGCACCCGGAGGAGCGGCTGGTACTGGGCGGCACCGCCAATCTCACCCGCAACGTCGGCGACTTCGGTTTCCCCGGCTCGCTGCGTTCGGTGCTGGAGGCGCTCGAGGAGCAGGTGATCGTGCTGAAACTGCTGGCCGCCGCGCAGCAGCCGGGCACCGTGACGGTGCAGATCGGTGAGGAGACCCAGGTGGAGCAGATGCGCGGAACCTCGGTGGTGTCCACGGGGTACGGTGTGTTGCCGGGTACCGTGCTCGGGGGGATGGGAGTGCTGGGACCCACCCGCATGGACTACCCCGGGACCATTGCTTCGGTGGCTGCGGTCGCCCGATACATCGGCGAGGTACTCGCCGAGCGTTGAGCCAGCCGCGGCCGCGCGGCCGCGAACGGAACAGATTCGGAACAGGACTAGAGACACAAGTGGCACGGGACTACTACGGAATTCTCGGCGTCGGCCGCAATGCGAGCGACCAGGAGATCAAGCGCGCCTACCGCAAGCTGGCGCGGGAACTGCACCCCGACGTCAATCCCGACGCCGACGCGCAGGAGAAGTTCCGCGACGTATCGACCGCCTACGAGGTCCTCAGCGACCCGGAGAAACGGCGCATCGTCGATATGGGCGGGGATCCGATGGAGTCCGCGGGCGCCGGCGGCGGCTTCTCCGGTGCCGGATTCGGCGGCCTGGGCGACGTGTTCGAGGCGTTCTTCGGCGGCATGGGTGCCGCCGGTGGTCAGCGGCGGCCGCGCGGGCGGGTGCAGCCGGGCGCGGATTCGCTGCTGCGGACCCGGTTGTCGCTGGCCGAATGCGCGGTCGGCGTCACCAAGCATCTGACCGTGGACACCGCGGTGCTGTGCGACCTGTGTCAGGGCGCGGGCACCAACGGCAACTCCAAACCGGTGCGCTGCGAAACCTGCGGCGGCGCGGGCGAGGTGCAGACGGTGCAGCGGTCGTTCCTGGGCCAGGTGATGACCTCGCGTCCGTGCCCGACCTGCCGCGGCACCGGCGAGACCATCCCGGATCCGTGCCGCAAGTGCGGCGGCGACGGCCGGGTGCGGTCACGCCGCGAGATCGCCGCGCCGATTCCGGCGGGCGTCGCGAACGGCATGCGGGTGCGGCTGGCCGCGCAGGGCGAGATCGGGCCCGGCGGCGGCCCCGCCGGTGACCTGTACGTCGAGATCGTCGAGCAGCCGCACGACACGTTCGTCCGCGACGGCGACGACCTGCACTGCACGATCCGGGTGCCGATGGTGGACGCCGCGCTCGGCACCACCGTCGTCATCGACACGATCCTCGACGGCCCGACCGAGCTGTCGATCCCCGCGGGCACTCAGCCCGGCGAGGTGTCGGTGCTGCGCGGGCACGGCATGCCGAAGCTGCGCTCCAGCGCGCGCGGAGACCTGGTCGCGCACCTGGACATCGTGGTGCCGACGAAGCTGGACAACAAGCAGTCCGAACTGCTGCGCAAGTACAAGTCGACGCGCAACGGTGAGCGGACCGAGGTGCTGTCGGCGCAGTCCGAGCACAACAGCGGCCTGTTCGCGCGGCTGCGGGCCTCGTTCAGCGGACGCTGAATCCGGCGTGGCCGCAACCGTTTTCTACCTCGACGAGATTCCCGAACCGGGTGCGGTCGCGGTGCTGGACGGGCCGGAGGGCCGCCATGCCGCGACGGTGCGTCGGATCCGGGTCGGCGAGCCGATCACCCTGTCGGACGGGGCCGGGGTGGTCGCCGCCTCGGAAGTGGTTGCGGCACAGAAGGACCGCCTCGAACTGAAGATCCTGGACCGGGTCGTGGCCGAGCGGGTGTCGCCGCCGGTGACGGTCGTGCAGGCGTTGCCGAAGTCGGATCGCTCCGAGCTGGCCGTCGAGCTGATGACCGAGGCCGGGGTGGACGCCATCGTGCCGTGGCAGGCGGCGCGCTGTGTCGCCAACTGGGAAGGTAAGGCGCGCAAGGGGGTCGACAAGTGGCGGGCGGCCGCGCGGGCCGCGGCGCGGCAGTCTCGGCGGGCCTACATCCCCGAGGTGGGGGAGTTGCACCGCACGCCGGATGTGCTGGAGCTGGTGCGGAACGCGAAGGCGGACAACGGGGTTGTCGCCGCGCTGCACGAGTCGGGCGAGTCCCGGTTCGTCGATCTGCCCCTCGCGCGGGCCTCGCGGGTCGTGTTGATCGTCGGCCCGGAAGGGGGATTGGACGACGTCGAGCTCGAGGCTTTGACTGCCGCCGGTGCCGAGGCGGTCCTGCTGGGGCCCACCGTCTTACGCACGTCTACGGCCGCCGCCGTCGCACTGGGCGCGCTGGGCGCCCTCACGCCGCGCTGGGCGTGACGGCCGCGAGGTCGTGCACGGATATCGGTTGTCGGGCGTCCGGGCTCGAGCCGTTCATGCTGCCTGACCCGCACTGTGCCGCTGGGCGACTGGTGGACGGCAGTCGGGTGTCGGGCATCCGGGGCCGATGAGCCTGCTGCGGGAATCCGGTCGGCCGTGCGCGTATGTGGTTCACGGCTCGCACGCGCATCGGTATTGCCGTTATCGTTGAGCGTGTTCGTGAATCGGAAGACCCGTCGCCGATCCGGGACGGGGGCGCTCGAGGAGAAGCTCGCGACGACGCTGGCGAGCCTGCCGATACCCGAACCGTGGGACCGGGGGCGATTTATCGAGGGTGTGGCCGAGCTGCGCGGGCGGCCGATCACGGTCATTCCCGCGGGGCGGCTCGAACTGCCCGAGCTCGGCGAAAGCCCTTGCGGCCTGTGGTTACTGCGCGAACACGACGACATCATCGTCCACGAGGACGCCACCTCGGAGTACCACATGGATCAGATCGTGTGTCACGAGATCGGGCATATGGTGCTCGGGCACGGGCAGGCCGAGCCGCCCGCCGACGGCGAACTCGGTGATCCGCGGTACGCCGCCGTCCTGCCCGATCTCGATCCGTCGACGGTCCGCGGTGTCCTCGGCCGCTCACACTACGGAGACGATCTGGAGCGTGAGGCCGAGACGTTCGCGAGCATGCTGCTGGTCGCCGCGGTGTCGCGGCGGCAGGGCGGCGACGTTCGACGACTGTTCTTCGGGCAGCGGTGACTTCGTCGGTACCGGCCGCGGTGGCGTGGCCGATCCTCGGGGTGTCGGCAGTGGTGCTCCTACTGCGGTGGCTGTGGTTCAGCGGCAGTCCCGTCGAGCGCTATCTCAACGGCGGGCTCACTGTCGTCCTGCTCACTCAGTTGTTGCGCGAGGATGCGGTGCAGCGCGCCGTTTCCGGTCGGACGGGGCTGAATGTGGGGTCGATTCAGCAGCTTTCGCTGGCGACCATCGTCTGTTCGATGGTCCCGTTGCTGTGCGTCGTGGGCTTGCTATCCGGTATGTCGCCGAAAGCTGTTGGGCGGCAACGTAATGTGCTGAGTGGGCTGACGGCGCTGAGCCTGGCCGTCATGCTGGTGGCCGGGACTCGGGCGCGCCGTGCGGACCTGCCGATATATGTGAGCGGGGGATGGGACGGCGTGCTGTTCTGGGTCGCCTTCTCGGCGGTGCAGCTCGTATTCGCGTGGGTGGCGATCCGGCAGTGCCTGGTGGAGTTCCGGCGGCCCGGCGCTCCCCGGGGTGTGCGGGTCGTCGCGGTCTTTCTCGCGGTCGTGGTGACGATCATCGGAGTGCAGGTGTGGCTCGAGCCGGTGTTCGCGCTGCTGCAGGAGGTGCGGGTGGTCGACTCCCTCGGATACCGGCTCCGCGCGGAGGCGCAGAACTACTTCTGGAGTGCCACGGCGGGTTTCGCCGTCTCCATGGTGCCGATGGCAACGGCGTTCACTCGATACCTCGGCTGGGACGCGACGACCAGACGATGGCGGCGGCTTTCGGTCCTGTGGCAGGCGATGATCGCGCTGTTCCCCGGCAGTCGGCTGCCGCTGGACACCGGGCGGCGGATGCGCGGAGTCACCACGCTGCAGTTGCAGCGCGCCACGGTCGAGATCCGTGACGGCTTGCTCGAGCTCCGTCCCTACTGCACCGCCGTGGATCCGGCGCGGCTCGCGGAATTCCTGGCGTACGAAAAGGTTCCGCGGTCGGAGCGTGAATCCGCCGAATGGGCGTTGCAATTGGCGACGGCCGCGCGGGACAGGGCGCGGTCTTCGAATCCGCCGAGCGCTGCCGGTGTTCCGCAACCCGTGTCGTCGGCCGCGAACCTGGACGACGAGGTGGCGGAGCTGCTGCGACTCACCGAATGGTGGCCTGCCGCCGAACGTTTCGTCGCGAACAAGGGGAATGGTGTTCCTGGGGGAACACCGGCAGCGACTTCGTCGTCACGAGGCGACCCGGTCGGCAGGCCGTGACGCAGTGGGCAGGCCGTGAGGCAGGGGCGGGCCGTGAGGCAGTGGGCAGGCCGTGAGGCAGTGGGCAGGTCGAGCTCTGGTCGGCAGGCTGTGACCCGATCGGCAGGTGGTGCGTCGGTCGGCAGATCGTGATCCGGTCGGCTCGGGGTTGGGTCGGTCGGCAGATCGTGATCCGGTCGGCTCGGGGTTGGGTCGGTCGGCAGATCATGACCCGGTCAGCCCGGGGTGGGTCGGGCGGAGGTGGCGATCCGGTCAGCCGGGGCGAGCCGTGGCCGGTCGAGGCTGGATGGGCCGAAACCCGCTGTGCGGTAGGAACTGTGCGGTCAGCGACCGTGCCGGGCCGGGCACATCGGTGCCCGGCCCGACAATCCCGTATTCGATGCGGGAGGCGTATCAGGCTCCGGGCGGCGGCGGGAGCGGTTTGCCGTCGGGGCCCATCGGGGGCGGGCACGGCTTGCCGTCGGCACCGACCGGCGGGGGCAGCGGTTTGCCGTCCGGGCCCAGCGGCGGGGGCAGGGGCTTGCCGTCCGGGCCCATCGGGGGTGTCGGGCACCCCTCCGGCGCGGTGTGGTGGTCGGTCTGCACGACATGCGGAGCGGCCGTGGCCGCCCCGGCGCCGACCAGGCCGAAGCCCGCGACCGCGGCGGAAACGAGGATGGTTGCCATCCGAAGCTTCATACAACTTCCTTCTCTCGAACGGTATTGCCCGTCAACGCATTAGACGTGCTGACCGGGACCCGGTTCCGCTTTGCTGCGAGGTGTGGTCCAAACCACAACTGTGGGTGCTCGTTCTCGAGGAGGACAGCCCTCGTTCCCGCGGCCGGAACTGCGGCTCGGTAGGGGAGTCGGGTGCGGGCCGGGGATCGGAGGCTTGACGGACAAGGGAATTCGGGCCGTCAGGAGAATCGCGATGCGGGAATTCGATCGTCGGGCGGTGCTTCGGCACGCCGTGACCGGGGCGGCCGTCGCCGCGGTGGCGGGGGTGGCGGGCGCGACGTTCACGGGATGCGCCGAGCCCGAATCATCCCCGGTAACGCCGCGGAAGACCTATCTCACCGGGGTGCTGGCTCCCGTGGGCGAGGAGACCACCGCCGAGAACCTGACCGTGGACGGGCGCATCCCGCCGGAGCTGTCGGGCCGGTATCTGCGCAACGGCCCGAATCCGAAGCCCGGCACCGACACCGGGCTGTGGTGGAGTGGGGCCGGGATGATCCACGGCGTCCGGCTGCGGGACGGGCGGGCGGAGTGGTATCGCAATCGCTGGGTGCGGACCGTCGACGCGCCGCAGCGGACTCCGGACGGCAAGCGGGACTTGCGGGTCGGCGCCGCGAACACGAACATCATCGCGCACGGAGGTCGGATTCTGGCGTTGTACGAGGTGTCCTACCCGTACCGACTCAGCCCCGATCTGGATACCTTGGGCCCCTACGATTTCGGTGGTCGACTGCACACGCCCATGACGGCGCATCCGAAGGTCGACCCGGTCACCGGGGAGTTGCACTTCTTCGGATTCTCCCAGCGGCCACCGCAATTGACCTACTACCGCGCCTCGGCCGCCGGGCTGCTCGAGCACAGCCTGCCGATCACGCTGCCCGGTCCGGAGTCGCCGTTCGTCCACGACTTCGCGATCACGGCCGACTATGTGATCTGGCCGGACCTGCCGGTCGTCTGGGATCGCGCCGCGCAACAGGCAGGCTTCCCGAACTGGAGCGACACCCACCCCGCCCGCCTGGGTGTGATGCCGCGAAATGCCGCCTCCGACACCGAAATACGCTGGTACCCGGTCGATCCGAGATGGGCCTTTCACATCGGCAACGCCTATCAGCTGCCCGACGGCAGGATCGTCGTCGACGGGATCAGCGGAGACCGCGAAGCATGGCGGGGCGTGGACGCGATCTTCAAGGGCACCGCGGAGCGACGCGGCGCCGGATTCGCCTACCGCTGGATCCTGGATCCCGCGACGGGCACGTCCGCCGAATACGCATTGGACGACACGGCAACCGAATTCCCCACCATCAACGACACCCACCTGGGCCGACCCCACCGCTACCTCTACAGCCCCACCTCACCACTGGCCCCGACCCGCGACAACGTCATCACCAAGCTGGACACCGGCGCCGGTACCCGGTCCGTCCACCGCCTGGCACCCGACATCGTCTCGGGCGAAACGGTTTTCGCACCCGCCGCCCAGCCGACCGGCGAGGACGGCGGCTACCTGATCTCGATCGTCCACAACGCGGCCCGCGACCAATCCGCCCTGCTCATCCTCGACGCCACCGCCCTCACGAGCCGCCCCCTCGCCACCGTCCACCTCCCACACCGAGTCCCCTACGGCTTCCACGGCCACTGGATCCCCGACCCGCAATGAGGATCGAGCGGTCGACACGGACCGCATGCCCGCGGCACCCCATGGTGTGGTATCTGTCCTGGTATCATCTGCTCATGGCATGGACTATGCGCCTTCCCGACGACGAGGATGCTGCCCTCGACAAACAGGCCAAGGTCGAAGGGCGGTCCAAGCACGAGATCACCCGGGATGCCCTGCGTCTGTATCTGCTGCGGAATCGCACCTGGGAAACCCCGCTGTTCGCCGATGACGAGGGCGTCGACCTGGGCGGTCCGATCACCAAGGAAGACATCCGGAACATCATGCACCGGTCCGCATGATCGTCATTGCGGATACCTCCGGAGTTCTCGCGCTGCTGAACCGTAGTGACCCCGAGCATCTGGCGGCGCGCCGTGCGGCAAATGCGGCCAGCACCCTGGTGGTGAGCGCGCTGTCGCTGACAGAGGTCCATCATGTGGCCACCGCGCGTGCCGGGCGCGCCGTTGCGGACCAGCTGTTGCTGCTGCTGGCCGACCGCATCGCAACTACACGCGTCGAGGTCGCCAACACCGACGCCGCACAGATCAGGACGGCGGTCGGGATCCGGAGTCATTACGGCGGACTGGATCTGGACCTGGTCGATGCCGTCTGCGTCGCATTGGCAGCCGAATACGACACCGACACGATTCTGACCCTGGACCGGCGCGACTTCCGCACCCTCCGCCCACTGACCCGTTACCCGGCGTTTCGTGTCCTACCCGACGATATGGACTGAGCCTGCGTGAGTGGCGCCGCCACGAACTGCGCGGCGGCGACATCGAATCCCGCTATCCCGGCGTGCTCACCAGCATCATCGCCGCCGCCCGCGACCGGGTGTGAACCTCTGGGAACCAGATACGGCTACATCGGCGGCGACCGTTCCGCCGCTCGAATCGGCTGCTTTACGCGCGGGCCAGGCGTCGCCCGAGGGCCATCAGCAGAGCTACTTCCAGGCCGATGGTGATCAGTCCGATGACGGCGCTGATCGGCGAGGCGGGCATCATGAACGCGGTGTGGGAGACGAGGATGCCTCCGATGAGCCAGAGACGATGGCCGTCGGTCCAGTTGCCCGCCCTGCGCCAGCGCAGGACCAGCCAGCCGAACGGGATCGCCGCCATCGCTGCGACGATCAGCCGGAGCCCCGGCGACATCATGTCGCCGAACAGCAGGTCCGGCCCGAGACCGAGCGGTAGCAGCGTGGTCAGGAAAGCCATCGTCAAGTACGCCGACACGATGCCGACCACCACGGGTCGCGGCGCCCGCCGATCGCTGCGGACTCCGTCCGGCAACCGGAGTCGAGGCAGCACCCGCAGGGCCGTCCAGGCCAGCAGCGCCAGCGCCACGACGTAAGCAACCGTCAATCCCCACGGGGTTCGGTATCCGGGATCCTCCGTGGCCGAGACGATGCCTCGCAGCCCGAGCACGCCGAGGACTGCCAGTACTCCCGTGACAACGAATCCACCTGTGCGCAAATAGGTTTGATTGCGCAGGTTGGGGAAGAGCAGGTCGGCGATCATGATGGGCAGCAACACACTGAGCACGACATGGACACCGATTTGCGATTCCCAGTAGGTCCAGTTGATGCCGAAGGCGCGCAGGCCCCAGTCGGCGGCGCCATACATCTGCGGACTCGTCAGCGCCTGCAGGCCGAGACCGTCCTCTGCCACCTGGTAGGCCAGACCGAGCACCACCAGGCTCGGCCAGCCGCCGCCGACCCGGACGACCGCCTCCCGAATGACCAGGATCCCCGCGCCGTACATCACCATCAACAGTGGCAGGAGCAGCCAGGTTATCGGGACGGCGACGGCGGTGAAGGTCAGTTCCGCACACAGTGTCGTCAGCAGCACCAGGGTCCACGCGGCACGCAGTCGGCCCCGCTCGAATCGGGTGTGGCCTGGTCGAGGGTCGGCGGCCGTGGCGCGATCGGAGTTCATTCGCGCGCGTCGATCAAGGTTCGGATGTCGATCTTTCCCATGGCGTGGACGGCGTCGAGGACCCGGTCGGCGGCCTCGGGTTCGGCGTCACTCAGCAGTTCACCCAGGGCCTTCGGGATGACCTGCCAACTGACCCCGAAGCGGTCCGTCAGCGAGCCGCCCGGCCCGGGCTTTCCGCCGTCGGTGAGGGCTGCCCATATCCTGTCCACCTCTTCCTGAGTGTCGCAGTCGACATAGAGCGAGACAGCTCCGGTGAAGGTGAACTGCGGGCCGCCGTTGAACGCGATGAATCGCTGGCCGGCCAGTCGAAAGGTGACGGTCGTGGCGCGGCCGTGGCGATCGTGTTGGATGTCGACGATTTCGGAGTCGGCGAACAGGCTCGTGTAGTAGTCGGCGGCCTGCTCGGCACGGCCGTCGAACCACAGGAATGTGCTGACGTGCATGGTTGTCTCCTCGATATCGGGTTCGCGGGTGCCCGGGTTCATCGGTGTGCCGGGGCGGGGTAGTCGTCGAGTTCGACCGTGTTGGCCAATCGCTGCATGCCGCGGCCGGTCAACCGTTTCGGCAGATAGGGCAGCATTCGGATGGATCGGTTGCGCAGCCACAGCTGCACCGGCGAGTCCGGCATCAGGCCGCCGTCGCCGGCGCCGCGGGCGAATTCCTGTGCCTGGCGGGCGAATCCGCGCATCTTGCGTTCGTAGGTGGGATAGGCGAGGTGGTGGTCGCCGTCGGCGGTCACGAGTTCACCGGCGAGGATATACGCTCCGACCAGCGCCAGGCTGGTGCCGATACCGGACATCGGTGAGGCGCAGTAGGCCGCGTCCCCGAGCAATACGGACCGGCCGCGCGACCAGGCCGGCATCTGGACCTGGCTGACCCGATCGAAGTAGAACTCCGGCGCGTCCCAGATCGCGGACAGCATCCGCGGGATCTCCCACCCGCCACCTTCGAAGGCGCGCACCACGATTCGTTTCTGCGCGTCGACATCATCCCGGTCGTAGCGCAGCGGCGCCGAACGCAGGAAGAACCCCGCCAGGGCCGCATCCGTACCGGCCTGCGGGGACAATCCGGCCGTTCGGCCCGGGCGCCCGTCACCGCCGGGGATGGTGTACATCAACTGCCAGCCTTCGAGATCCAGGGACGTGGGCGTGGAGTACAGCGCTATGTAGCAGCCGAGATCGCGAACGAACTGCTCATCGCGACCGAACTGCAGCCTGCGGACGGTGGAGTGCACACCGTCCGCTCCGATCAGCAGGTCGAATCGACGCGGCTCCCCGGTCTCGAACTCGACGTGCACGCCCGTCTCGTCCTGTGCGACCGCGGTGATCGAATCACCGAAGACATAGTCGACATCGTCGCGGGTGACGCCGTGGATGATCCGAGCGAGATCGGTGCGCCGGATCGCCATCTCCGCGATCGGTCCGCCCGAGTCGCCGAAAACCTCGGGACTCATCGTCGCGACTCGCTTGCCCCTGTGGTCGACGAACGCCATGCCGCGGGCTCCGGCGTGCGCCTCGAACACCTGGCCGACGATGCCCATCCGCTCCGCGACCTGCCGGGCGGTGCCGCGAATATCGACCCGGTGGCCGCCGGTACGCGGTGCGGGCGACCGCTCCACGACGGTCGGGTGGAACCCGAACCGGTGCAGCCAGTACGCCAGTGCCGGACCCGCGATCCCCGCGCCGGAAATCAGAACACTTCGGTTCCGCATGAGCTTCTCCTTGTTCGATACGATGTATCGCCGCCGCGTACAAATTATCTGTATCAGGAGATAGACAGCCATTTTATGGCTGGAAAAGTGTACTATTGCACTGGAATTGATCTAGTACACTTCCGCCTCGTGCGGGCCTGACCTGTGGATCGAGGGACTGTGCCGCCGTCGTCGACTCAGCGACCGGATCCGCCGTATCGGCAGATCGTCGCGGACATCCGTGCCCGGATTCTGTCCGGCCGGCTGCGGCCTGGTGATCGGATGCCCTCCATCAGGCAGATCGCCCAGCGGTGGGACGTCGCGCTCGCCACCGCCACCAAGGCGATGGCAATCCTTCGCGACGAGGGCCTCGTCGAAACGAAGGTCGGCTCCGGCACGGTGGTGGGTCCTCGGCGCGGCCGCACCGCCACCGCGCCCCTGCCCCCCTCGGCCCCGCCGCCCGGACCGCGGCCGGGCGGTCTCCCCAAATCGGCGATGACCCGCGCCCACATGCTCCGCACCGCCATCGCGATCGCCGACCTCGAGGGGCTCGACGCCGTCTCGATGCGTCGGCTCGGGGCCGAACTCGGCGTCGGGCCGATGTCGCTGTACCGGCACGTGGCGAACAAGGACGAGCTGGTGACGCAGATGGCCGATGCCGCCTTCGGGCCCGCCGCGCTCCCCGATCCGGGTCCGGAAGGCTGGCGCGCCAAGCTCGAGCTGATCGCCCGCCGGCAATGGCAGCTGTGCCGCCGCCACCTCTGGCTGCCCCGGGCCGTCTCGTTCACCCGCCCGCTGCTCGCGCCCAACATGATGGCCCACACCGAGTGGACCCTGCGCGCACTCGACGGCCTGGGGCTGCCCATGGCGACGCGGATGCGCGAGGCACTCACCCTGCACGCGCTGGTCATCAGCATCGGACTCGCCATGGCCGACGAGGCCGAAGCCGAGCAGAACACCGGCATCACGCTCGACCGATGGCAGCAGGCACAGCGGGCACGAACAGACGAGCTGCTCACCAGCGGCCGCTTCCCGCTGCTGGCGGCGAGCTCAGCGGAAACGGTGTCCGACCTCGACGCACTGTTCGAATACGGACTCGCCCGCCACCTCGACGGATTCGCCGCGCTGCTGGCGCCCCGTCATGTCCCGGACGGTAGGTAATCCGGCAGTCGGATCGTCGAGTTCGCGAATATGCGGTGATTCGTCACTGTGCGGCAACGGTTTCGGGGGAGTGGGTGGCGCGCGAACCGGAGGCGAGAGTGGCGACCAGAACGGCTGCGGCGAGGACGAGTATGCCCACATAGCCCGCCAGTCCGGCCCAGCCGTGCCAGCTGTAGGCGAGTCCGGCGGCGGCGCCGACTATCGAGCTGCCGAGGTAGTAGGCGAACAGGTAGAGGGAGGAGGCGGCGGCGCGGTTGCCGGTGGCGGCGGCGCCGACCCAGCCGCTGGCCACCGAGTGGGCGGCGAAAAAGCCTGCGGTGCAGAGGAGTACGCCGAGCAGGATGAGCGGGAGGTTGTCGGGGATCGTGATCACGAGCCCGACGGCCATGGCGCAGATCGAGATCGCCAGCACCCGCGCGCGGCCGTGGCGGTCGGCCAGGCGACCGGCCGCGGCGGAGGTGACCGTGCCCGCCAGGTACATCACGAATACCAATCCCACTGTGGCGGCGGACAGTCCGAACGGTTCCGTGGTGAGGCGGTAGCCGAGGAAGTTGTACATCGAGACGAAGCTGCCCATCAGGACGAAGGCCAGCCCGAACAGCGGCAGCAGCGTCCGGTGCCGCAGATGGCCGGCGAAATCGGCTGCCAGCGAACGGATTCCGAGCGGGCGCGGCACGAACTGCCGCGAGGCGGGCAGGCAGCGCACGAACCACACCGTGCACAGCGCCGCGGCCACCGCCAGGACCGCATCGCCCCACCGCCACGACCCCAGCTCCAGGGTGAACGCCGGAATGAGCCGTCCCGCAAGGCCTCCGATGCTGGTGCCCGCCACGTACACGCCCATCGCCGCGCCGAGCCCGCCCGCGCCGATCTCCTCGGCCAGGTACGCCATCGCCACCGCCGGGACCCCGGCCAGCGCCAGGCCCTGCAGCGCCCGACCCGCCAGCAGCACATCCAGTGACGGGCTCAACGGCAGCAGCAGGCCGATCACGCTCGCCGCCACCGCCGACGCGATCATCACCCGGGTGCGGCCGAACCGGCCGGACAGCACGCTCACCGGCACGATCGCGATCGCCAGCAGCCCGGTGGTCAGCGATACCGCCAGCGCCGCGTGCGCCGGCGTCGCCCCGAACGCCGCCGACAGGCTCGGCAGCAGCGCCTGCGCGCTGTACATCGAGGCGAAGGTGGTCAGCCCCGCGGCGAACAGCGCCAGCGCGATCCGGCGCTCGTGTGCCGCGGTATCGGTCGAGGTGGCGGCGGCTGCGGTGGACATGACCTCAGCATCGACCCGCCGGGCTTCGAAAGGAAATGCATAATAATCTACAAGTTGATGCACTGACAGCATTAGCGCAGCTCCCGCCCGAAAGGTGCGCCGTGCCGAGTGACGATTTGCACTGGTTCCTGACCCTCGCCGAGCTGGAACGCGTCGGTGCCGCCGCCGACCAACTACACCTCGCCCAGCCCACGCTGTCGCGGATGCTGGCCCGGCTCGAACACCGCCTCGGGGTGCGGCTGTTCGACCGCCACGGAAAACGCCTGACGCTCAACGACTTCGGGCGCGTCTATTACGAGCACGCTCGCCGGGCCCAGGCCGAACTGGACGCCGCCGGTCGGGAGCTGTCCGATCTCGCCAATCCGGCCAAAGGCGTGGTACGGCTGACGTTTCTGCACTCGGGCGGGGCGCGGCTGGTGCCGGAGCTCGTCGCCGGGTTCCGCCGGATTTCGGGCCGCATCACCTTCTCCCTCAGCCAGGACGACGCCGGGGCCGTGACGAGCCGCGTGCTGGACGGGGCCGCGGATCTGGGTCTGGTGTCTCCGAGACCCGCCGCCGCGGGCCTCGGCTGGCGCACCCTGCTGCGACAGCGCCTCGCGTTGGGAGTCCCCGCCGACCACCGGCTCGCGGGGCGGCGCCAGGTCCGCCTGGCCGAGGCCGCCGACGCCGAATTTGTCGCCATGCCCACCGGCTTCGGAATGCGCCGCATCCTCGACGACCTCTGTGCCGCAGCGGATTTCCGCCCGCACATCGACCTCGAAGCCAGCGACCTGGTCACCGTCGCCGGACTGGTGGCCGCCGGGCTCGGGGTCGCGCTGCTGCCGATGGAGGAACCGCCGATCCGGGGCCCGCACACCGGTCCGGTGCTGGTTCCGCTCGCCGATCCGGGTGCGGCCCGCGCCGTCGGCCTGATCTGGTCGGCGAACGCCGTGCCGTCGGACGCCGTGCGCCGTTTCCGCGACTTCGCCTTCGACTGGGCCCAGCGGTGAACGACGCCCCGGTCCGCGGGCGGCACGGTCGGCTACCCGGGGTAGCGGCGGGGGAAACCTTCCGGAACGCGCCTGTGACCTGGTGGTAGCCGCATATTCACTGGGCGGTGTCGGTGGTCCGCGTTAAACTTTCATCACACGACACGACACGTTCGAGACCGGAAGCAGGCCATAGCACCTATTGCGAACCTCAGGCGACATCGGCGACCCGACAACTCCCCAGGCCGGCATCGGAGCCGGCGGCAACGGCTCGGGCCCTGCCGCGCGGACCGTTCGTTCCAGCATCGAACTCGCTCCCGAATCCGTCTTCGGCTTCCTCGGCTCGGCCGACGAGAATCTCCGTGAACTCGAAGGACTGCTCGACGCCGACATCCACGTCCGTGGCAATTCGGTGACGCTGACCGGCCGGGCCGCCGACGTGGCGCTGGCCGAGCGTGTGATCGAGCAGCTGGTGGCCCTGACCGGCCGCAATCGCGTTGTGACGCCGGAGGCGGTCCGGCACACGTACTCCATGCTCACCGAGGGTTCCTCGGACTCCCCGGCCGAGGTGCTGAGCCTGGACATCCTGTCCCGCCGCGGCAAGACCATCCGCCCCAAGACGCTGAACCAGAAGCGCTACGTCGACGCGATCGACGAGCACACCATCGTCTTCGGGATCGGCCCGGCCGGTACCGGCAAGACCTATCTCGCCGTGGCCAAGGCCGTGCAGGCGCTGCAGACCAAGCAGGTCAACCGGATCATCCTCACCCGCCCCGCGGTGGAGGCGGGCGAGCGCCTCGGCTTCCTGCCGGGCACGCTCAACGAGAAGATCGACCCGTACCTGCGCCCGCTCTACGACGCGCTGCACGACATGATGGATCCCGAGGCCATCCCGAAGCTGATGCAGTCCGGTGTCATCGAGGTCGCGCCGCTGGCCTACATGCGCGGCCGTTCGCTCAACGACTCGTTCATCATCCTGGACGAGGCGCAGAACACCACTCCCGAGCAGATGAAGATGTTCCTGACCCGGCTCGGCTTCGGCTCCAAGATCGTCGTCACCGGCGACATCACGCAGGTCGACCTGCCGGGTGGGACCAGGTCGGGCCTGCGGGTGGTCAGCGAGATCCTCGGCGATGTCGACGACATCCATTTCGCCGAGCTGAACTCCAGCGACGTGGTGCGGCACCGCCTGGTGTCGGAGATCGTCGACGCCTACGACCGCTACGAGGCCGAGGACCGCCCCCAGCTGTCGCACTACCCGGGCAACCGGGCGCAGCGCCGCGCCGCAGGGCGGGCCGGTCGGCGCTGAGCGCGAAGTGCAGCCCATTAGGCTGACAGGGTGAGTATCGAGATCGCCAACGAGTCGGGTATGGACGTATCCGAGGAGGAACTGGTCAGCGTCGCACGCTTCGCGATCGGGCGGATGGACGTGCATCCGGCCGCGGAGCTGTCGATGGTGCTGGTCGATCTCGATACCATGGCCGACCTGCACATGCGCTGGATGGATCTGCCGGGTCCGACCGATGTGATGTCGTTCCCGATGGACGAGCTGGAGCCGGGCGGCAGGCCCGATGGCAGCGAACCGGGTCCGTCGATGCTCGGCGATATCGTGCTGTGCCCCGAGTTCGCGGCCGCGCAGGCGACCAAGGCGGGGCATTCGGTCGATCACGAGCTGGCGCTGCTGACCGTGCACGGCGTGCTGCATCTGCTCGGCTACGACCACGCCGAGCCCGAAGAGGAGAAGGAGATGTTCGGCCTGCAGAACCGGCTGCTCGCCGAATGGTACGAGAGCCTGCGCGAGGCGCAGCGCCGTGCCGAACTCGCCGAACGCGACAGGCGGCTGCTGGGCAAGACCGGGTTCACCGCGCCCGGTGATCCCCTGGATCCCGCGTGAATTCTCTGGTCCTGCTGATACTGGCGGTACTGCTGGTCCCGGTGGGCGGCGTGTTCGCCGCCGTGGACGCGTCCCTGGCCACCATCTCACCCGCCCGCGTCGAGGATCTGGTGCGGGCCGACCGGGGCGGCGCCCGGCGGTTGTCCCGGATCGTCGTGGACCGTCCCCGATACGTGAATCTCGTTGTGCTGCTTCGCCTGGCGTGCGAGATCACCGCCACCGTGCTGCTGGCGGCCGCGCTCAGCGACTGGCTCAGCACCGGCTGGGCGCTGGTGCTCACGGCGGTGGTGATGGTGCTGGTCGACTACATGGTCATCGGCGTCGGCCCGCGCACCCTGGGCCGCCAGCACGCCTATTCGATCGCGCTCGGCGCGGCGCTGCCGCTGCAGGCGATCGGCTCGCTGCTGGGGCCGGTGAGCCGGCTGCTGATCCTGATCGGTAACGCCATCACCCCCGGTAAGGGATTTCGCAACGGCCCCTTCGCCTCCGAGGTCGAGCTGCGCGAGGTCGTGGACATGGCCCAGCAGAGCGGCGTGGTGGACTCCGACGAGCGCCGGATGATCCAGTCGGTGTTCGAACTCGGCGATACTGCGGCGCGCGCGGTGATGGTGCCGCGCACCGAGATGGTGTGGATCGAGGAGGACAAGACCGCGGCACAGGCGATGTCGCTGGCGGTGCGGTCCGGGCATTCGCGGATTCCCGTGATCGGCGAGAACGTCGATGACATCGTCGGCGTCGTCTATCTGAAAGACCTTGTGCCGTACGCGGATCGGGGCAAGAAGGTGCGGGTGCGCGAGGTGATGCGGCCGCCGGTGTTCGTGCCCGACTCCAAGCCACTGGACGCGCTGCTGGACGAGATGCAGCGCCGCCGCATCCACATGGCGCTGCTGGTCGACGAGTACGGCGGCATCGCCGGGCTGGTCACCATCGAGGACGTGCTGGAGGAGATCGTCGGGGAGATCGCCGACGAGTACGACACCGATGAGATAGCCCCGGTCGAGGAGCTCGGCGGCGGCAAGTACCGGGTGTCGGCGCGGCTGTCGGTGGAGGATCTGGGCGAGCTGTTCGGTATGGCGATCGACGAGGAGGACGTCGATACCGTCGGCGGCCTGCTGGCGCACGCGCTGGGCCGGGTTCCGCTGCCGGGGTCCAAGGTCGTCGCGCACGGGCTGCAACTGCGCGGCGAGGGCGGTGCCGACGCCCGCGGCCGGGTGCGGGTGCACACGGTGGTGGTCAAGCGCGCCCCGGACAAGTCGGATACGGAGAAGTCGGAGGCCGAGGGCGGGAAGCCGGTCACCGCGGAGACCACGGACGAGCATCCGCCCACCGCAACAGCGGGCTCGAAACGCAAGGGGCGCAACGGGTTTGCCGAGTACGAGGACGGAGAGAGCGATGACTGAAACCCTGGAGGGCGAGGACGGCAAGCTGCTGGTGCTGGCGCGCGGTGCCATGGGGCGCACCGGCGGCGGCAGCGGCGCGGCGGTCCGCGACACCGACGGCCGCACCTACGCCGCGGGCGTCGTGGAGCTGAAGGCGTTGCCGCTGACCGCATTGCAGGCCGCGGTGGCGGCCGCGATCTCCAGCGGCGCCGAGGGCTTCGAAGCGGCCGTCGTGGTCGGGGGCCTGCGGCAGGACGCGGGAATCGCTGCCGTGCACGAGGTTTCGCCCGACGCGCGGGTCATCCTCACCGATCGCAAAGGGACCGTGACCGAGACCGTCCAGGGTGGTGGCGACCCCTACGGGGTCGAGAACCCGATCGGCGGCGAGACGAACACCGGGCACGGCCGCGGCGCCCCGGCGGGCTTCGATATCGACACCGAATCCGAGGTGTTCGAATGAGCTCCGGCTCGTCGAAGGACGAATTCCGTTCCGGCTTCGTCTGTTTCGTCGGCCGCCCCAATACGGGCAAGTCGACGCTCACCAATGCCATGGTGGGCCAGAAGATCGCGATCACGTCCTCGCGCCCGCAGACCACCCGGCACACCATCCGGGGCATCGTGCACCGCGAGCACGCGCAGCTGATCCTGGTCGACACCCCGGGCCTGCACCGGCCGCGGACGCTGCTGGGGCAGCGGCTCAACGACCTGGTGCGCGACACCTATTCCGAGGTCGATGTCATCGCCGTGTGCATCCCGGCCGACGAGAAGATCGGCCCCGGCGACCGCTGGATCGTGCAGCAGGTCAAGCAGATGGCGCCGAAGACCACCCTGCTCGGTGTGGTCACCAAGATCGACAAGGTGGGTCGCGACCAGGTCGCCCAGCAGCTGGTCGCCGTCTCCGAACTACTGGGGCCCGAGGCCGACGTGGTCCCGGTCTCGGCGGTCAAGGGCGAGCAGGTCGAGGTGCTCGTGGACGTCATCGCCTCGAAAATGCCGGAGGGCCCGGCCTTCTACCCCGACGGCGAGCTGACCGACGAGCCCGAGGAAACGCTCATGGCCGAGCTGATCCGCGAGGCCGCGCTCGAGGGCGTGCGCGACGAGCTGCCGCATTCGCTGGCCGTCGTCATCGAGGAAATCCTCCCGCGCGAGGAGAACGAAGACCTGCTCGACGTGCATGCCCTGCTCTACGTGGAACGCCCCAGCCAGAAGGCCATCGTCATCGGCAAGCGCGGCACCCGGCTCAAGGAGGTCGGCACCGCCGCCCGCAAGCAGATCGAGCACATCCTCGGCACCCGCATCTACCTGCACCTGCACGTCAAGGTCGCCAAGGATTGGCAGCGCGATCCGAAACAGCTGGGCAAGCTGGGCTTCTGAGGAGATCCCCTGCGGCGCACCGGTCGCGCCGGTAACCTCTGGCGATACGCATCTCGATCACCGACGTGGGCCGTGCGAACCGCGCTGACGGGCAAGGCCTTTCGGTGCCGCATCGGTGCCGAGTCGAGGTGCCACGGGAAACGATGCGGCCGGACGGCGCGATATCAGGGTGTCGCCGGTTGATGACGGAGGGGGCAACGTGCCGGTCGTCACCACCTATTTGAGCCTGCTACGCACCCTGTTCGTCCCCGACGAGCGTCCGCGGGTGCTGCCACACCTGCGCGATACCGTGCTGCGCCGCAACCGTCCGCTGCCGCCGCCGATCGTATGCCTGGTGTCCGAGCGCGCCGCGACGGGTGAGTTGCTGAGCAGGACTTCAGCGTGGCTCGAGGCCAGCCGCCGCCGCGCGGCCCCGCGCATGTATGTCGATATCGCCGAGATCGCCCCGGGAACAGGCGATTCCGGTGCCGACGACGTCGTCGCCGAATGCAAGGGCGTGCTCGACCGGCTGCGGATCGGTCTCGCCCGGGACAACACGGGCATGGGACGCATCCGATTTCGGCGGTATCGCACGGTGGCATGGCTGGTCGATCAGGACTTCGGTGATGGCCACGACGTCCGGGCCGACCTGAAACAACGGCTGCCGGACCTGATTCGCGGCCCCGGCCAACCGGTGAGTGATCAGGTACCGGCCGATGATGCCGGGATCCCGTTGATCAAGCGCGTGCTGAACCTGGTTCTGCTGCTGCAATGGGCTGTCCGGCAGTGGATTTCGCTGAGCTGGCGGATCTCCTGGCTGTCGTCGAACAACCGGTGGTTCATGAACCAGCGGTACCTGAGTCCCGAGTTGTCGGACAGCTTCCTGGGTTTCGCCAGCCGCCTGGTGCAGCCCAACCGCCGCTACGAGGATCCCGAACAGGTGGCGAAGCTGCTGGTGCACGCGTTCCTGGAGGACCTGCGGCGCACCTACCGGCGTCGGCTGTGGCGGCCTTCGAGCTGGCGTCGCACCGCGTATCCCGTTGTCCTGCTGGACCGTTCGGGACCTGGCACACCCGGTGCCGCGGTGATGCGGCGACTGAGCGATATTCGCAACGAGGCCGGTATGTTCGACCCGCTGCTGGTGGTCGCCACCATGGCCCGCCCGCTGGACGACCGGGAGCCGGGCGAGCTGGAGCACGTCGGAACCGGGAAACTCGAAGGCGCACAGGCCGACCCGCTGGCACAGTGGCGCGACACGATCGGGGAGGACCGCCGCCGGCGGGTGCCCGGCGCCTGGTATCTGCGGTTGCGGCTGCCGGATCGGCTGGCGACGCTCGACCGCGAGCTGCGCCCGACTCCCGACCCGCGGCCGCCGAAACCGCCGCCGGGCGGCCGGAAATGGGTGGTCGCGACCGTGACGCTGGCCCTGCTCGCCGCCGTCGTCGTGCCCACCACGCTGTGGACCGTATCGGACCGCGCCCGGCACTGCGGGCGCGGATGGTGGAAGTCCGACCGCGCCGCCGCCGTCGTCCGCGCGGGCGGCGAATGCGTCGGTTACAGCACCGACGGCAGCTTCCTGTTCGGCGACGACGAGACGCTGACCACGTTGCAGCGGCAGGTTTTCGAGCAGAATCGGAAGGTCGAGCGGAACCATCGGGACAATCCGCGGCGGCCGGTGGTGTCGGTGGTCTACTTCGCGGGCCTGACCTACTCCGACACCAATGTGCGGTATCCGCGCGCGCAGGCCGAGGAACTGGCCGGGCTCGCCATGCGGCAGCACGAGATGAACCGGATGCAAAGCACATCCGAGCCGCTGCTGCGGGTCATCGTGGCCAACGGCGGATCGAATATGGCGCGGGCGGGGTGGGTGACCGACAACCTGCTGCGCGATCTCGTGCATACCGATCCGAGCATCGTCGGGGTGGTCGGATTGGACCGCAGCAGCACCGACACCCGCGGTGCCATAGCGCGACTCGGCGAATGGGGTGTGCCGGTCCTGCCGACCATGCTGTCCGGGGAGGGGCTGAGCGAGGCGTCGCCCCTGTACCTGCAGCCGGTGCCGAGCAATCGGTCCCAGGCTCGGCTGGTGGCCGATTATGTCGCGGGCGCGCGGTATTCGAGTACGGAGGACCGGGCGGGGCAGTCCCGCTACGACTCACTCGTGCTCTACTACCCCGTCGACCGGGACGACCTGTACGTCAACAGCCTGGTCGACGCCCTGCGCGCGGAGCTGACGCGGCGGCGCATTCCCTTCCGGGAGCAGTCCTGGACCGAACAGCAGGAGCTGAACCGGGTGCCCGCGCCGTGCTCGGGCGGGGCGGCGAACCCGCGCGAGGTGCATTTCTTCGCGGGCCGCAACCACGACTTCGTCTCGTTCCTCAAGGCCATGACCGTCGGCTGCGGCGGTGCGGCGCTGCCCACGATCGTCGCCGACGACGCGGCCACGCGGGTCATCGCCGACCCGCACGGCCTGGATGTCGTCCCGATCGGGCTGCCGGTTCGCTACGTCACCAAGGGCGCCCCGGTGGTGCTGGGCGGCAGGGACTGCGTCGACGGGGTGGGTCGGCTCGGAAACCGGCCTACGGGACCGGGTTTCAGCAATTTCTGCAATCTGCTCGCCGAGCTGGTCTCCCGGACCGGGGGCGGGTACCGGCCGGTCTGGCCGGCCGACCGCACCGGGCTGGCCTTCGAGGTCGCGGGCCTGTTCCTCGACGCGGTCCGGCAGAACGGGGGCCGGTTCCACCATCCGGACGGGGCCGAGGCCGTGCCGAACCGCGCGGCCATCGCCATGGAACTGCGTGAACGCGACTATCCGGGAGTGACCGGGCGGCTGCGGTTCGGCGGCGAGCGGGTGGCCGAGGACGCCACGCTCGGGATCCTGCGCACCGGCAATGTGCGAGATCAGAAGGAGGCGCAGCGCTGTGTGCTGCTGATCGGCGACATGGTCGACAGCGGCGCGGATCGCGGAGCCGACGGCTGCCCGGTCGGCACCCGCGTCGAGGACGAGGCGTGGGCGCCGCCGCGGTGAGTCGGCGGTGCGTCAGGCGGGCCGTTCCCACCAGGCGTCGGGGCGGTGGCGCTCCCAGCGAAGTTCGGATTCCAGTTGGGACGCAACCGAAACCAGCATCGCTTCGGAATCGGCCGGGCCCATGAGCTGGGCGCCGACGGGCAGTCCGGCGTCGGTGAAACCGGCGGGGACGTTGATGCTGGGCCAGCCCAGTACATTCCACGGCCAGGTGTAGGGGCAGGCGGCGGTGATGAGGGCGTCGGTGGCGGTGACGCCGAGGCCGTCCATGGCGTCCACGGGCGGGGGCGGGGTCGCGGTGGTGGGAGCCAGGACCAGGTCGTAGTCGTCGAAGAAGCGGCCGATCTGCCGGTGCAGCAACGGTTCCGCGGCGCGGGCGGCGAACAGGGCCGGGCCGCCCAGCACCAGGCCCATCGCGGCGTTGAACCGGGTGCGCGAATCCACTTGGGCGCCTGGTCGTTTCGCCAGCTCGGCGCGGATGCCGGTCATCGAGCGCGGCAGGAAGCTGGCACCCATCACGATGCCGTAGTGCAGGTCGGCAACGGTGACCTCGTGCCCGAGCCCGCGCAGCGTATTCGCCGTGGCATGTACCCGGTCGGCCACCTCGGGGTCCAGTGCGGTCCTGGTGGCGGTGAACGGGATGCGCAGCGACAGTGCGATTTTCAGCTTTCCGGGATCGCGTCCGACGGCCTCCGACACCTGGAGCTCGGGCGGCGTGTGCTTGTCGCCGGGATGCGGCCCGGCCGCGACGTCGAGCAGCAGCGCGGCGTCGGCGACGGTGCGCGCGAGCGGGCCGTTGACGGTGAGCCCGTTGAACGATTCGGCCCGCGGCCAGGTGGAGATGCGGCCGCGCTGCGGCTTGATCCCGACCAGATTCGTCCACGAGGACGGGATGCGCACCGAGCCCGCACCGTCGGAACCCAGTGCGGCAGGCACCAATCCGGCCGCGACCGCCGCCGCGGAACCGCCCGAGGAGCCGCCGGGGGTGCGCCCGGCATTCCAGGGGTTGCGGGTGTAGCCGAAGGATTCGGCATCGGTGAACGGCCACTGGCCGATCTCGCAGGTGTTGGTCTTGCCGACGATCACCGCGCCCGCGGCCTTCAGCCTGCGCACCGCCTCGGCGTCCTCGGTCTGCGCCGGGAAGTCGCCGCCGCAGCCGAATGCCGTTGGCTCCCCGGCGATATCGGTATCGTCCTTGATCGCGATCGGCACGCCCAGCAGCGGCAGCCGGGCCCCGGCGGCCACCTGCCGGTCGGCCTCCGCGGCCTCGGCGAGGGCACGCTCGCGGCGAATCACCCGGAAGGCGTTGAGCTTCGGCTGACTCGCCTCGATCCGGTCGAGGGCGTCGGTGGTGGCCGCCACCGCGGTGGTCGCGCCCTGGGCGATCGCGGCCGCCATCTCGGCCAGCCCGAGGTCGCGTGTCGAGGCCGTGGTCATGGTGATCTCCGTCTCCTCCGTCTGCTGGAAAGGTAGCGCGCATCTGGTCGTACGTCCAGGATGGGTGTCCCTTTCCTTGCGACGTGGGCCCGGATAGCTCGCTGACCTGGGCTTGGAGAGTCCTGCTCGGAAGGCGGGCGGGCACCGGACTCCGGTGGCCGCGAGCCGTAGTCGAATTGTGATGTCGCGCGGTCTGCATTTTCGCAGGTCGGCCGTCCAGTGCCATCGACGCCGAGGGTGCAAGCGCCCTACGATGCTTCTTCGTGAAGTGGATGTCCCGAGCGTTCGGCTCGAAAGAGCTACCGCTACAACTGCGTTCGGATCTGGAGTCGGAAGGGATCGTCGTATTCGGTCCCATCAGCGGATCGGTCGCGCACCGCAGTTATCGGACAGCGCTGCACTACGCCTCGTCGAGCTGGGAGAACATCGATACCGGTGCCGTCGCGATGAGCCGGCGCCGCCTGATCGTGTGGGGCAACCGCACCGCGCTGATCGACGTCCCGCTCGGTCACCCCGCCGTCACGATGGAGCCGCAGGGCCCCGAACGCATGCTGCTCGAGTCGGACAACTTCGCCATCGACCGCGCACGCAGCGGCTGGACCACCCTGCTCCTGCGCACCTTGCACGCCCCCCGCATCGCCCAGGTATACCGCGAGGGCGTCGGCGTCCAGCCGTGAGCCGGGGCGTGGCGGTCGGGCGCTGTCGTCCGGGCGTGGGAGGATAGGGCCGTGCGTTTGTATCGTGATCATGCGGTAGTGCTGCGCCAGCACAAGCTGGGGGAGGCCGATCGCATCGTCACGCTGCTCACGCGTCAGCACGGGCTGGTGCGGGCGGTGGCCAAGGGGGTGCGGCGCACGCGGTCGAAGTTCGGGGCGCGGCTGGAGCCGTTCGCGTACGTCGATATTCAGCTGTATCCCGGGCGCAATCTCGACACCGTCACCCAGGTGCACACGGTCGAGGCGTTCGCGGCCGATATCGTCGCCGACTACGGCCGCTACACCACCGCGTGCGCGGTGCTGGAGACCGCCGAGCGGCTGGCCGGCGAGGAGCGCGCCCCGGCGCCGCGGCTGCACACCCTCACCGCCGGTGCGCTGCGCGCGATCGCCGCCCAGCAGCGCCCGCACGAACTGATTCTGGACGCATTCCTGTTGCGCGCCATGGGTTTCGCGGGCTGGGCGCCCGCGCTGGACGACTGCGCCCGGTGCGCCACCCCCGGCCCGCACCGCGCCTTCCACGTGGCCGCCGGGGGAGCCGTGTGCGTGCACTGCCGCCCGCCGGGCTCGGCCACCCCGGCGGTGGGTGTGCTGGACCTGATGAGCGCCCTCTGCCGCGGCGAATGGTCGGGTATCGACACCGTCTCCGAATCGGTGCGCCGCCAGGCCAGCGGCCTCACCGCCGCCCACCTGCAATGGCACCTCGAACGCCAGCTCCGCACCCTGCCCCTCATCGAACGCACCCGCCCGCACGGCGCGGTACCGGAGCCGGAGGAGAGCCGGGTCGGCTGAGCGGATCGTTTGCCAGGCAACGGAATTCGATTCGGCGCCCCGGCGGCGACCTTCGACCGGTGAGCGTGTCTCCACGGCGGACGGTGGGTACCTGCCGAACGGTTACCACCGTGCGATCAACGACGACAACAACTCTCCCAGCCAACCCCCCGCGGACATCCTGGACCCGGTTCGCGCAGATCGGCCCGGACCGGGCTCGCCCGCCGCTCCCTCTCCCGCACCGCGCACAGCCAGCCGGCCCACACGGTCATGTTCGAACTCATCACCGTGACCGCGCCGCCACAGCCAATCGATATCGTGCTCCTGGATCAGTTCGTCCAGCCGCCGCCACAGATCGACATCCACAATCGCCTGCCCGTCACCGGTCAGCGAACCGTCGACCCGCCACTGCGGCAACGACCTGGACACGCCGAGCACCACATACTCACTGTCCGTAGACAATCGGACCGCGGCCCGACGCGACAACTCTTCCAACGCGCAGACCACCGCCATCAGCTCCATACGGCTGCCGGTGGTAGACGGTTCGCCTCCGAAGATCTCCCCTTCACCGTGCCCCGAACGCAGTAGCGCGCCCCATCCACCGGGCCCCGGACTACCCCAGCACACGCCGCCGGCGAAGATCTCGACGACGTCCTCCCCGCCATTCGCCATACCGCACGACGTTACGCCTCCGGTCACCTCCGGTACCACCATGGCGTGAAAGCGACGCGACACCGCGGCCCGATCACGTCACTCGATGTGAGGACGGGAAACCCGAACCGTGTGGTCCGGGTCGTTCAGGAGTTCGCGAGTCAGGGCTTCGGTCCACCAGCGTTCGACCCGATCCGGGAGCCAGGCGCGTTCGACGGTCAGGGTGAGGTAGACGTCGATATTGCACAGGGCGGCGAAAATGTCTACGGCCGTGGGGATGTCGAGTTCCGGGCGCAGCGTGCCCGCGGGCCACGACTCGAAGACCTGGATGCGGGTTTCGTCGGCGAGGCTGCGGCCGCGGCGGTAGGCGTCCGCGAGGTCGGGCTCGGTGCGGCCCGCCTCGCGGATCAGGCCGATCAGATCGCCGGAGTGTTCGAAGAGGCGGCGGTCGTATCCGGCCATCGCGGCGAGCTGGCGGCGGGGATCGGTGGCGCCCTCCAACTCGGTGAGCATTCGCGACATGTCGGCGGTCAGGTCCGCCGCCTCCACCAGCGCCCGGACCAGGCCGGTCTTGTTGGTGTAGGCGGCGTAGACGGTCGGGACCGAGACCCCCGCCTCGCGGGCCACATCGCGCACCGTGGTCGTCGCCCAGCCCTGGGCGACGAACAGGCGGCGGGCGGCATCGGCGATATCGGCGCGGGTGCGATGGGCCTGCGCCTGCCTGCGGAGCGAGTCGTAGCGCCGCCGTTCCGGTTGTGCGTCCGTCATTGCCCTCCAGTCTACTCATGCTTATATTGAATATAGGACGCGTTAAATCAATTCCGGGACGTCCTCCCGGCTGCCTCCGACCGGGTCGGCGGCAGGATCCACCTCGGGAAGGGGTGCCGGATGAGTCTCACCGATCTGGCCGGACTGGGCGGTATCGGGTTCGTCGTGCTGGCGGTGGTCGTCAACGTCTTCTATGTGCGCGGGCGGCTGCCCATGCCGATGTCGGGCCGGAGCCTGGACGAGGTCGTGGAGTCCTTCGCCGCCGTCGGCGACGCGCTGCGGCGGCCGTCGGTATTGGCGCCGCTCACGTGGGTGTGCACGACGGTGTTCGCGGCGGGCCTGCTGGCGCAGCTGTGGCGCGGCGGGACGGGGGGCGGGGCGTGGGCGCTGGTGGGGTTTGCCGGGGTGCTCATGCAGAACGTCACCTTCGCCTGCGTCGAGGCGCTGCGGTTCGGCATGGCCGCGGCCGCGCGGCACGACCGCGGCTCGACGGTGGCGCTGTGGGCGCTGAGCAACGTGCTGTTCGGATTCAACCAGCTGTTCCTGGCCGTGGCGCTGCTCGGCTTCACCGTCGCCGGCGACGGTTCCGGGTTCATTCCCGGCTGGCACGCGTGGCTCGGATACATCAGTGCCGCACTGCTTTTCGTGTCCTCGTCGGCCAGCCCGTACAACGTGGACGGGACCAACCGGATCGCGGTGGTGGGCCTGGTCGGCTGGCTCGGCTGGATCGCGTGGATCGTCGCCTACGGCATCGCGCTGCTGGGTGTGTGATTCGCGCGCGACATGCTCCGAACGGCCGCGGGCCCGCGGTGGCGAGCGTTCGGCCGCCGGAATCGGCCTGGCGGGTGACAAATTCGGCTGCCCGGTCGCGGGACCTGCACTACGCTCGCTCCATGCGTGTCCTCCTGCCGTATCACCTCGACGAGTATCGGCCGGAGTTCGATGCCCCGATCGTGCCGGATGTCGTTGTCACCCAGGAACTTCCGGACAGTGATGATCCATGGGCACGGATGGCGGTGCTCTACGAAGCCGTCGCCGAGCGAGTGGCCGAGGCCGTCCGGGGTGGCGATCGGCCGGTGGTCGTGTCGGGGGACTGCACCACCTCGCTCGGCACGGTGACGGGGCTGCAGCAGGCGGGACTGGATCCGGGCATCGTGTGGTTCGATGCGCACGGCGATGTGCAGACGGTGGAGACCTCGGCGTCCGGGTATCTCGGCGGGTTCCCGCTGCGGATGCTGGTGGGCTACGGGCGGGAGCTGATGGCCGACCGCATAGGGCTGCGTACCGTCCCCGAGGAGCGGGCGGTCCTGGTAGACGGCCGCGATCTCGACCCGCCCGAGGTGGAGTACCTGCGCACTGCGGCGATCCGGCAGCGTCCGGTGCACGATCTCGGCGAACTCCCGGACGCCCCGCTGTACCTGCACTTGGACTGTGACGTGATCGACCCGCAGGACCTACCCGGCCTGCTCTTCCCGACCCCGGGCGGGCCCAGGCTGCCTGCTGTCGCCGAGGCCGTTCGCCGTGTCCTGGACACCGGCCGCGTCGCCGCCGTCGGCATCGCCTGCACCTGGCGCGACGGCGCCGGGGCAGCCGACCGGGTGCGGGCGCTGACAGGTCAGCTGTGAGCCGAGTGCTCGACTCGACCGGCCTCCGCGCCCACTTTCCGCCCCGAGGTGTCGATGGTTGCCGTGGGCGAGCGAATGGTGGATGCGCAGGCCGGATCGGTGCGGCGCCCGTCGGCCCCGCAGGCCCGAACCGTGGTCGTGGACCGGCCCCGGACCCGGTGATGCAGGATGGAACCCGTGATCGGTAACCGCACCCAACCCACAGCACGGCCCGCCCGCACGATTCGCCCGCCGTCACCGCATCCGTCGGGCGCCAAGGCGCCGGACCTGCCGGCCCAATTCGTGCCCAGGCATGTGGCGCTGGTGATGGACGGCAACGGGCGCTGGGCGCAGGATCGCGGATTACCCCGTACCGCCGGGCACGAGCGCGGCGAGGCGGTGCTGATGGACACCGTCGAGGGCTGCATCGAGATCGGCGTGAAATGGCTGTCGGCGTATGCCTTTTCGACCGAGAACTGGCGCCGCAGCCCGGATGAGGTGCGCTTCCTCATGGGCTTCAACCGCGACGTGATCCGCCGCCGCCGCGACGAGATGCACGAGATGGGGGTGCGCGTGCGCTGGGCGGGACGGCGACCGCGATTGTGGCGCAGCGTGATCAAGGAGCTCGAGATCGCCGAGGAGCTCACCAGGGACAACACGGTGATGAACCTCACCATGTGCGTCAACTACGGCGGACGCTCCGAAATCGCGGACGCCGCAAGGGAAATCGCGCGCCGGGTGGCGGCGGGGGAGCTGGACCCGGAGAAGGTCGACGAGACGACCTTCGCCAAGTATCTCGACGAGCCGGACATGCCCGATGTGGACCTGTTCCTGCGGCCGTCCGGCGAGCTGCGCAGCTCGAACTTCCTGATCTGGCAGTCGGCCTACGCCGAGTTCGTCTACCAGCACACCCTGTTCCCCGATTTCGACCGCCGCAACCTGTGGGAGGCCTGCGTGGAGTACGCCAAGCGCGATCGACGCTTCGGTGGGGTGAAATGACCGAACTGACCGCGGCGCAGGAACTGCAGGTGCGCGCCGGCGCCTGCCTGGCCCACTACGACATCGATGTGCGGATCGAGGACGGCGGTTTCGGCTTCGAGTACGAGGGCGCGCTGTGCTCGCTGCGCGGGGTGAACCTGTCACCGGGGCTGGACGTGCTCACCCTCACCTGCGTGCTGGCGTGGGATCGTCCGCTCAAGCCGCAATTGCACAAGCGGGTCGCCGACCGCAACAGCGCCCTGCAGTTCGGCTCGATCACGATCTTCGGCCACGAGAAGCTCGCCGACGTGATCCTGCGCTACACCTTCCCGGCCGCCGGGCTGGACGACGAGGCCCTCACCACCATGCTGCTGCTGGTGTTGTCCGGCGCGGGACGGGCGCGGCAGGGACTGGTGCCCTGAGCGCACGGCAGCCATGTCCGGCCCGGACGAACGCGGCGGGAATTTGGTGCCCTGACCGCTGTGGGCGTCAGCGACTACCTGAACCGGTGGACCGGGGCTCCGCGTGCGGGCCGGAATCATCCGTGCGCCGATAGCCGGGCAGCAGCAACTCGACCCCGTGCGCCATCGATGCGGGCGTGACGTCGCCGAGGATCAGGTGCTGCAGCACGAACCCGGGCAGGACACCGAGGAGAACCTGGGCGACGGCACCCGTGTCGGCATCGGCAGGCAGCCATCCGGCGTCGCGCATGCGGTCGGCGTATTCGCGCCAGCGTTCGCGCAGCATGCCCATGGCGGTGCGGACGTACCCGTTGACGGTGTCGTCGGTGAGGGCCAGCGCCCAGGCGTGCGGCGCCAGCCGAACGCGGCCACCGGCCTCGGCCAGCCGCGCGATCTCCTCGGTGAGCGCCCTGACCACCGCCACGGGTTCCGGCAGCGGATCGTCGTGGATGACGCCCTCCATGACGCCGCGCAGTAGGGCGGTGGCATCGGCGGCGAGGGCCGCGATGAGTTCGTCCTTGCTCTTGAAGTACCGGTAGACGGCACCGGCCGACATCCCTGACTCGGCGAAGACGTCCTGCATCGACGTCGCGTGGAACCCCTTGCGGGCGAAACACTGCTGCGCGGCGTCGAGGATTTGCTGGCGTCGGCGTTCGAGGTGTTCCTCGCTGACTCGGGGCATGTTCCCAAAATAAAACGAATATCCGTTCTTGACAAGGTGGTCCGCCGATGCGACCGTAGGGGCATCAAAAAGAACGATCCTCCGATTTTTTGGGAGCACGTCATGAACGCCACGTCGCGCGCCGTCGCGGTGGGCCTCGCCGCCGCGTTGATCCAAGCCGTCATGCTGATCGCCTTCGCTTGGCCGGCGGCGAATATGAAGCCGCACGATCTACCGCTCGTGGTGGCCGGTCCGCAGGCGCCGATGGTCGCGGGCAAACTGGCCGAGCACGATCGCGAGGCATTCGCGATCACCACCGTCGCCGACGAGGCGGCCGCCCGCACGGCCATCGACGACCGCGATGCCTACGGCGCGATCGTCACCGGTGGCGGGGCGCCGCGGGTGCTGGTCGCTTCCGCGGCGAGTCCCGTTGTGGCGCAACAGCTCACCGCAATAGCGCAGCAGCTGTCGGGAGCCCCGGCCGCGCCGGTGCAGGACGTGGTGCCCGCCGATCCGGACGATCCGCGCGGCGCCGCCTTCGGTGCCATGGTGCTGCCGCTGGTGATGGCCGGTATCGCGGCCGGTGTACTGCTGAGCCTGCTGGTGCCGACGATCGGCACGCGACTGCTCGGGCTCGTCACGTTCGGCATCGCGGCGGGACTGTTGAGCATGGCTGTGGCACAGGGCTGGTTCCAGGTGCTACCGGGCTCCTACCTCACCCTGTCCGTCATCGCGGGATTGGTGTCCTTCGCGGTCGCGGGCACGATCGTGGGGCTGTTCAGCGTCATGGGTGAGGCGGGTATCGGCCTCGGAGCGCTGCTCATGCTGCTGATCGGCAACCCGTTCTCCGCCGCCACCTCGGCGCCCGAGATGCTGCCGCAGCCGTGGGGCGAGATCGGCCAGCTGCTGCCGCCGGGCGCCGCCGCGACCCTGCTCCGCTCGGTCGCCTTCTTCGACGGCAACGGCGCCATGGCCCCGCTGATCGTGCTGCTCTGCTGGGCGGGAGCCGCCCTGGCCCTGCTGGGCGTCGCCGCGCTGCGCCCCCGCCGCGCGGCCCTGTCCCCGGAGCCGGTCGCAGCCTGACCGCTTTCCTCGCGCCCCGTCCGCAACCGGACGGGGCGCGCTCTCGTTTTTCAGGCGCGGGCGGTGTGGCCGTCGCGGACGGCGGCGCACTGGCGGCAGGTGCCGAAGACCTCCATGGTGTGGCTGATGTCGGTGAATCCGTGCGCGCCGGCGACGGATTCGGCCCAGGCCTCGACGGTCGGGCCCTCCACCTCCACGGTGCGGCCGCAGTGGCGGCAGACCAGATGGTGGTGGTGGCCCTTGGAGCACTGGCGGTAGACCGACTCGCCGGTGTCGGTGCGCAGCACGTCCACTTTGCCGGCCTCGGCCAGCGACTGCAGGGTGCGGTAGACGGTGGTCAGGCCGATACCCTCGCCGCGGCGGCGCAGCTCGTCGTGCAGCTCCTGGGCGGAGCGGAACTCTTCGATATCACCGAGCAGCGCGGCGATCGCGCTCCGCTGGCGGGTGCTGCGAATCCCGACAGTCTTCTCGGCTGTGCCCGTGTGGTCCGGCACGAATCACCCTTCCTCGGCATGTGCGACGGCGTCGACGACGATACGCGCCAGGTGGTCGTCGACGAGTTCGTAGATCACCTCGCGCCCGGTGCGCTCCCCGCGCACCACGCCCGCCGACTTCAGGATGCGCAGGTGCTGGCTCACCAGCGGCTGCGTCACGCCCAGGGTATCGACCAATTCGTGCACGCAGCGCGGAGACTCGCGTAGCTGCAGCACGATTGCGATGCGCACCGGGGCCGCCAGCGCGCGTAGCAGCTCGCCCGCGTTGTCCAGGATGCCTCGCGGCGGCACCTCGGGAGCGCTGGGAGCCCGGTACGGATACGGGTCGTGCGGGATCGGGGTGGGTGCCTCCACGGCGACGCGGCTGCGCCGTGCGGGGACACCGCTGTCGGCGGTCATCGAACCAACTCCTTATTGGAAACCGATGCCATTATTGGTATGCACAGGTGCGCATGTCAATCTTGGCTGCCCCGTGTCTCCCGTATGGTGCGAAATCGTAGTTTTCGGCGGGGTGGGTATGGGGGAGGCCACAGCCGTGCGGCGGGTGCGGATACTGCTTCGACCGCGCCCGGGTGCGGCCGATACGCTGGACCGAATCGCTTATCGCACCCATCCCAGAGGGAGAGCTTCAGTCGTGGCACCCAAGTCGAAGGTCGACACCGTCGCCAATCTCGCCAAGCGCCGGGGTCTCGTGTTCCCCAGTGGTGAGATCTACGGAGGCACCAGGTCGGCGTGGGACTACGGCCCGCTGGGTGTGGAGCTGAAGGAGAACATCAAGCGGCAGTGGTGGCGGTCCATGGTGACCAGCCGCGACGACGTGGTGGGCCTGGACTCCTCGATCATTCTGCCGCGTCAGGTGTGGGTGGCGTCGGGCCACGTCAACGTGTTCAACGATCCGCTGGTCGAATGCCTCAACTGCCATCACCGGCACCGGCAGGACCACCTGCAGGAGGCGTACGCGGAGAAGAACAAGATCGAGGATCCGGATACGGTCCCGATGGCCTCGGTCGCGTGCCCGGACTGCGGCACCGTCGGCCAGTGGACCGAGCCGCGCGACTTCAACATGATGCTCAAGACCTACCTCGGCCCGATCGAGTCCGAGGAGGGCCTGCACTACCTGCGCCCGGAGACCGCGCAGGGTATCTTCGTCAACTTCTCCAACGTGATGACCACCGCGCGCAAGAAGCCGCCGTTCGGCATCGCGCAGATCGGCAAGAGCTTCCGCAACGAGATCACGCCCGGCAACTTCATCTTCCGCACCCGCGAGTTCGAGCAGATGGAGATGGAGTTCTTCGTCAAGCCGGGTGAAGACGAGCAATGGCACCAGTACTGGATCGACACCCGCCTGGCCTGGTACACCGACCTGGGCATCGACCCGGAGAACCTGCGGCTCTACGAGCACCCGAAGGAGAAGCTGTCGCATTACTCGACCCGTACGGTCGACATCGAGTACCGCTTCCACTTCCAGGGCAGCGAGTGGGGTGAGCTGGAGGGCGTGGCCAACCGCACCGACTTCGACCTGAAGACGCATTCGGAGCATTCGGGCCAGGAGCTGAACTACTTCGATCAGGCCACGGGCGAGCGCTACATCCCGTACGTGATCGAGCCCGCGGCCGGTCTGACCCGCTCGCTGATGGCCTTCCTCATCGACGCCTACAACGAGGACGAGGCGCCGAACGCCAAGGGCGTCATGGAGAAGCGCACCGTGCTGCGGCTGGACCGCCGCCTGGCGCCGGTGAAGGCGGCCGTGCTTCCGTTGTCGCGCAACGCCGATCTGTCGCCGAAGGCCCGCGATCTCGCCGCGCAGCTACGCAAGAACTGGAACGTGCAGTTCGACGACGCGCAGGCGATCGGCAAGCGCTACCGCCGCCAGGACGAGATCGGCACCCCGTTCTGCATCACCGTCGACTTCGACACCCTCGAGGATCACGCGGTGACCGTGCGCGAGCGGGATTCCATGGCACAGGAGCGGATCGCGCTCGATCAGGTCGAGGGCTACCTGGCGCAGCGGCTGCTCGGGGCATAGCGCACCGCGTGGGCGATATCGATACCGTAAGAATCATTTTCAGATTTGTGGTCGCCGTTATCGGTTAAGTCGTCCTTTAGCGCGGCTCACGAAGCCCCGTGAATTCGGGTCCCCGGTAATTGGGGTAGCCGACTACTCATGAAACATCTCCCTCCTCTCGGACAATATGAATATTGCAGGGGTGCATCGCCGTAATCACGGCGTCAGTCGTCGCACCCTGCCGCGAGGTGGAAGCAATGAGCGAGAGTGTTGTCGGCCCCCGGTCGGGGATGCGGTGGGCCTCGTTGTCGGAAACCGAAACGGTCGGTTCGACCGAGAGCCGAACGGCCGGGGTATTCCGAATGTGGGCGGAGCGGTTCCTCACCCTGTCGTGCGATGAGCTGGGCAGAGACGGGCCGGTGTGCCCCTTCGTGCGGCCGTCTATGACGCGAGATCTGTTGTGGATAGGGCACATTCCCGGTCCGCGGCCGCGGCTGGAGTGGATGCGCACGATAATCACCGATGCGCTCGAGGTGTATCCGATGCTGCCGACCGGCAACGGAAGTTCCACCTCGGTGCTGCGCGCAATGATCACGGTATTTCCGGATCTGGTCGACTATTCGGCGATCGATGTGATCCACGACGAACTCAAGAGCAAATTCGTCGAGCAGGGGAACATGCTCGGTCAGTTCTATCCCGGATGTGATCAACCGGGATTGTGGAACAAGGACTTTCGACCCCTTGACGCGCCGCTGCCGATGCTCGTGGTGCGGAGCATGATGACGACCGATTTTCCCTTTCTGCTGGAACGACCGGAG
Organism: Nocardia mexicana NBRC 108244; assembly: GCF_001613165.1. Taxonomy (GTDB): domain Bacteria; phylum Actinomycetota; class Actinomycetes; order Mycobacteriales; family Mycobacteriaceae; genus Nocardia; species Nocardia mexicana. Next base: position 50,116 of record NZ_BDBV01000020.1, read on the forward strand.
TGGATGAACTCCTACGTCCGGAAGTTCGCGCCGTCGCTGCCCGCGCATGTCCGCGCGGTCGTGGTGGGGCGCTTGACATCCCGGCCGGACGTCGAGGTTCCGGCCTACCACGCGCAGCCCGAGTGATTCGCCGCTGCCGGTCCCGGTGAGCAGTCATGTCCGTAGATGTTTCGCATTCCGCGTCGGTCGCGGTGTTTCCGCTGTCGCCCGCGCAGCTCGGGCTGTGGTACGCCCAGCAGTTGGATCCGGCCGTGCCGCTGTCGGAGGCCCAGTACATCGATATGCGCGGGCGCCTCGACTTCGCGGCGCTGCGTCATGCCGCCATCGTCGCCGCCCGGGAATTCGGTTCCGGCGTCCTGCGATTGGCCGAGATCGACGGTGTGCCCCAGCAGATCGTCGATCCCGCCGTCGAACCGGCCGTGGAGTATCTGGACCTGCGGGACCGGCCGGATCCGGTGGCGGCGGCGCTGGAGTGGATGCGCGCGGACGTCGCGGCGCCGGTGGATCTGCTGGGCGACGGGCTCGGGCTGTCGATGGTGATCCGCGTCGAGGAGCAGCGCTACCTCTGGTACACGCGGGTGCACCACATCCTCCTCGACGGATTCGGCTCGATGACCATGCTCTACCGGGTCGCCGAGCTGTACAACGCGCGGATGCGGGGCGAACCGACGCCGCCGGGAAAGGCGTCGTCGCTGCTGGAGGTGCACGAATCGGAAGTGGCGTACCGGGATTCGAGCCGGTTCGGCACCGACGCCGAGTACTGGCGGGCGCATACTGCGGGCATGCCGAGCCGCTGCAGCCTGGTCTCGGCGACCGCCCCGGCGTGCGCGCTCGCCCGCGAACACCGCTACGAGCTGCCCGACCGGGTCGCGGCGCGGCTGGCCGCGGCGGCGGACCGATTGGAGACCGGGTCGGCGGCGCTGGTGATGGCGGCCGTCGCGCTCTACTACGGACGCCTCACCGCGAGTGAGGATGTCGTGCTGAGCCTGGCGGTGTCCGGGCGGACCACGGCGCTGCTGCGCCGCTCCGGCGGCATGGTGGCCAATATCGTGCCGCTGCGGATTCCGGTGCGCCGCAACGCGACCGTGGGCGAGGTGCTGGAGGCGGTGCGGCTGGCGGCCTCGGGGGCGCTGCGCCACCAGCGATTCCGTTACGAGGACATCGGCAGCGGCGGGGCGCCGGACTTCGGACGCGGGATCGTCGGGCCGGTCATCAATGTCATGATGTTCCCGGGTGCCATCGATTTCGAGGGCCTGGACTCGGAGCTGCACGTGGTCACCTCCGGTCCCATCGAGGACCTGTTCGTGAACTTCTACCAGCACGGAGACGGTGCGCCGATCCATGTGGACTTCGCGGCCAATCCCCGCCTGTACGACGGGGATTCGCTGTCGCGCCATCACCGGCGGTTCCTGACCGTCTTCGAGTCGCTGCTGGCGGCCCAGCCGGACACCCCGGTCGCCGACCTCGACTACTTCACGATGGACGAGGCGCTGCTCACCGTCGGTCTGCGCGGTGCGCCCGCGCCGCCGCCGCGGCTGCTGCCCGAGATCCTCTCGGCCGGTCGCCGACTGGCAGGTTCGCATGCGCCCGCGGTGGTCTGCGGCGAGCGGACCATGACCTACCGGCAGCTGGACGAGGCATCGGACCGCCTGTCGCACTTGCTGACCGGCCGCGGCGCCGGACCGGAGTCGGCGGTGCTGGTGGCCATGCCGCGGTCTGTGGCGGCGACGGTCGCGCTCTGGGCGGTGGCCAAAACCGGCGCGGCGTATGTACCTGTCGGGCCCGCGATGCCGCCCGAGCGATTGGCGCGCATAGCGGGGGAGTGTGGTGCTCGGCTCGGGATAACCAGCGCGGCGGTCGCTTCCGGTATGCCCGATGTGCTGTCTTGGGTCGTGCTCGACGAGTCCGGGAGGCCGATGAGGGAGCGGAAGGAAGATGCCGCTCCGGCATCGGCGATCGGCTCGGGGCAGATCGGTGGCTCGGCTCCGGCAGTCGATTCGGAATCGGCTGACGTCTCGGAATACGCGGGCGATACGGTGCCGACTTGGCGCGGTCGCGGTCCTGTTCACCGTGAGGGCGGACGGGGCCGCGGGGCGGCGGGCGATGCCGCGACGAATGCCCCGTACCGATCCTCCGCGAAGTCGCGTGATCGCGATGCGGATGTGGTCGGCCACGTCGATCCGCGTGTCGACAATCCGGCGTACATCGTGTTCACCTCCGGGTCGACCGGGGTGCCGAAGGGTGTTGTGGTCACGCATCGGGGATTGGCGGGGCTTGTTGCGGCGGTGGTGGATTCGTATGGGGTGCGGCCCGGGGCTCGGGTGCTGCAGTGCTTGAATCCGAGTTTCGATGCGGCCGTGCTGGAATGGCTGATGGCCTTCGCGTCCGGGGCGACACTCGTCATCGCGCAGGGGGATCCGGTGGTCGGGGAGGAGCTGGCGAGGCAGATCCGCGAATACGATGTGACGCAGCTGTGTTCGACCCCTGCCGTGCTGGCGTCGCTGCCTCCCGGTGCCTTGGACGGCGTGCGGGCCGTCTCGTCCGGTGGCGAGCCGTGCCCGCCGGAACTGGTGGCGCGCTTCGGAACCGGGCGCACACTGCTGAATTCGTACGGGCCCACCGAGACTACGGTCGCGGCCACCTTCACCGGCGCGTTGGCGACGGGCACGGCAGCGGGGTTGGGAAACCCCGTGCCCGGCGCGGCGCTGATGGTGCTCGACCGCTGGCTGCGGCCGGTGCCGAAAGGCGTTGTGGGCGAGCTGTATGTGCTGGGGGAGGGCCTGGCGCGCGGATACGCGGGGCGGGCGGGACTGTCGGCGGAGCGATTCGTGGCCGCGCCGTACGGCCCGCCCGGCGGCCGGATGTACCGCACCGGCGATCTGGTGCGCTGGAGCAACGGGCATTCGGCCGGCGGCAGCGTGCTCGAATACGTGGGACGCAGCGACTTCCAGGTCAAGTTGCGCGGTGTGCGGATCGAACTCGGTGAGATCGATGGGGTGCTCGCCGAGCATCCGGCGGTGGAGATCGCCGTGACGGTGGCGAGATCGGCGCCCGCGGGGTCGGCGCTGGCCGCCTACGTGGTCCCGGTCGCCGGGACGGCGGTTACCGAGGCGGACCTGCTCGAGCACCTCGCGCTCCGGCTCCCGCCCTATATGGTCCCGGCGACGGTCACCGTGCTGGAGGCGCTGCCGTTGACGGTGAACGGCAAGATCGATCGCGCGGCGTTGCCGGAACCTGTTGCCGGGCAACCGGTCCGGCGGGCAGCCACGGCCGTCGAGGATGCCCTGTGCTCCCTGTTCGACGAGGTGCTGGATACCGAGGGCACCGGCCCGGACTCGTCGTTCTTCGCGCTGGGCGGGGACTCGGTGCAGGCCATCCGGCTCGTCGCCCGCGCTCGGCAGGCCGGGTACGTCTTCTCGGCGCGCGACGTATTCGACCACCGGACGCCTGCCGCGCTCGCGATAGTCGCCGAACGGCCGGAGGATGTGGATGTCCGGGCCGTAGGCGGGCCGTTGGCCGAAGTATCGCCGGAACAGCGAGAGGCCTGGGAGCGGCGGTATGCCGGGATCGATGACGTGTGGTCACTGGCTCCGTTGCAGCGGGGCCTGTGGTTCCATGCGCGCCTGACCGAGGGCGGGCCGGACCACTATGCCGTGCAGGCGGTGATCGACCTGTCCGGCGACCTCGATCCGGACCGGCTGGCCGCGGCCGCCGCGGCGCTGGTGCGGCGGCACGACGTGCTGCGGGCCGCCTTCGTCCCGTCGTCCGATTCGGCTGTGCAACTGATCGTTTCGCAGGTGGAGGTGCCGTGGCGGCACGTCCGGCTGCCTTCCGACGCCGACACGGAGGCGATGGCCGCGGCCGAGTTGCGGGAGCCGTTCGCGGTGGACCGCCCGCCGCTGATCCGCTTCCTGTGCCTCGAGCGCGGACCGGGGAGATTCCGGCTGGTGATCACGAACCACCACCTGATCCTGGACGGCTGGTCGATGCCGCTGCTGTTCGGCGAGCTCATCGCGCTCTACGAAACCGGCGGCGACGACGCGGGATTCGCCGACCCGGTGCCCTATCGCCGCTATCTGGAATGGCTGTCCGGACACGACGCGGAGGCCGCGCGGTCGGCCTGGGCGCGGGCGCTGGAGGGGATGTCCGGGCCCACTCTGGCGGCGCCGCGCGCGTCGCGCGGAACCGCCGCGGCGGCCTTCGTCGATGTGGAAGTGCCGCTGCCGGAGGGATTCTCGGACCAGGTCCGGCGGTTCGCGGCGGCACGCGAGCTCACCGCGAATACCCTCGTGCAGGTGGCGTGGGCTGTGCTGCTCGCCGACCTGACGGGATCCGGCGACGTGGTGTTCGGCGCCACGGTGTCGGGCCGCCCGCCCGAACTGCCCGGCGCTGAACGCCTGGTCGGGATGCTGGTGAACACGATTCCGGTCCGGGTGGCGCTGGACCCGGCCGAATCCGCCGGGTCCCTGCTGACCCGCGTGCAGCGGGAACAGGGTGCGCTGGCCGACCGGCATGTGCTCGGACTGGACGAGATCCAGGCGGCGACCGGTATCGGCCCGCTGTTCGACACCACGACGGTGTTCGAGTCCTATCCGGTGGACGAGACCGCCCTGTCGGCCGCCATCGGACGGACCGCGATCGAGGTCACGGACATCCACTGGCGCAATGGAACCCACTATCCGCTGTCGTTGGCGGCCTACGCGAGCGGCGGCCTCCGGCTCGTCGTCACCTATTCGCCGCAGTACTTCGACGCGGTCGACGCCGAGTCGATCGCCGACCGGCTGGGGACGGTGCTGACAGGGCTGGTGCGCGACCCGGATCAGCGGACAGCCCGGCTGCTCGCCGGAGATCCACCCGCGAATTGCGGTGTCTGGCAGGGCCCTGCGGGTTCTCCCGCGCTCACCCTGCCTGACCTGCTGACCCGGAACATCGACCCGGCCGCGACCGCTGTCGTCGGTGTCGACGGTGAGCTGACCTACGGCGAACTCGACGCCCTGTCGAACCGCCTGGCACGCCACCTGATCCACCTCGGCGCGGCCCCCGAATCGGCAGTCCTCATCGCCCTGCCACGCTCGGCAGCCTGGCTCGTCGCGGCCTGGTCGGTCGCCAAAACCGGCGCCGCCTTCGTCCTGCTCGACGTCACCGCCCCCGCAGCACGCATCGCCACAATAGCCACGGAAAGTGGTGCCGTACTGGGCATCACAACCGCATCCCTGCGCTCCCGCCTGCCGGAAGGAATCGCATGGACGCTGCTCGGCGATGCGCGAGACGGCATGTCGGAACCCGGTGACACCGTTGTGGGCTCCTCAGCTGCCGAAGCTACCGAGCGGCGCGGCGTGCTGCGGCCCGATCATCCCGCGTACATCGTGTTCACCTCGGGCTCTACGGGGACCCCGAAGGGGGTTGTGGTGACGCATCGGGGATTGGCGAATCTGGCTGCGGGGGCGCGGGATCGGTGTCGGATCGAGGCTGGGGCGCGGGTGTTGCATTGTCACAATCCCGGGTTCGATGCTTCGATTCTGGTGTGGCTGGGGGCTTTTGCGGCAGGGGCCACGGTGGTGGTTGCGCCGCCGGAGACGCACGCCGGTGACGAGTTGGCCGCGCAGTTGGTCGGCAGCGGTGCCACGCATGTGTTTTCGACGCCGGCCGTGCTGGCGACGCTGCGCGATGAGGCCCTGGCCGGGCTCGAGGTCGTAGTGACCGGCGGCGACGCCTGCCCGCCCGCGCTGGTGGACCGCGTCGGCCGCGACCGGCTGCTCGTGAACTCCTACGGGCCCGCCGAGACCACCGTCGCCGTGACGTTCACCGGCGCCATGACCTCCGCGACCACGGCCGCGCTCGGCGCGCCGGTGCCGGGCGTGCACCTGGCCGTGCTGGACCGCTGGCTGCGGCCGGTGCGCTCGGGCGTGGTCGGCGAGCTGTACGTGCGCGGGCCGGGGCTGGCACGCGGATACGGCGGGCGGCCGGGACTGTCGGCGAGCCGGTTCGTCGCGGACCCGGGCGCGACCGGTGGCCGCATGTATCGCACCGGCGATCTGGTGCGCTGGACGTGCGAGGCGGGACGCGAGCCGATGCTGGAGTACCTGGGGCGCAGTGATTCTCAGGTGAAGGTGCGCGGAGTGCGCATCGAGCCCGCGGAGATCGACGCGGTGCTGACGGCGCATCCGGGCGTCGCCGCCGCGGTGACCGTCTCGCGTCCCGCCCGCACGGGAGCGGCGGTGCTGTGCGCCTATGTCGTTGCCAGACCGCAGCATCCGCCGACGGCCGCCGAGCTCACCGCCTGGGCGGCGGATCGTCTGCCGCGCTACATGGTGCCGAGCTCGATCCGGGTGCTGCCGGAGCTGCCGCGGACCGCCAGCGGCAAGGTGGACCTGCGGGCCCTGCCGGAACCCGAATTGCCGGAGACCGAATACGTGGAGCCGACCGGGACCGCGCGCATCGTCGCCGAGGTCGTCGGGCGGCTGCTGCACAACGACCGTGTCGGCGCCCGCGACGACTTCTTCGCCCTCGGCGGCGATTCGCTGTCGGCGACGCAGGTCGCCGCCCGGCTCGGTGCCGCGCTGCACACCGAGGTGCCGGTGCGCGCGCTGTTCGAGACGCCGGTCGTCGCCGACCTGGCGCGGTGGCTCGACGAGCGCGGTCACGACAGCGCACCTCTGCTGTTGCGTCCGGGCCCGCGACCGGAGCCGGTGCCGCTGTCACCGGCACAGCAGCGAATGTGGTTCGTCAACCGCTACGACCCGGCCTCACCCGCCTACAACATCCCGGTCGTGCTGCGGCTCACAGGAACTCTCGACCGTGCGGCGCTGCGGACCGCGCTGCGCGATGTCATCGACCGCCACGAGACGCTCCGCACGGTGTACCCGGATCACGGCGGCACGGGCCGCCAGCACATCCTCCCCGCGGACACCGTTGTGCCGGAACTGGATCCGATACCCGTCACCCCGGACCAACTACACGACGCAATCCGCGGCACTATCGAAACCGGCTTCGACGTCACCGCCGCCGTACCGGTCCGAGTCCGCCTCTTCCACGTCACCGAGGTCGACGGCCCCGACGCCGAATCACCGAACACCGCCGCCGATTCCGTCAGGACCGTTTCGGGACCAGGTGGCGCCGCCGAGCCCGACGGTCCCGTCGCTGAGTCCGATGGTGTCCTTGTCGAGTCCGGCAGCGCCACAGCCGAATCCACCACCGAGCACGTGATCGCGGTGGTCATTCACCACATCGCCACCGATGGCTTCTCGATGGGGCCGCTGGCTCGTGATGTCGCCACCGCCTACGAGGCACGTCTGCGAGGGGAGGCGCCCGGGTGGCGGCCGTTGCCGGTGCAGTACGGCGACTATGCGCTGTGGCAGCGGGCCCGGCTCGGCAAGGAGGACGATCCGGATTCGCTGATCGGCCGCCAGCACCGGTTCTGGAGCCGGACGCTCGCGGATCTGCCCGACCACGTGGCCCTGCCGTCGGATCGCCCGCGACCGCCCCGGCCGTCGTATCGGGCGGACGAGGTGCGCTTCGGTGTGGATTCCGATCTGGTTGCGCGCGTGGAGGATCTGGCTCACCGCCATCATGCGACGCCGTTCATGGTGCTGCACGCCGCGCTCGCGGTGCTGCTGGCCCGCACCGGTGGCGCGGCCGACATCGCGATCGGCACCCCCGTCGCGGGCCGCGGCGAGCCCGCGCTCGACGACGTGGTGGGCATGTTCGTCAATACCCTGGTGCTGCGCACCGGAATTCGCCCCGCGGAGGGCTTCGGCAGCCTGCTGGACCGGGTCCGGCGCATCGATCTCGACGCCTTCTCCAACGCCGATCTGCCGTTCGAACGGCTGGTGGAGGTGCTGGCCCCGGCGCGTTCGGTGGCACGGCATCCGCTCGTGCAGGTGATGCTGATCTTCCAGAATCTGGCGCCGATCGAATTCACGCTGCCCGGCCTCACCGCGCGGCCCCTCGATCTCGACCAGACCAGCAGCCGATTCGACCTCACCGTGACCGTGATCGGCGTGGACTCGGGCTGGGAGCTGCGGATCGGCTATGCCACAGACCTTTTCGACGAGCCGACGGCACGGCTGCTCAGCCGTCGACTGCGGCGCATCCTCGGCTCCGTCACCGACGACCCCGCCCGGCCGGTGGGCGATATCGGGATCCTCGACGCCGCCGAGCGCGCCGAACTGCTGATGCGCACGGCACCGGCGGCCGCGGCGCCCTGCGTGCTGAGTGAACTGCTGGCCGACGCCGTGGCCGCGAACCCCGACGGCACCGCGGTGGTGTGCGGACGCGACAAGCTCACCTACCGGCAACTGGATGTGCTCTCGGATCGCCTGGCGCAGTGGCTGATCCGTGCCGGAGCGGGACCCGAAACGCTCGTCGCCGTCGGTATCCCGCGCTCGATCGAATCCGTGCTGGCGGTGTGGGCCGTCACCAAGAGCGGCGCCGCCTTCGTACCGGTCGATCCGGCATACCCGCCGGAGCGGATCGCCCGCATACTCGACGTCTCGGGGGTGCGGATCGGCCTGACGGTTCGGTCCCAGCATGACCGATTCCCGGGTGCGGTGCGGTGGTTGGTGCTCGACGATCCCGAGAACGCCGATTTCGCGCCGTTCTCGAGTGCGAGGCAGACAGGCGGCGGCGATTCCCACCCCGGGCTGCCACGTCCCCGATCCGAGAACGCAGACGAGCGAGCCGGTTTCACCGACCCGGCGGCGGCAGGGCGAGTCGGGACAAGTGACCCGCGACGAATGCTGCCCGGGCACGAAGTCCGCCCCGGCAACCCGGCGTACGTGCTGTTCACTTCCGGGTCCACCGGAGCACCGAAGGGTGTCGTCGTCACGCACGCCGGGCTGGCGAATCTCGCGGTGGCACAACGCGAACGCAACACCCTCACCGCAGATTCCCGGGTATTGCACGTCGCCTCACCGAGTTTCGACGCCGCGGTACTGGAACTGTTGCTGGCCGTGTCGGCGGGTGGATGCCTGGTGATCGCGCCACCGTCGGTGTTCGCGGGCGAACCGCTCACGGAATTGGTGGTGCGCGAACGGATCACCCACATCGCCTGCACGCCGTCGGTACTGTCCACGCTGCGCCCGGAGGCCGTCGACACCGTGCGCGTGGTCATCACGGGAGGCGAACCCTGCCCGCCCGACCTCGTCGCGAACTGGGCGGTGGGCGACCGCCGGTACTACAACGACTACGGCCCCACCGAAACCACAATCTGGGCAACGGGTTCGGGGCCGTTGCGGCCGGGTGCGCCGGTGACGATCGGGACACCCGCGCCCGGCGTGCGCGCGCGGGCCCTCGACGATCGGCTGCGACTGGTGCCCGACGGCATGGTGGGCGAGCTCTATCTCTCCGGAATCGGCATGGCCCGAGGATATTTCGGCATGTCCGCGCGCACGGCGGCGTCGTTCGTGCCCGACCCGTACGGGAAACCGGGAGAACGCATGTACCGCACGGGTGATCTGGTGCGCTGGCGCGGCGGCGAGCTGGAATTCCTCGGCCGCACGGACCACCAGGTGAAACTGCGCGGACTGCGCATCGAACTCGGCGACATCGAAGCAGCCCTGACGACGGAGCCCACTGTGGCACAGGCGGTTGCGCTCATCCGCGAAGACCAGCGACACGGCCCGATGCTCGTCGCCTACGTGGTTCCGGCGACGGCACTAGACGAGCCCGAGGGTGCGAACGACGAGCGGAAACCCGCACTGTTGCGGGAATCAGCGGACGATGGGTCGTCGATGCGGTCGGCCGGGCAGGTCGGTACCGCTACGGCGGTCCCATCGCCCGAAAACGGCTCCCATGCGATGCCACGCACCGGAAGAATCGACACGGCTGCGCTCAAACAATCTGTAGCACAACGGCTTCCGTCCTACATGGTCCCCGCGGCGATCATTGCGCTGGAGACCCTCCCGCGCACCCCCAACGGCAAGCTGGATCGGAGTGCCCTCCCGGTGCCCGATCTCGCCGCCGCACACCGGAAATACCGCGCCCCGCAGACCGAACTCGAGCGCGTCGTGGTGTCCGGGTTCGGCGCCGTGCTGGGCGTCGCCGATATCGGGACCGACGACAACTTCTTCGACCTCGGCGGTAATTCGATGGTCGCGATCCGGCTGGTCGCCCACATCCGGGAGCGCACGGGTATCGCCGTGCCGGTGCACTGGATGTTCTCCGATCCCACCCCCGCTGCCCTCGCCGCCCGGCTCGGCGACCTGAACGACCAGCCCGAGCTGGATCCGGCGCTGCGGGTGCTGTTGCCGCTGCGTACCGAAGGGACGCGGCCGCCGGTCTTCTGCGTGCACCCTGCCATCGGACTCGCCTGGTGCTACCCGGGTTTCGTGCGCTACCTCGAGGGCCACCCGGTCTACGGCCTGCAGTCGCCGGGCATCACCGACGGCGGCGGCGACCGGACCGTGCGCGATCTCGCGGTCCGATACACCCAGGAGATCCTCCGGGTCCATCCGCGCGGACCCTATGTGCTGCTGGGCTATTCGGCGGGCGGTCCGATCGCCCAGGCGATCGCGGTGGAACTGCAGCGGCGCGGCGCGGCCGTAGCGGCGCTGGTGATGCTCGACAGCCGGGCGGGCGCGGTCGCGACCACCGAGATCACCGACGACCGGATGCCGACACCCGCGCAACTGCTCGCCGAGTTCGGCGGCGTGACGGTCGCGGACGACGCCGAGCTGACCTCCGAGGATGCGGCCGGTCTGCTGGCGCGGGCGGGCGGCCTGTTCGGCGCCCTCACCGCGGCCGACCTCGACCACCTCTACCGTGACTTCCGGCACCTGGCCGAGCAGACCACCGCCCACCGCCCGGAGACATTCGACGGCGACCTCCTGTTCTTCACCTCCACCGACCACCGCGACGCAGAACAACCGGACACCCGCGACCCCGAGCCCGGCGACTCTGAGTCCCGCGACCGCGAGCCTGGCGGCCCCAATTCCCGTGACCGCGAGTCCCGCGACGCCGAGCCCCGCGACGCCGAATCCAACGCCGCGAGCTGGCGCCCGTTCGTAACCGGGGAGATCAGCGCCCACCAGGTCGAGTTCGGCCACAACCAGCTCACCACCCCCGAGGCGCTGGAGGTGATCGGCCCGATTCTCGCGGAGTACCTGCGCCGACGCGACTGAGGGCCGGGATTGTGCCGAACACGGGCCGGTAGAGCGCATGCGCACTCCGCGATCGGCGTGCGGGAATTATCCTTGCCAGGTCTGCTGTTCGGTCCCACGAGACGCCCGGACAGGAAGGTGCAGCCCATGGCGCAGGCGGTCAGGTTCGATCGGTACGGCGATGTCGATGTGCTGAACGTGGTGGAGGTCCCCGATCCGGTACCCGGGCCGGGCGAGGTGGTCGTCGCCGTGGTCGCGGCCGCGGTCAATCCGGGCGAGGGCAAGATCCGCAGCGGCGCGCTGCACGACATCTTCCCGGCCACGTTCCCGTCCGGTCAGGGCAGCGATTTCGCGGGCCGCATCGCCGCGGTCGGGGCGGGCGTGAGCGGGATCGCGGTCGGTGCCGAGGTGGTCGGTTTCACCCACAATCGGGCTGCCCACGCCACACACGTGGTGGTGTCCGCCGAACAGGTGGCGCCCAAACCGGCCGGGCTGTCCTGGGATGTCGCGGGTTCGCTGTTCGTGGCGGGGACGACGGCGTTCGCGGCGGTGCGGGCGGTGGCGGCCGGGGAGGGCGATACGGTCGCGGTGTCGGCGGCCGCCGGGGGAGTGGGTTCGGTTGCGGTGCAACTCCTTCGGGCGCGCGGCGCGACGGTGATCGGGATCGCGGGCGCCGACAACCACGAGTGGCTGCGGTCGCTGGGGGTGGTGCCGGTGTCCTACGGCGATCGGCTCGCCGAGCGGATCCGGGCGGTCGCGCCCGACGGCATCGACGCCTTCATCGATCTCTACGGCTCCGGGTACGTCGACCTGGCGATCGAGCTGGGCGTGCATCCCGACCGCATCGACACCGTGGTCGATTTCCCGGCCGTGGCGAAGTACGGCGTCAAGGCCGAGGGCAATGCCGCCGCCGACACCATCGACGTGGTCGCCGAGCTGGCGGACCTCGCCGCCGCGGGCACCCTCGACATCCCCATCGCCGCCACCTACCCCCTCACCCAGGTTCGCGAGGCCTACCGCGAGCTCGAACGGGGCCACATCCGCGGCAAGATCGTCCTGCATCCCTGAGCCCCAGCTCGCGCACCCCCTGCGAGCTCGCGCACCGCTTTCGACGCCTGCAGGGGGTGCGAGAACACGCAGGGGGTGCGCGAAACCTCCGGCGCTGCGAATTGCGGCCAGGGGATGCCGAAATCGTGCGGTCGCATTATTGTGTTTTCCAAAGTTGGTGCTGCGCGGGGGGATCCGCGCGATGCGGCGTGAGTTACGGCTAGGGAGTAGTGGTGATCCCGCGGGACTCTGCGCGCACCGTCCGGGACCGGCTCGGGTGGCTGTTCGAATTTCGCGTCGCGATGGTGGCGCTGTGCGGCGTGGTGCTGTGCGGTGCCGCGGCCGTCACCGCCGTGCAATCCCGCGCCTGGGGTTACACCGCGCTGTTCGTCCTGGTGGCGGTGCCGTGCGTGCTCGTCGTCGCGGTGAATATCGTTGTGGAGACGGCAAGTTACGCCTACACCTGGCTGATCGTCGCGGTGGGCCTGGTGATCCTGCCGCTGCTGCTGATTCCCGACGTCCGTTGCCGGTTCGGCCGAATGTGGTTGCGCCGCCGCCATTCCGGGGAATCGGCGGCGGCGCGCCGGTCCTAGTGGCAGTGCACCGCCGGTGCGGCGTAGCGATCCCGATGCACCCGCTCGCCGACATGCATCCCGCGGCCCAGCGGGGTGAGGTCGAGATAGTTGTGGGTGCCGATGAGGACGTCGCCACCGCGGGCGAAGGACGAGAACGTGTGGAACACATCGTCGTTGTCGTCGCGCCAGAACACGCTGGTGCCGGGCTGCTCACCGTCGACGAACCAGGGCAGTTCGCGGTCGAGCAGCTCGGCCTTGGTCAGGTAGTTGTACTCCACCGGCGCCACGGATTCGTCCATGGTGACGTGGAAGTCGTAGTTGAAATCGCTGCCGTGCGAGGAGTACATGGGGAACGCCCACCCCATCCGCTCCCGGTAGCGCGCGAGGGTGTCCCACGGCCCGCGCGACACCGCCGCGAAGGTGGTGTCCACGGCATTGAGATGGACGACGGGGCCGACGTTGTCGAGCAGCAGCGCACAGCTGGGACAGCCCGCATCGAGGTCCCAGCGCCACATCATGTGGTAGACGACGAGCTGACGGCGGCCCTCGAACAGCTCCGCCAGGCCGACTTTGCCGGTGGCGCACTCGAATACGTAATCCTTGTCGATCTTCACCATCGGCAGTGCGCGCCGCCGCTCGGCCAGCGCATCCATGCTGCGGGTGACCTCCTTCTCCTCGGCGAGCAACCGCTTGCGCGCGGTCAGCCACTCGTCCCGAGACACCACGGCCGGACGATTCATCGTGTACTCCTCACTCGGAATGGACGGATCCACGAATAAGGACTCGGCGCCCGGCGGGAACTCATCATCGGCGGAGCCGCGGGATCGTGCAGTGGCCGTGGTGCCGCGCGCTACGATCGGGCAGGTGATCGCGATCGAAACCCCCTACACGGGCCATGTCTCGCAGGGCTCCGCCCCGCAGCAGCGCGAGGTGCCGGGTGCGCGCATCGTGAAGATGTCGGTCGGCCCGATGGACAACAACTGCTATCTGGTGCAGGACACCGCCACCGGCGCGGCGCTGCTGATCGACGCGGCCAACGAGCCGGACCGGATTCTCGAGCTGCTCGGCCAGGAGGCGTCGGGGCAGGTGCGGCTGATCGTCACCACGCATCAGCATCCCGACCACTGGCAGGCATTGGCCAAGGTGGCCGCCGAATCCGGCGTCCCGACCGCTGCCCACGAACTGGATTCCGCCCCGCTCCCGGTCCGTCCCGACCGGCTGCTGGCCGACGGTGACACCGTGCAGATCGGCGATCTGGCGCTGGCGGTGATCCACCTGCGCGGCCACACGCCGGGCTCGGTGGCGCTGGCCCTCACCGACGGCGCCGGGCGCACCCACCTGTTCACCGGCGACTCGCTGTTCCCCGGCGGCGTGGGCAAGACCTGGTCGCCGCAGGATTTCGACTCGCTGTACGCCGATGTCACCGACCGGCTGTTCGGCCGCTACGGCGACGACACGGCCGTCTACCCCGGCCACGGCGACGACACCACACTCGGCGCCGAACGCCCGCAGCTGGCGGAGTGGCGTCGCCGCGGTTGGTGAAAAAGCGCTGGATGCCGTGGCGGTCGCTCCGCAACCTCGGCGTGACCGAGCGCTGGCAGACTCGTGGGATGCCATCGGCCCCCACCCGTCCCGCCCCCACGCGTCCCACCACCCCCGCGCCGACCTCGCGCCGGGGTGGATCCGGCGCGCTGCGGTGGGCGCGCCGGCTGGTCCTGGGCACCGTGCTGATGGCGATCGTGCTGGTCGGAGGCACCGCCGTGCGGGTGTGGCAGGTCGCGCGCATCGACGACTATTCGAGCGCGGACGCGATCGTGGTGCTGGGCGCCGCGCAGTACAACGGCACCCCCTCGTCGGTGTTCCAGGCCCGGCTCGAGCAGGCGCACAAGCTGTTCGAACGCGGCGTGGCGCCGATGGTGATCACCGTCGGCGGCAAACGCGTCGGCGACAACTACACCGAGGCCGCCGCGGGCAAGACCTACCTGGAGGACCACGGCGTCCCGGGGGGTCAGATCCTGGCGGTGGAGTCCGGGTCGGACACGCTGCAGAGCATCGAGGCCGTCGCGGACGCGATGCATGAGCGCGACCTGTCGTCGGCGGTGCTGGTCAGCGATCCGTGGCATTCGCTGCGCACCCGCACCATGACCCGCGACCAGGATCTGGAGGCGTGGACCGCGCCGACCCGCACCGGCCCGGCCGTCTACACGCGCGAATCACAGCTGCACGGCATCGCCCGCGAGACCGCGGCACTGCTGTGGTACCACCTCACCCACTTCTCCTCCGACTTCAAATACACTGCGGAACAGTGAGTTTCGTGCCTGCGGAGGATAGAGCATGAGCGGTCGGCGGCAGCGGAGCGTGACCGCGCAGGTCCCCGCTCGGGCGTCGGAGGGCGCAGCATGAGCACAGAAGAGGCCTACGCCGGCCCGGACCGGGAGCGGATGGTGCCGGAGGTGACCTCCACGGCCGGACTGCGCTGGTCTCCGGCTCCCGCGCGTCGCTCCGACTTCGCCCGCGATCGGGCGCGCGTGCTGCATTCGGCCGCGCTGCGCCGCCTCGCCGACAAGACCCAGGTGATGGGCCCGCGCGACGGTGACACCCCGCGCACCCGGCTCACTCACTCGCTCGAGGTGGCGCAGATCGGCCGCAGCATCGCCGAGGGCCTCGGCTGCGACCCGGACCTGGTGGATCTGGCCGGGCTGGCCCACGATATCGGCCATCCGCCCTACGGCCACAACGGCGAACGCGCGCTCGACCAGTTCGCCGACGCGCACGGCGGATTCGAGGGCAACGCCCAGAACCTGCGCATCCTCACCCGCCTGGAGCCGAAGGTGTTCGACGATGCGGGGGAGAGCTTCGGCCTGAACCTCACCCGGGCCGCGCTGGACGCGACGGTCAAATACCCCTGGGGCAGAACGGCTTCGAACTCGAAGTTCGGCGCGTACGAGGTGGACCTGCCGCGCCTGGACTGGGTGCGCAAGGGCGCCCCGGTGCGGCGGCAGAGCCTGGAGTCGCAGGTCATGGACTGGTCCGACGATGTCGCCTATTCCGTGCACGACGTCGAGGACGGCGTGATCGCGGGCCGCATCGACCTGCGCGCCCTCGCCGATCCGGCCGAGCAGGCGGCCCTGGCCGAGCTGGGCCAGGCGCAGCACCGCACGCTGACCCTGGACGAGCTGATCGGCGCGGCCGAGCGCCTGTCGGAACTCCCGGTGATCGCGGCGGCCGCCGGATACGACGGCACCCTGCGCGCCTCGGTGGAGTTGAAGCGCCTGACCAGCGACCTGGTCGGGCGGTTCGCGACCGCGGCGGTGGAGGCGACCCGGGAGACCTGGGGCGGGCGGCGGCTGTCGCGCTACGCCGCCGACCTGGAGGTGCCGCGCATCGTCGCCGCGGAGGTGGCGATGCTAAAGACGGTCGCGCTGCGGTATGTGATGTCGGATCCGGAGCACAACAAGCGCCAGGCCGCCCAGCGCGAACGCATCCTGCTGGTCGCCGGGCACCTGCTGGAATCCGCGCCGCGGAGCCTCGATGCGCTGCTGCTGCCCTGGTGGGAGGCGGCCGGCGACGACACCGCCCGCGTCCGGGTGATCGTCGACCAGATCGCCTCCTACACCGAGAGCCGCCTGGAACGGGTCGCGGCGGCTATCGCCTGACGCGGCGGCGGCGCGGACTCGGATGCCCGCTGATCACGATCGCGGTGCGCCGTCCGGGTCGGAGACACGCCGAGCGCGCGGCTACACTCGGTGATCGTGGCCGGACGACTCCCTGATCGCGACATCGCGGCAATACGTGAACGCGTGCGCATCGAGGACATCGTCGGCGAGTACGTCTCGCTCAAGCGTGCCGGTGCGGATTCGATGAAGGGGCTGTGCCCGTTCCACGACGAGAAGTCGCCGTCGTTCCACGTGCGCCCCAACCACAATCATTTCCACTGCTTCGGCTGCGGCGAGAGCGGCGACGTCTTCGCATTCCTGCAGAAGATCGATCACGTGGGGTTCGTCGAGGCCGTCGAGCAGATGGCCGACCGGATCGGCTACCAGATCAACTACGAGGGCGGCGGCACCTCGGTGCAGCGCGACCGCGGCACCCGCTCGCGCCTGGTCGCCGCCAACGCCGCCGCGCACGAGTTCTACGCCGCGCAGCTCAACGAGCCGGGGGCCGAGGCCGCCCGCAAGTACCTCACCGACCGCAACTTCGACGGCAATGCCGCCCGGCAGTTCGGCTGCGGCTTCGCGCCCGCCGGGTGGGACAGCCTCACGAAACATCTGCTGCGCAAGGGATTCGACGTCAAGGAGCTGGAGGCCGCCGGGCTCGCGAAGCCGGGCCGCCACGGCCCGATCGACCGATTCCACCGGCGGCTGCTGTGGCCGATCCGCAACCTGGGCGGCGACATCATCGGCTTCGGCGCGCGGCGGTTGTTCGACGACGACCAGATGACGGCGAAGTACATCAATACGCCGGAAACGATGCTGTACAAGAAGTCTCAGGTGCTGTTCGGCCTGGACCTGGCCAAGCGGGAGATCGCGAAGAGTCACCAGGCGGTCGTGGTCGAGGGCTACACCGACGTGATGGCGATGCACCTGGCGGGCGTGAAGACCGCCGTCGCCTCCTGCGGCACCGCATTCGGCGACGAGCATCTGTCTGTGCTGCGCCGACTGCTGATGGACGACAACTTCTGGCGCGGCGAGATCATCTACACCTTCGACGGTGACGAGGCCGGTCAGGCGGCGGCGCTGAAGGCGTTCTCCGGGGATCAGAAGCTGGCCGGGCAGACCTACATCGCAGTCGCCCCCGACGGCCAGGACCCGTGCGAGCTGCGCCAGCGCTCCGGCGACGGCTCGGTCCGCGACCTGGTGGCGCGGCGAGTGCCGTTGTACGAGTTCGTGATTCGCGGCCTGCTCGCCGACCACAACCTGGACACCCCGGAGGGTCAGGTGGAGGCGCTGCGCCGGGCGGTGCCGGTGGTGGCGCAGATCAAGGACAACGCGCTGCGCAAGGCGTATGCGACCAAGCTGGCCGGTTGGGTCGGCTGGGACGATATCCAGCTGGTGGTGCGCCGTGTGGGTGATGCCGCGCGCCGCGGTCCCCGCAAGGGTGCCCCTGGCCGCGAACCCGAGCCCGCCGCAACGGTTTCCGAGCATCCGGCCGCCCGCCCAAGCCCGAACGATCCGGTACTGCTGCCGCAGCGGCAGGTGCTGGCGGCCGCGCTGCAGTATCCGGCGCTGGCCGGACCGATGTTCGACTCGCTGGAGCCGGAGGCGTTCACGCACCCGGCCTATATCGCCGTGCGGGCCGCGATCGCCGAGGCGGGTGGCACCGCGGCCGGGCTGGGTGGCTCGGAATGGGTGACCCGGGTCGCCGACCACACCGACGATCTGACGCTGCGCGCCCTGGTGTCGGAACTGTCCGCCGAGCCGCTCCCGGTGAAGTCGGTCGACGACATCCAGCGTTTCGTCACGGGAGTGCTGGCCCGCACCCAGGAGTCCTGGGTGGGCCGCCAGATCGCCGAGCTGAAGTCCAAGCTCCAGCGCGTCTCCTCCACCGAACAGCCCGACGCCTACATGGCACTGTTCGGCGACCTGGTCGCCCTGGAGCAATACCGCAAAAGCCTCCTCGCCCAGGCCATGGGCGCGGTCAGCTAGTACCGCAAGGGGTTTGCTGGCGCAGGCCATGAGCGACTACGGCGACTTCGCCGTCGGCTGACAGGACCAGTTACTCGAACTCGACCTGCACTCCGGCGATGGTGACCGGCGTGGTGATCGGCTTGGTGACCGTGTGCTGGTAGTTACCGTCGGCGGGTTCGGTGTTCAAGGTCCAGCTTTCGCGGTCCGGGTCGACGATCAGGTACTCCGGTACGCCAGCATCGGCATAGATCCCGCTCTTGTCCAGGTAGTCGGTTTCCCGGCTGCTGGGCGATACGACCTCTACGAATGCCAGAGCGTTGGAGGCGTGAAGTTCGGCTTCCTTGGGAAAGACGCCCACATCCGGGGCCTTGGCGTTCTCGCCAGTGCCTGGGATCTTGACGTCGGAGGTGGTGCGGAGTTCAGGGGAGTGCAGTCGGATGCAGGTGTCGAGAATGATCTGCCAGTGCTCGGGTCGTTGCGGCGACACGACGATCACATCCCCCTTGGCGTCTGCCCGGAAACCCTCGGGTACCTCGATGTCAGCGGCAAGTTCTACGAGTTCGCTGTGTAGGCTCATGTCGCCTCCCGAGTCGAGCATCTGATGTCGTTCCCAGTGTGCCTCAAGGACATCTTCAGCGCCGCAGCTGATCCTGCGGAACCATGACTGTGGTGCGCTCGTCGAGTGGCTCCATCGGCTCAAGCTTGGGCTGGGTGTTCAGCTTGTCCGACAGCTTCTGTCGACTGACCTGCAGGACCTTGCGGGTGACCGGGCTGGCGGTGATGGCGCGGGTGGTCTTGCTGATCTGCTCGTAGCGAGCTCGCCCGGCCTTGGTCCCGAGCACGTATCCGGCTGCGAGGCCGATGATCAACCGCAGCATTCCTTGGGCTCCTCCCGGTCGCTGTCCGCGCCGTACATCCTGCCCGACGCCCGGGCGGGCTGTCGATCCGGGCCGGGTCCTGCCGCGGCGTGGGGCTCACGTTGCCAGAAGGGTCCGACAACTTGCGCTCAGCCCAGCGCCTCGCGCACCTGCTCGGGCACCGGTGTCGGCTCGTAGGTGTCGTGCGCGATGCTGATCAGGACCAGTTCCGCCCGGCCCACCGCTCGATCCCCGACCGCCAGCCGCACCGCCACATCGAAAGACGTACGCCCCCAGCGCGTCACCTCCGGCGTCAGTTCGACCACCTCGCGCAGCCGCGCCGGCGACGACCACTCCATGGCCGCCTTCTTGACCGAATAGTCGAAGCCGTCGAGATAGCCCTCGCCCAGCGCATCCTGCAGCCACATGTCGATCGTGTCGTCGACGAACGCAAAGTAGTTGGCGTTGAACACGACTCCCTGCATATCGCAGTCGCCGTACCGAACTCGGATCTGATGCGTGAACCCCATGCGGGTGAGGGTAGCGGGCGCCCTCGTCGCGAGAGATCAACCGAGGGGCTGGATCTGGTTGACGCCGATGGTGTAGCCGTTGAGGTCGCGGAAGTACAGGACGCGCCCGAAGTCGAACTTCTCGTCCTTGACCACCTCGACGCGGTCGATGACCGAATCGATGAAGGCGGCGGCGTCGTCCAGGTTGAGATACAGCCAGCCCGACATGGTTCCGGTCGGGGTGTCCGCCTTGGCGGGCAGGAAGCTGTGCGCCTCGCCCGCTCCCATCACCTGCGCGAACGCCTCACCGTCCTTGACGATCAGGTGCAGGTCGTCGGGCGCGATATCGCGCACCACGTCGAAGCCACGTTCGGCGTACCAGTCCAGCGTGGCGGCGGTGTCCGGAACGATCATCAGCGGACTCACTCGGCGCATCTCCATGACTACTCCTCCAGTCGATTGCGGGATGTTTGCCAGATTAGAGTACAAATGTACAAGTACACAAGTACAAAATCTCTCCTCGCCCGGGAACAACGGACTGACCTGGGGGTTTGGTTCGAAAGATTTTGTACAGATGTACGGTAGTGTGCTGGAGCGAACCCAGATGAGTGGAGGAGCATGTCGACGGACAAGCCCGCGCGGCGACGGCGCGACCCCGGGGCCCGGGTCGAGGAGATCGCGGCGGCCACCGAGCGCGTCATCGCCGACAAGGGGATCGAGGGTCTGACCCATCGCGCGGTGGCGGCCGCGGCGGGCATGCCGCTGGGTGCGACGACCTATCACTTCGCGTCCAAGGACGACCTGATCGAGGCGGCGCTGCGGCGGGCCGTCGACCGCTTCGCGCACTACCTGGACGAATGGCGCACCGCCCGTCCACAGCTCGGGGTCGAGGAACTCGTTGCGGCACTGGCCGATTCGTTCCTGCACTCGGTCGAGGACGACCGCAGCCACAACATCCTGGAGTCCGAGCTCTACCTCGCCGCCCTGCGCCGCCCCGCCCTGCGCCCGATCGCCGACCGCTACACCCGGCTCAGCTACGACACGCTGCTGCACTACACGGATCCGGACACCGCCGCCGCGGCGTCCGCCGCAATGTCCGGCTTCAGCGTCCAGACGATGGCCAGGGGGGAGCCCCCGTCTCGCCGTGAAATCGAGACGATCCTGCGCCGCATCCTCACCCCCAATCCGGCGCTATCCACGTAATCCTCACTCCGGCACCGGCTTTGCGCTCCGCCGCAATCTCGTCCTGTCGACTCGGCATCCGGTTTCGGCGGCGGGTCCGTCATCGCCGCACGTTCTGTGGCCTGCCCCGATCGGTGTACTGAAGCCGTCCCGTCGGTGTGTTGGAGTCGCGTCCCCCTGCCGGGCAGATCCCGTGCGATCCCGACGGAATCGGCGGGACGGGGACGGTTACGAGCCGAGCATGTCGAACACCTGCTCTGCGCGATCGCGGGTGCGGTACATCTCCCACGCGGTATCGGCGAGATCGTCGGGGTTGAGCGTATGTCCTTCGGCGGCACCGAATTTCGCGGGATCCGAGGTCACCATGGCGTGTATGTCGCCGCGTTCCACCAGGCCGCCGATGGTGAGGGTGCCCGCGTAGACGTCGCGGTCGGCGAGGGCGGCGTGCAGCGTGAGGGCGTAGTTGCGGAGGGCCGCGACCGGCAGCACGAGTTGGCCGAGCATCGGCATCGGGCGGACGCTGGACAGCCCGCCCGCGAACATCAGCCCGCCGGCGCGGCGATCGAGCATCCCCGGCAGTACGGACCCGACGACCCGCACGGCGGGCCAGACCCAGTCGAACGCCGACTGCGCGATCTCCACGTCGATATCCGTGATCGGGACGATCGGCTGCGTCGGGCCGGGGCCGTAGTAGGCGAACTCGATATCGCCGCCGCTTGCGATCTCGGACAACGCGGCCGTCAGGCGGTCCGCGTCGGTGACGTCGGCGGCGTGCGCGGTGGCGTCGATGCCGTGCGAGGAGAGGTCGGCGAGGTAGGCGGGGTGGCGGTCCGCGCTGCGCGAGACGAGGGCGACGCGGTAGCCCTCGCGGCCGAATCTGCGGGCCATGGACATGCCCAGGCCGGGGCCGACTCCGATGATCACCGCTGTTGGAGTGCTCAAATCAAGCTCCTTGGAAAATATTGAGGGGTGCCTCAGTTTGGCTCGAGGCTAGCACTAGATTGAGGGGTGCCTCAAGTTTTGTAGGATGAGCGACGTGACCCGACCGATGCGCCGCGACGCCGCCCGCAATCGCGACCGGTTGCTGCACGAGGCGGCCGGTGTGTTCACCGAGCAGGGCCTCGCGGGCTCGCTGGAGGAGATCGCGCGGCGGGCCGGGGTCAGCATCGGCACCCTCTACAACCACTTCCCGACGCGCGACGCCCTCATTGATGCGCTGCTGCCACCGCGCCTGACCGCCCTCGACGAATTCGCCGAACAGGCTGCGGCCGAACCGGATCCGTGGCAGGCCTTCACCGGTTTCGTCGAGAACATGCTGAACCAGCTCACCGCCGACCGCGGCCTGCTCGAGGCGTTCACCGGCGACCACCCGGCCGCCGCCGAACTGGCCCAGGCGTGCACGCGGGGAATGACGCACTTCTCGGCGGTGCTCGACCGAGCCCGCCGCGCCGGGGCGATCCGTCCCGACGCCACCGACCAGGACGTGGTGAACCTGCTTTGGGCACTCTCCCTGCTCGGCGAGAACGCCGGGGCGGCCGCCTGGCAGGGTGCCCTGCCCTTCGTGCTCGACGGTTTGCGAGCGTGACGATGATCTTTGGTAGAAACCTGACCGACTGGGCGCGCGCCAATGTGGTTAGCGCACCGGGCTTCCGCGGCCCGACGTCGTCCGCCCGCGGACGCCGCGAGCAGACCCGGCTGCCCGCTACCGCACTGCCAGCCGTGCTTGGCCACGGTGGATAGAGGAAACCGGCCTGAGCGGTCACATTTCGATTCTTCGTGGCAATAAATGCCGTCTTGGGCGGAAAAGTGAATGCTCAGGCCGGATTCCACCGGTTGTGTGGTGGTGAGCTACCGCCGTCCCGCTCGACGGCGGTAGAGATCGCGCACATTACTCGGCGTCCCCCGGGACGTGGCTCAGATCGGGGAGGTCGCCGTTCGACCAGCGGGCGTAGGTGTGCTCGGGTGACACCGTGATCACGTCGGCTACCGCTACGAGATCGGCGGGGATCTCGCCGCCCTCGAAATGCTCGGTGCCGGGGACGAATACGGCATCGACCGCGAGGCGCGACGCGACGACCTGCGATCTCGTCCGCGGAGTCGCAGTCGCCCGACACGTCGGTCGCATACTTTCACGGGCCCCGGCCTCGTTGCGTCGCTGCGCATCGATTGCCACCACGAATTGGGTTCCGGGCACGATGCGCGCCATGCCGCCGAGGAGGCGTTGAGCCTGATCGATCACTCGTTCGTGCGTAATCGAGCACTTACCCACATCAGTCTTGCCAACGCGCACGCCGACCTCGGCGACGTCGACGGAGCGGTGGATGCCATTCGCAACAGCGCGGAGTTGGCCAAGGTGTGCAGCTCAGATCGATTGGGGGACAGCATCTTCGATGCACGTGCCGGGCTTGCGCCGTGGGATAGCACCCCGTGCGTCATCGATCTGGATGAAGAACTGGCTGCCTACGGGTTCGCCACCCCTCGCACGTAGATGTCGAATTGGGGTGACATGTAGTCCGGGGTGTCCCGCCGCCCGATCAATCGCCAGCCGCCGACGGCCTCGTAGAACGCGTGGGATGCCGTGGCCTGGGGCTGAACGGCCAGCGTCGCCCGCTCCTCGCCGCGGCTGCCGAGCAGCACGTCCAGCAGGTGGCGTCCGAGACCCTGGCGACGCCAATCCTGTTGGACGGCAAGGTCTATGACGGCGAAGGTCCGTCCGGGCCACTCGTGGGTCACGGTGTCGGGAACGGGCTCTCGGAAGCCGTCCCACCACGGAGTGTCCGGCTTCAGGCCGACACCGTAGGCGAAACCGACCAGCGACTCTGTGGTCTGGGCAAGGGCGACACCGAATGTCGGATCCCGAAGGAACCGCTCCAGCATTTCCCGTGCCTGGCCGACTCGCCCTCCGGCCAGACGAACGGAGCCGCCGAGAACGCCTCGTCGTACAGGTCGCACACCTCGCCGAGCCGACGCCCCGTCTCGGCGGCCGATGCGAGCGCGACCGATGCCTGCTGACCTTCGCCCATAGTCGTCGACCCTAATTCGCGCAGATGCCGATCGGGCCCCTACCGGACTTGTGGCGTGCGATCGCCACGACCGACGTCCGAACACCGGTGGGCCCAATATTCACGAGGGGTTCATTTGCCTACTGATTAGATGTACGTCAATATAGACGTGTGTCGAATCTGGAGTCGTGCGTGGCGGGAGTGTGTGCGTGAGCGTCGATACTGCGGCGGGCGGGAACCAGGTGGTGGGCAAGTTGTCGACCCTGGACCGTTTTCTGCCGGTCTGGATCGGTGCTGCCATGGCCGTCGGGCTGGTGCTGGGGCGCGGGATTCCGGGGATCGGCGACGCGGTGAGCGCGGTGGAGATCGACGGGATCTCGCTGCCGATCGCGATCGGTCTGCTGGTGATGATGTACCCGGTGCTGGCGAAGGTCCGCTACGACCGCCTCGACACCGTGACCGGCGATCGCGGCCTGCTGGTCGGCTCGCTCGTGTTGAACTGGGTGATCGGCCCGGCGTTGATGTTCGCGCTGGCGTGGCTGCTGCTGCCGGACCTGCCCGAGTACCGCACCGGGCTGATCATCGTCGGGCTGGCGCGGTGCATCGCGATGGTGATCATCTGGAACGATCTGGCCTGCGGGGATCGCGAGGCCGCCGCGGTACTGGTCGCGCTGAACTCGATCTTCCAGGTGCTGATGTTCGCGGTGCTCGGCTGGTTCTACCTGTCCGTGCTGCCGGGCTGGCTGGGCCTGGAGCAGACCACCATCGACGCCTCGCCGTGGCAGATCGCGAAATCGGTGCTGATCTTTCTCGGAATCCCTTTGCTGGCCGGGTATCTCACCCGCAGGCTGGGGGAACGCGCCAAGGGTCGCGCGTGGTACGAGTCGGAGTTCATTCCCCGGCTCGGACCGTGGGCCCTGTACGGCCTGCTGTTCACGATCGTGATCCTGTTCGCGCTGCAGGGTAAGCAGATCACCTCCCGGCCACTGGATGTCGTGCGGATCGCGATCCCGATGCTGATCTACTTCGCGATCATGTGGGGCGGCGGCTACCTGCTCGGCGCGCTGCTGCGCCTCGGCTACGCCCGCACCACGACGCTGGCATTCACGGCCGCGGGCAACAACTTCGAGCTCGCCATCGCCGTCGCGATCGCCACCTACGGCGCCGCCTCCGGTCAGGCCCTCGCGGGCGTGGTCGGCCCTCTGATCGAGGTCCCGGTCCTGGTGGGCCTGGTCTACGTCTCGCTCGCCCTGCGAAAACGCTTCGGCGACAACAGCACCGCATCCCCCCAGGCCGATATCCGGAGCCAGCCATGACCGAAAGCCCTGCCGCACAGGCCCGATCGCCACACGCCGAGAGTGAACCCAAGCCCAGCGTGCTGTTCGTCTGTGTCCACAATGCCGGACGGTCGCAGATGGCCCACGGCTTCCTCACCCACCTCGCGGGAGATGCGATCGAGGTGCGGTCGGCCGGGAGCGCTCCTGCCGAATCGATCAATTCCGTTGCGGCGGAAGCTATGCGGGAGGTCGGTATCGACATCGCCGACCAGAAGCCGAAGCTGCTCACCCCCGGCACCGTCGAAACCTCCGACGTGGTGATCACCATGGGATGCGGCGATGCCTGCCCGTATTTCCCCGGCGTGGACTACCGGGACTGGCAGCTCGAGGACCCCGCGGGCCGGGACCTCGAATCGGTACGACCGATCCGCGACGAAATCCGCGAACTGGTGGAAGCTCTCGTCGCCGAACTACTCTCGCCGCGCGCCTGAGATCCCGCCCGGCCGCGGCCGACACCACGGTGTCGGAGGCGCGGGCGAGCCGGGCATCGAGCGAATAGATGCCCGCCCCGACGAGCAACTGGAGCAGGCTGCGCGCAGCTGCGCGAGATCGGTGCGGGATCCGGGGAGATCGGGCATGATCACCCGCAGCGTATTCGCGATCAATCGACCGGCAGGGACGTGAACGGGAATGTCGAACAGCGACTTTCGGAACAAGGCGAGCTGGCTGATCGCCACGGTAGTGGTGGTGATCCTGGCGGTGACCGGAATTTTCCTACTGTTGCCCGGGCTCACGGCCGACGAGCCCCCGTTCGATGCCGACGCGGTCCCGGGAACCCAGGTCGTCTGGGTGACGGCGAAGCGCGGGGCCGACCACGGGACGCTGGAACTGTGGCAGCGCGGCAGTCGCTGGAAGCGCACGCTCAGCACACCGGCATGGGTTGGCAAGGAAGGGATTTCGAAGCAGGCGAGGGAGGGTTCCTCCTTCACCCCGGAGGGCACGTTCGCGGTGTCGGAGGCCTTCGGCCGCATGTCCGACACCCGGGCGCGGCTGCCCTACCTGCCCGTCGATCCGTCGAACACCTGGTGGTGGGTGTCGGATACCGCCAGCCCGCTCTACAACCAGAAGTACCAGTGCGCCGATTCGGAGTGCCCGTTCGACACCGAGGCCGCCGAGAATCTCGGGGAAACCGATCCGCAGTACAACTACGCCCTGGTCATCGACTACAACCGGACACCCGTGGTCGCGGGGCAGGGCTCGGCGTTCTTCGTCCACGTCGCGGTGGACAAGCCGACCGCCGGATGCGTCTCGGTCTCCGAGGATGTCATGCGTACCCTCCTCGCCACCCTGGAACCGTCGCGAAAGCCGGTCATCGGGATGTACGCCACTTGACGGATGCGCTCGCCGGGCCGTCGCTCGGCTAGGGTAGGCCGGTGACCAAGGTCGTCTGGGAGGCGTACCCGCAGCGTGCCGGACTCGATGAACCGGCGCCCGGCTATCTGTTGTCCGATGATCCGTTCCAGATCGCGGAGCGGCTCGCCGACGTGGGATTCGAGACCGGCCATCTAGCCGGCGCGCGCTGGACCCGATCCGACGACCGGTACGTCTACACCGCGACGGTTGTCGAATCCGAAGCGCCCCATGCCGATACGGCCGCCGAGATCAACGCGTACCTGAAGGCGACCGAGATGCAGCAGGACGCCCGGCGCGTCCTGTTCGCATTCGTGATCCACCAGGAATGCGAGGAGGGCCGGGTCACCCGGGACGAGGCGCTGCGCGTCGCGGGCAGCACCGAGGCCCTGGAGGCGCTGATCTACCTGCACGGCCGCGCCGCCGACATCGGCGTCGACGAGATCATGCACTCCGGATTCGACGCCCTCGCCCTGCTGTACGCCGAGCGCACCCTGGGCCTGCGGTCGGAAGAGGAGTAGCGGGATCCCGGCCAAAAGCGTGCTGGGAATGACGGGTGCTCGAAGCGTGCTGGGAATGACGGGCGCCGGGAGTACGTCGGCCGGACAGCTGGCGCTACGTGATCGCGGGCAGGCGCACGACCTGGCCCGCGTAGGCGAGCCCGGCGCCGAAACCGAGCAGTAGCGCGACATCCCCGGGCTGTGATGCGCCGGAGCGCAGCAGTTCCTCCATGGCCATCGGGATGGAGGCGGCGCTGGTGTTGCCCGTCTCGGCGATATCGCGGGCCACCGCGACATTGTCGGGGACGGCCAGCACGCGGATGAGCGCATCGGTGATGCGGCTGTTGGCCTGGTGCGGCACGAAGGCGTCGAGGTCGTTGACGGTGACACCGGCCTGGTCGAGGGCGTCGCGGCAGGCCTTCTCCAGAAAGGTGACCGCCCAGCGGAATACGGCCTGGCCGTCCATCCGGATGTAGGGCCGCACCGTGCTGCCGCCGCTCGCCTCGGCCGCGGCGACCTCGGCGAAGTACTGCTGAAAATCCTTGTCCTGCTTGATCGCCGCGGTCTGGCTGCCGTCCGAGCCCCAGGCGACCGGGCCGATGCCCTCGGCCTCCGCCGGACCCACCACGACCGCCCCGGCGCCGTCGGCGAAGATGAACGCGCAGGTGCGGTCGGTCGGATCGAGCAGATCGGTGAGCCGCTCCACGCCGATCACCAGCACGTAGCGGGCCTGGCCGGACCGCACCAGATTCGCGGCATTGGCCAGCGCGTAGCAGAATCCGGCGCATCCGGCCGACACGTCGAAGGCGGCGGTGTCGTGCATGCCGAGTTCGGTGGCCACCACCGCACCGGCCGACGGGCCCAGCACCATCTGCGACGAGGTGGCCAGCACCACCGCGTCGATCTGGTCGGCCCCGATCCCGGACGCGGCGAGTGCCTCGCGGGCCGCCGCGGTGCTCATGGAGATGACGGTCTCGTCGGGCTCGGCCCAGCGTCTGGCGGTGATGCCGGAGCGGGTGCGGATCCATTCGTCAGAGGACTGGATGCGGTCCACGATCTCGGCATTCGGGACGACACGGCGGGGCCGGTACACGCCCAGTCCGAGGAGTTCGGCATGGGTGACCGGGGTGGCGGTGGCGATGTGGGCGGGCACGGCGATCCTCTCTTCGCATGAACCGATCGGTTCACGCATGTAAGGTCTAACATGAACCGATCGGTTCACACAAGGGTAGGAGGGCTTCGCGTGACCGCCGGACCGCGCACCCGATTGATCGCCAGCACCATCGCTACGGTGCAGGAGCACGGCGTGCACGCGGCCGGGCTGAGTGAACTGCTCAAGCGCAGCAACGCCTCGCGCAACTCGCTGTATCAGCACTTTCCCTCGGGGAAGGGCGAACTGGTGGAGACGGCGGCGCGGATCGTGTCGCGCGTGGTGTATTCGCACGTCTCCGTGACGGCCGATGCGCTCGCCACCGCGCCGACGCCGGAACAGTGGCTGGACGCGCTGTTCGCGTTCTGGCGCGACCCGCTGGAGGCCAGCGACTACCGGGAGGGGTCGTTCATGATGGCCGCGGCCCTCGACGAACTCGACCCGGCGGTCCAGTCCGCGGCCGGGCAGGCGTTCACCGAATGGACCGATCGCCTCGCCCGCGGGCTGGTCGCCGCCGGTGCCGCGCCGGAGATCGCGAATTCGCTGGCGGGCCTGCTGCTGTCGGCGATCGAGGGTGCGATCGTGCAGAGCCGCGCGCTCAAGTCCCCCCGCCCCTTCGACGACGCCCGCACCCACCTGACGGTGCTGCTGCACCACCACCTCGCGCTAGGCGCGGAGCGGGCTCCTGTGC
>NZ_BDBV01000021.1 GCF_001613165.1 Nocardia mexicana NBRC 108244
CGCGGACAATCCCCCCGTCCGGTAATCCGCGAGAAGCGCGCCACCGCAGGTGGGGGTGGATGGGAAGATCAATCGCATGAGGGAACGCGAGCGAACGAGGGATACGGCCGAACGGAATCCGAAGCTCGGCCGGGAGGGGCACGACGGGTGAGCGGCCTACGATTCGTCTCGACCGTCGAGGAGCTCGAGGCGCTACCGCTGATGTCGGTGATCATGGCCGCCAAGCCGTCGCGCTCGGTCTTCCAGAAGTGGCTCGACCAGCAGGACCGGACCCCGAAGTGGGTCCGCACGATGAGCAGCGACCGATATACCTCCGAGGAACTGAGCGTGGGCCCCTTCCCGCTGTCCGCGCCGCAGCAGTTCCGGTTCGTCGTGCTCTACGACCCCGCGGTGCACGGGCACCCGAACGACTGGGAGCCCACCGCCTCCGCGTGATCGGGTCAGGGCTCGAGGCGGTCCAGCAGCCAGCGCGGTCCGACCGTCTGCGCGCCGAGCGCCTCGACCCGGGCGCGCAGCCCGCGATCCGCGGTCACGACGGTGACCGGCGGCCCGGCGGCGGCCACCTCGGCGACTATGGCGTCGTCCCCGGACCCCTCCGCCGACACCACGCGCAGGGTGTCGAATTCGCCGCCGGACGGGGCGGCGGCCTTCGCCGCACCCTCGAGGACGACGACGATGTCCCCGAGATGTTCGGCCGTGCTCAGCCGCAGGAGCAGTCGCCGCGCCGCGCCCGCGCGATCGCGCCACCAGCCGTCGGGGCGCGAACCGACGACATTGGCCGCGTCCACGACGATCAGCGGGTCGCCATCCTGCACGTCCGAATCTCCTTCCGTCGCACCGAAGATATCCGCCCGCGGGTGTGAGAGGTTGGATGCGTGTCATTGCAGCAGGCCGTGCCCGGCGAGGTCGGCCGTAATCCGGTCGTCCGGATCGTCCCGCTGAGCGGTCCGATCTTCGACGCGCTCACCGCGGGCGATCTGGCGGCGGCGAATGCGCTCAGCCCGGTGCCGCTGACCGCGTACTTCACGGATCCGGTCTGGCATCGGGTGTGGGCGTGGCGCGGTAGGCAGGCGCGGGAGGATCCGGCCTGCGCGGCCTGGGTCACCGGCGCCGTCGTCGACGTGCCGCGGCAGCTCACCGTGGGGATGGCCGGTTATCACGCACCGCCGGACAGCACGGGGACGGTGGAGGTCGGCTATGCCATCGATCCGGCACACCGGCGTCGCGGCTATGCGCGCGCGGCCCTGGAGGCGCTGTTGCGGCGCGCGGGGGAGGATCCGCAGATACGGACGGTCCGGGCATCGATCAGCCCTCGCAATACCGCTTCCTATCGGCTGGCCTCGCGGTACGGCCTGGTCGAGATCGGGCGCCAGTGGGACGAGGAGGACGGTCTGGAGATCATCTACGAGGTCCTCGGGCGCACGCCCTAGCCCGCCCCTCTAGACTCGCGAAGAAGAAGGAAGGACAAGCTGATGAAGCGAAACCTGAACTGCCCCTGCGGAGAAGCCATCGTCGGGACCGACGAGGACGATCTGGTGGAGAAGACGCAGGCCCACCTGGCCGCGAACCATCCGGGGCACGAGTACTCCCGCGACGAGATCCTGTTCATCGCCTACTGATCGGGGCGGTCGGGGTTGCGCTCCGGCGCAGCCGTTCCGCGCGGTCACCTAGGGTTGCTGTCTTGTGATGGATTACGCGACGGTGTTCGACCGTGTTCGGGGCTCGCTGCTGGGCGGGGCCATCGGTGACGCGCTCGGGTGGCCGATCGAGTTCGTGCAGCTGCCGAAGATCCGGGAGCGGTACGGCGCCGACGGGGTGACGGGATTCCTCCCGCAGTCCGATCCGTCTGCGCCGCAACAGATCACCGACGACACTCAGATGACGCTGTTCACGGCCGAAGGGCTGCTGCGGGCCGCGCCGGGTGCGGATCCGATCCCGGCCCTGCAACGCGCCTACCTGCGCTGGCTCTACACCCAGGACCAAGAGGGCCCCGAGCCCGGCGGTTGGCTGATCGGCCTGCGGTTTCTGCACGCCGTCCGCGCACCCGGAAATGCGTGCATGTCGGGCCTGCGGCGGCAGGCGCGGGAATTCCTGGCGCCGAGCCCGCTCGGGCAGGAGGGGCCGGTGAATCCGGGATCGAAGGGCTGCGGCACCGTGATGCGGTCCGCGCCGTTCGGATTGATCGGGATGGGGCCCGATCACGCCTTCTCCGTGGCCGCGCGGGCCGCGCAACTGACCCACGGGCATCCGACGGGATACTTCGCGGCGGGGGCGTTCGCGGCGCTGGTCGACCGCGTGGTGAACGGTGTCGAACTGCCGGATGCGGTGCGGCAGACCATGTCTCAGCTCGCGGTGTTCCCCGCGGCGGGTGAAGCCGTGGCCGCGTTGAGCCGGGCGGTCGAGCTGTCGGAACAGGAGGTCGCGCCCGAGCGGGTCGAGCAGGTCGGCGCGGGTTGGATCGCCGAGGAATGCCTGGCCGTCGCGGTGTACTGCGCCCTGCACGCGGTCCGGACCGGCGACGTGCGTGCCGCACTCCTGTTGTCGGTCAACCACTCCGGCGATTCGGACTCCACCGGCGCGGTAGCGGGCAACCTCCTCGGCGCCATGTACGGCGTCGCCGCCCTACCCCGCGACTGGGCCGTCGCGGTCGAGGGCCGCGACACCCTCATCCAGGTAGCCGACGACCTCGTCACCACCTTCGCGTCGGGTGACCGCTCCGCTCTGGGGTCCAGGTACCCGATCGACTAGCCCCGGCGAAAAGCATGCCGGGGATATGGGGTTGAGCATGCCGGGGATGTGGGAGAGCATGCCGGAGATGTGGGAGAGCATGCCGGGGATGTGAGAAAGCATGCCGGGTGAGGTCGGACGCGTTGCCCCTCAGTATTTCCGGCATGCTCTTGGCCGGAATCCACAGGGACCTGCAACGTATTACGTGGTCAGGCCCGCGTCGCGGGCTAGCATGGCGGCTTGGACTCGGGAGCGTAGGTCCAGTTTGGCGAGGACTCGGGAGACGTGGGTTTTCACCGTTGCCTCGCTGATCGAGAGGCGGCGGGCTATCTGCTGGTTGGACAGGCCCTCGCCGAGGCAGGTCAGGACGTCGCGTTCGCGGTCGGTCAGGTCCGCGAGGCCGGCGGGCGGGGTGGACGGGCGCGGTGCGTCGGCGAAGGCGGTGATCACGCGGCGGGTGACGCTCGGCTCGAGCACGCCGTCCCCGGCGGCGACCAGCCGGACGGCTTCGACCAGCCGCGGCGCCTCGACCGACTTGAGCAGGAATCCGGCCGCCCCGGCGCGCAGCGCCCCGTACACGTATTCGTCCAGGTCGAACGTCGTGAGCATGAGCACCTGGGCGATGCCCTGTTCGACCAGGTGCCGGGTGGCGTTGATGCCGTCGCGGCCCGGCATCCGCACGTCCATGAGCACGACATCCGGGCGCAGCGCCGTGGCCTTGCGCACCGCCGAATCGCCGTCCTCGGCCTCGGCCACGACCTCGATACCCTCGGCCGCGCCGAGGATCATCGCCAGCCCGACCCGGACCGCCGCGTGATCGTCGGCGAGCAGTACGCGAATGGTCATCCGGCCGCCTCCGGCACCGGCAGCTCCGCACGGACCCGCCAGCCCCCGTCGCAAGGCCCGGCGGTCAGCACGCCGCCGACCGCATGCGCGCGTTCCCGCATGCTGGTCAGGCCTGTGCCGCCGCCCTCGGCAGCGGTCGCGGCCTCGGCGCGGTCGGACGTCACGTCGATCACCAGCCTCCCGTCGGTTCGGCTCACGCTGACCTCGGCCCGGCTGCCCGGGGCGTGTTTGACCGCATTGGTGAGTGCCTCCTGCACGATTCGATAGGCGGAAAGATCCAGCGCCGCAGGTAGATTCGGCGCGATATCGAGATTCGCGCGCACGGTCAGCCCGGCCGCGCGCGCCGAATCCAGCAGCGGTTCCAGATCCGACAGCCGGGCGGGAGCCGTGCGGGGCTCGCTCGTCCCGTCCGACTGCAGCAGCCCGATCATCGCCCGCATCTCGGTGAGCGAGGCGACGCTGTTCTCCCGCACGGAGGCCAGCACGGTCCGCATCATGCGCGGGTCGCCGTCCACCATGGACAGCGCGGCCTCGGATTGGATCGCGATCGCGGACAGATGCCCGGCCACGACGTCGTGCAGGTCGCGCGCCATCCGGGAACGCTCGGCGGTGACCGCGGCCCGGCGGTCCAGCTCGGCGATCCGCGCGACCTGATCGGCGCGGGCACGTTCGGAGTCGGCGATGGTGCGGTGCGCCCGCACCTCGTTCGCCCACCACACCGGAATCAGCGGAAACACACCGATTCCCAAGACGGTCAGCAGCCCCTTCCGCCAGTCACCGGTGGCCAGGCCCGCGCCGAGACCGGCCGCGACCACCACCGAACCGGCCCCGCCGATAATGATCCGATTCGCCCGCAGCGAGCTGTTCAGGGTCGCGCTGTAGAGCAGGTCGCAGAGCACGTACAGCACGCCCAGGCTCCACCCCATCGGTGCCGCGGCCGCGGTGATCGCCAGCCCGGCGAGCAGACCCGCGATCGGCGCGCGAGTCCGCAGCAGCTGGGCGCAGCAGACCCCGGCCAGCGGCACGAGATGCGCCCAGCCGGGCACGGACCAGCTGGTGCCGAACCGCACGGTCAGCGGGAGCTGCAGCGCCAGCAGCAGGCTGCCGACCCCGAAACAGGCCAGCGCCATCAGCCCGTC
Source organism: Nocardia mexicana NBRC 108244 (assembly GCF_001613165.1). Classification (GTDB taxonomy): domain Bacteria; phylum Actinomycetota; class Actinomycetes; order Mycobacteriales; family Mycobacteriaceae; genus Nocardia; species Nocardia mexicana. The sequence goes on from NZ_BDBV01000021.1 coordinate 4,713, forward strand.
GCGTCGCCAGGCGGGCCAGTCGCCGAACCTGGGCACCCTCATACCTTCCATCTCAACACATCCGGCGCCGCGCGGACCTCGGACGAAAGGTGGAGCGGTCCGGGGCGGGCATCCGACGAAGTGATGACGCGGTGTGCCCCCGATCGCCGACGCACGGCGGGGGCCGTCGGCGCCAGGCTCGACGGTATGGAGGGGATACTCGACCAGATTCGGACCAACCCGCTCGCGGCGATGATCGCGGCCTGCGAGGTGGGGTTCTGGGTGCTGCTGGCGGCCGGGCTGGCCGCCCGCTATCTGCTGCGCCTGCGCCGCGTCAGCAACGTGCTGCTGATCAGCACGCCGCTGCTGGACCTCGCGCTGCTTATCGTGACGGTGTTCGACCTCGGCCGGGGCAGCACCGCCACCGCCGCGCACGGGCTCGGCGCCGCCTACCTGGGCTTCAGTATTGCGTTCGGGCACAGCACGATTCGCTGGGTCGACCAGCGGGTCAACCACCGGTTCGCCGGGGGACCGCCACCGGTGAAGCCGCCGCCGTCCGGCGATCCCGGGCGGGTTCCCTACGAGTGGCGGGAGTGGGGGAAGTGCCTGCTCGCCTGGGCCATCGCCTGCACGGTCATGCTGCTGTTGGTGTTCGTGGTCGGCTCGCCCGGCCGCACCGAGCAGCTGTGGACGTGGATGGGCAGGTTGACCACGGTGCTGCTGATCTGGCTCGCCGTGGGACCGCTGTGGGCGACGTTCACGCCGCGCCGCGCGAGCAGCGGGCAGTCGTGACACACCGATCAGTTCCGGCCGGAGGTGATGTAGTAGTACATCGGGTCGATCATATCGAGCAGCCGCCGGATCTCGGTGTCGCTGAACCGGTTTCGGCGGCTGATGGTGATCAGCACGAGATCGTTGATCGCCTCGAGAATGGTCTCGAAGGCGCCGTCCGCCACCTCCGCGTCGTCGGGGCTTCCGTTGTCTCCCAGCGGTTTCGACTGTTCGAGTTCCGCGCGGGCGCGTGCCGCCCGGTCCCGGAGCACACCGGCGGAGCCGCGCCTGCTGGTGACCTTGGCGGCGTGGTCGTAGAACTGGATGGCGGCCTGGGTCAGCACGGCCGGGTTCGGGCGCACGAGCGAACCGCCTGCCTGTGCTGGGCTCGGACTGGTTCGCCACTCCTCGTGCAGCGCGAGGGTGCGCGCCTTGGCGGTGAGGTAGCGGGCGACGAGAATGTCACGGACGCTACCGAATTCGGTGGTCCGCAGCAGATCGCCGGAGGCCTGCTCGTAGTCCGCGATATAGGACACGAAGGTCTCGGGTTCGGCGGCCGGATCGATGCGGTCGAGGTGCCGCGCGAGGTCGTCGAGGCGTAGCAGCGCCCGGACATTGCCCTCGTGGCGGCGGCGCTCGTCGTTGGTCGCCGGGAAACATGCCAGCAGGGCCCGCGTCAGCTCGGGCACGCGATCGCCGAAGAGGTCGGCGAACAGGTCCCGGTGGTCGGGGTGGTCGGCGTAGGCCAGCCGGATTCGGCACAGCCCCGCGATGATGTCGGCGAGTTCCTCGGCGCGCACGCCGTCGCGGGGTTCTCGCGTCGGCGCGGAATCGGGTCCGCACAGCGCGGGCAGCGTCGTCGCGACGGTCAGCATCGCCTGCATCTCGCGCTCCGGGTCCGCCTCGACGAGCCCGCGGGCATGGTCGGCGTGGAATCGCGCCAGCTCCCGGTGCAGGTCCCAGCCGAGCGCCGCGGCGAACGACATCTCGGTCTCCTTGATCGACCGGATCCGGCTCAGACCGGTCGGCTCGTAATCGGGCCTGCGCGACAGCACGGTCTCCGCCGCGGCGGCGGCCTGGGCGCACCGGATGCCGATCATGCAGTCCAGGCGGGACGCGATATCGACCAGGCGCAGCCCGCGGCGCGCCCAGTCGCGGGCGCTGCGCACGTGCGCCCGGTCGCCGCGCCGGTGGCTGCGCAGATGGCGCGCGGCGAGTTCGGCGGCCCAGTACAGCATGTCGGGCCGGTCGTCGCGGGTGGCGGCGGCGTCGAACTGTTCCTCCAGCTGCGTGACGCTGTAGTGCCTGCTGGAGAACCGCGCCTCCCAGCGCGCCGCGTCGTCGGTCTCGCGGCGGGCGCCCGGCCGGGTGCCGGTGGCCGCCAGTTCGATGATCTCGTCGGGGACGGGCCGGTTCCCGGCGGTCATCGTCTCGACCACGGCGGCGGCGAGCGCGCCGATCGTCTTGAAGTGCTTCCACATCGTGGCCTTCGGGATCGGCCCCTCGGTGCCGTCGCGCCGGACGTATCCGCGCGCCGCCGCGCACACGTCGGCGGTGGTGAGGTGGGCGATCGAACCGTCCGGGCCGGGCTCGGCGATTCTCGCGGTCATGACCTGTTCCGCGGCCGCGACGATCATCGCCTGCGTGCGTTCCTCGAGCGCACGCCCGCTGCGCTGCTGATATGTCGGCGCCTCGCCGCGCTGCATTGCTGTAGACGACACGCTCGCGAGTCTATTGCAGTGCACATCGTTGTGTACTCGTCTATTCCTACTAGTGTCGATTGGAAGCGTAATCGGCAATCCCGCAGCAACGAGGAGGATCGACCCTTTGGAGACGACGACCGCGGCGAAGCTGAAGCTGCTGCGCGAGCATCTCGCGTCGGCGCGGGAACCGGCCGGGGCGGCAGGTGTCGCCAAGCGCGCCGCGAAGGGTATTCCCAGTCCCCGCGAACGTATCGACATGCTGCTCGACGCGGGGAGTTTCCTCGAGATCGGCGCGCTGGTGAAGCAGCCCGGCGCCACCGACGCACTGTACGGCGACGGCGTGGTCACCGGGCGCGGGACCGTCGACGGGCGGCCGGTGGTGGTGATCGCGCACGACCAGACGGTGTTCGGCGGTTCGGTGGGGGAGATGTTCGGGCGGAAGGTCGCCCGGGCGATGGATTTCGCCGCCGACGTCGGCTGCCCGTTCATCGCGATCAACGACTCCGGCGGCGCCCGGGTGCAGGACGCGGTGACCTCGCTCGCCTGGTACGCGGCCATGAGCCGACGGCAGCTGCGGTTGTCCGGCGTGGTGCCGCAGGTCTCGGTGATGCTCGGCAAATGCGCTGCGGGAGCGGTGTATTCACCGATCAACACCGATGTGCTGATCGCCACCGAGTCGGCGCACATGTTCGTCACCGGACCCGAGATCATCCGCGAGACCACCGGCGAGGAGGTCACCCTCGACGAGCTGGGCGGGGCCTACAACCAGGCCCAGAACGGCAATATCCACCATGTCGCGGCGGACGAGCGGGCCGCATTCGACTGGGCGCGTGCGTATTTGAGCTATCTGCCGTCGAACTGCTTCGAGCAGGTGCCCGTGGTCAATCCCGGGCTCGAACCCGAGATCACCGATACCGACCGGGAACTCGACTCGATCATCCCCGACTCCGACCGCGCCGGATACGACATGTACGACGTCCTGGTGCGCATCTTCGACGACGGTGAGTTCCACGAGGTCGGCGACGGCGCCGCGCGCAATATGATCACCGGATTCGCGCGGGTGGACGGGCGCAGCGTCGGCGTCGTCGCCAATCAGCCGTTGGTGTCCAGCGGGGCCATCGACGCCCGGGCCTCGGACAAGGCCGCGCATTTCATCCGCCTCTGCGACGGGTTCGGGATTCCCCTGATCTTCGTCGTCGACACCCCGGGCGTGCTGCCCGGCGTCGAGGAGGAGAAGATCGGCGTCATCAAGCGCGGCGGCCGGTTCTTCTACGCGGTGGTCGAGGCGACCGTCCCGATCGTCACCGTCGTGGTGCGCAAGGCCTACGGCGGCGGTTACGCGGTGATGGGCTGCAAGCAACTCGGCGGCGACGTCAACCTCGCCTGGCCCACCGCCCGCATCGCGGTCATGGGCGGCGAGGCGGCCGTCAGCCTCACCCAGCGCCGCCAGCTCGCGGCCGTCCCCGACGAGGACCGCCCCGCCCTGCGCCAGCAGATGATCGACTTCTACAACGCCACCGTCGCCACCCCCTGGGTCGCCGCCGAACGCGGCTACATCGACGCGGTCATCCAACCCGCCGACACCCGCCTGGAAATCCGCAAGGCCCTCCACCTCCTCCGCGACAAAACCGCCCGCCACGACCCCCGCAAACACCACCTCATGCCCCTGTAGGAACCTCACACCCCACCGAAAGTCGGTGTGCGCCAAGCGAATCAGTCCGTGGCGCCGGTATCGACCGCGTGGGCGGCGTTGTGGTGGGTAACTCGTTGGCTGGCTGGGTGGGTGGCTGTTATGGTGCGGGGGTGAATTCTCCGGAGTCGTCCAGACTGTAGCCGCTCGGTTTCGGGCCGGGCGGCGTTGTGGGTGCGTGTTCTCCGGTTGTGAACGGCCGGGGCGTATTTCGTAACGCCGGACGATGTCGAATTCTTGCTGCCGGGGCGTGGTGTGCCCGGTGTGCATTCCGTTCGGGCGCCGTGTCGGCGCCCTCACATCCGGAGATTTTCTATGCCCATTGTGGTGTTCGTGCTGGCTGTTGCGGTATTCGCGCAGGGCACGTCAGAGTTCATGGTGTCGGGGTTGATGGCGCAGATCGCCGCCGATACGGGCGTTTCCCTCGGGAGCGCGGGGTTGCTCACGTCGCTGTTCGCGGCGGGGATGGTGCTGGGGGCGCCGGCGATTGTGGTGCTGGCGGGGCGGTTGCCGATAAGGCATTCGGCGGCAGGGTTTTTGGCGGTGTTCTGTGTCGCCCATGTCGTCGGTGCCGTCACTTCCGAGTTCACGGTGCTGCTGGTGACCCGCGTGGTCGCCGCGGTGGCGAATGCGGGTTTCCTGGCCGTCGCGCTGGCGGCGCTGCCGCGGCTCGTGGGCCCGGCCGCGGTCGGCCGCGCCACCGCCGTGGTGGTGTCGGGGGTGACCGTCGCCTGTATCGCCGGTGTGCCCGCCGGAACGGTGATGGGCCAGGCATGGGGATGGCGGTCGGCGTTCTGGGCGGTGGCCGTCGTCAGTGCGGCCGCGCTGGTCCCGGTGTGGGCGATGATTCCACGCACGGGTGATCAGCCAGGGGCACAGGAACATTCGCTGCGCAGCGAGTGGGCGGTCGTGGCCCGGCGGCCGGTCCGGATCGCCGTTGCGGCGGGCGTGCTGGTCAATGCGGCGACGTTCGCGGGGTTCACCTATCTCGGCACGATCACGGGCGGTGTCACCGCGGGGGCCGAGCGCTGGGTTCCCGTGGTGCTGGCCTGCTTCGGCGTCGGCTCGTTCCTCGGGGTGACGCTCAGCGGCCGCCACAGCGACCGCCACGGAGTCCGGATCGTGACCGCCGGAACGGTTGTGCTCGTGGGGGTTTGGCTGATCACCGCGTTGGCTGCGCACACTCTGGCCGGTGTGGCGATCATGGCGACGGTGTCGGGCGCGGTCGCCTTCGGCGTCGGGTCGACCCTCATCGCGACGATCGTTCGGACCGCGGCACCCACCGCGCCGCGCGTCGCGGGCGCCTTGGCGACCACCACCTTCAACATCGGTGCCGTCCTCGGCCCCGTCGCGGCGGGGCTGGTCGTCGACGGCACCGGCAATTCCACGACGGCACTGTGGTCCAGCACCGCTTTCGCGGCGGTCGCGGCGGCGGTCGTCGTCCTCGGCTACCGGCAGGCCGCGACCTCGACCGAGCCGGTGCCGGTCGCGGCGGAGCGTTCTGCCGCAGGGGATTTCGACCCCGAATAGTTGACGGTGATCACCGCCGCGATGCCGATGGCCAGTCCCGCGGCGGTGACACCCGTGAAGGATTCGCCGAACAGCAGCGCGCCCCACACCGCGGTGACCGGGGCCATCAGGAACATGAGCGCATTCACCTGCGTGACACCGAGTTTCGCGACGAGGTACCAGTACAGCCCGTAGCCGCCGAGGGTCGACAGCAGGATCAGCCAGGCCAGCGCCAGCCAGAATGTCCCGGCCGCCGGTGGTGTGGCCGTTCCGGTCAGCAGTGCGGCACCGGTGAATATCGCTGCGCTGGTGCAGCATTGGATCGTGAGGCTGGTCGGCGGCGGGATCCGGTCCGGGGTGCGCCGCTCCACCAGGGTGGCCGCGATCAGGCTCAGCATGCCGATCAACGGGATCAGATACGCCCACCAGGGCACGCCCGAGGCGTTCGCCGCGTCGGAGGCGGTGACCAGGACGACGCCGCAGACTCCCAAACCCAGTCCGGCCCATTGCCGCCCGGTCACCGCCACGCCCAGCAGCGGCCCCACCAGCGCCGCCGCGGCCAGCGGCTGCAGGCCATCGATCAACGCCGTGGTGCCGGTATTCACCCCGCGGGCGATCGCCCAGTACACCGTCGTCAGGTATCCGGTCTGCGACAGCACGCCGATGACGATGTGCCGCAGCAGGATTCGATGACCGAGTCCGGGAATGCGGCGGTCGCGGTGGAACCGGTGCGCCAGGGGCACCAGGACCGCCGCCAAGGGAACGAACCTCCACATCAGCACCGTGGTGATCGGTGCATCCGCAGCACCCAGCTTCGCCCCGATGAATCCGGAACTCCAGCAGGCCACGAACAGCGCCGACAGCATCGCGACCCGGACCTGTCCGGGACTTACTTTACCGATCTGTATACCCATCGCCTCGACTATACAGGTCTGTATAGTGGTTCGCATGGACGTGGAGGCCCCCATCGACTGGACGCCGAAGGCCCGGCAGATCCTCGGCACCGCGTCGCGGCTGTTCTACGACAGCGGGATCACCGCGGTCGGCGTCGACCGGATAGCCGCCGAATCGGGCGTCACGAAGCGGACGCTCTACGACCGGTTCGGCTCGAAGGAACGCCTGGTCGTCGAGTATCTGCGCGCCCGCGACGCGGACTGGCGTGACCAGCTCCGGCAGCGCCTCGCCGCGGTGCCGGACGACCCCCGCGCGCAGCTGAAAGCGGTGTTCGACGCCTCCGACGAGTGGATGCGCGCGCACAGCGCCAAGGGCTGCAGCATGATCCGGGCGCACGCCGAACTACCCCCCGACCACCCCGGCTACGCGGTGACCATCGAGCAGAAACGATGGATGCGAGAGATGTTCCACACCCTCGCCGAGCAGGCGGGCACCCCGCATCCGGGGACCGTCGCCGACACCATCTCGCTGCTGCACGAGGGCGCGCTGGTCTGCTACGGCATGCAGATCACCCCGAATCCGATCACCCATGCCCGCGATGTCGCACTGTCACTGCTCGATCGGCGAGGGTGAGCAGGCGGATGAGCCACGAGCCGAATGCGTTCGACCGGTTTCGGCCGCTGCTGTTCACGATCGCGTACGAGATTCTCGGCAGCGCGGCCGACGCCGAGGATGTGCTGCAGGACAGCTACCTTCGCTGGCGCGACACCGATCCGGACGAGATATCGCATCCGCGCGCCTATCTGACGCAGATCGTCACGAGACAGGCGCTCAACCAGCTGCGGTCCGTGCGCCGGCGCCGCGAGGACTACGTGGGCAGCTGGCTGCCCGAGCCGATTCGCACCGAGCCCGACGCCAGTCACGATGTCCTGCTGGCGGAGTCGGTATCGATGGCCATGCTGCTGGTGCTGGAAACGCTCGGCCCGACCGAGCGGGCCGTCTTCGTGCTGTCCGAGGTGTTCGGCCACAGCCTCGTCGAAATCGCCGACATGATCGGCAAATCCGATGCCGCCGTCCGCCAGATCGCGCACCGTGCCCGCGCACACGTACTGGCCCGCCGCAAGCGGTTCCGGCCCGAACCGGAGGACAGCGCCGAGGTGATCGGCCGGTTCCTGCTGGCGGCCCGCACCGGTGACGTGCAGACCCTGATGGACGTGCTCGCCCCGGACGTCGTCCAGATCTCCGACGGCGGCGGGCTGGTCACCGCCGCGCGCCGCCCGATCACCGGCGCCGCGCCCGTCGCCACCTACCTGATCGGGCTGGCCCGCAACAGCATGAGGGATATGGACGTCGAGTTCGGCAGCTTCAACGCGCTGCCCGCGATCCTGTTCCGGTCCGGTGCCGAGGGGACGCTGGATTCGGTCTTGATGATCGAGCTGTCCGGCGACCGGATCGCCGCGCTGTACGCGGTCCGCAACCCCGACAAGCTGCGCGCCACCGAACTGGTACGTGTCCTGGATCGGACCTGACGGAAACCGTTACCTGTCACAGCGTTCGCGGCGGCCCACCGGGTCTGCGCGAGAATTCTGTGGAGGTCTTCCCGGCACTGGCCGGGCCCGTCCGGCAATTTATTCTGAGCAGCAACCGAATTCGGGTCTTCGGTATCTTGCCGGGGCAGCAGCGAGGAGGTATACGGGGTGGCGCGATCTGTGGGACTGCGCGAAGGGCTGAGGAGGTCCGGTGCCGTCGTGGCGACGGTCCTGCTGATGTCGTGGATCGGTGCGGCGGCGGCCACCGCGGTGCCGGTCACCGCGCCGGTACAGCGGGCACCGGCGGGCGGATTCCAGGAACTGTCCGTGCCGTCCGGCATGGGGCCGATCAAGATCCAGGTGCAGTGGGCGGCGCGGGGCGGGAGTGCGGCGCTGTATGTGCTCGACGGTCTGCGCGCCCCGGCCGATCACAGCCAATGGACGACCGATACCGACGCGCTGCGCCAATTTGCGGGCGACAATGTGACATTGGTGTTCCCGGTCGGTGGCCGCTCGAGCTTCTACACGGACTGGTATCGGCCGAGCAGCACCAACCGCCAGGCGACGACCTACAGGTGGGAGACGTTCCTCACCGCCGAGTTGCCCGCCTTCCTCGCGCGATACGGCGTCTCCCGCACCAACAATGCCGTCGTCGGCGCCTCCATGGGCGGCAATGCCGCCCTGACCCTGGCCGCCCACCACCGCGACCAGTTCAAGTTCGCCGGATCCTTCTCCGGATTCGTGCACCCGACCTTCCCGCTGTGGAACGAGGCGATGCGGGCGGCCATGTGGGACGAGGGCAACTTCAACGTCGACGACATGTGGGGTCCCGCAAGCGATCCCGCGTGGCGCCGCAACGACGCCACCGAGCAGGCCGAACTGCTGCGCGGGTTGCCGATGTACGTCTCGGCGGGCAACGGCCTGCCCGGCCCGCTCGACCTGCCGAACGGGGTCGGCAATACGGTGAACGCGATGGGCCTGGACGCATTGACGATGGTGGCCGCGCAGATGTTCCGGGACCGGGTGTCGGCGTTGGGCATTGCCGCACAGGTCGATATCGTCAACGGGACCCACACCTGGCCGTACTGGCAGCAGGCGCTGGCGACGGCGCGTCCGATGATTCTCGATACGCTCGGCGCCCGCTGACCGGGTCGAGGTCCAGCACCGTCGTGCCGGTTAGTTCCCGGTAGTGTCCGGGGCATGCGTGACTCGGTAACGGTTCAGATGGCGGCGCCACCGGAGAAGGTGTGGGAGCTCGTCAGCGATATCACCCGGATCGGCGAGTTCAGCCCGGAGACCTTCGAAGCGGAGTGGCTGGGCACGGCGACCGGGCCCGCGGTCGGGGCGAAGTTCCGCGGGCATGTGCGCCGCAACGAGGTCGGGCCGGTGTACTGGACCGTGTGCAAGGTGGTCGCGTGCGATCCGGGCAAGGAGTTCGCGTTCACCGTCCTGGGCCCGGGCGGCAAGGGAATCAACCGGTGGGGATATCGGTTGCGCCCCAACGACGGTGGCACGGAGGTCACCGAGTCCTTCGAGCTCTCCGGCTTCCTGCTCCGCGTGTACTGGGCGGTGCTGGGCTGGGCCCGCGGCCGCCGCAACCGCAACGACATGCTGAAAACGCTGCAGCGAATGCAGCAGGTCGTGGAAACGTCCTGATACACACCGGAACCCGTGGCCGAGATTCCATTGCCCGGGGGATTCGTCAATCGGGTTGTCCGAGTGGGCGATACCGTGCGACGCGAGCCCGGTGAGTCCGCCGAATTCGTCCATCGGCTGCTGCGGTTTCTCGAGGAGCGCGGGTGGACGGGCGCGCCTCGGTTCCTCGGCATCGACCCGCGAGGGCGAGAGGTCCTGACCTACGTGGACGGGGACGTTGCCCCGCGAGCCGCGTCGGCGGGTGAGCCCGAGTGCCTGGTTCAGGTCGCGGAACTTGTCCGTGAATTTCATGATCTGACGGCCGGAACGCCCCTGTCAGGTGACCGGGAAGTGGTGTGCCACAACGACTTGTCGCCGAAGAACACGGTGTACCACTTCGGCGCCACCGGGCCGAGGCCGGTCGCGATGATCGACTGGGACCTCGCCGCACCCGGCGACCGGATCCACGATGTCGCGCACATGTGCTGGCAGTACCTGGATCTCGGGCCCGGGGTATCCGATATCGCCGAGACCGCCGACCGGATGCGGCTGCTGTGCGATGCGTACGGGCTGGACGGCCGCGGCGCCGTCGTCGAGACGGTGCTGTGGTGGCAGCAGCGGTGCCGCGGCGGGATCGAATCCCGTGCCGCCGCAGGCGATGCGGCGATGATCGCGCTGCGGGATTCGGGCGTCGCGCGTTCGGTCGGTGCCGCGTACGAGTGGGTGCGAGAGCACCGGCGCGAGTTGGAGTTCCGGCTGAGCTGAGCGACCGCGGGTCAAGGCCGTGAAACTTCACCGCGGGGACCCCTACGAGCTCCGGGAGCGGAACAATGTCGGCAGATTATCGGGACCGGCGGACACTGATACCGGACAATTAGGACGCCCGTTCGGTAGCGGCCGTTAGGAGTGCCCGATGACGCAGATCGAATCATCTTCCACTGCAACAGGTTCCACGGTGGTCGGGCACTCTTCGGCAACCAGCATCTTCGTCAACGGCTACGTGCCGCGACGGCGGGGCCTGGTGCTGGTGCTCGGCGTGCTCGCCGGATTCCTGCTGACCGTCGTGTGGTCGGCGTCGTTCGTGGACAGCACGATCGGCGACACCGTGGCCGACGGGCTGCTCGGCCACAATGCCAAGGAGACCGCGATCACCGGCATCGGCGCGGGCGTCGTCTTCGCCTTCGTCTCCGGCCTCGCGGGCACGTTCACCGCCTGCAATATCGCCGTGTTCGGCGCGGTGGCACCGCTGGCGGGCAGCGCGGGCGGCTGGTAGAACCGGGTACGGGCGGTGCTGCGGCCGCTGCTGTGGATGGCGGCCGGGATGGTCGCGATCTCCGCCGCCTACGGCGTCGTGGTCGGCATCTTCGGCACCGATATGCCCCAATTCGACACCGCGCCGAGCCAACCCGGCCACATCGCCGCGCGCCTGGTCCAGTCGATGGTGGTGTTCGGCGTGATCGGGCTGATCATGACCTACCTCGGACTCGCCGTGCTCGGTCTGGTGCGCGACCCGTTCGCCCGCATCGCCGCCCGCTTCCCGAACGCGCCCCTGATCTTCTTCGGCGGGCTGATCGGTGCCTTCCTCATCGGACGCCCGTTCCCGCTGTTCCGCAAGCTGTTCCGCGACGCCGCCGAGGAGGGCAATATTCTCTACTCCGCGGCGGCCTTCGTCCTGCAGTCGATCGGCAATATCCTCGTCCTCGCCGTCCTGCTGATCCTCACCGTCCTCGCCGGTGGCCGCCTGCAGCGCTGGTTCCAGGCCGACCCGCGCCGCGTCAGCATCCTCAGCGCCACCGCACTCCTCACCGTCGGCGTCTTCAGCTTCCTCTACTGGGACGTCCGCCTGCTGGCCATGCGCGACATCCTGCCCTGGTATCCGGTGGCCCCCTGGGTGTAGACCGTCGATGATCGGCCACGGATCCCGAATTCGCCTATCTCACAATCCCATCCTCAGTACAGTCGTGACGGGTTCCGAAATATCCGGGGAGAACACCATGATTCGCAAATTCGCAGCCACCGCCGCCATCGCCACCGCGCTCGTCGGCGCCGGCGCCGGCGCGGGCCTGGCCCAGGCCGAAACGCCTGCGCCCCAGCCCCTCGCCGTGCAGCCGGTCGTCGAGCCCGTGGCCGCCGGTCAGACGCAAGCCCTGCCGGGCCAGGTCGTCGGCGGGGTCGTCGGCACGGTGGTCGGGGCCGGTGTCGGTGCGGTAGCGGGCGGTGCCTTCGCCTGCATGGCCACCGCACCCGTCTGCCCCGTCGGCGCGGCCGTGGGCGTCGTGGTCGGCGGCGTCACGGGCGGCGTCCTCGGCGGCGCCGCGGGAGCCACGGTGGGAGGCGCCCTCGGCGCCCAGATCCCCGCCTGATCACCAGAGGTCGGAATAGTTCCGCAGGGCGTTGATGATCAATGCGATTCCCAGCACCCAGAGCAGGATTCGGACCGTCGGCGGCCCGAAGCGTCTGAGTGTTCGCACGAACCTGCGGTAGATGCGCTGCGCCCGCGGTGAGCGGCGTGTGGCCGCGAACAGGAGCAATCCCGGTGGGAGCAGGGCGATCACGCAGTAGGCGACGATGATCAGTGGCCACAGCGGTGGCATCGGATCCCGCGCCGACAGCATCGCCAGCCCCGCCAGGTAGGGCACGGCGGTCGGCGCCTGCCCCAAACCTATTGCCACACCGGCCGATCCGAGCAGCAGCGGACGCTGCCGCGCTCGCCATGCCCACGCCGGAACCGCCGTCTCGCGCACCGACGGCCGGATGCTGCCGAGGACGAGCAGGACGACGCCGACGACGAGTTCGGCCCAGTAGCGGAGTGCCGGTGTGACGTGGAAGTCGACCAGATCCGTGACGAAATTCAGTCCCAGCACCGTGCAGATGCCGAAGGTCGTGGTGACCGCGAACACCCCGGCGAGGAAACTCAGCACACCCGGCACGGGGGAGCGGCGGCTCAGCCGGCTGTCGTAGATCACCGCGGTGGTCACGCCGACGAGCAGAGCGTCGAGCGAATCCAGGAACGCGAAGCCCGCGAGCGCCAGCAGCAAGATCACCATCAAACACCGAACATACGGCAGGAAACGCGCACGGCCGACGACAGCCTGTCGCCGATGACCGTGGTAGTTCATGATCGAGTCATGCCACCGCCTCTCGATCGAATCTACGACTCCGCCCGCAGTTACCGACTCGTCCACCAACGCTAGGAGACTCCCATGGTCACCATCCTCGGCGGCGGCATCGCCGGAACCGTGCTCGGCGGTGCCCTCGCGCACCGCGAGCATCCGGTCACCGTCTACGAGCGCCAACCGGCACCCGGCGCCGGCGCGTTCATGGTGCTCGACGGCTACGCTCAGCAGGCCCTCACCGAACTCGGTGTGCCGACAGAGCCGCTCGAAGCGGTATCGCATCCCATGCCCGGCGGGTTCGGCTTCCACTACCTGCCCGCGGGCCGCAATGCCGCCCCCAGCCGCGGACATCGCCTCTACCCGCGCGGCGATCTCATGCGGGTACTCACCGAGTTCGCGGCCAGTGCGGGCACGGACATTCGCTACGGTCACACCGCCACCGATATCGACACCGACACCGGAACCCTGTGGGGCACAGACGGTGTACTTGCCGCCGACGAACTGATCATCGCGGCCGACGGCATCGACTCCCTGGCCCGCGCCCGCCTCGAGCCTGCCCGCACCGCCGCCTACGCGGGTCAGGTTGTCATCTACGGCACGACCACCCGTCCGGTGCCGCTGAACGACGACCCCACGGTCATGCACTTTCACGGAACCCTCGGCGACGGCCCGTTGCCGGTGGCCAGTTTCGGGCACCTGCGCACCGACAACACTGCGTACTGGTTCACCCGCGTGACCCGTGACCCGATCTCCGTGGACGATATCGGCGCCCATCCCGTCGATGCCTGGGCCGACACGATCCATGCCGCCGACCCGAGCGCCGCCGGCCTCATCGGCGCCCTTCTCGAGGCCACCGACACCGTGCACGTCGCCAACTGCCGCAATGTGCCCCTGCACAATGCCCGCCGGCCCGCCGGGCGAGTCCTCCTGTGCGGGGATGCCGACCACGCCGTCAGCCCGGCTGCCGCCCGCGGTGCCCGCGAGGCCATCGAAGACGCCCTGGCCCTGACCACGGCACTCACCACGGGCACGTCACCGGCCGAAGCCATGGCCGCGCGCCGCATCGAACTCACCGCCGAACGCGAGAAGCAGGCCCGCATCTACGCCACAGCAATGCCCCAACCAACCGAGCGCTCCGATGACGATGAGGAACCCGACGGCACGGAGTGAGTGCGGGGTGTTGATCTCGGCGCCGAGGCGCCCGGCCGGCTGTCTACCCGGCACCGGTCGGGGCGAGCGGCTCTGCGATGTCGCGGTGCGTCGTGATGAACTCGCGGAGGGAACGTGGTGCGCGGCCGGTGATTTCGGCGACCGTGGCGGTCACTCGGTCCTCTGCTCCGGCGGCAATGCGCTGTTCGGCCTCCGCCAGCACGGCGGCCATTTCCGGTGGTACCCCCTGGGCGGCGAGATGGTCGGCCAGTTCGGTCGGGCTCAGTCGGACGTGTCTGAAAGGGGTTGGTGGGGCCAGGGATTCGGTGAGCAGGTGGGCAGCGTCGTCGTAGGAGAGAGCCTCGGGGCCCGTGATTACGTATTCGCGGTTCGGGGGCGGGTCGGCGAGTAGTGCTCGTACGGCTACGGCGGCGATGTCGGCGGCGTCGACGAAGGCGATGCCGCGGCCGTCGGTCGCGCTCACCAGCTCCCCGCGGGTGCGCAGCCCGATGGCCATCGGGTGGGTGGGCACGACGAAGTTCTGCATGAACCAGGACGGTCGCAGGACCGCCCATTCCGGCATCTGCCGGATCGCGCGACGTGCGCGATCCAATCCCGGTGCGCCGGGCGGGATTACGTCGGAGCTGAGGAATACCACTCGCCGCACGCCGACGTCGCAGGCGGTGCGCAGGAAACTCTCGATCTGTTCCGACGGGTCGGGCACACCCACGGGAGCGACCAGGTAGACCCGCTCGATTCCGTCGAGCGCCGGGGCATGGGTCCCGGGATCGAACCAGTCGAAACGTACGTGCTCCCCGGTGAATTCGCCGCTCCGCGTGGCGGTGCGCACCACGGCACCCGCGGCGCGCAGGCCCGCGAGGACCGGGCGACCCGTATTGCCGGTCGCACCCGTGACGAGGACCGGCCCGGCCTGTCCGCTCGCGCGGTGGCGTGCGATCGCGGTCATGCCGCACTGTCCGGGTGCAGCGCGGCCAGCAGTTCGGGCAGTGTTCCGGTGGCGACCGCGCCCGCGACCGGACTCCAATAGTCGCGCCAGCCGGCGATCTCGCCGCCGCGTGCGCGAATCACGGCGATGTAGGAGAGCTCGTATCCCGCCCCCGTGCGAACGGTCGTTCCCCGGGCCGTGAATTCGACGACGATCGTCGTCGGGTCGGCGGTCTCGTGCACGACGACCGACGGGAATCCGTGGATATCCAGTCGCTCGGGATAGTCGGCGAGATAGTCGCGCAGCTGGTCGCGGCCGTGCAGACGCCCGGGCGTCCCGGCGGTGGCGAACGGCAGCTCGAACTCGGCATCGACGGCGAAGAGGTCGACGAAGCCCCGCATATCCTTGGCCAGTAGCAGGTCGAGGCCGTGTTCGAACAGTTCGCGCGGGCTCCGTTCGGAGCGGTTCGGTGTCATGAACCCAGATTCGTCGCCGCGCCCGCAGCGAGAAACGGCCGACCGAGACCCGGACCATCTGTCCGTGGCTCGCGACGAGCGCATCCGGCAAGCTCGATCGTGTGGACAAGCACGCATTCGCCGATTTCCTGCGACGCAAGCGTGAGCATCTGCGCCCCGACGAGGCCGGATTGTCCCCGGACCCGAGGCGGCGGAGGCGGACGCCGGGCCTGCGCCGCGAGGAAGTGGCCTGGCTGGCCGATATCTCCGCCAACTATTACGAGCGGCTGGAGCAGGCCCGAGCGCCCCGCCCCTCGCCCCAGGTGATCGCCGCGCTCGCGGAGGCACTGCGACTCGGCCCGGACGAGCAGCGCTACCTCACCCATCTCGCCGGTCACGAGCTCGGTCGGCCCGGTGTGCCGGACGACGAGGTGCCCCCCGGAGTGCTCCGGATGCTCGAGCGGTTCACCGAGATCCCCGCCTATGTCCTGAACGCCCGATACGACGTCCTGGCGTGGAATACGCTGGCCGCCAGTCTGATCGGCGATTTCGCCAGTGAACGCAACCTGCTGCGGCTGGCATTCGGCACCCGTCTCGCACAGGTGTCGTGCGGTGGTCTCGACGGCGAGGCGCAGTTCGCCCGCCAGGCCGTCGCCGAACTGCGGGCGGCAGCGCTGCGGTACCCGGACGACCGGCGTATCCCGGAGCTGATCGCCTGGCTGTCCACCCGCGACGAGGACTTCCAGACCGGTTGGGCCGCACACGAAGTGGCCCCCGAGCCGACGGTCTGGAAGCGCTTCGTCCACCCCGAGGTGGGCGAGATCGAACTCGACTCCCAAACCCTGTCCGTGCCCGGCCACGACCAGCGAATCGTGATCTACACCGCCGATCCTGGAAGTCCGGCGGCCAAGTCCCTGCGCGAACTCGAGGCCATGCATCGAGCAGGTGGCGTGGCGAAAAGTGCAGGTGCACAGACCTTTTAGAGCATCGGCCGATTCGAGCGGGCCGCTTCTTCCCAGCCGGTTCCGGCGCGATGCCGCCGCACCGCATCCCGGTTCGCGCATGTTCGCGTGCAGTAGCGCTGTCGTCCGCCCCGGCTCATGTCCACGAACGCGCGGCGGCACTCCCGCAGCGCGCAGCGGCCGAGCCGGTGCATGCCGAACCGGGTGAGATGTTTGGCGGCGGCCACCACCGTGACCGTGCGAATCATCGCGGCCAGCGGCACGTCGTCGTCGCGATAGTGCAGGTGCCAGCCGGTCCCGGCGTGATCGGTGATCCGCGGATAGGCGGCCGTCTCGGCCAGCAACGCATTGAGCAGTCGCACCCGAGTCGCCTCGGTGTCCGCGTCGACCACCTCGGTCCAGCGCGCGAGGAATTCCCGGATCTCGACCAGGTCTTGCGCCGTCCCGGCTTCGGCGCCGAGACCGGCGGCGCGCCACAGCTCGGTCAGCTCGCGCTGCTCGGTCGGCGGGCGGTTGGTGAGGTCGGTCACAAAGCGGAGCACATCGCCGTAGTAATGGTTCTCGTGCACAAGGCCATTACAGCACAGTCTTAGGCATGCCTAACATAGAGCGAGTCGCGTCGACCGCGCTGGCCCCGGCCGTGTGGGGGTCCACGTATCTGGTCACGACCGAGTTCCTGCCGCCCGACCGGCCGCTGCTGGCCGCCACCGTCCGCGCCCTGCCCGCCGGGCTCGTGCTGCTGGCGCTCGGCCGCGTTCTGCCGCAAGGTGTTTGGTGGTGGCGCGCAATCGTTCTCGGCGTGCTCAATATCGGCGCGTTCTTCTACCTGCTGTTCGTCGCCGCCTATCACCTGCCGGGCGGGATGGCCGCGCTGGTCATGTCCGTGCAGCCGGTGATCGTGCTGCTGCTGGGCGCCGTGCTGCTCGGGGAGCGGATCCGGACCGCGCACGTCGTCTCGTGCGTGCTCGGCATGGTGGGGGTCGCGTTCCTCGTGCTCGGGCCGGGCGTGCGGCTGGACGGAGTCGGCGTCGTGGCCGGTGTGCTGGGTGCCGTGAGCATGGCGGTGGGAATCGTGCTGACCAAGCGGTGGGGGCGCCCGTCGGATGTCACGCTGTTGACCTTCACCGGCTGGCAGCTCACCGTCGGCGGTCTGGTGCTGCTGCCGATCGCCCTTTTGGGTGAGGCGCTGCCGGACCGTCTGACCTGGGCCAATATCGGTGGCTTCCTCTATCTCAGCGTCATCGGCGCCATGGTCGCCTACGCGCTGTGGTTCCGCGGCATTTCGCGGCTGCCCGCCTTGGTGGTCTCGCTGCTGTCTTTGGCGTCGCCGCTGTGTGCGGTCGTGCTCGGCTACGTGTTCCTCGGTCAGTCGCTGGCTCCACTGCAGGTGCCCGGTGCGGCGGTGCTGGTCGCGGCCGTCGTACTCGCCCAATCACGTGTCCCGCGGCGGCGGCGACCTGTCGAAATCGAGGACGTCGCCGAGCCCGCACCCGGAAGCCGTTAGTCCCGCACGGGGGTCGTTCATCGCGACCTCGGTCCGACAGTGCGCTGAGGCGCCATGCGGTCGGGGCCGTAGGCCCGGGCATGTGATTGCCGTCACGCTGGCGAGGTGCTACCGTCTCCAGACACATGTCTAGGCGAATGTATTTACAAGTGTTCGGACTTGCGGGTGGCGAGATGTTCGGCTCGGACGGCAGGACCGGGTAGCGGGAGGTCCACAGAGTGATGCGATCCACTTCCGGCGGACCGGTCGTCGCGGAGTCGAGCGGAAATCCGCAGCAGCTCATCGAGTTCGAGGCGATCGTCCAGCCCGTATCCGCCCGAAATGTACTGCGCCGCAACTTCTCCGAGACCGTGCTGTCCGGGCTCGCCACCCTCGGCCGGGCACTGCAGATCGGAATCGGCGCCGTCCGCATCGGCACGGTGGATGCGGTGCGCCTGCGGTTCCAGGTGCATGAAACCCTCACGCAGGCTTGGTTTCTCATCAAGGTCACCGCGATACCCAGCGTGCTGATGGCCATCCCGTTCGGGGTCATCGTGTCCGCCCAGGTCGGCAATATCGTGTCCCAGCTCGGCGCCGATTCGATGATCGGCGCGGCCGGTGGGCTGGGGGTGATCAAGCAGGGGGCGCCGATGGCGAGCGCGATGATGCTCGGCGGCGCGGGTGCCGCCGCCATCGCCGCCGATCTGGGCGCGCGGACCGTGCGGGAGGAGGTCGACGCCATGCGCGTCATGGGCGTGGATCCGGTGCAGCGCCTGGTCGTCCCGCGGATCGCGGCGATGATGCTGGTGGCCCCGCTGCTGAACATCCTGATCGTGGTGGTGGGCATCGCCTCCGGATTCGCCGTCGCCGTGGCCGCGCTGGATGTGACGCCGGGCAGTTACTGGTCGTCCTTCGGGTCGTTCACCACACCGCTGGACATCTGGGTTTCCCTGGTCAAGGCGCTGATCTTCGGCTTCCTGGTCGTGGTCATCGCCTGCCAGCGCGGGCTGGAGGCCCGGGGCGGACCGCGCGGCGTCGCCGACGGTGTCAACGCCGCCGTCGTGCTCTCCATCGCCGCGGTCGCCCTGCTCAATACCGCGATCACGCAGGTGGTGACCATGTTCTTCCCGGTGAGGATGGCGTGATGACCGCGACCCCGTACCTGCCCGCCGGAGTGCGCTGGGTGAATCGGGTGCGGCACCGGGTGCACCCGCTGCGGCCGGTCGAATCGATCGGATTCGTGATCGGGTTCTGCTGGCAGGTGCTGTCGGCGCTGCCGTACACGCTCGTGCACTACCGGCGCCAGACGCTCATGGTGGTCACCGATATGACCTGGGGTCGCGGTTCGGTGATCGTCGGCGGCGGGGTGGTGCCGCTGATGCTGCTGCTGGGCGCGGCCATGGGCGCGTCGATCGGGATCGAGGCGTTCAGCGCGCTCGATCTGCTGTCGCTCGGTCAGCTCAGCGGGCTGATCTCCGCATTCGGCGTCACCCGTGAGCTCGCGCCGATCGCGGCGGGCGTCGGGTTCGCGGCGCAGGCCGGATGCCGCATGACCGCCGAGATCGGGTCCATGCGGATCTCCGAGGAGATCGACGCGCTCGAGTCGCTCGGTGTCCGCTCGGTGCCGTTCGTCGTCACGACGCGCGTCATCGCCGGAATCATCGCGGTCGCACCGGCTTTCGTGGTGGCGCTGATACTGAGCTACCTCTCCTGCCAGCTGATCGTCACCACCGTCCACGGCACGCCGTCCGGCACCTACGAGCACTACTTCGATCAGTTCGTGCTGGGCTGGGACGTGATCGCGGCGACCGTCAAGGTGATGGTGTTCGCCATCGCGGTGGTCCTGATCCATTGCTATCAGGGCTATTTCGCCACCGGCGGCCCCGAGGGGGTCGGCACCGCATCCGGTCGCGCCGTCCGGGCCAGCCTGGTCTCGATCATCGCGCTCGACATGTTCGCAACCATCGTGCTGTGGGGATTCCAGTCTCCCATCACATTCACCGGGTGATGCCATGCCTGCCTATGCCCTGCCGGGAACCGAAGTCGGACCGCGCCGCGCCCTCGTGCTCGGCACCGGGGCCCTCGTGGTCGCCGTGCTCGCCGCCGTGATCTGGCGGGCGGTGCCGGATACGCCACCCGCGGACGAGATTCGCGTGGCGCTGACGACCGGTCACGTCGGTGCGGGCATCGAGCCCGGCACCGACGTCCGGCTCGACGGCGTGCGGGTCGGGTCGGTCGGCGCGATCGACACGATGGGTCCGGGCCGCCAGCGCCTCGAGCTGACGCTGGCCGGTTCGCAGCTGTTCGGGCTCACGAATGCGCTGACGATCGACTACGCGCCGGGGAACCTCTTCGGAATCAGTGCGCTGCAACTGCATTCGCGGCCGGGCGGTGCGGTGCTGGCGGACGGGGAGACGGTCGATCTGACCGGTGCCGAGTCCGATCGGGTGCGCGATGCCACGCTGTCGACCCTGCTGAATTCGACGGGCGAACTCACCGAGAAGGTCCTGACGCCGAAACTCGCTGAGGTCCTGGCCGAGGTGTCACACGACCTCAGCGCCTTCACCCCGCTGCTGCAGGCGATCGGGGCGACGGCGCGGGCCTTCGCCGAAACCCAGCAGCTGCCTCCATCGGTACTGTTCGACCGATACGGTTCGGCGCTGGGGGGAGTGGCGCCGATGGTCACCGGCGGGCTGACCGTTCTGCACGCGGCCTACACGAACGAATATCTCAAATCGCCGGAACACATTGCGCGGTACCGCGAGATGTTCGGGAAGATGCAGGACGACCTGCTACCCGCGGCCACCGCGGCGGCCGGTGCGGGGGAGCAGCATTTCGGTGGCTTCATTCCCATCGCGGCGGCGATCCTGGACCAGCTGTCGTCGTCGGTCAGTACGCCCGGCCGCTCCGAGGAGCAGCTGAGCGAACTGCTCGACAGGCTCGCCAGGTCCTTTCGCGACACCCCCGACGGCCCAGTGCTGGATGCGCGGACCGATCTGGATGTGGTGCCCGGGTTGGCGACGCCGTTGTCGTCCGTGCTTGCGCCGCAAGCTGTTCCGGGAGGGCGCTGATGTCGACCCGTGCCCTGCTGCTGCGAGTGTCGGTGGTCGTGGTGGTGCTGGTCGTGGCGCTGATCGGGGTGTTCCGCGTGGTGCAGCGGCCGGTCCGCGGCGAAACCGACACCTACACAGCGATATTCACCGACGCGAACGGCCTGCGTAGCGGAGACGACGTGCGCCTCTTCGGTGTTCAGGTCGGCAAGGTCCGGGAGGTCGGGCTGTCCGGAACGCAGGCGCGGGTGCGCTTCACGGTGACCCGCGAGCACCCGCTCTTCACCGACAGCAAACCCGCGATCCGATACCAGAATCTGTCCGGGTTCCGCTATCTGGACATCGAACAGCCCGCGAACCCCGGGGCCCGCCGGGACCCGAAGGCGGTGTTCGGCCCGTCGGAAACCGTTCCGGCCTTCGACATCACGACCCTGTTCAAGGGATTGCAGCCGGTGCTGGCGGAACTGTCGCCGGACGATCTCAACCGGTTCGGCACCAGCATGCTCGCCGTGATCCAGGGCGACGGAACGGGTCTCGGGCCCGCGCTGGGCGCCATCGAGCAGCTGAGCCGCTACGCCTCCGATAAGCAGGCGGTGCTGTCGACACTGGTCGGCAATCTCGCGCAGATCTCCGACCACCTCGGCGGGAAGTCCGGCAACACGGTCAAGCTGCTGACCAATCTGACGAATCTGTTCATCGCCATCACCGACAAGCTGCCCGGGCTCATCGATTTCGCGAATGCGATCCCGCCGGTCCTGCAACCGCTGCGAAGTATGTTGACCGTCCTCGGGGTGACCGGCGACCGCAACCGGGATCTGGATACGGTGCTGCACAATGCATTTCCCGATCCGCAGGAGGCGGTGGACGCATTCGGCCGCCTGCCCGGTCTGATCCAGACCTTCACCGCGGCCCTGCCGCCGACCGGCCCGGAAGCCCAGATGACATGCACCCACGGCGCGGCGGTCGCGCCGCCCGCCGTGCAGGTGCTCATCGCCGGACAAAGGATCACGCTGTGCCGCCGATAACGCTGTGGAGAACCAGATTTCGCCTCCGCCGAACCGCGACGAGAACGGACGGCGAGCGCCGCGGGAACGAGTTGCGCTGGGGGCTGGCCGGAATCTGCGGCGCCGTGATTCTCACGGCGGCGATCGGCATCGTGTACATCACCGGAACCACCCCTGAGAAGACCTATGCCGCCGAGCTGTCGGAGGCCGGGGCAATCCGGCCCGGCGACGACGTCCGCGTCGCGGGAATACCCGTGGGCAAGGTGAAATCGCTGACACTGCGGCCCGATCGGGTGCGGATGGAATTCACTGTGTCCGACGACGTGTTCGTCGGGGATGCGACGACGCTCGACATTCGGATGCTGACCGTCGTCGGCGGCTACTATCTGGCCGTTCAGCCCGCCGGGGCGAAGCCACTGGGTTCCGCGGTGATACCGCGGGACCGAGTCACCGTCCCCTACAGCTTGATTCAGACATTCCAGGATGCCGTGGAACCGGTCCGGCAGCTCGACGGGCAGGTGTTCCGGCAGGACTTCGCGGCGCTCGCCGCCTCGGTCGACAAGAGCCCGGAGGCCGTGCGGGCCGCGGTGCGGGCGTTCGGCGACCTGGTCGCGATCATGGACAGGCAGAACGCCGACATCTCGCAAACCCTGTCCGTCGCAAGCGAATACCTGACGGCACTGAACGCGAACTCCGAAGTGCTGGGGCGGTTGCTGAGTACATTCGGGACCCTCGAAACGCTGGTGCAGAACAACAAGGTCCGGGTACAACAGGCCCTGGAGGATCTCGCCGCGGTGCTGCACGACTTCGCACCGCTGGGCCGGGTGTGGGACGAATCCCTGAAGCAGCGCGCACAACCGCTCGCCGACGCGATGCCCAAGCTCCGGGAACTCGTCGATCGCCTTGGCGCACTGTTGGATTCTGTGCGCGGCATGGAGCAGCGACTGCTTCCGTACCTGCCTACCGGAGGCGGTGTGGCCGTCGACCAGTCCGCCGCGACGATCCAGTTGCCGGGCGTGTGTGTTCCTATCCCCGGAGGCGGATGCTGATGTGGACACGCGTGCTGGGTTCGCGCGGGCTGATGTCCGCGGCGGTGGTCGTCGTGCTGGTACTGGCCGCCGCGATCGGCCTGAAACTGACGAAATCCGGTCCGCCCCTGCGTACTTACTGCGCCGACCTGCCGGACGCCATCGGCCTGTACGACGGGAGCGCGGTCACCATCATGGGGGTGCCGGTCGGCCGGGTGAGCGCGATCGAACCGGGTGGTGGATCGGCCCGCGTCCGTTTCACCGTTCCGGCGGACCGCACACTCCCGCCGGACGTCGGGGCCGTCACGGTGAGCGACACCCTGATCGCCGACCGGAGACTGGCGCTCATCGGCGCCGAACCCTCCGACCCGGGGTGGGATCCGAGCCGGTGTATCACGAAAACCCTGACACCCAAGAGTCTTTCGGAGACCTTCGCCGCGCTCGCCGCACTGGCCGATCAGCTCAACGGCTCGGGCGAGCCCGCGCTGGGCAATGGGCTCGACGCGCTGGAGCGGGCCACGGCCGGTTCGGGCGATCAGCTCAACGCCACGATCAACCAGCTGGCCAAGGCGCTCGCGGCGCCGGACGCGGCGATCGGCCGCATCGGCGAGTTGATCGATGCGCTCAGCGAACTCGCGCACAAGACTCGCGGCTCCTGGCCCGCGGTGCAGGAGTCGGTCAGCGGACTCACGCAGACCTTCGGTGACATCAACACGGTGGCCATCGCGCCGATCGTGCAGATCATCGACGCGCTCGTCGAGGTTCTGCCGCAGATGAACGACGCGATCACGATGTTCGCCACGCCCGGCGTGCGCGCGCTCGACGCGATACCCGATCTGCCGCGGCTGATCTCGGCCGGAGTGGGCTCGCTCTCCGAGATCATCCGGATGACCCCCGCCCTCGCGAGCGGATTCGCCGGGGCCGTCGATCCGGCCTCCGGGCAATTGCGGATCGGTTATGCACCACCGAAACTGGCACTGCCGCAGCAGGATACGTCGCAGATCTGCACCGCCGTGCAGGCGATCACGGGGCAGCGGTGCGCGGAAGCCGAGGGCGGTGCGGTGACAGTGCCCACCGTGCCCCTCCTGCTGGCGGCGGTGAGCGCGCGATGAGGCGGCTGATCGTGATGTCCCGGCGGATCGGTATCCCCGCGCTGCTCGCCGTCCTTCTCGCCGTGTCCTCCGCATCCTGCAGTTTTCAGCCCGCCGACATCACTGTTCCCGGAACGGGAGTCGCCGGTGAGACCTATCACCTGCGCATCGAGTTCGCGAACGTGCTCAACCTCCCACGCGGTGCCAAGGTGATCGCCGACGGCGTGCGCGTGGGTCAGCTGACGCGGGTGACTCCCGTCGATCCCGTTGTGGCGGAGCGGGATCGACCGGGGCGGCCGGGGTACGTCATCGCGGACGTCGAGATCCTGACCTCGGCGCGGCTGCCGGTCGGCACGCACGCCGAACTGCGGCAGGAAACCCCGCTCGGCGACGTCCACATCGCCCTCACCGCACCGGGTTCGGCGGCCTCGGGGGAGCTGCGGCCGGGTGCGACCATCCCGCTGTCGGACACCAGCCAGTCATCGCCGATCGAGGACATCCTGGCGCGGCTGTCCGTATTCGTCGGCAGCGGCGCCCTCACCGATATCCAGGCGATCGTCCGCAAGATGAACGGGGTGCTCCCGCAGGATCCGCGCGACACCGCGCGCATAGCCGGCACCCTCGGGGCCGACTTCTCCGATCTGGCCGACAACCAGAACTCGATCCACAATCTGGTCGCCGGGTTGCGGTCCACGGTCGACGACGGACTGCTGAGGAACGCACCGGCTTTCGATCAGCTTCTCACCGCGGAGGGCGTGCAGCACACGACCGATTCCATCGAGACCACGATCGGCGTCATCTTCGTGCTGACGGCGCTCGGGCCGCTCGCACCGGCGGTCCAGTGGCTGGGGCCGGTGCTGGCATCGCTCGACGGATCCGTCCGCGCCTATGTGCCGATGCTGTTCGGCAGTCGCCCGCTCGACACCGGCTCGCCGTCCAATCTGAACAAGCTCGTGGATCTCATCCGGGACAAGCTCATTCCGTTCGCCGAGCGGGGCCCCAAGGTCAACCTGGTCGGTGTGCGCTCCTCCGCACCCACGCCGCTGTCGCCGGACGAGCAGACCGGCCGCGTGATCGACACCCTGCGGATGATCGGAGCAGTTCGGTGAATCTTCGTGCGGCAGTGTCACTTTCCGCCATCGCGGCGGTGCTGCTCCTCGGCATCGGCTATATGGCGGTCGGTGTGCTCCACCTCGATCCACGCCGGTCCTACGCCACCGCGATACTGCTGCTGGACAATTCGGGCGGGCTCGGACCCCATTCGCCGGTGCTGCTCGACGGCATCCAGGTCGGACGCGCCGAGGAGGTGCGCAAACGGGCATCCGGCGTCGAGGTGCGGCTGCGGATCGACGACCGATACCGGATCCCGGTGGCCAGCGCGGTGCGCATCGAACAGCTGTCGGCGCTCGGTGAGCCCTACATCCAGTTCCGGCCGGAAAGCGCTGCGGGACCGTATCTTCGGGACGGCCAGACCGTTCCCACCGACCGGATCCGGATGCCGATGACGATCACGGAACTGTCGTCGCGGCTGGTCGAATTGCTGAATCAGCTCCATCCCGAGGCGATGCAGAACCTGGTTGCCACCTTCGACCGCGCACTGGCCGGGACGGACGCGGCCGTGCAGACCCTGCAGCGGTCGACCACGCTGCTGGCCGCCACCCTCCTCAGCCGGACCGGAACCATCCGCCAATTCTTCGGCGATATGCAGGCGATGGGCGGCAATATCGACTGGATGGGGCCCTCGCTGGCGAGCGGCGGCCCGGAATTCGGCAAGTTCGGCCAGGCGCTCAGCGATATCGTCCAGTCGGCCTCCGTCCTGGTCGAGAGCCGCCCGGTGGGGGACTACTACACCGGCGACGGTGTCGCCCCGTTCCTGAGCGCGGTGACCGGTCTCGAGAACAAGATCGGGCCCGGGATCTCGCCCCTCGCACCGGTTTTGCAGCCTGTCGTCACCGATGCGCTGAACCGGGCGCCCCGACTGGATATCAGTGCCCTGATCGACCAATCGCTGCACGGCGTCGACCCCGACGGCGCCGTGCACTTCCGCATCACCACCAAATAGCGGACAGCCCGGTAGGAGGACCACAATGACCACGGCAATCGACGACGAGAAGGAAGCCCGCACCGATACAGCCGAGGCTGCCTCGCGGGGCAAGCCGATCACCCTGTCGTTCCGGCTGTCGACCGTCCTGACCGCGCTCGCGATCGCCGTACTGCTCACGGCGACAGTGACTTTCGGCTGGCTGTATTGGTCGGCGCGATCGACCCTGAGCGACCGTGACGCCGTCGCTGCCGGAGACAAGCACGCCGAGACCCTGGCATCGAATTATGCCGTCGGCGCCTCGACGATCGATTTCCACGACGTGAAGGGATGGCTCGCCCGGCTCAAGGAGGGCACCACTCCGCAGCTCGCCGCGAAATTCGATGCCACCGCCCCGCAGCTGGAACAGATTCTGCTGCCGCTGCAATGGACATCGAAGGCGACACCGCTGTCCGCGACGGTGATATCCGAATCCGGCGGCGTCTACAAGGTGAACGCCTATCTCACGGTGAATTCCACCAGTGCGCAGACCCCCGACGGGGCGCAGACCACCGTGACCTATGCCCTGACCATCGACCGCAATTCGGACTGGAAGATCACCGATGTGGGTGGGATGGAGGGCGCGCTGCCGACCAAATAGTCATGACCGCGCGAAACGCCCGGCGAATCCGCGGAGAGGGAGATCGGCGCTGGTGAGGATGCCGGGAGGTGCGGCGACCACCGAGCGCAGCGAGTTGAGCGCGGGTAAGCCGGTGACGGTCATGCCGATGGAGGCGAACGATTCCGGATTCGACAGGTCGACACCGGCTTTGGGGAAGACCATATGCTTGCTGTAGATGCTCGGGTCGCCGGTGATCTGCGTGATGTAGCAGCCCTTCACGTCCCATTTCGGGTCGGTACGGGGTGTCATCTGCCATTCGAGATGCGTCTCGATTCGGGGTGTGCCGTCCACGATGCCCTGGTACTTGATGTAGTTCGCACCGAGGGAGCCTTGGGGCAGGAAATACCAGCCGAGGTCGACGTCCTCGGTGCAGGCACCGAGTTCGTAGGTGAAGGTCACGTCGTCGAGTTCGAGGTCGAAGCAGTCGGCCATCAGGTATATGGAGTCGGCGAATACCCGGGTGTACTTCTCCAGGGACGCGGGGATGGTGGGATCGTCGGCGGGGCGGCCGTAGCCCACCTCTTTCCAGGTGTCGACGGAATGATGACAGGACACATCGACGGATTCGGTGACGGTGATGTTCTCGATATCGGCGACATCGCAGGAGTGGACCACGCCGAGGATCTGGCAGAGCCCAGGATTCATGCCGGTGCCGTAGAAGGTCGCGCCGCCGCGCCGGCAGGCGGCCTCGAGGACCTCGGTGACCTTCTTGCCGGAGGGATGCGGGTGGTTGCGGTCGCGGTGATGGCCGGTGATCCAGTCGGCGGTGGTGACGATATTGATGCCCGCCTCGAGCACACGCTCGTAGAGGGCTTCGTCGGGGAAGACGCCGTGGAACGTCACGACATCCGGCTCGGCGGCGATGATTTCTTCGATCGAACCGGTGGCCGTCACCCCGATGGGCGCCAGCCCGGCGATCTCGCCCGCGTCGCGGCCGATCTTTTCCGCTGTGTAGCAGTGCAATCCGATCAGCTCGAGGTCGGGGTGATTGCCGATCCGCTTGATCATTTCGGTGCCCACATTTCCGGTGGCCACCTGGAAGACGCGGATCCGCTGGCGAGAACTCATGACAGACACAGCCTTTCGTAATTCACAGCGCCGGGTAGAACTGCTGCGCCCACCGCCGCAGTGCCTTGAACCCCTGAAATTCCTTCTGCGACAGGCCCGGTGGATCGGAGTAGCGCTGATGGGCCCAGATGTGGATATCCGCCTCGAACTGCTCGATGACGCCCTGAGCGAGGCGTTGCGCCTTCGCCGCCGCGTTCGGGTGTTCGTCACCGCGCCCGATCCATACCGAGAACCGGACATCGGACGTCATGTCGTCGACGGGGGTGACCGCGGACAGCGTGCGATTGTCGATCATGCCCCAGCTCTTGGTGACCGCCGCCCCGAGCCCGGCGTTGATGGCCCGCACACCGCTGTTGATCTCCTCGGCCGCGGTCTCGTCGAACGCGATCGTGAAATCGACGTAGGACACCGGCTCGTCGAAGTCCTGGCGGGTGAACGTCGGGACGATCGGCACCTTGTGGACGTACTTGAAGTGGGCGAAGTCGACCCCGTTCTCCATGATGTACTGCGGATGCAGTTCCAGCTGCTGCCGATACAGCGTGGAATGCGGGAAGGCCGGATAGTAGTCTGCGGCGCTCGAGCCGTCGGAGAATCCGGTGAATACGTCGGGGACCTCGAAATACGGTGGGCGCCCGTCGATGTCGTGCCAGATCCAGATCGATTCGTTGCGCTCCACCACCGGGTAGCTCCGAATGCGCCTGCCCCTGTTCGGATGCTTTTCGTATGGGACGCAGACGTTTCGGCCCTCCCGGTCCCACTCCCAGCCGTGGAACGGGCACACGATGCGATCACCGTCGACGCGCCCACCGAAACCCAGATGCGCGCCCAGATGCTCGCAGTAGGCATCCATGACCGCAACCTGCCCGCCCGCGGACCGCCACGCCACCATCTCCCGCCCGAAGTACTTCATCCGGCGGACGTCCCCCACCCCCACCTCGGCCGACCACGCGACCTGAAACCACCCCGTCGGAGTCATCGACAGCGGCGTCTTCGCCATGGCGCCAGCCCCCTCATCAGGTACGGACCGAGATACCCGCGCCACTACAGCGCGGGCTCGTGGACACTGTACAAGACACCTGTCCGGCACACTGTCCAATCGGCAAAATGTGGCGCGGTAGGGAGTGTCTCGAGTTCCTGAGTGGGCGAGCCCTCGTGTCGCTTCAGCCGCAGAATTGTTTCCGTGACCGGTGACTCGAATCGACCGCTGCTGTTCCTCGACGTCGATGGGACGCTCCTGCCCCACGACGCTGCTGCAGGAAGCGATGTGGACTGGGCCGGATGGCAGCAGCCGTCGAATCCGGCCTTGGCCGGATTGACCCGGAGCCTGGGTGACCGGCTGCTGGCGCTGGGCTGTGAATTGATGTGGGCCACCGGGTGGGGCGATGACGCCAACCGCATCATCGGCCCGATTCTCGGTCTGCCGCAGCTGCCGGTGGTAGCACTGCCCGAATATCCCGGCAGTGACTACTACGCCGACGAACTACACTGGAAGACAAGGACTTTGGTCAGTCTGGCCGCCGGACGCCGGTTCATCTGGATCGATGACGAGCTCCGGCAGCAGGACCGGACCTGGGTACGCGAGAACCATCGCGGCCGGGCCCTGCTCCATCATGTCGACGGCGCCTCCGGCCTGCGCGACGCCGACTTCACCGCCCTGACTCACTGGCTGCAGGGACCTTGATTCGGTCAACGGACGGGCCATTGCGGTGGGAGGTGTCTCGGGCGCGAAGCTGGGGAAGGCGCATCACGCGGCCGTGGTCACCGCCGTGCTGCCGAACGGCGATGTCCTGTACACCCAGCACACCACCAACGACAGGGATCTGAGCCTGACCGATCGTCTGGGCTTCGCCGACCAGGACGGTGGCACACAGAACATCCGCATCATTCGCCCTAAGGAGACCTGGTAGATGAACCGATCGACCCTCGTTGCCGGTGCTGCGGCGATCGTGTCGCTGGCGGGAGCGTTCGTCGCGCTTCTGGTGGCCGACGGGCAGCTCGACGACAGGCGAAACGAGTTGCTGTCCACGGGGTGTAAGAAGTCGGTCGAGGTTCCGGGCGCGGCGACAGCGCTCAACTATGTGGGCGCTGTCCTGCTGATCGTGTCGACGGTGTCTCTGGTCTGGTTGGTGGTTGCTCTGGCGAAGGGCTCGTCGAGGCTCAAGCCTCTGTCGATCACCATTGCGGCGGTCGCGTTGGTCGGTGTCGGTCTGTATGCCGCCCTCGTCACCGCCGGAACGATATCGCCGGGATCGAACGAACCGAGTTCTCCCCGTTACCATCCGTGTCCTTCGCGGATCTGAAAGGCGGCAACCATGGGTGAGATCTGTATAGATCCCGAGGGCGCGAAGCAGGCCGGTACGGCGATCTCGGCCGACAGCAACGAAGCCAGAACACGATTGGAAGCGCAGTTCGACGAGATCGCTCCGGCCGCCGCGGCCAACGAGGGGTGGAAGACCGGGCAGGCGCTGGTCGACTTCGCTTACGTCCGCAAGAACGACATCCTGTCTGCCCTGCAGGAACTCGACAGCGTCGGCCAGAAGATCGTCGAGACGGTCACCGCGAAGAAGGCCGTCGACGAACGCTACGCGGACAGCCTCACCCGAATCGGCAAGGCCACCAACGCATTGTCCGAGTAGGGCGCGTCGGGCATACGAAATATGCGCGGCGGCAAGCACATTGGAATCTCTACTACGGTATGCCTAGATCGGCTGCCGCCCATGCTCCGCCCAGCAGTTGTGCCGCGGAGACCTGCTCCAGCCACACACATGTCCGGCCGCAGGCACAGCGGGTGTAGGCGACGGTCCCCTCCGAAGTCCGGTGGCGGGAAAGCGTTTCCGGTGGTTGTTCGAGTGGCCAGCCGCAGGACGGGCAGACTGCGTGTCGAGAGTCGCCGTGGA
This sequence comes from Nocardia mexicana NBRC 108244, assembly GCF_001613165.1. Lineage (GTDB taxonomy): Bacteria > Actinomycetota > Actinomycetes > Mycobacteriales > Mycobacteriaceae > Nocardia > Nocardia mexicana. The sequence continues at coordinate 35,374 of NZ_BDBV01000021.1, forward strand.
TGGACATACTTCGATCCTCTACACCAGAAACGTTGCAGTCTATCGAATATTTCCGAACCGAATCGTATTGAATGTCCACATGATCGATCCACGGTTGCAGACCCTGCGGGTACTGCGCGAGCGCGGCACGGTCACTGCGACCGCCGCGGCGCTGCACCTCACACCGTCCACGGTCTCGCAGCAACTGCGGCAGCTCGCGCGCGATCTCGACGTCCCGCTGCTCGAGCAGATCGGCAGGCGGGTGCGATTGACGGCGGCGGGCTACGCCTTGCTCCGGCATGCCGACGCCATGGCCGCCGAGGCCGAGCGGGCGCGCGCCGAGTTGGCGACGCATCGTGCGGGACTCGCCGGGGTGCTCCGGATCTGCGCCATGCCGACCGTGCTGGTCGCCCTCGTCGCACCGGCCGCATCGCGACTCCGCGAGTCGCATCCACGATTGTCGGTGGAACTCATGCAGGACGAGAGCCGCCACTGCTTCGACCTCGTGCTGGCCGGTGACAGCGATATCGCGGTGGTGTTGCCCGCCGCGGGCGGCCCGGCGCCCGGCGACCCACGCTTCGAGCAGCATCCATTACTCGATGAACCGCAGGATCTACTCGTGTCCGCGGATCATCCGCTGGCCGGACGGTCGAGCGTCGCCCTGGCGGAGGCCGCCGCCGACGACTGGATCAGCGGGCTGGAGCGGATCACCCACGACCTGGTGATCGCCTCCGCGTGCGCCGCCGCCGGATTCACCCCCCGAATTACCTGCCGCGCAGTGGATTTCCTCGGCGTCGCCGCCATGGTCGAGCACGGCTTCGGTGTCAGCCTGATATCGCGGCTGGCCTACCTGCCACCCGAGTTCGGGGTGAAGCGCATTCCGCTGCACGGTGATCCGATTCCGATCCGTCGCCATCTCACCTGTGTCCGGCGCGGCAGCGCCGAACATCCCCTGATAGCAGTGGGATTGGCAACGATCCGTGCGGCGTGCGAGGAACGGTCCGACATCATGGTGGTCGGCCCGTGAATCCCCGCCACATCCACGGAGCAGGTGTCGATCGGTGTCGATGGATTCCCTTACTCATCCAGCACGCGCGTGTTCCGCAAATAGATTCCCGGTATGCACAGGAAAGTCGCGGCCGTTGTCGAGTCATCGGATCTCGGTGTTCACCGCCGCCGGGTCAGCCAATCCTGTTCCAGCACACCCAGTTCGGTGCGCGGTGGTTCGCCGTAGGTCCATTCCCGCCCGATACGATGCCAGTTGCCGCCGGCTCGGAGCTTCCCGAGCAGGGCGAGGGTGCCGTACTCCACGCGGCGGGCGAAAGCATGTTCGGCGGGTGCGTATTCGCTGCGCCAGCTCTCGAAATAGCCGCGGCGCGGATCGACGAAGGCGAGCACGGCGTTCGCTGCGGCGTCCTCCGCGACCCGGATCTCGGCGTCCACGAGCAGCCAGCCCGAGACCTCGTGGATCAGACGCAGGCACTGCTCCGCAGTGGCCGGTGAATCCTGTTCCAGTAGGCCGTAATCCACGAAGAACGCCCGCAGGTCGGCGGCACGGTATTCCGCTGCCGCGCGCACGGCGTCGAGTTCGAACGCCACGGCGGCCTCGTCCATACGCTTGATCAATCCGAAGTCGAGGAAGACGACCTTTCCGTCGTCCGCGAGCAGGATGTTGCCGGGATGGGGATCGCCGGTGAAGCACCGTTCCCGAAGCATGGTTCCCAGATAGAAGCGCATCAGAATTTCGCCGACGCGATCGCGCTCGGCATCGGGCAGCGCCGCGATCTCCGGGAAGCGAAGTCCGGCAACCAGTTCAGTGACGAGCACTCGGGCCGTGCACAGCTCGGTCTCGACAGCGGGGATACGGATGAACGGGTGGTCGTCGAACATCTCGACCATCAACGCGTGGTTCGCGGCCTCGGTGCGGTAGTCGATCTCCTCGGCGAAATGAGCGGTGAGTTCGCGCAGAATCGCGTTGTCGGCAAGAGCCGGGGCGACCCCGCGCAGCAGTCGCATGACCAGGGCGAGGTTCTTGATATCGGCGCGGATCGCGACATCGATTCCGGGGTACTGCACCTTGACCGCGACGGCGCGGCCATCATGCAGGCGGGCGCGGTAGACCTGGCCTATGGACGCCGCGCCGAGTGGTGTCTCGTCGAATTCGGCGAACACCTCATCGAGGGACCGGTCGTAATCGCGTTCGATCACCGCGCGCATCTGCGCGAACGGCACCTGCGCGGACTGATCGTAGAGTTCGGCCAGTTTGTGCTGGAAGCGCTCGCGCTGGCCCGGAGGAAGGCGCTCGTCCGCGAACACCCCGAGCACGTCGAACATCGACAGCAACTGCCCGGCCTTCATCGCCAGGCCCTTCATACTGCCGAGCACGGTCACGATGTCTTCCGCCGCCGAGGCGAGGGCGCGTTCGGTCCGCGCGAGGTGCTCCTCGTCGGTGTCGCGAACCACTGCCAGTGTGAGCCCCGCACCTCGAACCGCTTGGCCGGCAATGAGTTTGCCCAGTTGTGCGCCGCGCTTGGCGCGGGATACGGCTACGTCCTTCGCCATGGCGGCCTCTCTGCAGCGATCATCCGAGATTACCAGACGGTTTTGTCAGCTAATCACGTGAATCGAGGGCGCGCAGGCCGGGGCTCACGACCGCGATCGCGGTGTCGATATAGCGCCGCCGATCGGCCGCGCCGCGACCCTGTAGTGCGCGCACGACCGGAGGAATGGTCACCGCCAGCAGCATCCAGCCCACATCCTCGGTATTCACATCGGCGCGCAGCGCTCCGGAATCGACCGCACGGGACAGGAAGCGTCCGACGGTAGCGGACAGGATGCCGCCGAGTCCGAGGATGCGGCTGGTGAGTTCCTCGTCGATGCCGGGCAATTCGAACAGCATCGCGTTCATCAGCGCCGGATCGGACTCGGCGATGTGGCACATGCGCTCGACCGCGCCGGACCAGATCTCGATGAGTTCTTCGAAGGTGAATTCGTGTTCGAGGGAGGCGGGTTCGAAGACGCCGCCGGCGATTTCGGTGAGCAGCCGGTCGATTCCGTAGTCCACGACATCGTCCAGGATCGCGCGTTTGCTGTCGAAGTAGCGGTAGAAGGTGCCGTAACCGACTCCCACCTCGGCGGCGATATCCGCGGCCGTAGCGGCGGCGTAGCCCTTGGTGGTGAACACCGTGTACGCCGCCTCGATGAGTTCGCGGCGGCGGCGCTCGGTGTTCTGTTCGTCGCGCGGGCGGCCGGGGCCTCGGGTGCGCTTGGCTGGCTCGGTCATCGAGCTCATCGTATGCGCCCTGGCGGCCGTCGCCGCCTACCGGCCGTTCTCGGGCCACCCCTTGCGCTTCTGTCTGAGACAGCTTATTTTAATGACATGACTGTCTGCTAATTGAGCACAGATCAGCGTGCCATTCTCACTGAACAGGCGGTCACGACAAGGGAGTCGATCCATGACGTATTCGAATCTGCCCGTAATTCCGCGATGGCGGCGTCGCTCATGACAGTGGCGGTGGTGACCGGCGCGGGCAGCGGGATCGGCCAGGCGAGCGCGCTACGCTTCGCGGCCAAGGGCGCGACCGTGATCGTGGCCGATATCGACGCGCGCGGTGGCAACGACACTGTGGCGCGGGTGCGCGCTGCCGGGGGCCGGGCCGAGTTCCGCCACCTCGATGTGGCCGATGCCGCCGGGTGGGAGGAGTTCGCCGCGGCGATCGTGCGCGATCACGACGTGCCGGACGTGGTGGTCAATAATGCGGGAATCTTGATCGCCGGGGGATTCCTGGAACAGAGTGGCGCGGACTGGCGGCGCATGATCGCCATCAACATGATGGGCCCGCTGTTCGGATCGCGAGTTTTCGTGCAGCGCATGGTCGATGCGGGCAAGCGCGGCGCGATCGTCAATGTCTGTTCGGTCGGTGCGTTCCTGCCCACACCGCTGGGCCCCTCGTACGTGACCGCCAAGGCCGGCGCCTGGATGGGCACCCAGGCGCTGCGCGCCGAATTCGCCGGTCAGGGCATTCGGGTGAGTGCGGTCTGCCCGGGACTGATCAATACCGAGCTGTCGGCCAATGGCACCCGCGCGGGCCTGGACGCATCGTCCGAAGCCGAGTGGGCCGCGAAACTCGCTCGGGGGCAACAGGTCTTCGGCCGGCCCCCGGATCGAGTGGCGGTCGCGATCGAGCGCGCGATTCGTTGGAATCTCGCGACCGTGCCGGTGGGTATCGAGGCGTGGGCCGGCTGGTACCTGTCCCGGCTCGCACCGGGGGTGATGCGCGGGATCACCGGGCTGGCGCAGATGCCGTTGGCGGAGAAGGTCGTTCAGTTGTCGGGTCGAGTGCTGGGTGGTCAGCGATGAGAACAGCGATCGTGACCGGCGGCGGTGCCGGTATCGGCCGGGAGATCTCCAGGCTCCTCGCCGAGACCGGATATCGGGTCGTAGTGGCCGATATCGACGAGGAGGCCGCGCAGGGGACGGCCGAGGAGATCACCGCCGCCGGTGGGCATGCGCACGCGTACCGCCTGGATGTGGCCAGTGAAGCGCAGTGGGACAAGTGCGCGGAATGGGTGCGCGGGGAGTTCGGCCCGGCGCATGTGCTGGTGAACAACGCCGGAATCATGGATACCGGCGGCTTCGTCGAAACCGGTGCGGCGCAATGGCAACGCACCGTCGACATCGATCTGATGAGTGTCGTTTACGGCGCCAAGGTATTCGGCCAGCAGATGATCGACGCCGGGATTCACGGCCACATCGTCAATCTGTCCTCCGGCGCGGCCTTCTTCCCGGCTCGATACATTCCCGCCTATGCCGCAGCCAAGGCCGCGGTGCTCATGGCCAGCCAGACGCTCCGGGTCGAGTTGCGCCCCAAGGGAATCGGCGTCACCGCCATCTGCCCCGGCGCCATCCGGACCGATCTACTCGCGCACGGCGAGCGAGCCGGGCTCGACGCCGCGGAGCAAGCCGCCTGGCGGGCCCAGCTCGGCCAGGTGCAATCCATGGCGTTCGCCGGTCCGGACAAGGTCGCGCGGGTGGTCGAACGCGCGATTCGCCGCAATCCCGCGGTCGTGCCGGTAAATCCCGAAGCCTGGCTCGGCTACGCACTGTTCCGGCTCTCGCCCGGCCTGCTCCGCGCGGTCGGGAGTGTCGGGTCCTTCGACCTCGCCGACCGCGTGTTGCCACGTATTCAGCCGCTGCTGAACCGAATCACGAAGTGAGACACCTATGAACAACCCTGACGAGCCCGAGTACGAAGTTGCTGTCATCGGTGCCGGTCCGGGCTGTATCGCCGCCGCCGTGAAGCTGCGCCGGGCCGGAATCGATGACTTCGTCGTACTCGAACGTGCCGACGAGGTCGGCGGCAGCTGGCACGAGAACCACTATCCCGGTCTGGGCGTGGACATTCCGGCGCTGGCGTACCAGTACTCCTTCGCGCGTAAGGCCGACTGGAGCCGGATGTTCCCGCTCGGCCCGGAGGTCGAGCGGTACCACGTGGAGGTCGCGCACAGGTTCGGTGTGCACCAGCGGGTGCGGTTCGGCGTGGAGGTCGAGCGCGAGGAATGGGACGAGGACGCCGGGTACTGGAAGCTGCACCTGGTGGGCGGGTCGGTGGTGACGGCTCGCTTCGTCATCAGCGCGGTGGGTGCGTTCGTGCGTCCCAAGGCCGATGTCGGCATTCCCGGTGCGCGCACATTCAAAGGTAAGGTACTGCGCCCGAGCAGCTGGGACGACGAGTACGACCTCACCGGCAAGCGGGTGGGCATCATCGGCACCGGAGCCAGTGCGGTGCAGATCATTCCGACGATCGCCCCGCTGGTCGAGCAGTTGGCCGTCTTCCAGCGCACGCCGGTGTGGTCGCTGCCCAAGCCCGACTTCCGGGTGCCGGGCGCGATGCAACGCGTGCTGTCGGTGCCGGGTGTCCAGCCGCTGCTGCACGGCACCGCCCTGGTGGTCATCGATCTCGTGTTGCGGGCCATTGTCGGCGCGCCCGGCAAGGTTGTACACCCGGTGATGGACCGCTTCGATTCCGCCTGTCAGTCGCTGTACCGGCGCTATCTGTCGCGGGTCGTCACCGATCCAGCGACGCGCGCGGGCCTGACCCCGAACTTCGGCGTGCTGGCCAAACGCCCGACCCTGTCGAACAGCTATCTGCGCGCCTACAACCGCGACAATGTCGAGCTGGTGACCACGCCGATCGAGAAGATCACCCCGACCGGCGTGCGCACCGATGACCAGCACCTGCACAAATTCGACGCGCTCATTCTGGCGACCGGCTACGAGGTGTTCTCCGACCCGGAGACCTACCGGCCGGGAACGGTGCTGGGCCGCAATGGATTCGACCTCGCCAAGTTCTACAACGAAGAGGGTTTGCAGGCCTATCAGAGTGTTTCGGTGCCCGGCCTGCCCAATCGCTGGACCCTGGTCGGGCCATACTCCTGGACCGGGTCGGGCTGGCATGCCTTCGTGGAGATGACCGCCGATCACGCGGTGCGCGCCATCGGCGAGACCCGCCGGCGTGCGGCGACCTGGTGCGAGGTCCGCAAGGACGCCGCCGATGCCTACCACCGTCAGGTGCATCAGCGGGGTGAGTCGCTGCGCTACTACCTGGCCGACCTCAACGGCCATGTCCCGACCTACTACCGGAACTCGCAGGGCGACAGCACCTATGTGCGCCCCTCCGGCTTCTTCGAAGCGCGCCGGGGCAATCGCCGATTCCCGCTCGAGGACTACGAGTACGGGAACCGTATGCAGGCGACGGTGCGGGCATGACGGGGCTCCCGGAGACCGTCGGCCTACCCGGCGGCCCAGCGGCTCTCCCGTTCCAGGCGGTGCCAGGGCAGGTCGATATCGAGTTCGCCAGCCGTGCGAGTGTGCGGCTGCGACTGGCGAACGCGGTGCTGCGCCGGATTCTGCGGCCCGCGCTGCACGCCGTCTGTGTGCTCGGCGAGAGCGCGCCACTGCGCGGTGACCGGGCCTTCCGCATCGCCAACAAGGTCGACGTGCTGGCCGCTCCGTTGCGACCGGCGCGCGGCACCCGCCGGGAAATGGTGCGCTTCGCGGACTTCCGGGCCGAATGGCTCTGGCACCGGGACGATCCCGGTCCGGACGAGACCGAACACGGCGTGATTCTGTACTTTCACGGCGGCGGTTTCGTGGCCGGTGGCCTGCACAGTCACCGCAGGCACGCCGCGCGCATCGGACACACCGCGGGGCTACCGGTCTTGAATGTGGACTACCGGCAGCTGCCGATTGGGCACATCACCGATTCGGTCGACGACGCGCTCACCGCGTACCGGTATCTGCTCGAGCGCGGCCGCGCGGCGGAAAGCATTGTCTTCGCGGGTGATTCGGCGGGCGGCGGTCTGGCCTTCATGGCGGTGCTGGCCGCGCGTGCGCGCGAGCTGGCGCTGCCCGCCGCCGTGGTGGCGATGGCGCCGTTCGCCGATCTGGATCCGGCCGTGCGCAATGCCCATCCCAATGATCGCAGCGATTCGATGCTGTCGGCCCGGGCGCTGTCGATTCCCGCCATGATCGGTTTCGCCCGGGATGGCGTGCTCGATCCGGCGTGGTCGCCGGTGAACCACGACTTCACCGGCTTGCCACCGGTGCTGCTTCAGGTGAGCGATATCGAAGTGCTGCTCCCGGATTCGGAGGAGCTCGCGCGGCGCTGTGCCGAGGCCGGTGTGCCGCACACCCTGCAGATCTGGAACAACGCCATCCACGTCTTCCAGGCAGGCGCGGATCTGCTGCCCGACGCGCGGGCAGCCGTCGCCGAGATCGGCAGCTTCATCCGCCGCGTACTGGCCGCCCGGGCAGCCGAACACGCGGATCGGACCACTGCGGCATGAACCCGCACGACCAAGGGCAGGTACCCATGAGCTCACACAGCACACCGTCGTACGAAGTCCTCGTCATCGGGGCGGGGTTCGGCGGTATAGGCACCGGCACGGCCTTGCGCCGGGCGGGGATCGAGAACTTCCTGATCATCGACAAGTGGCACAGGGTCGGCGGCACCTGGAATGTCAATACCTATCCCGGCGTGGCCGTGGATGTACCTTCGCCGATCTACAATTTCTCCTTCCAGCAGCGTTCGCGCTGGTCACGATTCTTCGCACCGGGCCACGAGATTCAGCGCTATGCAGAGGAAGTGGTGGATCAGCAGGGCCTGCGCGGCAAGCTGCGATTGGGCTGCGGCGCCGCCGAGGCCCGGTTCGACGAATCCGCGGATCTGTGGCGGGTGCGCACCACAGACGGTGACGAGATCACCGCGCGCTTCCTGGTGAGCGCGGTCGGGGCCCTGGAACAGCCGAAGCCCCCGGCGATCGCGGGTATCGACGGCTACTCCGGCCGGCTCATGCATACCGCGCGCTGGGATCACTCCTATGACTACAGCGGTAAACGCGTGGCCGTCATCGGCACCGGAGCCACCGCGCTGCAGGTGATTCCACAATTGGCCGCGAAGGTCGCCCAGCTGACGGTCTTTCAGCGCACCGCTATCTGGGTAGCGCCCAAACCAGATTTCGCCATGGGCACGCTGAGCAATCGGGCACTGGACTTTCCGCCCATCCAGCAGGCCGTGCGGTTCGTCGGCAATGTCGCGGTCAACGCCTTCCTCGGCCTGGGCCTGGCCCTCTCGGACTATCCGCGCCTGACCTCGGCGGTACTCGGCACGGGGGAAGCGGCACTCGAGGCATACCTGTTCACCCAGATCCGTGACCCGGAACTGCGCCGCGCTCTCACCCCGACCTACCGGCTCGGCTGTAAGCGGCCCTCGATATCGAACACCTACTTCCGGACCTACACCCAGCCGCACGTCGAGCTCGTGACCGATCCCATCGAGAAGTTCACCGCGGACGGCATCGCCACCGCGGACGGTGCCCTGCGCGAATTCGACATGGTGGTCACCGCCACCGGATTTCAGGTCATGGACAAGGGCGCCACCCCTCCCTATCCCGTATACGGTTGCGGCGGAATCGAATTGGGTGAGTTCTGGGACCAGAACAAGTACCAGGCATACGAGGGTGTTTCGGTTCCGGCGTTCCCCAATATGTTCCATATCTTCGGTCCCTACGGCTACGCGCCCGGCTCGGTCATCCCGCTCATCGAGGCGACCGCCGCGCACAGTGCCCGGGCGATCAAGGAAACCCTGCGACGTGGAGCGACCCGCACCGAGATTCGCCGGGAACCGCACGACGCATACTTCGCGCGCATGTACGCCCGGAACAAGAACACCTACCTGTTCAAGCAGGGCTGCGCCGAATCGCGCACGTACTACATCAACTACCAGGGCGACGGCCCGGCATTCCGTGCCACCACGCAGGCCGGAATGTATTGGAGCAACCGGCATTTTCCCCTGGACCACTACCGGTACACCACGACCCGGTCAATCGCTTCCGAGCCCCGGCCGACGCAGGATCGCGCCCCCGCACCGGCACTGACGGTCCCCGAGGCGAACTGGCTCCAGCCATGAGCCTTGCCTCGGAGATTCGCCGAATAGCCATGATTCCCAATGGGATTGGATGAACAATGAGTATTACTTCGTTCCTGCACACGCAACACAGCGCATCACGATCGGCGATCGACGACACCCTGTTCGACACCGCAGCACTGGTGTTCACCATCGAGAAGACCTTCGATGCGCCGGTACACGCGGTGTGGACCGCGATCGACGACGAACATGCCTGGAAATGGCTGCCTTTCCCCGGCACCGGGGTGAAGTACGACTCGCCCGCGCGTGGCGTAGGGATGGTGCGTGAAATGGGTTCGCCGTTCGGGGTGTTCCGCGTCCTGTGGGTCGAGCGGGAGAAGTTCTGGCGGTACGAACCGAATCAGCGCATCACCTTCGGTGTGGTGAGCGGGAATTGGATGCAGTACCTGCTGGTGCGCCAATACGGCGAGGACAAGACCTTCGCCGATCTCGGTGACGGCCGGACCAAGGTCGTGTGGACGATCGCGGTCACTCCGCGGCTGCCGCTGCGCTTCTCCACCTGGTTCCCGCCGGTATGGAAGGCCGCCTACCGGCTCTTCGGGATCGGGCCACTGTTTCAGCGCCGCGTCGACGAGATCGTGCGCACCACCAAACCGCCACTGCGGTCGATGAATACCAAGGGAATCGCCGCGGCCGAGCCGGGCAAACAGCGAGCCGAGGAAGGCACCAGATGATCAGCAACAATGGTACGGGTGCCCGACGCATCGGCCCGCTGGAACAGCCGCAACACGAAGTCCTCATTATCGGAGCCGGGATCGGAGGCATCTGCGCGGGAATCAAGCTGCAGGAGCGGGGCGTCGAGGACTTTCTGATCGTCGACCGCAATGCCGGCGCCGGCGGTGTCTGGTACTCGCACGACTACCCGGACGCCGGCTGCGACCTGCCGTCGATGGCCTACCAGTTCTCCTTCGCCCCGAAGCCCGACTGGGATCGCTTCTTCGCCAAACGAGATCAAATCCTCGCCTACATCCAGGAAGTAGCCGCCGACCATGGCCTTCCGGCGAAGATGCGCTTCAACGTCGAGGTCGTCAAGGAGGCATGGGACGACGACGTTCATCTGTGGCGCGTGCATCTCGCGAACGGTGAGGTGCTCACCGCACGGTTTGTGATCAGCGCGGTCGGGATCTACATCAACGCCAAGGACAAGCCCGACATCCCCGGCCTGGACTCATTTCAGGGCAAGGTCATGCACACCGCGCATTGGGATCACGAGTACGACTTCACCGACAAGCGGGTCGCCATGATCGGCGTCGGCGCGAGCACGATGCAGATCGCGCCGCAACTGTCCCCACAGGTTCGACATCTCGACCTCTACCAGCGCACACCCCAGATCTATTTGCCCAAACCCGACTTTCCGATGCCGCGGTGGGGACAGCAGCTACTTGCGACACCGGGTGTGGTGCCGGCTGCGTTGCGGATCGTGTACGCGATCGCCGACATCGCGATCGGTTTCGCGGTACACGCGCCGGAGACCCTGTGGCGCAAGGGGGCTGCCGTCATCGATTTCGTCGGCCATCGCGCCTACAACGCCTGGCTGTTCGCCAACGTCCGCGACAAGAAGACCCGCGACAAGCTCCGAGTCGATTTCGGAGTCGTCTGCGTTCGAGGTGGTTTGGCGGGCCGCTATCTCACCAACCTCAACCGCGCGAACGTCGATCTCATCACCACTCCGATCGCGGAGATCACGCCCGAGGGCATCCGGACAACCGACGGCACCGACCGCGCCATCGATGTGCTCATTCTCGCAACGGGCTACGAGGTGTTCTCGGACCCGGAGAGCTATCGTCCTGGAGTCGTCACCGGTCGCGACGGGTTCGACCTCGGCGAATTCTTCAACAAGGAAACACTGAAGGCGTACATGAGCACCTCGGTCGCCGGACTCCCCAACCGATTCATCATGGTCGGCCCGTATTCGTGGACCGGAGGAGCCTCGTTCTTCGCCGTCCTCGAAACCGCAGTGGCCCACATCGTCACGGTCATCGACGAAACCAGACGGCGTGGAGCCAATATTGTCGAAGCGCGCGCCGAAGCACAGGAACGCTTTCATCAAGACATGTTGACCAGCGGCCGGAATCTCAGCTACTACCTCGTCACCCGTTGCAGCGGGTCGAACAGCTATTTCGTCAACTCCCAGAACGAATCTCCGTACATCCGCCCGTGGACTTTCCGTAAAGCGAACCGCCAGGCCACGCGCTTCGATCGCGACGACTATCACTATCGGGTCGCGGTGAACGCCACAGCGCAGCCGGTCGCCGCTGAGGCGAGTCTGTCCTAGTCCGACAATTACGCCAGTCCGCCTTTCTGGGTCAGGCCGCAGGGCGGCCACGCAGGAGATCCACACCGGAGCCTTCGAGGTTGGCGAGAGCCGCCGAGCGCCCCGCCACGGCCAGGATGATCGCCTCACCGGGACCTCGCACGGTAGGACCCTCATCGCGTTGCCAATCGACATCCGTGGCGGCGAAACGCAATCCGCGTAGGTGTCGAGCAGGCCGCAGAAGGGTTCGGGATGGTTCAGATCGTCGCCAGGTGCTCGGACGGGATCGAGCGCGCGAGCCCGAGCGGTCGGCGGATGTCCTGGTGATGAATCAATGTGTCCGCCAAGACGATTAGCGGTGCTATCCGGGAACCCACACCACCGCCGATTGTGGAATCGAACGCGGCGAGCAGGGCCGGGATGGTCATATCCAATCTTTGGGGTTTTCTTGGATCAGGGTCCAATCCGTGGACCAAACGAATGAAGCCCCTGACCAGACTCCCTGGTCAGAGGCTTATTCTTGCTCCCCCAACTGGACTCGAACCAGTAACCTGCCGATTAACAGTCGGCTGCTCTGCCAATTGAGCTATAGGGGACTATCTGGTGGGCTGCCCTTCGGGGCGGCCGAGGAAAAACTTTAGCGTATCCATGGTCGGGCACCCAAATCGGGGGTCTACCAGCGGATATAGCTTCGAGGGTAGTGGGGGTGGCGGCTGTGGTCCATGGGGTGAGGCTGCAACAACTTGCCGCTGTATGGCGGCACATTGCGTGTCGTGACAAGGATTGTCAGCGGGTGGTGGCTGTGGCGGCGGGGTTGGCGCTCGTGTTGCTGAGGTGGAGGCGTTCGGCTGGTCGACGGCTGCGGTATCGACATCTGGCGTCGGCGCTGGTGGATGCCTGAACATGGAGAGTTCCGGATTGATACTCGTTGCAGCTCAAGGGGATTCCGCGATGCGGGCGTAGGCGGCTCGGGGGTCGTGCGGGCGGCTCCCGCCCCCGCGTGTCGATGATCACCGACGACCGAAACTTACTTCTGGTGGGAATACCACCAACGTCCACTTGTGTGCCACACTGAACGTGCCGTTAAATAACGGTACATAGAACGGGTTGAGCCGCTTCCAGTCAGAGGTGGCGCGAAGGACGGAAGAACAATGGCCGACAATGCACATTCGAACACCCGCCGGATCCTTACCGGGCTGCTCGCCGCCGGTGCGATCGCGATCGTTCCGGTCGTGGCGACGCCCGGCGTCGCCGACGCCGCGCCGGGGAACAGCGGCAGCCGCGGCGCCAGCCACGACTCGTCGTCGTCCGATCGCGGTAACAGCGGACGGACCAGCAATTCGGGCTACAACCGCGGCCGCGACAACCAGCTCCGCTGGGGTGGTGAGCGCTCGCGCGGCAACAACGCGTCCGAGCGCAACGGCCGTACGCACGGTGAGAGCGATTGGTTCGTGTGCCGGTCCCACGCCACGTCGTGCGGCCAGCAGTAATCCGAGTCGACGGCGGGAGGGCGGTCCGGCGGCGGCGTCGCCGGACCTACGGACTCTCGCGGGATGAGACAGAGCCGCTCGTAGGCATGGGCCGCGAGCGGGATATTGCCGGTTTCCTCACAGGGACCTAACAGCCTCGCCGGGCAGGATGGGCGGGGTGCGGGTTCTGGTGGTCGAGGACGAGCGGTTGCTGGCCGATGCGATCGGCGCGGGACTGCGGCGCTATGCGATGGCGGTGGACGTCGTCTACGACGGGGGCGCGGCGCTGGAACGTGTGGGGGTCAACGATTACGACGTGGTGGTCCTGGACAGGGATCTCCCGGTACTGGGCGGGGACGAGGTGTGCACCGAGGTCGTGCACACCGGCGGTGAGACGCGAATTCTGATGCTGACAGCGGCGACCGCGGTGCCCGACCGTGTGGCGGGCCTCGGGCTGGGCGCCGACGACTATCTGACCAAGCCGTTCGCATTCGCCGAACTGGTGGCGCGGATCCAGGCGCTCGGGCGGCGGGCGCGACCGGCGACGCCGCCGATCCTGGAGCGATCCGGCGTCCGAATGGATCTGCACCGGCGCGCGGTAACCCGCGAGGATGCGCCGGTGATGTTGTCGCGCAAGGAATTCGCCGTTCTGGCAGAGTTGTTGCGGGCGGACGGGGGAGTGGTGTCGGCCGAGCAGCTGCTGGAGAAGGCATGGGACGAGAACATCGATCCGTTCACCGGGGTGGTCCGGTACACGATCATGATGCTGCGCCGGAAGCTGGGCGATCCGGAGCTGATCGCGACCGAGCCGGGCGTGGGGTATCGCCTGCGCTGACGCGGCTGCTGCGCCCGACGGTCCGGCTGCGGCTCACCCTGCTGTACGCGGGCGCCTTCTTCCTGGCGGGCGCGGTGCTGATCGGGGTCATGTACTTCTCCCTGGAGCAGTGGCTCGGGCGTCGGCCGGGCGCGCAGTTCATCGTGCGCGAATATCTCGACGAGCCGCAGTTCCGCGTCCGGATGGGTGCGGCGGACCAGCTGGCCTCCGCGGTCGCCGCCCAAGCCGAGGCCGACCGGCGCGCCACCCTGCACGCGATGCTGGCCTGGTCGCTGGGCGCGCTCGCCGCCGTCGGCGTGGTGGCGACCGGATTCGGGTGGCTGCTGGCCGGCCGGGCGCTGGCCCCGCTGCAGCAGATCACGTCGACCGTGCGGCGGGTGGCCGACGACAGCCTGCACGAACGCATCGCGCTCGACGGACCGCGCGACGAAATCACCGATCTCGCAGACACTTTCGATGCGATGCTGGAGCGCCTGGACCGCGCCTTCGACAGCCAGCGCCGCTTCGTCGCCAACGCCTCGCACGAACTCCGCACCCCCCTGACGATCAACCGGACCCTGCTCGAGGTCGCGCTGGATCGGCCCGACGCACCGGAATCGATGCGGCAGCTGGGCGCCACGCTGCTGGAGGTGAACGGGCGGCACGAACGCCTCATCGACGGACTGCTGGTGCTGGCGAGCAGCGAGCAGCGGCTGACCGAGCAGCGGCGCGCCGACCTGGCCGAGATCGTTCGGCACGTCCACGGCGCGTCCCTGCCGACGGCGGAGGTGGCCGGGGTGGACGTGCGCACCGACCTGAGGCCGGCGCCTGTCGTGGGCGATCCGGTGCTGCTGGAACGGTTGGTGCACAACCTGATCGACAATGCCGTCCGCTACAACCACGAGGGCGGCTGGGTCGCCGTCCGCACCGAGGCCGCCGACGACCGCTGCCGGGTCGTGGTCGAGAACACCGGTCCGGAGGTGCCCGAGTACGACATCGACGGGCTGTTCGAGCCGTTCCGCCGCCTCACGACCACCACCCGCCGCGCCGATGCCTCGATATCGCGCGGCGCCGGGCTGGGGTTGTCGATCGTGCGCTCGGTGGCGCACGCCCACGGCGGGGAGGTGACCGCCGAGGCTCGGCCGGGCGGTGGCTTGCGGGTAACCGTCGTATTACCTACTGCCACAGCCGAATCCGACGCGCCGTCCACCGGTGCTCTCGCGCAGCATCGATGAGGTTCGCGGGCGTGGTCCCGACCCCTGCGGGGAGCGAAGAAGATAGCGGCGCGGACCGGGGCGGCCTGCGGGTCACCGTCGATCTGCCCAGCGCGGCAGCCGAATCCGGCGCGTTGCCGAACGACGTTCTCGCACAGCAACACTGACCGCGCCGTCGGCGTCGTCGGAGGTGCCGGGCCGGAAGAAGGCCGCGGCGATCACGGCCGCACCGGCGATCAATGCCGCGACGATCACGGTCGTGGGGGTCGTTGTCGAGGCCGCCGCTACCACTCGTGATTCCGGCGAGCTGTACGACCCGCCCTGCCATACGGCAGCCTTCGGCGACATCGCATCGACCTCCGGAACGGCGGCGAGACAACACCATCCGATGGCCGTGCCCAGCATTCCGAACACCGTCAATGCGGCCGAGACTCCTCGGCGTGCGTGGTCTACCGGGTAGCTGCCGCGGCGCCCGAAAGTCGTGCCCGCGGAACGCCTCCCGCGGGCACGACCTCGGTTCGGCCAGGTCAGTAGCCGTGGCACGTATCGGCGACCACGCGCATCTGCCGCGGCATGTCGGCGAATCGCGGATCGTCGTCGCGGAAGATGACCCGGCCCGGGCCCTCGTGCAACTCCGGTCCGCCCTGGCCGCGCTCCCGGATGATGACCTTGCGCTGCTCGGGCGGTATGGAGAGCATGTGCTGGAACTTCGCGCGGTGGTCGGGGTGCTCGTCCAGGTAGGTGGCGAACCCGGGGGCGTGGTCGCGCATCGCCGCCTCCACCTGCGCGGCGGAGCAGGTGGAGTCGGCCAGCGGATGCCGCTCACCCGGCTGCGCCGACGCCGTGCCCGACGCCACCGCCACTCCTGCGAACGCTACCGCCACTAACGTCGCCACCTGCGCGAACTTGGTTACCGACATATTCGTCCCTTCCTCGGATGGTCCGGCCACCTGCGAACGGGTGGCTCGGCGCCCAGTCCACCAGCGGGACCGTTTGCCGGGCGTTAGGGCGCTGTGCGACAAGGGAATCGACCATCCCGGCACCCGGTTGGGAGCGGGGCGAAGGGTGCCGTGACCCATCGGATCACGGCACCCTTCCACTACAGGTAGCCCCCGCTGCCCTGCGGAGGCCCCGGCGGCAGCGCCTGGATGCGGGAGTGCTCGTCACGCGCCGCGATCAGTTCCGCCAGCGTCATGCCGTCGGGTCCGACAGCGGGCCGCGGCCGGTCGCCGAGTTCGCGCTCGAGCCATGCGGCCGCCTCGGCGTTCGACAACCGGCCGACCTCCAGCTGCGCCAAGCAGCGGCCGGGCCGGACCACCGCCGGGTGCAGCCGGGACAGGTTCTCGTTGGTGGTGATCGCCACCAGCACGTCGCGGCCCTGCCCGAGCATGCCGTCGGTGAGATTGAGCAGTCGCGAAAGCCCTTGGCCGGTCGACTCTTTCGCCGATCCGCGAATTAGCTCGTCGCAGTCCTCGAGCACCAGCAGCCGCCAGCGGCGCTTGCTCTCGTCGTAGGTGTCCACGCCGATGGCCACTTCCATCAGGTAGCCGGGGTTGGCGAAGAGCACCTCGGGGTCGAGCACGCAGTCCACCTGGCACCAGTCCGCCCATTCGCGCGACAGCGCACGCAGCGCCGACGTCTTGCCGGTGCCCGGCGGGCCGTGCAGCAACAGCAGCCGCCCGCGCACCTCGTCGGGCCGCATGGCCATCAGCTGCCGCATCGCCGCGCCGACCTGGGCGCCGTAGTTCCCGTCGATCTCGGCCCAGGCGGCGGCGGTGATGGTGCGCTCGCGCCGCTGCGGACCGTGAGATCCGATGTGCCAGAAGCCCATCGAGACCTGGCTCGCGTCGGATTCCGGTTCGACGGTGGCATCCTTCGTGCATACCTCGACGACCTCGCGGGCCAGCTCCTCGGTGACCGCGCTGACGTTCAGCACGGCGGTGCCGTTGGTGCGGCGCACCACGCGCAGCGTCCAGCCGTCGCCGACCGACAGCGTGGCGCGGGTCCCATCCTCGTCGCTGGTGCGCAGCACCCGCGCGTCGTCGGGCCGCAGCGGCGCGTCCGGCTTCAGGTGTTCGATGTCGACCGAGACGGCGTGCGGCTGTTCGCCGCTGAGATAGGCGGCGACGCCGAGCGCGTCGATGATGTCGCGGGCCGAATCGGAGTCGTCGATGTTCATCACCCACGAGGGCGCCGCGGCCGTGGCGGCCGCGGGCTCCTCGCGACCGATCAGCCTGAGGCGTTCCTGTGGGGTAGAAGTCATTTCGACGATGATCCGGGTAATTCGGGTATCGGTCCACCTATTTTCGATCTTCGCGAAAGTTCGATGTGATCTTCCCCGCGCAACCGACCGACCAGTAACGCTCGCCGCCCCGGCGGCGACGTTCCCCGTGACACATGCCCGTCGGGGGGCTTGTCCGTCCATTTGTCAGAACCGGAATGGGGATAAGGACATGGCTCTTCGCGAGTTCCTTGCGCGCCATCGCATAGCTTCCGCCGTCGCCGCACCCGCGGCGCTGGGAGTAGCGGCGATCGTCGCGGCGTCTTTTGCGCTGACGTCGACGCCGCAAACCAGGGATACGCAGCTCACCTCGTCGGTCACGGAATGCCACGACATGGTGACCATCTCGGTCGCCGGTCGCGGCGACACTCCGGTCGCGGGGACCACGAAACTGCTGGTAGACGCCAACGGCAACGAGTTGCCCGCCGCGCTGTCGGGAGACCACAGCAGCGAATGGGTGGACCCGGTCGTGAACGCGCCGGCCGGTGCCGTGGATCCGGGTTCGTACGCCGCGGTGTACATCGCGTATCCCGCGAATATGGCGACCTACGAAGACGCGGTCACCACGGGTGTCGCGAATACCGAGCGGGTGATGCGGGAGATCACGCAGGCGTGCCCCGACACCAAGTTCTCGATCGTCGGCTACAGCGAGGGCGCGGACGTCGTCCGCCGGGTCGCGATGAATGTCGGACACCAAGAGGCGGGCGCCGACGGGAAATACGGAATCGTCGATCCGGCCGATGTCGTCGGCGTCGTCATTCTCGCCGATGCCGGGCGCAGCGCGGGCGACGGCCCGTTCCCCGGTGCGAAGGATCCGTTCGCCAATCCGGACGGTTTCGATCAGCGCTATCAGAACGGCGTGAAACCGGTGTCGGGGCAGGGTGCGCTGCCGGGTACCAGCGGTGACTTCGGCGCGCTGAACGGCAAGATCGCGTCGTTCTGCTCCGACGGCGACCTCACCTGCGCCGCGCCGCAGAACATCTCGCTGCTGCAGCTGGCGGTCAACGTCGGTCGCCAGCTGAACGTCGACGCCCTCGAACGCGAGGGGCTGACTCCGGCGACCGGACAGGACGTCGCCGTCGTGCTCGGCCGGATCGCCCTGGCGGCGTTCGCGGACATTCAGTCGCAACCCAATTGGATGCAGAGCAACGAGACCTTCCTCGAGGTCCTGCTGCGGGTGTCGGATCCGGCCTACAAGCCGGGACAGGCGCCGAAGACACCGGCGAAGGCGGATTCGATTGCGGCGGGCGATATGTCGCCGCTGGCGTACCTGCCGCAGAAGGTGTTCAACGAGATCATCGGGCTGATCGTGACGAACCAGAACACCATTCCGGTGATCATGAGCGACCCGTATCAGCTCACCCTCGGCCCGAACCACAGCGGCCACCATTTCGACTACTGGAAGGACGCCGATCCCGCCGGTGGCAAGCCGCTGACCTCGGCCGAGTATGCGGCCGCCTGGCTCACCCACCTGGCGAAGCAGGCGCAGGCGGGCGAGCCCGTCGACACCACCGCCAAGCCGGAGGCCGCGGATCTCGCCGCCGCGTACAAGGCCGCGGAGACGTCGACGGCGGCGAAATCCACCGCGACGACGAGTACTTCGGCCAAGCCCACGACCTCGTCGAGCACGAGTGCCTCGCAGACCGGCAGCGCAACGTCGACCACCGCGCCGACGAGTTCGGCACCGAGCACGACGACGCCGCCGACGGTGACCACCCCGCCGGACCGCACGCAGGTTGCCGCGCCCGCGACGACCACGCAATCGTCCACCGCGACAACGGAATCCGCCACGGGAACCACCCCAGCGCCGAGCACGACGGCGTCGAAGTAGGGCATCGGGCCGGGCGCGCTCCGATCAGCCGAGATCCCCGCCCTCACGGCCTAGGGGCCGTGAGGGCGGGGAGTTGGTATGTGCGTGGCGCAGGCAGGGAAAAGATGTGCGTGGCGTAGACAGGGGAAAGGTGTGCGTGGCGTAGACAGGGAAAGATGTGCGTGGCGCAGGCAGGGAAAGATGTGCGTGGCGCAGGCAGGGAAAGATGTGCGTGGCGTAGACAGGGAAAGGTGTTCCCGGCGCACGCGGGGGAAGATCGTGCCGGAAGACCGGTGGGCCGGGCAGGGAAAGGGGTCAGCGTGAGCGCACGACGCGGGATTCGTCCCACACCGGGGCGTCGCTCTCGTACACCACACCGTCCGACCCGAACACCAGGAAGCGATCGAAGCCGCGGGCGAACCACCGATCATGGGTCACCGTGAGGACGCTGCCCTCGAATTCGGCGATGCCCTGCTCCAGTGCCTCGGCGGAATGCAGGTCCAGGTTGTCGGTCGGCTCGTCCAGCAAAAGCATGGTGACACCGGACAATTCGAGCAGCAGCACCTGCAGCCGGGCCTGCTGCCCGCCGGACAGATCGTCGTAGCGCTGCTCCGCGGCGCGGGCCAGCCCGTACCGGTCCAGCACCCGGCTCGCGTCCTCCCGGCCCATGCCGTCGCGGCGCTCGGTGCCGAGATGCAGGATCTCGAGCAGCGTGCGGCCCGAAAGGTCCGGCCGGGCATGGGTTTGCGCGAAGTACCCCGGACGCACCCGGGCGCCGAGCGCGGCGACGCCGGTATGCGGCACCGGCGCGAGTCCCAGGCCGTCGCCCGGGAGGTGACCGGTGTCGGGATCCGTGCCACCCGCCGCCAGCAGCCGCAGAAAGTGCGATTTGCCGGATCCGTTGGCCCCCAACACCGCAACGCGGTCGCCATACCAGATCTCGGCGTCGAACGGCCGCATCAGGCCGGTGAGCTCGAGCCGCGTGCACACCAGCGCCCGCTTGCCGGTCCGCCCGCCGCGAATCCGCACGGAGACGTGCTGGCGCAGCGGAACCTCCTGCGGCGGACCGGCCGCCTCGAACTTGGCCAGCCTGGTCTGCGCGGCGTGGTAGCGGGCCGCCATCCCGTCGTTGAACTTCGCCTTCTCCCGCAGGCGCAGCACCAGCGCACGCAGCTTGACGTGGTCTTCGTCCCAGCGCCGGCGCAGCTCCGCCAGACGGGAATTGCGATCCTCGCGGGCCTGGTGGTAGCTCGCGAAACCGCCGCCGTGGATCCATGCGCTCGCACCGTTGACGCCCGGTTCGAGCGTGACGATCCGGGTGGCCGCGTTCGCGATCAGTTCCCGGTCGTGGCTGACGAACAGCACGGACTTGTCCGATCCGGCGAGCGTGCGTTCCAGCCACTGCTTGCCGGGCACGTCCAGGTAGTTGTCCGGTTCGTCGAGCAGCAGCAGTTCGTCCGGCCCCGCGAACAACGCCTCCAGGACCAGGCGCTTCTGCTCGCCGCCGCTGAGCGCCCGCACCGAACGCCACTTGGCCCGGTCGAAGGGGATGCCGAGGGCCGCGGTGGTGACGCTGTCCCAGCCCGCCTCGATCTCGTACCCGCCGACGTCGGCCCAGTCGGCCAGGGCGTGCGCATAGGCCAGCTGGGTCGGTTCGTCGTCGCGTTCGATCAGCGCGTTCTCGGTGGCCTCGAGCGCCTGCGCGGCGGTCCGGACGGCGTCGGGGGCGACCGACAGCAGCAGGTCGCGGACCGTCGAATCGTCATCGATGCTGCCGATGAACTGCCGCATCACTCCCAGCGAGCCCGACCGCGTCACCGCGCCGCCGTCGGCGGCGAGATCACCGGCGACGATCCCGAGCAGCGTGGTCTTGCCGGTGCCGTTCGGCCCGATCAGCGCGGCCTTCACGCCCTCGCCGATCCGGAAACCCACGCCGTCGAGCAACTGCCGCCCGTCGGGGAGGAAGTAATCCAGATCAGCGATGTCGATGTGGGCCACGGGACGTCAGACAACCCCATCCGCCGGAAACATCGCAACCGAGTTTCCGGCGGAGCCCCGCGGGACTACAGGGTGACACGCTTGAACGTGGCATCCGCCGACAGTTTGGGTTGCTTGCTGTCCATGAACAGATGGAAGTCGCGATGCCGGATGAAGTGGCCCGGGAAGTTGATCGCCTCGTACGAGCGCCAGCCCGCCTCGGAGTCGCCCGTCAGGCCGCGCTTGCGACGGAACGTCGAGTCCTGGCGGAACTGGTTCGACTGGTTGTCGGGTTCGAGCACCATCCGGAAGTCCTTGTGCCGCAGCACCCGGTCGGGAAAGTTCTTCGAGCGGAAGCGGACCAGGGTGAAGCCGTCCCCATCCGTCCCGGCGAACTCCTCGTTCCAGGCGAAATCGTCCTCGAAGCCGGGCGTGTTCAGCTTCATCAGCTCGCCCTCGAAGTTTTGATGCCGGACGAAGAACTCGGGAAAGTTGAACGACTGTAAACGAATAGCCATGACAGGACCTTCTGGTGAGTGCGGGCCGTCGAGACGGCACCAGCCATACCCGCCGATTCAGTGTCCTCGCGCGGCTGTGACCTGCCACGAGTAGCCGGGTACTCGAAAATCCCGCGCGGCGCGCGCCGGACCGGCAGGTATGCCGATCGATCACAAGTTTCGGAAACCGACCGCTGCCCACGGTTTTTCGCGGGAGAATGGGGGCGGCCGAGATCCGGCCATGAGGGGATTATCGGCCGCGCCCGGCCGATGGAAGTGGGGAAGATCATGAGAGCCAATCGAATCGCCGCCACCGCGCTGCTCGCGATCGGAGTCACAGGGGTTACGGCCGGTGCGGTGCAGGCCGAGCCCGCACCGGCGGCCGAAGTGGGCATCAGCGGTGTCGAGCACGGCATCGGCTACGTCACCGCGGCGGCCCCGGGCGACAGCGGGGTGACCACCACCGTGGACGCCGGAGGTTTCGCGCTCACCCCCGACGGGCAGTCGGTGACCCTCACCGACGCCGTGGGCAACCAGGTCGTGACGCTGCCGCTGACGGTGCAGGCCGCGGGCGGAACCGTCGGTCTCACACCGCGAATCGATGCCGCCGGCCGCACCCTGACGCTGTCGCCGCAGGCCGCCGCCCCGCAGGTGGCGCAGCATATCGACGAGGCGGAAACCCTTGCGCGCAAGCAGCACAACGCGGTCGTCGGCGCCCTCGTCGGCGCGGGCATCGGCGCGGTGATCGGGTTCTTCCTCGGCGGAGTCGGTGCCCTGATCACGGTTCCGGTGGGCGCGGGCATCGGCGCGCTGATCGGTTTCTCCACACCGTGATTCGCTCCCGGCCCGCGCCGTGATGCCGCCCGCCGAGCGGATCCGGTAGCCGATTGCATTCGGCAACCGGATCTTTCGGCGGGTGCGGTATCGGCGATCGCGCCCGGAGCGATCTCGAGCCTCGTCCGGTAGTGGCGAGGCGATATCTTGGTGCCGTCGGCCGGATGCCGGTCGACGGCTTGGCTCGCGGCATCGGCGGTCGGCACCGTAGACAGCTCGGGCCGCCGCCGACAATCCCGAATGGGCCCGGGGCAGCGGTCCCGAAATCAGGCGCTGTGCACCGCATCTCCGCGCAGCAGCTCGGCAGTGATCGCCGCCAACCGGTCCGCGGCGCCCGGATCGAACGGCGCACCGTGCACGTCGACCGCGTTGTCCTGCATGAACGCGGACAGCGGAGCCGCGGGAGGATGGTCGAGGTGGCGCAGCAACCGGGGGAGCGCGGCATCCATCGGCTGAGCCCGCTCCCGCATCCCGGCAACGACTTCCGCGTCGGCGGCGTCGTAGTCGCCGGTGAAGCCCGACGCGGTCAGTCCCGGATGCAGTAGGACGTAGGCGATCCGGCTGTCCGGATGGCGCCTGGTGAACGAGACACCGAGCAGATCGCTGAGCTTCCCGCACTGATGCATGACGTCGTCGGGCCGGTACTCGCGGGCGAATTGCAGGTCGTCCCAGCGGATTCGGGACAGGTCGCCGCCGGGACCGGCCAGATCGAGCAGCACGGGTGCGTCCGCCCGCTCCAGACGGTCGGCGAGGCCGTGCCCGAGCAGGTACCGGCTCAGGTAGAACAGCGCGAAGTTGGCTTCGAAGCCCTCCGCGGTGACGAATCGGCGGGATCGGTAATACCGCGCGGCCAGCACCAGAATGTCGACGACCGGGTAAGTCGCGGCGATCCGATCGAGCACCCGCCGGTTCTCGGCGACCAGGCTCAGATCGGCTCGGAGAAATTCGAGGCGAGGGTCGGCGCCGAATTCGCGGGCGGCGTCGACGAGCGCCCGCCCCTTCTCCGGACTGCTGCCGATGGCGACAACCCGGTCCCCGCGGCGCAGGTAGGTCAGCGCGAGCGCCTTTCCCATGCCGTCGGTTCCACCGGAAATGACCACGGTCTTCACAAGTGTCTCCTCGTTCTCGACCCGGCAGGCATACCTGTCGGATTATTTATTTAGACTCGTGAGTCTAGTACGGACGAGGGCGGGAGACCAGACTCGGGAGTCCAAATTGCCTATGATGGGCAGATGAGCGCGGCGACCGGCACCTCCCCGACCCGACCGGCCCGGGGGCGCATCGACAAACAACAGGCCGTGCTGGCGGCGGCGTTCGCCGTCTTCGCCCGGGTCGGATACGCGCAGGCGCGGGTCGACGAGATCGCGGCCGAGGCCAAGGTCGCCAAGGCCACCGTCTACAACCACTTCGGCGATAAGGACACGCTGTTCCGTGAGGCGGTGCGCGCGCTGTCGGACAGTGCGCTCGCCGCGAACCTCGCCGCGGTGGAACGGCTCGAGCCGGCCGGAGGCGACGTGGCCGCGGCACTGCGCGACGTCGGAGTGCACCTGGCCGCCTGCTACTGCGCCGAGGATTCCCGCGCGCTGCGGCGACTGATCTGCGCCGAGGCCGCGCAATTCCCGGACCTGCTGGACGTTGTCGACGCCGTCTCGACCAGGGTCGTCCGGGCGCTGGCGGACCGGCTGGCCCGGCTCGCGCTGGCCGGTGCGCTGCGCCTCGACGATCCGGACATGGCGGCCGCGCAATTCGCCGCCCTGCTCAGCGGTCCCGCGGACGCACGGTCCCGGTTCGGCACCCGCGCGGTGCCGGAATCGGAATTGCGCACGATCACCGACGCGGCGGTCACGACATTCCTTGCGGCATACGCCCGTTGAGCGGACGGCCTCGATATCTGTCCGCCGCTCGCGGTGCCCTCGAGACGATGCGGGACGGCTGACCGGTCGCCGATGCCGGTGCGTATGCCATCATGGCGGGACGTCCGGAGACGGGAGGTCGGATCGTGCGCAGGCTCATCGATATCTCCGTGCCGCTGCAGGCCGGTATCGCGTCGGATCCGCCCGGGCTGCTGCCGGAGATCGACTACTACACCCATGCCGACACCGCCGCGGACGTCGTGTCCTTTTTCCCCGGGGCGAGTGTCGACGATCTGCCCGATCGCGAGGGATGGGCGGTCGAATGGGTGCGGATGACCACCCACAGCGGCACGCATCTGGATGCGCCGTACCACTATTCGGCGACCATGGACGGCGGGGTCCGGGCCATCACGATCGACGAGGTGCCCCTGGAGTGGTGCCTGCAACCGGCGGTGAAACTCGACTTCCGTCACCTGCCGGACGGCCACGTCGTCACCGCTGCCGAGGTGGAGGCCGAACTGGACCGCATCGGCCACGAATTGCGGCCGCTGGAAATCGTCGTGGTCAATACGGCGGCCGGTCGGCGCTACGGCGAGGACGACTACGTCTCGCGCGGATGCGGCATGGGCCGCGAGGCCACGCTGTATCTGCTCGAGCGCGGCGTGCGGCTCACCGGCACCGATGCGTGGAGTTGGGACGCGCCCTTCGTGCACACCGCCCGCCGGTTTGCCCGCGAGCACGACCCGTCGATCATCTGGGAGGGCCACCGCGCGGGCCGCGAAATCGGCTACTGCCATATAGAGAAGCTGCACAACTTGGAATCGCTGCCCGACAGCGGATTCCAGATCAGCTGTTTCCCGGTGAAAGTGCATGCCGCATCCGCCGGGTGGACGCGCGCCGTCGCCATCATGGACGAATAGCGGATATCCCGTAACTATCCGGACTCACCGGTATGCATGCATATCCCAGCGGGTATCGCCGTGGACAATAGCAATCGGGAAGTGATGGCGATGCGAGGTGCGCGGGCAACGGATTTGGATGGCCGGATCGGTGCGGCGGTGGAATGGCTTTACCGGCATCAGCGGCCGGATGGGCGCGACGGTGCGGGATGGGGATGGATATCGGATGTGCCGCCCAACCCGATGAGTACGGGGGAAGCGGTGTGCGCGCTCGCGCTGGCGGGCCGGGAGATACCGCGGGCGAAAGAGGTTGCGCTACTGATTCGCCGAATCGGCACCGGCGGTGAGGATTCGGAGCCACAGGCTCCCGTCGAGGCGGCGTGGCGGCTGCGGGCACTGCGGTGCCTGGGCGTCGCGGCGGACGATCCCGATGTGGTCATCTTCCGGCGTGCGCTGCTCGAGGCGCAGGACGCCGATACCGGCGGCTGGCCGATGACGGGCCGGGCCGGGCCGGTGTCGATCACCGCGACCGCCAATGCGATTGCGGCGCTGGGGACCTCGGCGCCGTCGGATCCGGCGGTGGCCGACGCCGTGCTCTGGGGCGCCGGGCGCCTGGTCTCCTCCATACTCGACCGGCCCTCCTCGCGCGCACAGCCGGTGTACGAATCCGGCTGTGTGGCAGCGACACTGGCACGAACAGAGGTGGCCGCCATCGGCGGGGACCGCTTCGTGCACGCGCGCGAGTTGGCTGTCTGCCGGTTGCTCACCGCGCTGCGGCGCGGCGGGATGCGCATCGAGGAGGAGTCGTTCCGGCGCGGGGGCGCGGCCGATACCTGGCGGCATCTCACGCTGCACGCGACGCTGGGCGCGCTGACCGCCGCCGATCCGCAGTCGGTGCGCGACCCGGTGGTGTTGCAGGCCCTGGCGGGCATGCTCGACCTGCAGGAGATGGAACCGCTGCATTCGCAGTACGGCGGATTCCGCACCTCGGCGGAGGGATACGTCACCTCGTCAGCGACCGCCCAGGCTCTGGAGGCGATGGTTCGCGCCCGGGCGCAGATGGGCGAAGACGACAGCACCACAACGATATTCGAGCCGATCGGCCGGATATTCCGGCACCGCCGCACCGAGACGCGGCAGCCGGCGGCGGGATGGCGGCGTGCGGCGGCGCTGGGGCGTGGCCGCGCCGGCGCCACCATCTGGGCCGCGAGCGGTTCGGCCGGGCTGACCATCTCGCTGATGGCCATGTTGCTCGCCGACCACCTGGGGCGAATCGGCAGCCGCGCGATGGTCGCCTGGGGCATGCTCTTCGTCGCGGTCGGCACGTACGAGGGGATCGCGACGCACCTGCCGCAGTTGTCGCGGCGACGGATAGCCGCCGCCGTCATCGGCACCTACTCGGCGGTGGTGTTGCCGGTGCTGGCCTTCCTGCTGACGTGATCGGGTGCGGCATCGCCGCCGAATCAGGGCCTGCTCTCGTCGGCGGCCCGATTGCGCCAGGCGGCAACGAGTTTCGCCCCCTGCTCGGCGGTGATGACGCTGTCGGCGATTCCGGCGGCGACCGCCTCCTGGACGCAGGCATCGGCCAGGCCCGGCATCGTCACCGAAACACCCTCCCGCGCAGGGGGTCCCGGATCCGGGCCGAGACCGGCGTAGCCGTATTCGACGTGCTGGGGGCGAATGGAGACCGTCGTCTCGTCGGCGTGGCCGAGCGGTGCGGTGGCCAGGCGCACGATCAGGTGCTCGGAGCCGAAATCCACCACCGTGCCGTGCGCGCCGTGGACGCAGCGCGGGTTGCCGCACGGCGCGTGCACGGTGACGGGATCGCCGATCCCGAGCTGCCAGC
Organism: Nocardia mexicana NBRC 108244; assembly: GCF_001613165.1. Classification (GTDB taxonomy): domain Bacteria; phylum Actinomycetota; class Actinomycetes; order Mycobacteriales; family Mycobacteriaceae; genus Nocardia; species Nocardia mexicana. Next base: position 62,589 of record NZ_BDBV01000021.1, read on the forward strand.
CGTAACGATCCAGCAAGGGATGCTCCCTCCTGTCACGCCGCGACGGAGGCAGCCGAGTGCGGCGTGGCCTGTCCGTTTCCTGTAGTGAACCACGACGTATCCGTGTGCCGCAGCGTTTCGCGGTGCGTAATCCCTTGGTGCGGAACAGTTCACAAGATCACCGCGCCGGGTAGGGGTCAGACCGGAACGAGGTCGGCCAGGCCCGACAGTGGCCCCGGCAGGCCCGCCAGATGCTTCTTGACCCCGGTCGCCACGGGATTGGGGGTCTCGGCCCGCAGCCGGTCCAGCTCGGTCTGCATGGTGTCGACGGTATCTCGGTAGCAGGCGTCGACCACATCGGGATTATCCGGATCGCCCGGCTCCGTCGACCAGTCCAGCGGCGGCAGGAAGCTGACCTGCACCGTGGCGGGCAGCGGGATCTGCGGCAGGATCGGAGCCACCCCGAACGGCACACCCACCGTGTAGGGAAAGACCTTGGCGCGCAGCAACTTGTTCAACTGCAGCAGCCGGGCGGTGCGCTCGCCGCGGCTGACGATGAAGATGGAATCGTGCCCGCCGTTGGCGACCGCGGGAATGACCGGGATCCCGAGTTCCAGTGCGAGCCTGACGAATCCCTTGCGACCGGCGAAGTCGATCTTGCCGCGGTCGGACCACGGGCGGCAGGCCTCCCAGTCGCCGCCCGGGTACACCATCACCGCGCCGCCGTCCTTCAGTCCGGCGGTGGCCGCCTCCCGGGATGCGGGGAGCACACCGAAGTCGCGCAGGCTGTCACCGAGAAATGGTGCGCGCAAAAGGATTTCGTGCGCGACGCCGTAGGTGGGCTCGTCCGGTCTGTGGTCCATCATCGCCATGAAGGTGATCCACACCTCGGGCGCCCAGTAGATCGACGAGTGGTTGCCGATGACCAGCGCCGGGCCGGAGGTCGGGAGATGTTCGACGCCGGTGACCGTCGGCGTGAAGTAGTTGACGTAGGCCCGCGCCAGGGGGAGCAGCGGGTGGTTCGGGTCCGGGATCTGCCGGGGGTTGCTCATGTGCCATCCTGTCTGTCGTGTCGCCGGTGGACGGCGGCACACGACGACCGGCCCGGCACCGAAATGGTGGCGAGCGGAACCGAATTGCCCCTTGGTCACATCCCCGTTGATATTCCCTGTTGGCCGCGCGTGCGCGAACCGGCACGGTGCATACGCATCGTCTGCCCGACCGATGCCGATCACCGTCCTCCTGCACTGCCGACGGTATCAAAACAAGCAAATGCTTGGTGATGAATGTGCGAAACCCAACATCGGCCGTAACCGTCAGTGGCCGCGCTTGATCCACTCCGTCAGGTGGGGGGCCTCGCCGCCGATGGTGGTGGAGTCGCCGTGGCCGGTGTGCACGACCGTGGCCGCGGGGAGTGTGAGGAGGCGGGTGCGGATGGACTCGATGATGGTGGGGAAGTGCGAATAGGAGCGCCCCGTGGCGCCCGGGCCGCCCGAGAAGAGGGTGTCGCCGGTGAAGACCACATCCTCGGCCGGCAGATACAGGCAGCAGCAGCCCGGTGCGTGCCCGGGCGTGTGCAGCACCCGGATCTCGGTGTCGCCGACCGGGATTCGCTGATCGTGGACTAGCGGACGGTAGTCGACGGTCGGATGCACGGCGCGCCAGAGCACGTTGTCGGCGGGGTGCAGCCAGATCGGCGCCCCGACCGCCGCCGCCACCTCCGGGGCGACGTTGATGTGGTCGTTGTGGGCGTGCGTGCAGACGACCGCGGTGACGGTCCGCCCGGCGACGGCGTCGAGTATCGGCGCGGGATCGTGGGCGGCGTCGATGATCACCGCCTCGTCGTCGGTGCCGACCACCCAGACGTTGTTGTCGACATCCCAGCTCCCGCCGTCCAATTCGAACTTCCCGGAGGTGACGACGCGCTGGATGTTCACAGCACCACCACCGAGCGCAGCACGTCGCCGTTGTGCATGGTGGTGAAGGACTGCTCCACCCCGTCGAGCAGAATGCGTTCGCTGACAAAGCGTTCCAGCGGCAGGCGGCCCTGGCGGTAGAGGTCCAGCAGCATCGGGAAGTCGCGCTCGGGCAGGCAGTCGCCGTACCACGAGGACTTCAGCGAGCCGCCGTGGGAGAAGAAGTCGATCAGCGGCATCTCGAGGCGCATGTCGGGGGTGGGGACGCCGACGAGCACCACGGTCCCGGCCAGGTCGCGCGCGTAGAAGGCCTGCTTCCAGGTCTCCGGGCGGCCGACCGCGTCGATCACCACGTCGGCGCCGAAGCCGTCGGTCAGTTCCTGGATGCGCTCGACGATATCGTCGCCGGATTCGAGCGTGTGGGTGGCGCCGAGTTCGGTGGCCCACTGCAGTTTTCGCGGATCCCGGTCGACGGCGATGATCGTGGTGGCCCCCGCCAGGCGCGCCCCGGCGATGGCCGCGTCACCGACGCCGCCGCAGCCGAGCACCGCCACCGAATCGCCGTAGCGCACGTTGCCGGTGTTGATGGCGGCGCCGAGCCCCGCCATCACACCGCAGCCGAGCAGCCCGGCCACCGCCGGGTCGGTCTCCGGATCGATGACGGTGCACTGGCCCTCGTGCACCAGCGTCTTGTCGGCGAAGGCGCCGATGCCGAGCGCGGGGGTCAGGACGGTGCCGTCGGCCAGCGTCATCGGGCGGCTCGCATTGTGGGTGCTGAAGCAGTACCACGGCTTTCCGCGCTTGCAGGCCCGGCAGGCGCCGCAGACGGCGCGCCAGTTCAGCAGCACATGATCGCCGGACTGCACGTGGGTGACCGCGTCGCCGACGGTCTCCACGACGCCCGCGGCCTCGTGGCCGAGCAGGAACGGGAACTCGTCGTTGATGCCGCCCTCGCGATAGGTCAGGTCGGTGTGGCAGACCCCGCACGCCAGCACCCGCACCACCACGTCGTGCGGACCCGGGTCGGGAATGACGATGTCGACGATCTCGACCGGCGCACCCTCGCTGCGGGCGACGACTCCGCGGACCTTCTGGGACATGGCACTCTCCTAACGCTGACACCGTCGTCGCACCGCGCCCCGGGGATCGCCCGGCTCGCCACGTGCGAACCCACCACACGGGATCGTAACCGCGGCTGTCGCACTCTCGTGCCGGGATGCGACAAGGCCCAGCGCACCGCCGGGTTTCCGACGACATCGGCGTCCAAACAGATGTGCTGCCTGTCCTGCCGCCGTCCGGACGCGGCTGCCGACCCCGCGGCGTGCGCCGCTGTTGTTCGCGCTCCGCTAGGCGGGCGCCGCGGCGCGCAGCACCTCGAGGAATGCCCGCATCCACTGCGGGTGGTCGGGCCAGGCGCGGCCGGTGACGATCCGGCCGTCGACATGGTCCGGGCTGTCCACCCACCGGCCGCCCGCCGCGGCGATATCGGGTTCGAGTTGCGGGTAGGCGCTGCAGCTGCGGTCGCGCAGGGCGCCGATCGCGGCGAGGATCAGCGGGCCGTGGCACAGCGCGGCGATGGGCTTGCCCGCGTCGACGAAGTGCTGGGCCAGGAGCTGGCAGTCCTTGTTGCCGCGCAGGTATTCCGGTGCGCGGCCGCCCGGAATCACCAGTGCCGCATAGCGTTCCGGATCGACCTCGGCGAATGCCAGGTCGGCGGGCCAGGTTCGGCCGGGCTTCTCGGTGTAGGTGTCGAAGCCCGGCGCGAAATCGTGCACGACGAACTGCAACTGCTTGCGGGACGGAGCGGCGATATCGACCTCGTAGCCCTCCTCCAGCAGGCGTTGATACGGATACATGACCTCGAGATCCTCGGCGGCGTCCCCGGTGATCACAAGCACCTTCGTCATGGCGCTCACCTCCGGATCGATCGTAGCGAAATCGGCGGTGGGTTCGAGCCTTTCCGGCGCACCTCCGATACCGTGTGCGAGCCGGGCAAACTGCACAAAAGGCCCAGCGTGACGTACGCCTCAATCGTCTCTAGCTCGATGGATGGCGCGGCGCGGCGTGACCTGCTTGACACTGTGGCGGGAGCGGGACGACCGTAGAGATGCTTAGTGCAAGCAACTATTTCTGAGGGCGGGACGCGGAGTCCCGCATGCATCGACTGTCGGGTTTCTGTCGGACTATTCGGAGAGGTCGGGGATGGACATCTTGGGGATGGAGGTCGAGGAAGCGGATGCGGAACTGGTACGTCGGGCTACCGACCTGATCGAGCACGACGCACAGATTCGCGCCGCACTCCCGAGCGATGCGGTGGGCGAGGCCGTGCAGCGGCCGGATATGCCGTTGGCGCAGGTGGTGGCGACGATCATGGAGGGCTACGCCGATCGTCCCGCGCTCGGCGGGCGCGCGGTCGAGTTCGTCGCCGACGACACCGGTCTCAGGTACAGCCGGTTGCTGCCCCGGTTCGACACCGTCACCTACGGTGAGCTGTGGCAGCGGGTGCGCGCGCTCACCGCCGCGTGGCACCATGATTCCGAACAACCCACGCGGGCAGGCGATTTCGTCGCGATTCTCGGTTTCACCAGCATCGATTACACGACCGTGGATCTGGCCTGCACCTGCCTGGGCGCCGTCTCCGTGCCGCTGCAGGCCGGTGCGTCGCTGGCGCAACTGACGCCGATCGTCATGGAGACCGAGCCGCGCGTGCTCGCCGCCGATGTCGAACAGCTCGATGCCGCAGTCGATTTGGCGCTTGCCGCCGACTCGGTGCGCTCGCTGATCGTATTCGACTACTACGCCGAGGACGACGGCCACCGCGCCGCGCTCGAGTCCGCTCGTGATCGGTTGGCGGACAGCACGGTTCGCGTCGAGACCCTCGACGCGGTATTCGCCGCCGGGCGCGAGCTCCCGGCGGCGCCGCTGCACACCGGCGGCGGCGAGGACGATGTGTCGCTGCTCATCTACACCTCCGGAAGTACCGGTACTCCCAAGGGCGCCATCTATCCCGAGCGGCTGGTCGCGCGGATGTGGCGCACCGGGCCGATGCCTGCCATCGGCCTCAGTTACATGCCGATGAGCCACATCGCCGGCCGGGCCTCGCTGACGACCTGCCTGGCCTCCGGCGGCACCGTGTACTTCGCCGCGCGCAGCGATATGTCGACGCTGTTCGAGGACATCGCGCTGGCGCGCCCGACGCTACTGTTCTTCGTTCCGCGCGTGTGCGACATGGTTTTCCAGCGTTTCCGCAGCGAGGTGGACCGTACGGTCGCGGCGGGGACCGATCCTGCGACGGCCGAGCGTGAGGTGAAAGCCGAACTGCGCGAACACTTCCTGGGCGGCCGCTTCCTCATCGCGCTGTGCGGCAGCGCGCCGCTGTCGGCCGAGATGCGCACCTTCATGGAGTCGGTGCTCGAGCTGACGATCCTCGACGGCTACGGCGCCACGGAGACCGGCGGCGGCGTGCTGCTCAACAATCAGCTGCAGCGCCCGCCGGTCATCGACTACAAGCTGGTGGACGTCCCCGAACTGGGGTACTTCGGCACCGACAAGCCTTATCCGCGTGGTGAATTGGTGATCAAGGCGGAGACGCTGGTGCCCGGCTACTACAAGCGGCCGGAGCTGAATGCGGAGATCTTCGACGCCGACGGCTTCTACCGGACCGGCGACGTCATGGCCGAGATCGAGCCGGACCGGCTGATCTACGTCGATCGCCGCAACAATGTGCTCAAGTTGTCGCAGGGCGAGTTCGTGGCGGTGTCGAAGCTGGAGGCCGTCTACACCTCGAGCCCGCTGATCCGCCAGATCTACGCCTACGGCTCCAGCGAGCGCGCCTACCTGCTGGCGGTGATCGTGCCGACCGCCGACGCCGTGGCCGCGCATCCGGACGTCGCCGACCTGAAGGAGGCCATAGGGGAGTCGCTGCAGCAGGTCGCTCGGGACGCGCAACTGAATTCCTACGAGATCCCGCGCGATTTCCTGCTGGAGACCGAGCCGTTCAGCATGGACAACGGACTGCTGTCGGGAATCGGAAAACTGCTGCGGCCCAAGCTGAAGGACCGCTACGGCGCGCAACTCGAGCAGCGCTACGACGAACTCGACCGCGAACAGCAGGACGAACTGCACGCGCTGCGCGGCGCCGCGGTGGACCTGCCGGTGCTGGAGACGGTGGGCCGGGCGGCGCGGGCCCTGCTCGGCTGCGCGACGACCGAGCTGCGGCCGGACGCCCACTTCGCAGACCTGGGCGGTGATTCGCTGTCGGCGCTGTCGCTGTCGACCCTGCTGCAGGAGATCTTCGGCGTCGAGGTGCCGGTAGGCGTGATCCACAGCCCGGCCACCGATCTGCGGCGGCTGGCCGAGTACATCGAATCCGAGCAGCGGTCCGGCGGACAGCGGCCCACGGCCGCGTCCGTGCACGGCGGCGACGGCGAAATCCGGGCCGCGGACCTGACATTGGACAAGTTCATCGATGCGGTCACGCTGGCGGCCGCGGCGGATCTGCCCCGCGCGCCGCACCCGCCGCGCACGGTGCTGCTGACCGGTGCCAACGGCTATCTCGGCCGGTTCCTGTGCCTGGAATGGCTGGAGCGCCTGCACGATTCGGGCGGGACATTGATCTGCGTGGTCCGCGGCAACGATGCGGCCGCGGCGCGCGAGCGGCTGGACGAGGTGTTCGACAGCGGCGATCCGGAGCTGCTGCGGCGCTACCGAGAGCTGGCCGAGGGCACGCTTGAAGTACTGTCCGGTGATATCGGCGAGCCGAATTTCGGTGTGGGCGAGGATGTTTGGCGGCGCCTGACGGAGTCGGTCGACCTGATCGTGCATCCGGCCGCACTGGTGAACCACGTGCTGCCCTACGACCAGTTGTTCGGCCCTAACGTGGTCGGCACCGCCGAGGTGATCCGGCTGGCCCTGACCGCGCGGCTGAAGCCGGTGACCTACCTGTCGACGGTGGGGGTGGCCGATCAGGTGGATCCGGAGGTGTTCACCGAGGACGGGGACATTCGGGAGATCAGCGCCGTGCGGGCGCTGGGCGACGGGTACGCCAACGGGTACGGCAACAGCAAGTGGGCCGGTGAGGTGCTGCTGCGCGAGGCATACGACTGGTGCGGGCTGCCGGTGGCGGTGTTCCGGTCGGACATGATCCTCGCGCACAGCCGCTATGCGGGACAGTTCAATCTGCCCGACATGTTCACCCGGCTGCTGCTCAGCGTGCTGGCGACGGGCGTGGCGCCGAAGTCGTTCTACGAGACCGACGCCGAGGGCAATCGGCAGCGCTCGCACTACGACGGTCTGCCCGCGGACTTCACCGCCGAGGCCATCACCACCCTCGGCGCGCAGGCGGGCACGGGCTACGAGACGTTCGACGTGCTCAATCCGCACGACGACGGCCTGTCGCTGGACGAGTTCGTGGACTGGCTGGTGGCCGCCGGGCATCCGATCGAGCGCATCGACGACTACGCGGAATGGTTGTCGCGCTTCGAGACTGCGCTGCGCGCCCTGCCCGAGCACCAGCGCCGCCATTCGGTGCTGCCGCTGCTGCACGCCTACGGCCGTCCCGGCGCCCCGATGCTCGGCGCCGCACTCCCGGCCAAGAAGTTCCAGGCCGCGGTGCAGCACGCGAAGGTCGGTGCGGCCGCGGACATCCCGCACCTCGGCCCCGAACTGATCGAGAAATACGCCGACGACCTCCGCCTGCGAAACCTGCTGTAGGCACACGAACTTGCCCCCGCACAACGACGTTCGGGGGTAACTGCGGGCAGTGGGCTGCCCACAGTGCGGTCGGCCCGCCCCGGCGATCCCGGGGCGGGACCACCGTCCCCGGCGAAAAGCGTGCCGGGGTATGAGGTGTGGCGTGTGCCGGAGGGTGTGGCGTGTGTCGGGGTATGGGGTGTGGCGTGTGCCGGAGGGTGTGGCGTGTGCCGGGGAAGGGATGTGGCGTGCGCCGAGGATGAGGGGCGGCGCCGCCATTTATTTCCCGGCATGCCTTTGGCCGGGATCCCTCCTCATGTCTTGACATTCGTGCTTGGGCCCGGTGGTCTAGTGTCAGGTTAAGTTAACGGTGATACTGGCTTGGCGACTGCGTGAAGTACTCGGAGTGCAGTCGAAAGGGCGAGGGAGGACGGTCATGACCAGCGATTCGGGGCGGACGGAGCGTGAACGTCGGATCGCGGGGATTCTGGCCGATGAGCAGGTGCGTGCCACGCTGGCGTCGGAGTCCGTGCGGGAGGCGCTGCGGCGGCCCGGGCTGCACCTGGCGCAGATCGTGGAAACGGTCATGACCGGTTACGCCGACCGGCCCGCGCTGGGGCGCCGCGCTCACGAACTGGTCACCGACGAGACCGGCAGGCGGGCGCGTCGCCCGCTGCCCTCCTTCGACACCCTCACCTACCGCGAGCTGTGGTCTCGTATCCGGGCCGTGGCGTCCGCATGGCATCACGATTCGGAGCGGCCGGTGCGCGCCGGGGATTTCGTCTGCACGATCGGCTTCACCAGCGCGGACTATGCCGTGGTCGATCTGGCGTGCGTGCACCTCGGTGCGGTCTCGGTGCCGCTGCAGTCCAGTGCCCCTGTCTCGCAATGGAAATCCGTCATGGCCGAGACCGCGCCGCGCGTACTGGCCACCGGCATCGAGACGCTGGAGCACGCCGTGACGGCGATCGTGACCGGCACCGCGCCCCAGCAGCTGATCGTGTTCGACTATCACCCCGGCGACGACTATCACCGGGAGGCAATGGAATCCGCGCAGCGGAGGCTGGCCGAGGCGGGCAGCCCGGTGCTGCCCGAATCGCTCGACGGGCTGCTCGAGCGAGGAAATGCAATGCCCCCGGCGCCCCTGGCCGTCCCGGCGGACGGCGACGACCCGCTGGCGCTGCTGATCTACACCTCCGGCAGCACCGGCACACCGAAGGGCGCCATGTACACCGACCGCCTGGCGGCGGCAATGTGGCTGTACTCGAACGAGATTCCGGTGCCGGGGATCACCTACAACTACATGCCGCTCAGCCACGTCGCCGGTCGGCTGCTGCTGGGCGGGACGCTGACCCGCGGCGGCACCGCGTACTTCGCCACCAGCAGCGATATGTCCGCCCTGTTCGACGACCTCGCCCTGATCCGCCCCACCGAGCTGCTGTTCGTCCCGCGTGTGTGCGAGATGGCGTTTCAGCGCTATCACGGCGAGGTCGATCGGCGGGTGACGGCGGGGGAGGACCGCGCCGCGGCGGAGCAGGCGGCGGGAACCGAACTGCGGCAACAGGTTTTCGGCGGCCGCTACCTGACGGCGCTGTGCGCCAGCGCGCCGCTCTCGGCGGAGCTGAAGACCTTCATGGAGTCGCTGCTCGGGGTGGAGTTGCACGATGGCTACGGCTCGACCGAGGCCGGAGGCGGCGTCGTGATGGACAATCAGATCCGGCGCCCGCCGGTGCTGGAATACCGGCTGGTAGACGTTCCCGAGCTCGGCTATTTCGGCACCGACCGGCCGTATCCGCGCGGTGAACTGCTGCTGAAGACGGTGACGATGTTCCCCGGCTACTACAAGCGGCCCGAGATCACCGCCGAGATGTTCGATGCGGACGGCTTCTACCGCACCGGCGATATCGTCGCCGAGACCGGTCCCGACCGGATCGAATTCGTCGACCGCCGCAACAACGTGCTGAAGCTGTCGCAGGGCGAGTTCGTGGCGGTATCGAGGCTGGAAGCCGCGTATTCGACCAGTCCGCTGGTCGAGCAGATCTTCGTCCACGGCAGCGGCGAGCGCGCCTATCTGCTCGCGGTGATCGTGCCGACCGCCGAGGCACTCGACCTGCCGCGGGACGACTTGAAGACGGCCCTGAGCGATTCGCTGCAGCAGATCGCGCGGGACGCAGAATTCGAGACCTACGAGATCCCGCGCGATTTCCTCGTCGAGACCGAACCGTTCACGATGCACAACGGCCTGCTGTCGGGTATCGGAAAGCTGTTGCGCCCCAAGCTGAAAGAGCGCTACGGCGAGCGGCTCGAGCGCCTGTACGCCGAGCTCGCCCGGGAGCAGGCGGAGCAACTGGCCGCGCTGCGCCACGGGTCGGCCGAGCGGCCGGTGCTGGATACGGTGAGCCGGGCGGCGCAGGCCCTGCTCGGATGCTCCGGTGCCGCGCTGCGGCCGGATGCGCATTTCACCGATCTGGGTGGCGATTCGCTCTCGGCGCTGTCCCTGTCGACCCTGCTGCAGGAGATCTTCGCCGTCGAGGTGCCGGTCGGTGTCATCGTCGGTCCGGCCACCGACCTGGCGCGACTGGCCGACTACATTGCCGCCGAACGCGATTCCGCGGGCCGCCGGCCCACCGCCGTCGCGGTACACGGCGAGGGTGCCCGGGTCGAGGCCGCCGACCTCACCCTGGACCGCTTCCTCGACGTCGGCATCCTGGCCGCGGCGCCCGCGCTGCCGCACGCCACCGAGCCGACGCGCACGGTGCTGCTGACCGGCGCCAACGGTTACCTGGGCCGCTTCCTGTGCCTGGAATGGCTGGAGCGCCTGGCGGATTCGGGCGGCATCGTGATCTGCCTGGTGCGCGGCGGCGACGCGGAACACGCCCGGTCGCGGCTGGACGCGGCCTTCGACAGCGGCGATCCGGAGCTGCTGCGGCGCTACCGAGAGCTGGCCGAGGGCACGCTGGAGGTGCTGGCGGGTGATATCGGTGAGCCGAATTTCGGTGTGGGAGAGGAGCAGTGGCGGCGCCTCGCCGACACCGTGGATCTGATCGTGCATCCGGCCGCGCTGGTGAACCACGTGCTGCCCTACGACCAGTTGTTCGGCCCGAACGTGGTCGGCACCGCCGAGGTGATCCGGCTCGCCCTGACGACGCGGCGCAAGCCGATCACTTACCTGTCGACGGTGGCGGTGGCGGACCGGGTCGATCCGCGAATCTTCGCCGAGGACGGCGACATTCGGGACATCAGCCCGCGGCGATCGGTCGATGACGGGTATGCCAACGGGTACGGCAACAGCAAGTGGGCAGGTGAGGTGCTGCTGCGGGAGGCGCACGACCTGTGCGGGCTGCCGGTGGCGGTGTTCCGGTCGGACATGATCCTGGCGCACAGCCGCTACTCGGGCCAACTGAACCTGCCGGACATGTTCACTCGGCTGCTGCTGAGCGTGCTGGCGACGGGCGTGGCGCCGAAGTCGTTCTACGAGATCGATGTCGAGGGCAATCGGCAGCGCTCGCACTACGACGGGCTGCCCGCGGACTTCACCGCGGCGGCGATCACCGCCCTGGGTGCCCGCATCACCTCGGGCTTCGAGACCTTCGATGTGCTCAATCCGCACGACGACGGCCTGTCGCTGGACGAGTTCGTGGACTGGCTGGTGGCCGCCGGGCATCCGATCGAGCGCATCGACGACTACGCGGAATGGTTGTCGCGCTTCGAGACCGCGCTGCGCGCACTCCCCGAACACCAGCGCCAGCAGACCCTGCTGCCGCTCCTGCACGCCTTCCGGCGGCCCGCCCCGCCCATGCGCGGGGCCGCCCTGCCCGCGAAGAAGTTCCGCGCCGCGGTGCAGGAGGTGCTCGGCGGCGACATACCGCACATCGACCGGCAGCTGATCGAGAAGTACGCGAGAGACCTGGAACTGCACCGCCTGGTCTGAGCGCTCCCCATCCGGCGACTCACGGTGGGCATCGGGCCACGAGTACCGCCGCGGCGTAGATTCGGCGGTATGTCGAGTGATGACGGCGGTGCGGCCTCGAAGAATCAGCCTTTGCTGGTGCTGGTCAAGATCACCGAGATCCTCGACGCGTTCTCGCTGGCGCGGCCGTCGATGACCCTCGGCGAGATCCAGCAGGCCACCGGGTTCCCGACGTCCACGGTGCAGCGGCTGGTCACGAACATGGTCGCGCAGGGCCTGCTGGACCGCGTGGGCGACCAGATCCGGATCGGGCTGCGCATGAGCTACTGGGCGGCGACGGCGGTGAAGGGCCTGGATCTGCTGTCGATTGCCAACCCCGTACTGCGCGAGATCCGGGACAAGACCGGTGAGACGGCCTGCCTGTTCCGGGCCGAACACGGGTTCCGGGTGTGCGTCGCGATCGCCGAGACCCGGCACGCGCTGCGCCGGGACATGTACGTGGGCAAGATAATTCCGCTGTACGCCGGGTCCGCCGGGCGCATCCTGCTGGCCTGGAATCCGGAGCTCGCCGAGTCGGTGCTGTCGGCGCCGCTGGAGCCGCTCACCGAGGGGACCGTGACCAGCCCGGAGGAGTTGCGCTCGCTCATCGCCCAGGCCAAGGCCGACGGCTACGCGATCACGGCGGGGGAGCGCGAGGATTCGGCGTCCGGGCTGTCCGCGCCGGTCTTCGACGCCTCCGGCGATGTCGTCGCGGCCGTGACGATCAGCGGCCCGACCATCCGCATGCCGCAGGCGCAGTGCGAGGCCTGGGTCGACCTGCTCGTCGGCTACGCCGAACAGATCACCCGCACCATCGGGGGCCGCCTGCCCGCGTGAGCAGGGCATACGCTGCTGATCTGCCTCGGCGCCGCTGTGGTTCGGCCGAGCACAAGGCCAGAAGTCCGGGCGGTGACCGCTACTACGACTGTGCGCCCACCACCCACTCGAACGCCGCGGCCTTCGAACGTGCTCCCTGCGCGGCTTTCGACCGGTTGGGCTCGCCCAGCTCGGCGAGCAGCGCGTCGGTGTGGTCGACCAGCTCGGCGAGGGTCGCGGGATCGAACCAGTCGGGGCGCGTGGCGAACAGCAGATCCTCGGTGGCGGTATTGCCGCTGGCGCCGGGGGCGAAGGGGCAGCCGCCGAGGCCGCCCAGCGCGCCGTCCACCATCGTGGCGCCCGCGTCGATCGCCGCGAGGGTGTTGGCGACGCCGAGACCCCAGGTGTCGTGGCCGTGAAAGACGATGCGCCGCTGCGGAGTCCGGGTGCGCACGGCGGTGACCAGCTCGCGCACCTGCACCGGTACCGCTTGACCGAGCGTATCGGCGAGAACGATATCGCCCGCGCCCGCCGTGCGGGCGTCGTTGGCGATGGCGATCACCCGCTCGGGATCGACGGCGCCCTCGAACGGACAGGTGAACGACGTGGCGATGCACAGCTGAATGGACCCGCTCGCCTCCTGGGCCAGCCGGACCGCCGCGGGCATGGCGGCGACGCTGTCCTCGGTGCTGCGGCCGATATTGGCCCTGTTGTGCGAATCCGAAGCGGAGAAACAGTATTGGAAGTTGCGCGCACCCGCCGCGGCGGCCTTCTCGACGTGGCGCGGCGTCGCCACCCACACCCAGCACCGGGCCAGCTCGTCCGGGGTCAGCTCGGCGATGACCTCGAGCGTATTCGCCAGTGGCGGTACGAGATCCGGGCGCGCCATCGAGCCGATCTCCAGCGCCGGAACGCCGAGCCCGAGCAGCGTGCGCGCGGTCTCGACCTTGCGTTCGGTCGGCAGCAGCTTGCCGGTGAGCTGCAGCCCGTCGCGCAGCGTGACGTCGCGCAGTTCGGCCGCGGGTGTGTAGGCGAACGTCATTGCGTGCCTCCTGTGCCGGAAGTGCCTGTGATGGTGTCGATTTCGCCGTCGGTCAGCCGCAGCACCGAGGCGAGTACGTCGCGGGTGTGCTCGCCCAGATCCGGTCCGACCGTGCGGATCGGCAGCGATGCGCCGCCGATGACCGGGACGATACCCGGAAAGCCGACGGTGGCGGGTTCGGCCGCCCCGGTATCCACGGCGAACTGCTGAATCATGTTGCGCGCCCGGTACTGCGGGTCGTCGACGATATCGGCGACGGTGTAGATCGGACCCGACGGCACGCCCGCGGCGTCGAGAATCTTCAGCGCCTCGTCGCGCGTGTGCCGGACCGTCCACTCGGCGATCGCCGCGTCGAGCTCCTCGCGGCGGCGCCAGCGGGCGGCGTTGTCGGACAGTTCGGGGTCGTCGGCCAGGTCCGGCCGCCCGATCACCTCCATGTAGCGCTGGAATATCGCGTCGCCGTTGCCCGCGATGATGATGCTGGCGCCGTCGCCGCACGGGTAGGCGTTGCTGGGGGCGATGCCCTCCATCCGGCCGCCGACCCGTTCGCGCCGGATGCCGTAGGCTAGGTAGTCGGGGACCAGCGATTCCATGACCGACAGGACCGACTCGTTCAGGGCGACGTCGACGATGCGCTCGCCCAACGGAATCGAGGTCTTCGCACCGGCACGCTGGAACAGCGCCATCACGGTGCCGAAGGCGGCGTAGATTCCCGCGATCGAATCGCCGATCGAGACACCGGTGCGCACCGGCGGCCGATCCGGATCGCCGACGAGTTCGCGCAGCCCGCCCACCGCCTCGGCCACGGCGGCGAATCCGGGCCGCTCGGCCAGCGGGCCGGTCTGGCCGTATGCGGAGATGCGGGTGATCACCAGGCCCGGCCTGGCCTCGTCCAGCACCTCCGGCCCGAGGCCCCACTTCTCCAGCGTGCCCGGGCGGAAGTTCTCCAGCAGCACATCGCATTCGCGGACGAGATCGAGCACGAGCGTCCGGCCCGCCTCCGTCTTGAGGTCGAGCACGATCGACTTCTTGTTGCGATTGATGGTGCGGTACAGCATCGAGGTGTCGCCGCTGTACAGCCGCCACCGGCGCAGCTCGTCGCCGGTGACCGGGCGCTCGACCTTGATCACCTCGGCGCCGAAGTCCGCCAGCATGCGGCCGGCGGTCGGGGCGGCGATGTAGTTGCCGAGCTCGAGCACGCGGACACCGGCGAGCGGGCGAACATCGTTGTCTGGCATAGCTTCTCCGATCACAGCAGCGCGCTCAGCGGCAGGATGAGCAGGATTGCCACCACCGACGCGACCGAGACGCCCACCGAACAGGTCTTCAGCGTGCCGCGCGTGGTCTGGCCCAGCAGCGACTGCAGCAGCCAGAAGGTGTTGCTCGTGACGTGCACCGCGAACAGCGATCCGGCACCCGCGGCCAGCGCGATCAGCACCGGATCGATGCCGAGCGCGGGCGCGACCGGGCCGAGGATTCCGGCCGCCGTGATCGCCGAGATGGTCACGGATCCGACGGCGACGTGCAGGATCGCCGCGATCAGCCACACCATCAGCAGCGGCGCGGCGGTGTTCGCCGTGAAGTATTCGCCGAGAATCTTGCCGAGGCCGGTCGCGGCGATGGTGGCCGCCAGCGAGCCGCCGACCCCGGTCAGGATCAGGATCTGGCCGCTCTCCTTGAATCCGGTGGCGACCGACCGCTGCATCCGTTCGGCCCCGACGGCGTAGCGGCCGACGACGCTGGTCCCGACCAGACCGATCAGCAGCGCGATCACCGGCGAGGCCAGGAACTCGACCACCGGGTTGTGTACGTCGGCGACGTCCAGGATGGCGCCGAGGGCGATCAGGACCAGGGCGGTGAGCAGGGGTGCCAGCAATACCATCAGCGGTGTTTCGGAGCGGGTGGTCGCGGTTGCTTTGGTGCCCAGGGCGCTACCGGATCCGGTCTCGCTGCCGCTCCCGGCCTCGGCAGTGATTCCGGGGCCGGTACCGCTGGAATCCGATGCGGCGAAGCCGCTGTCGCCGGGACCCGGCTCCTCGCCGAGGAACGGCTGTTCGTCACGTTCCTCGCTCCACCAGCCGCGGTCGAACAGGAAGCACATGATCGCCACCGCGATGGCGACCGTGGGGATCACCAGGAGCACGCCGAACAGCAGCATCTTGCCCAGCGGCACGCCGAGCAGACCGGCCAGCGCCAGCGCGCCGACGCCCGGCACGGTGAGCACGATGCCGCATTCGCCGCCGATCGCCAGGGCCGTGGCCATCCGCGCCGTGCCCTTCTTGCCGATCTTGGCGGCGAGGCTGCGCGCGAGCGGCGCCGAGATCACCAGCAGCACGTCGAGGAAGATCGACTGCAGCAGGGTGGCGACCGTCAGCGACATCGCATACGGCATTCGGTTGGGCCCGAAAACCTTCAGCAATGCCCCGACCAGGCGCTGGATCGCGCCCGTTTCCTGCAGCATGGCACCCATCAGCACGCCGAACGCGATCAGCAGTCCGACCTCGGCCATGATGTCGCCGAAACCCCCGGTGATGGTCTCGATGGTCTTCTCGGTGCCCAGCCCGGCGGTGAGGCCCAGGTAGGCGGAGCCGATGACCAGCGAGACCGCCGGGTTGAACTTGAATCGGACGATCAGCAGGACGACCGCGAGGATCGCGACTCCCGTATTGATCATCGTTGCAGCGTCTGACATGCGTAAATCCCATCGAGCCGCACTCGGCGAGTGCTTGTTTCCCGCCGTGTGGAGCACGAAGTGTGCCGTGATGCGGGCCACAGTAGGCCCACATTATGAGCAGAGATTCACGATATAAGCAACTGTCGCGGGTTGCGTCAGCCGCTCACGGCCGCGGGCTGCGCCTGCCGGGCTCGGTACTCTCGCCGCCACCGGTTGAAGCCGACCAGCACCAGCAGGAAGAAGACACCGTAGACGGCCCCGGAGACTTACAGCCCGGACTGGAATGCCAGCGGGACACCGACGAGGTCGACCAGCATCCAGATGATCCAGAAGTCGACCAGGGCGCGGCTCTGCGCGAACGTGGCGATGGCGCTGCCGACGAAGATGTACGCGTTCGCCCACGGCGACCACGCGACGTGCAGCCAGGTCAGGTGGATGAACAGCTCGGCCACCAGCACGGTGCCCAGCACCAGCACGGCGAGCAGGACGATGCGCTCGCGGGCGGTCGCCGGTCGCACGAGCAGGCCGTGGTCGTCGCGGGTGCCGCAGGTCCAGGACAGCCAGCCGTAGACGGCGAGAGCGCAGAACAGTATCTGCTTGAGCGCATTACCGGGGACGTGCGCGTCGATCGAGGCGGCCAGCAGCAGTAGCGCCCCGGCCAGCTGCACGGGCCAGGTCCACATGGTCTTGCGCATGGCCAGCCACACCACGGCCAGCGACAGGATATTGCCGGTCAGATCGGTCCAGAGAATGTGCTCGCCGAAGAGCTGGAATCCCGCGTTCACGCGGCAGCTCCCGCCGAGTCGTCACCGGTGTGCATCTCCCGAACCTCCTCGATGCCGAAGCTCCGGGGGTTCGAGGGCGGCCCGGAAATGCCGGACGGCCGAGGACCGCTCAGGAGGAGCGGACCCGCGCACTGCCTCCCATCCGGACTCTCACCGTCGGTCCCGGAATTGCACCGGATCAACCGGCCGCTGGCTGCGACCGGCTCGCGGACTGTCACCGCCGGTTCGGATTTCCACCGACCCCGGAGCGCGCGTTCACTTCGGCCAACCACATCCATGCAGTGCGGTATTCCTGTGCGCAGTGCCGACGGGGGTGTGACGTGGACCTCGCCGGGAGCATGCGCGGCAACAAGATCAACCGGCCTGCTCGGTCACTGTCGTGCTCGAGACGGCAATTGTTGCCGCGCCGGACCGAATTGTGACCGCACAGGCCGGGAGGGAAGGGGTGGTGACGCGTGGCGACCGCGCATTGCTCACTCCGGAACCGGGATGGCTTGTGTGGGCCCGGCGCAGAGATCTCGTGAAGTCGCGCTCCGGACGGAGTCCCTGCGTCCGCCGGAGCTGGTATGGGTGCCGGGTGATGGGACGGCCGGTAACCGTGCCCACCACCCGGCGGGTCCCGTCGCCCCGGCGAAGGTGCGGGGGCTCGCGTGCACTTGTGGTGCCCCGGCGGGAATCCCGGCTTCCGCTGAGCGGGCACTGGTGCCGGGATGACGGGATGCCGGTGGCCTTCGGGGTACGCACCAACCCCGCCGCACCCCTTACGTGTTCCCGCACCCCTTTCAGGGCCTTGTAGGTGGTGCGGGAACACGCAGGGCGTGCGTGGTTGGTTCGGTCGGGTTACGCGATGATGCGCAAGGGGTGCTCCAGGAGGTCCTTCAGGTGCTGGAGGAACTTGGCGGCTATGGCGCCGTCGATGGCGCGGTGGTCGGCGGACATGGTGATGCGCAGGATCTTGCGCGCGACCACCTCGGTGCCGTTCAGGCGCAACTCGTCCTGGGCGGCGCCGACCGCGAGGATCGCGGATTCGGGCGGGTTGATGACGGCTGTGAACTGCTCCACGCCGAACATGCCCAGATTCGAGATCGTGAAGGTGCCGCCGGACATCTCGTCGGCGCGCAGCTTGCGGTCGCGCGCTCGTCCGGCCAGCTCCCGCGCCTCCGCGCCGATCTCGGAGACGCTCTTGCGATCGGCATCGCGGACCACCGGCACCAGCAGCCCGGCGGGCGTGGCGACGGCGATGCCGAGATGGATCCCGTTGTGCCGCAACAGCTTGTCTCCGGCGAAGGACACGTTCACCGCCGGGTCCGCGCGCAGCGTCGACGCCACCGCCTTGACCAGCAGATCGTTGACGCTGACCTTACCCTTCCCGGCCGCCTCCAGTGTCTCGTTGAGGTCCGCGCGGAAGGCCAGCAGGTCGGTGACGTCGATCGCGCTGGTCAGGTAGATGTGCGGCGCCTGCTGCATGCTCTGCGCGAGCCGGGTCGCCGACACCTGCTGAATCCTGCTCAGCGGCACGTCCTCGTAATCGCCGGAGGGGAGGGGCGCGCCCGGTGCGGATGCGCTGATGCCCTCGGCGGGTGCCGACGGGCTGGTGACTGCCGAGCCGGTGGATGCGCCCGCGCCGATCCCGTCATGCCCGTCGCCCGAGGTGCCGGGGTCGAGTGCCGCGCCGGATCCGGCCGCCGCGAACCCGCCAGTGCGATGGGCGGATTCGACATCCTGCCGGGTGATCCGCCCACCGGGCCCGGTGCCGGTGACGGCCGCGAGGTCGACGCCGAGTTCCCGGGCGATCTTGCGGGCCAGCGGCGACGATTTCGGCCGTCCGGAGGCGGTGGTGGTCGTATCCGGGCGGCCCTCGCCTGGCATCGAGCTGCCCTGTAGGCCGGAGCTTCCAGCGCTCGTCGCCGAACCACCCTGCCCGGTACCGGCCGCCGGGTTGCCCTGCGCTCCGCCGTCCGCGGCGGGGTTGGTCGACGCCGCCTGTGCGCCACTGTTTCCGGAGACCGGGGCATCCGCCACGCCGCCGCCGGAGGCCGCAGCCGGATCCGCTTGTGCGCCATCGCTACCGGAGGCCGCGGCCGAGCCCGCCGCCCCGGTGCTACCGGCCGCGGCCGAACCTGACTGTGCACCAGAGCTTCCGGCCGGTGCTCCGGCGGTGGCTGCCGCACCGCTCCCGTCGCCGACGATCGCGATCGGCTCGCCGATCGGCACGCGGGCGCCCGCGTCGGCGAGGATCTGTTCGAGCACGCCGTCGTCGTAGGCCTCCAATTCCATGAGGGCCTTGTCGGTTTCGATCTCGGCGAGCACCTCGCCGCGGGCGACCGGATCGCCCACCTGCTTGAGCCAGGAGGCGATGACGCCGTCCTCCATGGTGTCGGACAGGCGGGGCATGGTGATTTCAGGCAAGGGAGGCGTCCTTCGGGTTCGGCGTCCGGCGGCCCACGGCCGCAAGGGTTTCCACCGCGGCGGTGTACAGCGAGTCGGCCGACGGCAGCGCGAGCCGCTCCAGCGGCTTCGCGTAGGGCAGCGGCACCTCGGCCATGGCCACCCGCCGCACGGGCGCGTCGAGGTAGTCGAAGGCGCCGTCGGAGATGGATGCGGCCACCTCCGCGCCGATGCCGTAGGTGAGCCAGTCGTCCTCGCCGATCACGGCGCAGCCGGTCTTGCGCACCGATGCGACGAGGGTGTCGCGGTCCAGCGGCCGCAGACTGCGCAGGTCGATCACCTCCGCCGAGATCCCTTCCTCGGCAAGGCGTTCGGCGACCTGCGTGGCCACCGTCGCCATCCGCGAGTAGCCGATGAGCGTGATGTCGGCGCCCTCCCGGGTCACCGCGGCCTTCCCGATCTGCACGTCGGGGATCTCCTCGGGCACTTCGCCCTTGGTGTTGTAGAGCGACAGGTTCTCCAGGAACAGCACGGGATCGTTGTCCGCGATCGCGGCCCGCAGCAGCGCCCGCGCGTCGGCGGGGGTGCTCGGCGCGACCACCTTCAGCCCGGGGACGAACGCGTAGTACAGCTCGATGTTCTGTGAATGCGTCGCACCCAGCTGCTGGCCGCCGCCGCCCGGCGTCCGGATGACCATCGGGACGCTGGTCTGGCCGCCGAACATGCCGTAGATCTTGGCGGCGTGGTTGACGATCTGATCGAGGGCCAGCAGCGAGAAGTTGATCGTCATGATCTCCACGACCGGGCGCAGCCCGAGCATGGCCGCGCCGATGGCGGCGCCGACGAAACCCTCCTCGGCGATCGGGGTGTCGCGCACCCGCTTCTCCCCGAATTCGGCGAGCAGCCCGGCGGTGATCTTGTACGAGCCCTCGAAGATGCCGATCTCCTCCCCGATGAGGAGGATGTCGTCGTCGCGCTGCATCTCCCGGCGCAGGGTGTCGCGCAGCGCTTCGCGATAGGTCATGACAGGCACGGTGAAGTCCTCTTTCAGGCGTCCGCGGGGAACAGCGGATCGGCGGGCAGGCGGCGGGAGTCACCCGGAACCGGTGTGGCGTAGGTGTAGTCGAACAGGCTCGACGGCTCCGGGTGCGGGCTGGCGTCGGCGAACGCGACAGCTGCCTCGACGCCCTCGCGCACCTCGGCCTCGAAGGCGGCCGGATCCTGCTCCGACAGCACCCCGGCCGCGATCAGCTCGGCCTGGAAACTCGCGATCGGATCGTTCTCGCGTGCGGTCGAAACGTCCTCGGCGGAACGGTATTTCGCCGGATCGACCACCGAGTGCCCCTTGAGCCGGTAGCTGACCGCCTCCAGCAGCGCCGGTTTGCCCTCGCGCCGTGCGCCTTCCAGCAGTTCGGCCGCGATATCGCGCACGGCCAGCACATCGGTGCCGTCGACGCGTTCGCCCCGCATCCGATAGGACTCGGCCCGCTTGTACAGGTCGGGCTCGGCCGACGACCGCTCGACCGTGGTGCCCATGCCGGTCTGGTTATTGATCACCAGGAACACGATCGGCAGCCGCCACAGTGCGGCGATGTTCAGCGATTCGTGGAAGGCGCCGATATTCGTGGTGCCGTCGCCCATCTGGCACACCACGACGTCGTCGCCGCCGCGGTAGTCGACGGCGAGCGCGGCGCCGACGGCGAGCGGAACCTGGCCGCCCACAATGGCATAGCCGCCCAGCAACCGGGTCGCGGTGTCGTACATGTGCATCGAACCGCCCCAGCCCTTGGAGGTGCCGGTGGAGCGCCCGTACAGCTCGGCCATCACCCGGCCGGGCTCGATGCCCTTGGCGATGGCGTAGCCGTGCTCGCGGTAGTTGGTGAACAGGTAGTCGGTGGGACGCATGGCGGCCGCCATGCCCACCACCGTCGCCTCCTCACCCAGGTTGAGGTGGCAGTAGCCGCCGATCTTGGCCTGCTGGTAGCTCTGCGCGGTGCGCTCCTCGAAGCGCCGCACGAACAGCATGTCCCGGTACAGGCCGCGCAGCGTCTCCGGATCGTCGGTGGCAAAGCGCTTGTCCGCCTTGGCGTTCGCCTTGGGCTTGGCGGGCGACTTGCGGGTGGTCTTGCGCGGGGCAGTGGTCGTGGTCACGGGTGGGACCTCCTCAACGCTTGCGCGGCGCGATGTGTACCGGCAGGCCGAGCCCGGTCAGGGCCGCCTCCATGCCGATCTCGCCGAGGGTGGGGTGGGCGTGGATGGTGTCGGCGAGCTCGTCGAGCGTCGCCTCCAGCGAAATCGCCAGGGCGCCTTCGGTGATCAGATCGCTGGCCGACGGCCCGATGATGTGCACGCCGAGCACTTCCTGATGCCGTTGCCCGGCAACGATCTTCATGAAGCCCTCGGTATCGCCGAAGGTCTTCGGCCGACCGAGCGCGGCGAACGGGAACTTCGCGGTGATCACCTCGTGCCCGGCGGCGCGCGCCCGCTCCTCGGTGAGGCCGACGCTCGCGATCTCCGGATGGGTGAAGGTGGCGGCGGGGATTACCGTGTAGTCGATGTGGGCCGGATGCCCGGCGATCACGTCGGCGGCGGTCAGGCCCTGATGCGAGGCGACATGCGCGAGCAGCGCCCGGCCGGTGACGTCACCGATGGCGTAGACATGCTCGACGCCGGTGCGCAACTGATCGTCGACCTCGATGAATCCCCGTGCATCCGTGGTGATTCCGGCCACGTCGAGGCCGAGGTCGGCGGTGTTGGGGCGGCGCCCCACGCCGACCAGCACGACATCGGCGTCGAGTTCGCGCGCCTGCGGGCCGCCGACGGTGACCCGCAGGGCGTCCCCCTGTGCGATCGACTCGACCGTCGACCCGGTGAGCACGCTGATGCCACGCTTGCCGAACGATCGGCCCAGCGCCACGCCGATATCCTTGTCCTCCAAGGGAACCAGGCGATCCTGCAGCTCGACGATCGTCACCTCGCTGCCGAAGGTGGCGAACAGGCTCGCCCATTCGGCCCCGACCGCACTGCCGCCGACGACCACCAGCCGCCGCGGCACCTCGGTCAGCCCGAAGGCGCCGTCGGAGGTGATCACGCCGGGGAGATCGGCGCCCGGGATCGGCAGCCGCGCGGGCACCGAGCCGGTCGCCACGATCACGTCCCGCGCGCCGATCTGCCGGACCGGGGTGGTGGGCGCGGCGGCGTAGCGCGGGCCGCCGGGGAAGATCGGCGAGGCGCCCACCTCGTGCACCTCGACGGTGGTGGGGCCGGTGAAGCGGGCGTGCCCCTCGATGATGGTGACCCCGTTGGCCTTCAGCAGGCCCGCGACGCCGTCGGTCAACTCCTTGACGATGCCGTCCTTGCGCTGCCGCACGGCGGCGAAGTCGAACCGCACATTGTCGGCGAAGACGCCGAAATCGGCTGCGGCGGAGACGGTCTGGAAGACCTCGGCGGAGCGGAGCATGGCCTTGGTCGGGATGCAGCCCCAGTTCAGGCAGACCCCGCCCGGCCGCTCCTTCTCGACCAGTCCCACGGACAGTCCGCGCTGCGCCGCGCGGATGGCGGCGACGTACCCACCCGGGCCGCCGCCCACGACCAATAGATCGAATTCCGGCACTCGTGGTGCTCCTCGTGTCGACGATTACGACTCCGCCCCGGTTGTGGCGTGAGTCATCCCCGACGAGTCTTGTCGCCACAGAGTGCACAAACAATGACCCGAAAGCCCAGGAATCGCGGCCCGTAAATGGGCTCTGCGCCCAGTCTCCGAGTCTTCGAATAATGGTTTGCGTGAGGCTATCAAGTTTAGGTAGAAACCTAAGCATCATAGGTTTCGACGATTCGCCTCGATGGCGGAAGAAGGGTATCCATCATGAACCCGCTCACCGAGCAGGAAATCCGGGCATCGTTCGTCAACTGTTCGAAGGGCGAGGCCAAGCGTCTGCACGTCCCGCGTGATCTGCGCGATCGCCCCTGGGGTGACCTGGACTTCCTGGGCTGGAACGATCCGTCGGCGGCCGGCCGCTGCTATCTGGTTGTCCCGCAGGAGGATCGGCTCGTCGGCGTGGCCCTGCGCTACGAGACCGGCGGCTCGGGCCGGACGCAGATGTGCACCATCTGCCTCACGACGCACACCGCGCACGGCGTCTCGCTGCTTGCCGCGCGCAAGACCGGCGAGTCCGGGCGGCTGGGCAATACGGTCGGCACGTACATGTGCACCGACCTGGCCTGCTCGCTCTACGCCCGCAACAAGAAGCGCCCGGCGCTGGGAGCGCGGTACCGCGAGGACCTCAGCCCCGCGGAGAAGGCCGAACGCGTGCGCACGAATATCACGGCCTTCCTGACCAGGCTTGACGACTGATCGATCGATCGGGCCGTAGCCGCAGGGCCCCAGCGACTTTCACGATTCCCGGCGGGGAAGTGATCTTCGGGCGTACAACGGAATGGTGAGGGCTTCAAGATGTTCGGCCGCGCTCCTGAGTGTTCTGGTGACCGCTGCCGCGGTGATGGTCCTGTCGGTGCAGCCCGCCGCGGCGGATCCGGCGCACGTCGTCGGCGAGGAGTCCCTGGGCGGCTCGGTCTCGCGGGTGGACGTGTATTCGCCCTCGATGAACCGGGTGGTGAGCAACCGGGTGATCCGGGCCGCCGGTGGCCCCGCGCCCACCCTGTACCTGCTCACCGGCATCGGCGGCGGTCTCGACGGGATCTCCTGGTGGGACGACACCGACGTCCGCGAGTTCTTCGCGGACAAGCACGTCAATGTCGTGATGCCGGTCGGGGGCGCGTACAGCATGTACACCGACTGGGTGGCCGACGACCCGGTGGTCGGCCGGGGTCGGTGGCAGACGTTTCTCACCCAGGAACTCCCCGCGGCCCTCGACGGGCACCTGGGCGCCACCGGGAGCAATGCGATCGCCGGGGTGTCGATGAGCGGGGGCTCGGCGGTCGACCTCGCCATCCAGGCGCCCGCGCGCTACCGCGCCGTCGCGTCCTACAGCGGCTGTCCCTGGGCCTCGGATCCCGTCGGTATCGCCCTGGTGAGCGCCCAATTGGCGCGCGGGGGAGCGAATCCGGCGAATATGTGGGGCATCCCCGGTGCCGCGCACTGGCAGTCGCACGACGCATTCCAGCGGGCGCACGCACTCGCCGGTAAGACCGTCTACCTGTCGGCGGCCTCCGGCGCGCCGGGCCCGATAGACCAGGGCGGCATCCCGTTCCCGCCGGTCGAGGCGATCGCCAGCACCTGCACCGCCGCCTTCGCCGGGAGGCTCGCCGAAATCGGTGTTCCCGCAATCCATGTGAACCGTCCGGAGGGCTCCCACACCTGGGGCCAGTTCGAGGCGGACCTGCACGATTCCTGGCCTCATCTGGCGGCGGCCCTCGGCGCCTGACCGGCCGGGCGCTACCTCACTCGCCCGGCCATTCCGGGACGCCGAACAGGGCGAGGGTGATCTGGTAGAGGTGCGGAAGCAGCGTGGGCAGTGCCGCCGGGCCCGGTCCGTCCAGGCAGTCCCGGATGCGGTCGTCCACGGCGCCGATGAGCGCCTCGAAAATCTCCGGAGGTATGTCGGACGGGATCTCGCCCGCGGCCCGGCCGATGTGGAAGGCGGCCGACATCCGGTGCGCCAGCACCGTTTTCATCTGCCGTCGCTGCTCCGCCACCACCGGCCCGGCGACCAGGCATTCGATGTGCAGCGCGCGGGCGCACGGGCTGTTGTCGGCCAGCACGCGCAGGTACTCGCTGAGCGTGGTGCGGATCAGCGTGCGCCACTCGGTGCGCGGGGTGCCCGCGATGCTCGCGTCGAGCTGGCCGACGACATGCTCCACCGCCATCGCGAAGGCGGCGGCGAAGCAGTCGTCGCGGCCCTGGAACTGCTGATAGAAGGTCCGGCGCGACACGCTCGCGCGGGCAACGATATCGGCGACCGTGGTGGCCGTGTAACCGCGCTCGGCGACGGCCTCGAGCACGCCGAAGTACATCCGCATGCGCTGCGAGTGGACCACGTCGGCCGGGTCGAGGCCGTGGGTGCCCCGGGGTAGGCGCCCGCGGTCGATACCGGCTTCCAATCCCATTCCCCGAGCATAGGCGTCGCCCGAATGTGATCTGAGTAACAAACTATCGAAACATGGGAAACCGGGTCGCCCCGACCGCACCATGGGTACGCCATTGTTTATAAGCCCGGGGCGCAGTAGCTTTCGCATCTCCGGGCTCGAGAAAGGGGGACACGTCGATGAGGGCAGTACGTCGGGGCCTCATCCGGTCCGCAACGATCGCCATGGCCTTGTCCATGACCACCCTGTGGCTGACACCCGCCACGGCGGCGACCGAACTACCACCCGATGGCGGGCGGCCCGCCAAGGAGTGGCTGGCCGCGCACGACGGCCCGCCGAAGTATCCGGGCCGATTCCCCGGGGACGTGCACGTCGAATTCGACGTGCCGATCACGATGAGCGACGGAACGGTGTTGAAGGCCAACATCTATCGACCCATGGACGCTACGGGCCGAGTCGTCGACACGCCGCTGCCGACGATCGTCAACCTCACGCCGTACACGAAGTTCGCCGCATTCCTGGCCGATGTCGCGCTGTCGGTGCCCGCCCTGTCGGACGCGATGATCCAGCTGGTCAACATGTTCGACTTCGCGGGTACGCCGTTCGACTCCATCACGGACCTGACCCGCGCGCTGAGCGGCGGTGCGCCACGGTCTTTCGGCGCCGACCGCAAGCTCGTCCAGCAGGGGTACACGCAGATCGTCGCCGATGTGCGCGGTACCGGCTACTCGCAGGGCGCCTGGCAGTTCTTCCAGAGCCGCGAAACGCAGGACACCGTCGAGCTGATCGACTGGGCGTCGAAACAGCCCTGGTCCGACGGCAATATCGGCATGAACGGCATCTCGTACTCCGGGATCAACCAGTACATGGCCGCGGCGCAGAATCCGCCCGCGCTGAAGGCGATCTTCCCGGTCGAGGGCAGCACCGACAAGATCGGCGACGTGGCCGCGCCGGGCGGCGGGCTGGGCCTGTTCGCGCCGCTCTATATCGCCATGGTCGATGTGATCCAGAACTTCCCGGACCCGATCGGCGTGCTGCTGGGCCACCTCGATTTCCAGTGGCTGCTGGACCGGATCTCCAGTCCCTTCGAGTTTTTCGACTACATGCTGATGGCGCTGACACCCGACGTGAACACGCTGCCGGAGCCGCTGCGCAGGCAGCTCGAGCCCGGCAGTCCGCTGCGGGAGGCGTTCGCCGACAGTCATCCCGAGCGTATCCGGGTGCCGACCTTCGCCTACGGCGGCTGGCACGACATCTTCGCGCCGTCGAGTTCTCGTTCGTTCGAACGGATTCCGCTGCCGCCGGAGCAGAAGAAGCTCATCATGGGCGATACCTACCATGCCAATCCCGGTTCGGGATTCGGCAATCCGGGCCGTCCGCCGCGGCTGGATGTGCTGCAGATGGCCTGGTATGACAAGTGGCTCAAGGGGATCGACAACGGCATCGACGACTACGGCCCGGTGGTGCTGTGGCAGCAGGGCGGCGGCTGGACCACGACGACCTCGTTCGCCCGGCCGGACATGAACTATCAGCGCATGTACCTGTCGCCGGTGCGCAGCGGCACCGCCAACAGTCTCTACGACGGCTCGCTCACCCCCGATGTGCCCGGAGGTGTTGCGCAGCTGACGGTTTCGCCGCTGAGCGGTGCGACGGCCCTGTGTTCCCGGGATTCGGCGGTCGAATCGGCCGGCGCGCTGTCGGTGCTGAATTTCTGCTCCCGTGACGACCGGATCCACGAGCTCGGCGGCCTCACCTTCACCAGTGCGCCGGTGGCCGAGCCGACGCAGCTGTCCGGGCCGATCACGGCGCACCTGAACACCAAGTACGACACCACCGAGGGCTACTGGTCGGTCACGGTGAACGATGTTGCGCCCAGCGGGCAGTCGACGGTGCTGGCCAGCGGGCAGCTCACCGCCTCGCTGCGCGCGGTGGACGAGGACCGGAGCAAGAAGGACGACAAGGGTGACTACACCGAAACCACCTACCAACTGACACTGGACTCCCGGCAGCCGCTCGTGCCGGGCCAACCCACCACGCTCGATGTGGCGGTCAACCCGACCGATGCGGTCCTGCAACCGGGGCACCGGCTGCGGATCGACGTCTTCGCCAGCAACTTCCCGCGCGGCATGCTGCTCCCGCCGCTGCTGGTCGAAAGCCGCCTCGCCGCACAGCATCTGGTGCTCGACGAGGCCGAACCGAGCTTCGTCAATGTTCCTTCGAGTAAGCCGATCGCCGGGGGCTGAGGGAGGGGCCTGCGGATGCGCGTTCCGAAGCGCGCCCGCAGGCCGCCCGGCACCGGTCTGTGGGCCGCTGTGAACCGTGGTGCTCGTGAACTCCCCGCCGGACGAGCGCCGCGGATTGCGCAGACGACTCGCTGCGGCGCAACACCATTCACCTGTGGCATTTCGCACCGGCTGCGGGACTTGGCGACGGTGCTGCATCGGCCTAGCCTCTACTACGATACGTAGTAGGAGGGGTTATGGGCACACTGCAAGGCAAGACGGCGTTGGTCACCGGGTCCGGCCGGGGTGTCGGGCGTGGCATCGCCGAGCGGCTCGCACGCGACGGGGCGCTGGTCGCGGTGCACTATTCGGCGAGCGAGGAGGGCGCGCGGGAGACCGTCGCCCGGATCGAGAAGGCCGGTGGCCGTGCGTTTCTCGTGCGCGCGGAACTCGGTGCACCGGAAGCGGTGGCGGAGCTGTTCGACGCGCTCGAGGCGCAACTGCGTGCGCTGACCGATTCGGCGACCCTGGACATCCTGGTCAACAATGCGGCGCACGCCGGGTTCGAGGGCACGATGCCGGAGGAGGTCACGCCGGAACTGTTCGATCGGCACATGGCGGTGAATGCCAAGGCGCCGTTCTTCCTCACGATGCGCGCCCTGCCGTTGATGTCGTCCGGGGGTCGCGTCGTCAACATCTCCTCGGGAATCACGCGCACGTCGCATCCATCGCAGATCTCCTACGCGATCAGCAAGGGCGCCCTGGAGCAGGTGACCCTGCATCTGGCCCGGCATCTGGCCCCGCGCGGAATCACCATCAACACTGTGGCACTGGGGATTACGAACAACGGCGACCCCGTCTTCGACGACCCGCACACGGTCGCCGCGCTCGCGGAGATGTCGGCCTTCGGCCGCGTCGGCGAGGTCTCCGACGTCGCCGACGTCGTCGCGTTCATGGCCTCGGCGGATTCCCGGTGGATCACGGGAACCTTCGTCGACGCCAGCGGCGGCACGCTCCTGGGCTGAAGCCCGTGGGCCCCGCGGGATCGCGCTGCCGATCGAGCGAAGGCGCGCCCGCTGCCGTCGCCGCCGTGGGGTTCGGGGCCGATCGGAGTCGGGTCCGCACCCGCCCGGGCACACCGTTCTGCCCGGGCAGCGGCACGACCTCGGGGATCACCGTCCGGCGACGGCGATGTCCGCTTCCTGCGAGACTCCGGCCGATATCAGGTGATTGTCGGTGCGGTGTAGGAAGTCGATCAGTATGTCGGCGATCGCGGGCATATCGACGAAGGCCACGTGTGATCCGCCCGGTATCTCGGCGAATTCGGCGTTGGGCATCGATGCCGCGGCCGCGCGGAGGGCGTCGGGTGGAAACAGTGAATCCTGTTGGCCCGCAACGACCAACGCCGGTAGGCGGATGCGTTCCAGCTCCGCGGTGTGCGATCGGTGGGCCCAGTCGCGGCATGCGGCGGCATGTCCCACGCGGCCGTCGTAGGGCCGGGGCCCGCCCATCATCGAGTCGGCGATGCTGAGATAGTCGCGTTCGGTGGCCTCCCAGTCCCCGACGGGGCGGACCAGATCCAGGCCGAGCAGCCGCCGCATAGCGGGCGGTACCGGCTCCATGGAGTGCACCTCGACCAGCGTGTCCATGAAGGCCTGCCCGAACTGGGACACGTCACCGATGCCGGCGATGAACGTCGCCGACAGGAATGCCGTGGGACGCGCGACAACCGCTGTCTGAGCGATCATTCCGCCCATCGAGGTACCGACCACGTGGCACGGCTCCAGCCCCAGCGCATCGACCACGGCGAACATGTCGTCGGTGAGCTGGCCGATCGTGTACGGCGCATCGGTGACCTCCGACGGCGGCATGCCCCGATGGTCGTAGGTCACCACCTGATACCCGGCCTCGACCAGTGCCGGTACGGTCACGGGATGCCAGGCGGCGGCGCGATTGGACCCCGACACCAAGAGCACCGACGGGCCCTCGCCGGCGATCGTGCACACCAGTTCGGCTCCGTCGCGGGCTTCTACCGTGGCATTGCGTTTTCGGAGAATCGATCTCATCGAGATCCTTTCTGTCGCAAACATGGGAATGCAACTACGCGCTCCGAAGTATGCACATATTCGTGCATCCTGACCAAAACGTAAGTCACGCACATTCATTCGTAAGAACACTTGCACGGTCACCGCCGCCGCGGGGATCGGGAAATGCGCACATGACGTCGGCGATTCCCGAGTTGTTCAGCGGTTCAATTCGAGGGCGGAGAGGGCGAGGGAGAGTTCCACGTAGGAGCGCTGGCCTTCCAGGGGGCGGCCGAGCAGGGTCGAAATCCGCTGCAGGCGGTTGATGACGGTGTTGCGGTGGCAGTGCAGGTGCGGGGCGGCGTTGGCGGCCGAGCAGTTCTCGGCGAGCCATGCGGAGAGGGTGCGCAGCAGGATGTCGCGCTCCTTTTCCGGGAGGCCCAGCACCGGGCCGAGGGTGTGGCGCAGCAGGAGGTCGGTGAGGTCGGGGGAGCGCGCCAGCAGCGCCTCCGGGTAGCGCTCGTCCAGCGACGCCAAACCCGTTGTGCCGGTGGGTAATGTCTCCAGGGCGATGAGAGCCAGCGCGTGGGCCGAATCCACCTGTGCCAGACCGGGTACGGCGGGCGAGGCCCCGGCCCGGCCGCGGACCAGGGGCCGCAGGTGGTGCAGCACCACATCGCTGTCGCGGCGTTCCAGCGACACCAGGCCGATCGTGGTGTCCACCCGGTCGTGCCAGACCGAGCGAATTCCCAACGCGGACAACGTCGTTTCGGCCCCGGCCCGCAGCGGCCGGCCGTCGCCGCGCGCCGCCACCACCAGGTACTCGCCCTGCGGCGGCAGCTCGAGTTCGCGCGCGGCCCGCGCGGCGAATCCGGCGTCGTGCGCCCGTCCCGCCAGGAGATCCTCGATCAGCGCGTGCCGTCGTCGCTCGTCGCGCCGCACCTGCTCGAGTTCGGTGTTGCGGTAGGAGGTGACCAGCGCGGAGGACAGCCCGTCGATGACCGTCCACATGGCGGTCCCGGCCTCCCGGATCTCCTGCGGTCCCACATTGTCGGCCTGGTCGAGCAGCGCCTCCCACACGATCCCGCCGCCCAGCCGGAAGGTCCGCAGCATCGCCTCCAGCGGAACCCCCTGCTCGGCCCGGTGCTTGCCGATCGACGCCGCCACGTCGTCGCGTTCCGGATCGCTCGCCTCCCCGCCCAGCAACTCCAGGATCCGGGTCAGATACCGCCGGCAACCATCGCGCAGATCGGCCCGCGGCACCGAGGTGTAATCGGTCCATTCGGGGTTGTCTGTGAAGATCGCCGAGATCAACCGCCTGGTCAGCGTAGTGATATCGGCCCGGCAGGCATCCGCCAGCGTCCGGGTTCCCGGAGTGGAAAGGGGTGGATGCGGCGCTGCCATGACGATTCACGCTACCGCGAATGTGCGGCCGTGCGACCGGCGGGCCCGGGTCGCCGGAACCGCCGACAACCACTGGAGACCGTCGCCGACATCGGTCATTTCCGGCGACAAGCGTCGCGGTGCCCGGCGGAAATCACATCGCCGGGCACCGCAGGCTCAGGCCTGTGCGCGTTCCCGAATCTGCTCGGGCTCGGCGCTGGACCGCCGCCGCGCCCGCATCAGTCCGAACGCGGCTGCGGCACCGAACAACCCGACGAGTCCACCGACTGTGAGCGTGCCCTGGACACCCGCGGCGGCCCCGGTTCGGACCGCATCGTGCAGCGCCGGTGGGAGCTGCGCCAGCAGCGCGGGCGCCTGCCCGCCCGCGACGGCGCGCGCGACGGCCTGCGAATCCGGCACGCCCCGGTCGGTGAGCACCGCCCCGGCCCGGGCCGTGAACGCGCCGCCGAGGGTGGCGATGGCGACCGTGAAGCCGAGTTGCTGGGCGGTATTCAGTGCGCCCGTTGCCATTCCGGCCCGCTCCCACCCGACCGCCGACGTCGCGGCCGAACCCAGCGTCGCGGTCGCCAGCCCCACACCCGCCCCGATCGCGAGGAAGCCGGGAACCAGGGCCGCCCATCCCGCATCGTCGTGCACCAGAACGGTTCCCAGCACCCCGCCGACCGCGACGAGGAGCAGCCCGCCGCCGATGATCCGGCCCGGATTCGGCCCGTGCAGGTAGCGCCCGATCCCGCCGGACACCGCAAAGGCCATGACGGACAGGGGAAGTCCGACCAGACCGGCCTCGATCGGGCTCAGGCCGAGGACCGACTGCATCCAGATCTGGGTGTACATCAGCGCCCCGAAGGCGGCGAAGAACAGCGTCGCCCCCGCGATCAGGACTCCGGTGAACGCGCGGTTTCGCAGCAGCGCCAGGTCGAACATCGCGTGCCGGGAACGCCGCTCCACGACGAGGAATCCCGCCAGTGCCGCCACCGCGGCCGTCAGCATCCACCAGGTCCCGGGGTTCGACCAGCCGTGCTCGTTGGCGCGGATCAGCGCGTAGGTGGCCGCCGCGGCGGACGCGGTGAACGCCGTCATGCCCGCCACATCGACCCGGCCCCGGTGCGGTGGCTCGTCGACGGTGAGCACCCACGCGCACAGCGCCGTCGCGACCACGCTGACGGGCAGATTCACGAAGAAGATCCACCGCCACGACGCGATCTCGGTGAGCAGGCCGCCCACGATCGGGCCCACCGCCGACGAGGCACCGGCGACGGCGCCCCACATCCCGTACGCGGCGGCCCGGTCGCGCCCGTCGTAGGACTTGTTCAGCAGCGCGAAACAGGTGCAGGACATGGCGGCCGCCCCGACGCCCTGCGCCACCCGCGCGGCGATGAGCACGGCCGGATTCGGTGCGATGCCGCACACCAGCGAGGACGCCGCGAACAGCGCCAGCCCGGCCGCGTAGGTGCGCCGATGCCCGGTCAGGTCGGCGATCGACCCGGCGCCCAGCATCAGCGCCGCCATGGCCAGCGCGTAGCCGTCGACCACCCACTGCAGGGAGCCGAACGAGGCGTGCAGGTCGCGCTGCATGTCCGGGAGCGCCACGTTCACGATCGTGACGTCGATGAGCAGCATGAAGGTGCCCAGGCACACCGTCAGCAGCGGTAGCCATCTGCGCAAGGTCGTTGTCCTCTCTCGAGATTCGGTATCGAACGGGCGTCGAGTATCCGAACCTCGAGGCGGCAAAGTCCTTCGAGAGGCCGATCGGCGTACATTTCCTCCCATGAGCGCGGTCGAAATGCGAAACTTGTCCCCACTGGACTCACTGGATACGCAGATCGTGCACGCACTGCAGCTCGATCCGCGCCGGCCGTTCAGCCGTGTCGCGGCCGACCTGGGGGTGGCCGAGCAGACCGTCGCGCGCCGCTATCGGCGGTTGCGGCGCGACGGCGTGGTGCGGGTGATCGGCGCCGTCGACGCGCACGCACTCGGCGAGAACGACTGGATCGTGCGGGTGCGCTGCCGCCCGGACGGCGCGCAGCAGGTCGCCGAGGCGCTGGCGAAACGGCACGACGCGGCGTGGATCAGCATTGCCGCGGCGGGGGCGGAGGTGGTCTTCTCGCTGCATCCGCGCAGCCACCGGGACCGGGACGATCTGCTGGTGCAGCGGTTGCAGCGCAGCGCGCCGGTGCACGACATCTCCGCGGCGATGATCCTGCACCGGTTCGTCGGCCGGGACGTGACGGACTGGCGCGGGCGGCGGATCGAGGACTCGGGCACGTCGACGGGCACCTCCGGCGCATCCGAGGATGAAATGCGTTTGCGCGACGAGGATCTCGCCCTGCTCGATCTGCTGGCCAGAGACGGGCGCACCAGCTACTCGGTGCTCGCGCGCGCCACCGGCACCAGCATCGGCCGCGTGACCCGGCGCATCGCGGCGCTGCAGGCGGGCGGGATCCTCTACTTCGATCTCGACATCGCCCCGGCCGCCACGGGTTCGGGCATGGTGGCCTTCCTCTGGCTCGGCGTCGCCCCGGCGCGGCTGGAGGCCGTCGGTCAGGCGATCGCCGACCAGCCCGAAACCGGTTATGCCGCAGCGGTTACCGGCCCTTTCAACGTGTTCGCCGTGGTGTCGTGCGCCGATGCCGACGGCCTGTACCGGTATGTCACCACGCGGATGGCGACCCTGGACGGCGTACACAGCTTCGAGGTATCGCCGGTGCTGCGCCGGCTCAAACAGGCCGGTGCGCACACCGTCGACGGCCGCCTGGCGCATCCGGCGCCCGTGCGCCGCCGGTGAAATCCGGGTTCCGGACGGCAATTGCCGAGAGTTCGCCGCTCGCTTGGTACGAAAGTGCTTACATCGCTGAATGTTCGGAGCAATTGCCGGAAATGGCGGGTTTAGCCGCCGGGGGAGCGGGATATACCAGGCGAGTATCGGAATGCCGGTTCCCGGTCTCCGCCCTCGACGAGACGGACGGCCCCGGCGTTTCACGATTATCGCCGACGGACGACCGTCCGGGCGCGGGTGCCCCCGCGGGCGTGCCGACCTCGGCGAGGAGGTGAGGCGGCATGGGCGAAGACTCCACTGGACCACCGCTGGAATGCATCGGGGGATCCGGTGAATGTCGTTGTAATACAGCGATTTTCGCCGGTATAGCGGATCAGCTGGTGCGCCAGCTCTTCGACGTCGGATTGCAGCTGGACACCATCGGCGCCGTATTCGAAGGCGAGGAGACCTCGACAATACAGCTGGACAAGACGCGCACCGCGCTCAGCGACATCCTGGCGGGCCTCGACCACATGATTCGCGATACCGGACTGGCGATGCTGTCGGTCACCGCCGCGTTGCCGGAGGCCGAACTTCAGCGACGTCGGCGCTGACCGGTGACGGGTGCCGGTGCCGTCGGGGGTTCGCGCGCTCAACTGAGCAGGTGGGCGACACGGCTGCTCATCGCCCCCTGCCATGCCGCCCGCCAGTCCGCCGTCGGACGATTGGCACCCGGTGTCGCCAACGAGTTCCACGGAGTCCGCGAGACGCCGGACGCCCACTGGTCCGTGGTGGCCGCGGCGGCGATCTCCCGGCGGGCATCCCGAAGCAGCTGGTAGTCACCGGGATTGGCCAGTAGGTTGTCCACCGAGCCCAAAACCTGTGTGGCGTGGCGGTTCCCGATCGCCTGCAACATGCGCCCCGCGCCGTCGCGCCCGCCGACATCGACCAGCATTCCGGTGGCGGCGGCGGTGTCTCCGTCCGCCAGTCGCTGCAGCTGCTTGATCTTCGCGGCCTTGGGGTCGGCCATGTAGTCGTCGATGAAGGCCTGCTGCCGTCCGGTGTAGGCCCCGCCGTCGAGCGTCACTCCGCCGGGGTTCGCGCGCTGGAACCGGAAGGCGGCGGCCTGCAGGGTAGCCAGATCCGCCGCGGCCTCCTCGCCGCTGCCCGTGCCGCGAACCAGATTGTTGGCCGATTCTTGGGCGCGCTTGGCGGCCGCGACGACGTGGCCCAGGTGCTTGTCGGCCAGCGTCTCGTCGTCCGCATTCGAATTCACGATCTCCCATGAGCGAACGGAATGCTGCATGACCTCCCGGTCGGTGAATCCGATGGAGGTGAGCATCGCCCACGCATCGTTGGCGCTGCCGCCGAAATCCTCCAGGCTCTGCAGCGCGGCCGACGCGCCGCGGAACGAGTTGATGCCGCCGTTCTGCCGCGCCGCCTGGCGGGCACCGTGCTCGTACTGATTCCACTTCATGTACGACCGGGCGTAGGTGCCCTTCGGCCCGCCGACACCGGGTGCGCCCCAGAAGCCCCACTGGCCCAGCTGCGCGTCCCGCTCTCTGCGGGCATTCGGCCGCAGCGGCGAACGCGTTCCGCCCCACAGCCATTCGGTCACCGGCGAATTGTTGACGGTGCTGATGGCGGCGAGCGCGGGCAGCAGGCTCGAGCTCATCGAGTGGCCGACGCCGGCGGCCCCCATCCCGATCGCGGTCCCGCTCGTCGAGCCCGAGCCCCGGGCGCCGTTGCCCTGCGCGGCCAGCGCGAATCTATTGGCCATCCATTCGTTGCCCCGGTCCAGACTCGCGCTGAGCCGCCGGAGCTGGAGGATCGCGACGATCTCCACGATCGCGCCGATCATGAACACCACCATCACCTGATCGCCCGCGAGCCGGAACAGGTTGCCCAGGATCAGCACGTAGACGCCGAGAAAGATGGTGAAGGCCGTCATGCGCGCCGCGGCGACCACACCGTCGACGACATTGCGGATCAGAAAGGTCTGGGTCGGTCCGTAGACGAATCCGCCTGCGGCGAAACCGAAGACGGACATCAGCCCGTGATAGACGGTGTCCAGCGCCGCTCGCATCACCTTGATGGCCAGTACCGCGCCGAAAGCGAGCAATATCGTCGCGGACACCAGCAGCAACAGCCCCGTTCCGATCTGCTCGAAATTGGGATTGTTCATCGACTCCTCGGCCACATCGTCGCCGCACCCGGCGATGCCGCGTTTCACCCGCTGCTCGCTGGCGGCCTCGATCCCCGCCGACCAGGCGGCGCGGCAGGCGGGCCGACTGTCGATCACGTGTCCGAAGTTCCACACCTGCAACGGCTTTCGCGCGAAGTTGTCGGTCAGTGTGGCCTGCATTGTCGCCACCGTTCCGGCGGGTTCGGCGCCGCCGCTCCCGTTCAGTCCGGCGGCCACCGAAATGCCGAGATCGCGGCCCTTGGCGAGCCAGCCGTGCGGCGACAGCACCTCCGCGAGCGGCTCGGCGAGCATGACCGTACCCAGCACGGCCACGATCAGCATCGTCACCACCTGCGTGGTGGCCTTGCTGTAGAAGCCGCGGGCGACGAACCATGCCACGAAGAACGCGCCGATCGTCGCGGCGGTGATCAGCATCAACGGGGTGGCGATCTGCCCGGTCAGGCTGTGCGCCACACCGAGCAGCGGTTTCGCGACGATGTTCAGCCACTCGAAGCTGAGTGCGTATCCGATCAGCCAGATCGCGGTGACCACAATGATTTTCCAGCCCGCGAACTCCAGGCCCAGCACCATGGCGATCGCGGTGTCGCCGGGCTCGAGCACGCCGCCGTGGTCGGTGGCGAGCAGGTAGCGGGAGGCCTCGACCCCCGACGAATCGGTGACGTGCGTCCAGCCCAGCGCGCTGCCCACCGAGGATCCTGCTGTGCGGGAACCGGTTTCGGTACTGGCCGTATCGGCGGTCGCCGCGGCGCCCAGCAGGCCGGGACAGAGGAACAGGACGACGAAGCCGATCAGCAGCCCTGCCGCCCACCGCCGTCGGCGGGACGCGAACACCCGGGTCCGGTAGTTCCGTAGCTGTACTGGTTTCCAGTTGTACACCGCCACAACCTGATTCGTTTCCGTACCCGCGCATGGACGTGCGCGGCGAGGGGTAAGAGCATCGGAGTGGAAATCCTCGGGGCTGCTCGACAGTCCCCGGAAACGCGGTTGAAACGTTAACGGCGGGGCGTGAACGAACGTCGTCCGTGCAGTGAACAGCGCACTGTGAAAACACCGGAGCGCGTTGGGAATTCGTTGCCATCGCGACCGGCCGTGTTCACCTTGTGTTCGTAGTTCTCACCGGGCCGGTGCAGATGTTGTGAAATTGCGTTGCGGTGCTGTGGTGAATCACAAATCGGCGTGAATCTTGCTGTGGCCCGTGTTGTTCAGCGCAGGGCCAATGCCAGGAAGAAGTCCACGCGATCCTCGAGGCGGGAGAGGTCGCGGCCGGTAAGTTCCTCGATGCGGGCGATGCGGTAGCGCAGGGTGTTGACGTGTACGTGCAGTATCTCGGCGCTGCGGGCCCAGGAGCCCGAGGTCTGCAGGAAGGTCTCCAGCGTGTGCACGAGATCGGAGCTGTTGTTCTGGTCGTAGGTGGTCAGGGGGTCCAGCAGGCGGAGCCGGAACATCCGCCGGACCTCGTCGGGCACGCTGGCCAGCAGCATCATGTGGGTGGCGAGCTCGTCGTGGCCGACCGCGCAGGCGGGGCGGTGGCGGTCGGCGGCCACCCGCCGGGCGTGCCGCGCCTCGTCGACCGCGCCGCGCAGGGATTCGCTGTCGACCAGCCCGCTGACGCCGATCGACAGCCGGATGCCGCCCAGCCCCGGCTCCAGGGTGTCGAGGGCGGCCTGGATGATGTCGAAGACGGATCGGTCGGTCGGGATCAGCGCGATCGCCTCCCCGTCCACCACCCCGGCGGCCGGTGCTGTCCCGTACAGGATTTCGCGGAGCAGCGCGCGTAACTCCCTGGGCCGCAACCCGTCCTCGGCCGCGGCGGCCACCGCCACGTAGCCCTCGGCCGAGCCGAGCCCGGTGAGCTCCATGCGCGAAATGATCTCCGCCGGTTTGGCATCGGAGACGATCAGCTGAATCAGCTCCTCGGCCAGGCGGCCCTCGGCGCTCTGCCGATCGTCCTGCCGGGCACGCTCCAGCGAGCAGACCGCGGCCAGTTCGCCGGTGAGGGCGCGGCGCTCCTCGGTCCAGTCGGCGCAGTCGCCGTCGAAGACCAGCAGCCAGTCGGCGGCGCGCGAGGTGCCGAGCTCGTCGACGGCGAACAGGGAGTACGGCCGCCCGTCCGAGGCGATCACGCACGGCAGCCGCCGGGCGCTGAGGAAAGCGGTGACGGCCTGCGCGGGCGGCGGCTCGGCGGGCCCGGCGACGACGCGCCCGGTCGACGACATCACCCAGCAGCGCATGCCGAGGTCGCGTTCGATCAGCTCGAGGACCGAGCCGAGCCCCGTCCCCGACACCAGTTGCCGGTGCCGGTCCAGGATCGCCGACAGATCCGCCGCGCGCCCGGTCGACAGATCGCGCGTGATGCGCTCGGTGACCGTCTCGAACGCCACGTGCTCGAGCACCCGGAACAGCGGAATCCGATGGCGGCGGCAGGCCTCCACGACATCGGCGGGCGGCTCGCCGTAGCGGGCGTCGCCGGTGGCCAGCGCCGCGACCTTGGCCCGGGCCAGGGACGCGACGAACGTCTCGCTGTCCTCCGGCCTGGTCCGCCACTGCATGCCGGTGAGCACCAGCTCACCCCCGGAGAGGTAGCGGCTGGGATCGAGCAG
Source organism: Nocardia mexicana NBRC 108244 (assembly GCF_001613165.1). GTDB lineage: Bacteria > Actinomycetota > Actinomycetes > Mycobacteriales > Mycobacteriaceae > Nocardia > Nocardia mexicana. The sequence continues at coordinate 101,085 of NZ_BDBV01000021.1, forward strand.
GTCCTGGGTGACGACCCAGCGCACGAACCGATCGAGCTCCTCTTCCCCGGTGACGAGCTCCAGTCCCAGGTCCGTCATGGTGAGCAGGGAACGAAGACGCATGATGCCCGACGCTAACAGCCCGCGGCCCCGGCCGTGGCGAGTCGAGTCCGGGCCGCGCGGGCAATATCGCGGTCACGCGGGCAACTCCGCCGTCACCCGGGGAAACGCCGCCGTCATGCGGTTTGGAGATAAGCACAAACTCCGCCGTGTGAACTGGCGCACAGTTCGTCGGTCCGGTCGTGGCCGCGAGGGGGCCCGCGCGGGTGTACTCGTGACACACCGATTCATGCCGATGGAGGTCAGATGGCGCAGCAGGTGCCCGTGTGCACTCCGGTGGGAGGCGGGACGGAGTGACGATGGAATTCCTGCGACCCGCCACCTGGGCCGAGGCGCTCGAATTGAAGGCCGCCCATCCGGAGTGCACGCCGATTCAGGGCGGCACGGATGTCATGGTCGAGCTGAATTTCGACAGCGGCCGCGCGTCCGCGCTGCTGGATTTGAATCCGTGCCGCGAATTGCTGGGCAGCGAGCAGATCGGCGGCAGGCTGCGCGTCGGCGCGGGGGTGCCCTATGTCAAGGTCATCCGTGACCTGGGCCGACAGGCGCCCGCCCTGGCGCAGGCCGCGCGGACGGTCGGGTCGCCGCAGATCCGCAATCGCGGTTCGGTGGGTGGCAACCTCGGCGCCGCGTCCCCGGCCGGAGACTGCCATCCCGCGCTGCTGGCGACGGGCGCGGTGATCGAGGTGGAATCGGCGACCGGCGGCACCCGGATGATTCTGGTCGACGATTTCTACGTGGGAGTCGGGAAGAACGCGCTGGAGCCGGACGAATTGATCCGCGCGATCTGGCTGGAGCCGGCGAGCGGCCCGCAGTATTTCTCGAAAATAGGCGCCCGTGATGCGATGGTGATCGCGGTGTGCGCGTTCGCGCTGGCATTGCATACCGATATCCGCGCGGTGGGAACGGGAATCGGCTCCGCGGGCCCGATTCCGCGGCGCGCGACCGAGGCCGAGCAGTATCTGGCCGACGCCCTCCCGTGGGACGATCCGGTCCCGCTGGCGGAGGCGGTGGCGCGCGATTTCGGCGCGCTCGTCGCGGCCGCGGCCGAACCGGTCGAGGATGTGCGCGGCACCGCCGAGTACCGCCGCCATGCCCTGTCGGTGCTGGCGCGCCACACCCTGACCTGGGCCTGGAACGAGTTCGCGGCGCGGCGGAAGGTGGCCCCATGCGGGTGAGCTTCGAGGTCGACGGTGCGGCCGCGCACGTCGACGGCGTGTGGGCCGGCGAGAGCCTGCTGTACCTGCTGCGCGAGCGAATGGGGCTGCCGGGCCCCGGGGACGCCTGCCATCAGGGTGAATGTGGTTCGTGCACAGTGTATTTGGACGGCGTCTCGGCGTCCTCGTGTCTGGTGGCGGCCGGGCAGGCGCACGGCCGCTCGGTGCGGACGGTCGCCGATCCGAGGGTGGTGGACCAATGACGAAGCTGGTCATCGACAACGCCTACATCGCACCGGTCGTCGGCGACGAGATCGCCCACGGGCATCTGACCGCCGAGAACGGCCGGATCACCGGGGTCGGCGCGGGCCCGGCGCCGAAAATCGAAGGCGCCGAACGGATCGACGGCACCGGCTGTCTGGTCACGCCGGGCCTGGTGAACACCCACCACCACCTCTACCAGTGGGCCACCCAGGGCCTGCAGCAGGATTCGACGCTGTTCGAATGGCTGACCGGGCTGTATCGCACCTGGGCGCGGATCGATGCCGAGGTCACCTACGGTGCGGCCGCCGCGGGCCTGGCCTGGCTGGCGTTGAGCGGTACCACCACCTCCACCGACCACCACTACATCTTCCCGAAGGGTCGCGGCGATCTGTTCGAGGCCGAGGTCCGCGCCGCCGCCGAGGTGGGGCTGCGGTTCCATCCGTGCCGCGGATCGATGGACCGCGGGCAGTCCGACGGCGGCCTGCCGCCGGACGAGGTGGTCGAGAGGACCGACGAAATCCTCACCGGCACAGCCGAAACCATCGACAGGTACCACGATCCGTCGTTCGATTCGATGCTGCGCGTGGCCGTGGCGCCGTGCTCGCCGTTCTCGGTCAGCGAGACGCTGATGCGCGAATCGGCCGCCCTGGCCCGCGACAAGGGCGTGCGCCTGCACACCCACCTCGCCGAAACCCTGGACGAGGAGGAGCACTGCCGCGAGCAGATGGGGTGCACCCCCGTCGAATACATGGAGAAGCTGGGCTGGCTCGGCGACGATGTGTGGTTCGCGCACGCGGTGCACCTGCACGACAGCGATATTCGGCGCTTCGCCGACACCGGGAGCGGCTCGGCGCACTGCCCGAGCTCCAACGGCCGCCTCGGCGCCGGAATCGCCCGGGTCCGCGATCTGCTGGCCGCCGGTGCGCCGGTCGGCCTGGGCGTGGACGGCGCGGCGTCCAGCGAATTGACCTCGATGGCCGGTGAAATGCGCCAGGCCATGCTGTTTCAGCGCGCGATGTACGGCCCGACGGCGCTCACCGCGCGCCAGGCCCTCGAGATGGGCACGCTCGGCGGCGCCCGGAACCTGGGGCGCCACACCGAGATCGGCAGCCTCGAACCCGGCAAGATCGCCGATATCGCGGTGTGGCGGGTCGACGGATTCCGCGCCGCCGTCGCCGATCCGGTCTGCGCGCTGGTGTTCGGGCCCCCGCCGCCGCTGGCGCGGCTGCTGGTCGGCGGGCGCACCGTTGTAGAAAACGACGAACTGCGCACGGTGGCACAGGACGCGGTCGCGCGTGCCGGTGCCGAGGCTCGCCGACGGCTGCTGCCGGGGGAGGGGCGGTGAGGCGAACGGCCGATGGCGCGGTACGGATCGCGGGACGCGTCGACGTACTCGATGAGGGGTTCGTCGAAGTGACCCGCGGAGTCCACGACCGCGCCGGACCGGATCCAGATCATCGACGGAAAGGTGCCGAACCCTAGATTCTCGAGATTGCCGATCCGCGCGGGCCGTACCGGCCGCGCGGTGCCGGAGAGCCTGCGCTCTCCACCCCGAAGCTGTTGATCAACAGGAGGTTTGACCCACCGTCCCTCCGATGACGGAGTCTCACCCCACAACCGCACAACCGAACCCCAGGTCCGTTGACGGCACGGACCGCAGGTCGGCGCGCGCCGTGGTCGTCAGGCCCGGAGGCCGCAGCCTGCGTAACCACGCAGGGCCCCGAACACGGCGCAATCAGATACTGCCCGAGGAGGGCACACGCCATGACCCAAGTTGAAACCCGCACGACCCCCGCGGAACCCAGATCCGCCCTCGATCGGCTGTTCCGGATACGCGAGCGCAAAACCACCGTCTCTCGCGAAATCCGCGGCGGCATCACGACCTTCGTCGCGATGGCCTACGTGATCCTGCTGGTCCCGCTGATTCTGGGTGGCGCCACCGATATCGACGGCGCCCATCTCAGCATCGCTCAACTCACCACGGCCACCGCGTTTTCCGCGGGCCTGTCCACGGTCCTGATGGGGCTGGTCGGCAACGTGCCGCTGGCGCTGGCCGCCGGGCTGGGCGTGGTGCCGGTGGTGGCCTTCCAGGCCGCACCGCACATGACCTGGCCGCAGACCATGGGCCTGGTGGTGCTGATGGGCGTGGTCATCGTGATCCTGGCCGCGACCGGCCTGCGGACGATGATCATCAATGCCATTCCGCTGGCGCTGAAGAACGCGATCGGTGTCGGGATCGGCATGTTCATCGCGATGATCGGCCTGGTGTCGTCCGGGGTGGTCGGGCACGGCTCGCCGGACGGGCCGCCGGTGGGGCTCGGCCCCGACGGTCATCTGCAGGGGTGGCCGGTGGTGGTGTTCGGTGTCGGTCTGCTGCTGATGCTGGCGCTGTACATCCGCAAGGTCCCGGGCGCGATCCTGATCAGCATCGCGATCGCGACCGGCCTGGCGATCTTCATCAACGCGGTCGGCGATATCGAGCCGAAGTCGTGGGGCACGGTCGTCCCGGAGATGCCCGACAAGTTGTTCGCCGCACCGGATTTCGGTCTGATGATGCACATCGATCTGTTCGGCGGGTTCGCCCGGGCCGGGGCGCTGACCGCCAGCGTGGTCCTGTTCACGCTGGTGCTCACCGGATTCTTCGATGCCATGGGAACGATCTTCGGGGTATGCGACGAGGCGAAACTGCTGGACGAGAACGGCACCATGCCCGGACTGGGCCGGGTGCTGACCACCGACGGCGTCGCGCAGATCATCGGCGGGGCCTCCGGCGGTGCGGGCAGCACCGTGTACGTCGAGTCGGCGACGGGTGTCGGTGAGGGCGCCCGTACCGGACTGACCAGCGTTGTGACCGGCGGACTGTTCTGTCTCGCAATATTTTTCACCCCGATCGCCGGGGTGGTGCCGATCCAGGCAGCCGCGCCGGCGCTGGTACTGGTGGGCGCGCTGATGATGACGCAGGCCCGCAAGATCGATTGGGCCGACCTGGAGGTCGCGGTCCCGGCCTTCCTGACCATCGTCGCGATGCCGTTCACCTACTCGATCACCAACGGGGTCGGGGCGGGCCTGATCGCCTATACCGTGATCAAGGCCGCGCGCGGGAAGTTCCGTGAAATCCATTGGCTCGTATGGGTGGTGAGCGTGGTGTTCGCGGGGTACTTCGCCATCTCCGGTATCGAGGTACTGCTCGGCGGCTGAGTCGCTATTCCTCCAGAATGACCGGGCGGCAGTCCAATCCGAAGTCGGTGGTCTCGCACTCCCAGACGATCGGGCCGTGCACCAGGACTGCGCTCGGCTCCTGTTCCGGTGCACCCTCGGGGAGGTGGGCGAGGACGAACTTGCCCGCCGCCTCGGGGTGTCTGGCGATCAGGGCGTGGAACTCCGCGATCAGCTCGCTGTGTTGTTCGGAGACGGTGGTGGGCTGAGGTTGTGTGGAATAGGGCATGGCTCGCCTCCTCGGCGGCGCCGAGTTCGGACCCGGCAACGGGACGTGACCCTCCCACTGTGAACCGGCGCGGCGCCGTACTCGCGAGTAGTCGATTACCCGAATCCCGTGGTGTGGCTGCGGCTCTCGGCGGTGGCCGTGCGAGGCGTCGCGGCCGTACCAGACAGCCGCTCGCGAAGCATTGCCAATTCGGTGCACATCTGTACACTGAACCCTGGGTGCGGCTGGCAAACACCCAGTTCGGGAGGCATAGGAGCCATGGCGTTCGCGGCGCGCAGAACCACCGAGACCGGCAGTGCGGTATTGCATCCGCCCCGCCGATTGCCGACATTCATCCGCTGGCACGGCACGGACGTGACCTGGTGGCAGTCGTGGAAGCTGGCGTTGCGAACGCTGCCGCGGGTCCGTGACCACACCATTGTCGAGTATTTGAGTCAGCTGCCCGGCCAGGACGACGTGCTGGTCGCGCGGATGCCGTTCCTGAAGTTCGTGGTCGTGCGGAGCCCGGAGCTGGCCCGGCACGTGCTGGTGTCGAATCAGAACAACTACACCAAGAGCGCCGAATACGACATGCTGGCGGTGGCGTTCGGCCGCGGTCTTGTCACCGACCTGGACAACCAGCGCTGGATGCGCAACCGGCGGCTGGTGCAGCCCGTCTTCGGCAAGCGCAATGTCGATCAGTTCGCGGGCCCCATGGCCGAGGCCGCCGAGGCCGCCGTCGACCGGATCGCCGAACTGAGCCGCGCCGGGGATCCGATCGATATCAACGCCGAAATGAACCGGGTGACATTGGATGTCGTCGCCCGCACCATGTTCGGTACGGATCTGTCCGGCCCGATGACGCAGGTGCGGCTGTCGGTGCTGCTGCGGTACTTCGGGATCGGCTTCATGACCAACCTGAGCCGCCCGATCCACGCCGCGTCGACATGGGTGCTGCGGCACGGGCCGAATCCGGAGTCGGCCGAGAACCCGCGGCTGCCGATGCGGGTGATGCGGGCCATCAGCTGGGTCTTCGCGCCGCGTGCGATGCGCGATCTGCGGCACGTCGAGCGCGTGATCGACGGGCTGATCGCCGACCATCGCAGCGGGCGGATCACCCGCAAGGACAACCTGCTGGCGTTGCTGATGGATGCGCGTGACCCCGAAACCGGCTACGCGTACACCGATCAGGAGATCCGCGACGAGCTGATGACCTTCATCGGCGCCGGAATGGAAACGACCGCAACGGCACTGGCGTGGGCGTGGCATCTGCTCGGCCGCAATCCCGAGGTCCGGCGGCGGCTCTACGACGAACTCGACACCGTGCTGGGCGGCCGCGCTCCCACCGCGGCGGATGTCGATCGGCTGGTGTGGACGAAAGCCGTTGTCGCGGAGACCATGCGGGTGTATCCGCCGGTCATCGGCCTGGCGCGGGTGGCGATCGGCGACGATGAGCTGGGCGGGTACCCGATCGCGGCGGGCACCACGATCGCGATCATCCTGCACGGGGCCCACCACAACGAACGAATCTGGGACAGGCCAGGAGAATTCGACCCGACGCGCTACCTGCCCGAGAACCTCGAGCCCGCCCAGAAGCACGCCTCGCTGCCGTTCGGCGCCGGAAAGCGGATGTGCGTGGCCTACGGCTTCGCCAATATGGAGGCCGTGCTGGTGCTCGCGACCATGGCACAGCGGGTGGAACTGAATCCCCACGACGACAAGCCGATTCGCCCGCAGATCTCCTTCACCGGCGGCCCGGACGGCCCGGTCCTGATGGACCCGCTGCCGCGCGGGGCCGGGCATAAGGAACAGTCGGCCTGAGCGGAAACGGTCCACCATCCATCGCTGCCCCCGGTGTCTCGGGCGTGCGACTGCGCCCTGTTATTGCCGGCGCACCGGAAATGTCGCTGGTTGTTGCGTTACCGAGGGAGCAGTGCGGTGACGCGGTCGAGCTGCGCTGTGAAATCCGCGGGCGCGACGGCCGCGATGCGAATCAGCACGTGCCGCGCTCCCGCCCACACGTACTTGTCCAGTTGTGCGGCAACCTGTTCCGCGGTGCCGGTCAGCATCACCTGGATGTTTCCCACGGTCTCCAGCGGCATGCCATACGTCGCCTCGCAGTATTTTTCCAGCGCGGCCCGTCCGCGCTCGGCGTCGTCGTCGATGTACACGGTGGCGAAAAGCGCCGGGGTGACCGAGTTCTCGGGACGCTCGGCCGTCGTGGCCGCGTCACGGATCGTGTTCAGCCCGGCCGCGTAGTCGGCGACGTCGGGCGGGTAGGGGAGCCAGCCGTCGTACAGCCGCCCGGTGCGTGCGAGGGCGGCCGGAGTGATTCCGGCCAGCCACAGCGGTGGACCGCCGGGCCGGTGCGGCTTCGGTACCTCGGGCAGCCACTCGTACCGCAAAACCTTGCCGTGGAACGAATCCGAGTTTCCGGACCACAGCCGCCGCCACAGCCGCACGGTGTCGTCCAGCTGCGAGAACCGGGTCTTGAACCGCACCCCGGACAGTTCGAACTCCGGCTCGCTGATGCCCGGGAACCCGGCACCCACGCCGAGCGTCAGCCGCCCCTGCGACAACAGATCCAGCGAGGCCAGCGTCAGCGCGGCCTGCACCGGATTGCGGTAGGCCGGGATCAGCGCGGCGGTCCCCAGGGTGATGCGTTCGGTGACCGAAGCGGCCGCGGCGAGCATCGTCAGCGGTTCCACCCGCGCCCGCAGCAGTGAATCGCCCACCCACACCGAATCGAACCCCAGCCGCTCCGCGCGCACCACCAGATCGAGCAGCCCCCGCGCCGAGCCTCCGGCCTCGAGCTGAGCCTGCCCACCGGGAAGCAGTAATCCATACCGAATATCGTTCACGCCACCAGCATTCGCGGCCGCCGATCCCCGAACAATTCCCCGCAGGGTATCGCCCTCGTCATCCCGGCATGCTTTTGGCCGGGATCTGGGCTGGCAGCGGTAGATTCCGGCCAAATGCATGCCGGAAATGGGATGCGGTGCCGAATGGCGGGTGCTCAGGGGTTCAATATCACCGGCAGCGTGGCCAGACCATGTGATCGCCACGAATCTCGGTATCGCAGTTCGGTTTCCGCGACCGCCAACCGGGCCTTCGGGTACCGCGTGAACAACCGCGGCACCACGGCGTCCACGATCAGCGCACCGACCTGGGCGCCCAGACAGTAGTGCGGGCCCCGGCCGAACATCAGGCTCGGGCGGGCGCCGCGGGCCGGGTCGGAATCGGCGCCGAACAGCGACAGCAGGACGGTCTCGCCCCGGGAAACCGTGGTCGCGCCGATGCTCAGCTCGTCGGTCGCGAAACGCCGGATCGCGAACGGCGCCGGATTCGCGTTCTCCGTCAACACCTTCCGCTGGGCCGCCCAATCGTGAATCGGGGTCGAGGTGAGGGCGGCGGCAATGATGTTGCCGCACAGGTGCACCGCGTTCTCCAGACCGGCGAGCATCATCAGGAATGCCAGCGAGACCAGCTCGTCCTCGGTCAGCCGGTCGTCCTCGTCGCGGGCCCGGATCCAGACGCTGAGCAGGTCGTCACCCGGCGACTCGCGCTTGGCGTGGACGAGTTCGGTGAAGGCGGCGACCATCCATCCGATCGCGGCTTGCAGCCGCCGCAGAGAATCCGGAGACGCCGTGTCGAGGGTGACCATGGCGTCCGCGGCCGCGCGGAGGCGGTCGTGCATGGCCTCGGGTACGCCCAGCAGTTCGCCGATCATCACGGCCGGGACCGGAACACAGAGGTGCGCGAGGATATCGACCGGATCGCTGCCGCCGGGCAGCGCGGCGAACGCGGTCTCGGCGATCCGCGACACCAGCGTGCGCAGCGTCTCCGCGGATCGCCGGGAGAATGCCGGCGCGGCCAGGCGCCGCACCCGAATGTGTTCGGCGCCATCCATATTCAGCAGGTTGCGGTCCAGCGCGGGCGGCAGCGCGAATCCCGCGTATCCGCCGCCCGAATGCCGCTTGTCCAGACTCAGCCGCGGATCGGCGAGCAGCGCGGCGACCTCGTCATAGCCCGCAACGACCCACACCTGCTGCCCGCCAGGCAGCGTCGCCCTGCGTACCGCTCCGCGCAGGCGTGCGTGGTCGGCCCACCGGCTGTGCGCCGCCGTCCCGATCACCTGCGGATTGGCCGCCATTCGTTGCTCCGCCGACACCCTGTGCAGGATAACGGCCTTCGCCCGGCACCCCAATCCGTCGCACCGGCCGTACACGGGATATCCAGTTCGGCGGAACCGTCGAGGCCGACCTGCTCCGGAGCGTCGAAGGTCGTCGCCGCCGCGGGCCCGGTATCCGAGTCGCCGCGCGGGGCTACCGTGGACACCATGACAGCTGTGGACTACCAGCATCTGCTCGTCGCGCGGGACGGCGACACCGTCCGGATCACCATGAATCGGCCGGATCGGCGCAACACGCTGTCGGCCGAGCACCTGACCGAGTTGCTGTCCGCATTCCGGGAAGCCGGGGACAGCGACGCCACCGGGATCGTGCTGGGTGCCAACGGGCCGGTGTTCTGCGCCGGCCACGACTTCGCCGACGTGGCGGCGCGCTTCATGCTCGAGGTGCGGGAGTTGCTGACGCTGTGCACCGAGCTGATGTCGACCATGGAGGCGGTGCCGCAGGTCGTCGTGGCCCGGGTGCACGGACTGGCGACGGCCGCCGGTTGCCAGCTGGTGGCGTCCTGCGATCTCGCCGTCGCCGCCGAGTCGGCGGGTTTCGCGCTGCCCGGCGGCAAGGGCGGGTGGTTCTGCCACACGCCGGCGGTGCCCGTGGCCCGCGCGGTCGGCCGGAAACGCCTGATGGAGCTGGCACTGACCGGTGACCCGATCGACGCCCGGACCGCCGAGCAGTGGGGTCTGGTCAACCGCGTGGTCGCCGACGCGGATCTGGACACCGCGGTCGACGATCTGCTGGGCCGCGCCACGCGCGGCAGCCGCGCGAGCAAGGCTCTCGGCAAGCGCACCCTCTACGCCCAGCTGGACCGCCCCGAGGCCGACGCCTACGCCATAGCCGTCGAGGTCATGGCCGCGGCCTCCCAATTGCCCGGCGCCCGTGAGGGAATGGCCGCATTCCTGGAGAAGCGCCACCCGGCATGGCCGGACTGACCGAGTACTAGGCCGAGGTGAGGTAGTCGTCGCCACCGATGTAGACGGTGTGCCCGCTGTCGGCCGGAGCGCTGGTGGCATCGGCGACCGCGGTGGCGAACTCCTCGACCGTGGGCAGCGGCCCGTGTTCGGCACGGGCGGCGACGGCATCGGGATCTCGGCGCTGCAGCAGCCGGACGATGATGGTGCCGTCGATCATATCGCCCGACACCACCGTGAAACCGATACCGCGCGAATCGAATTCGGGGATCAGGGCGCGCAGGGCGTCCTCACCGGCCCGCTTGCTCGCGGCGATCGGCGCATAGGCCTCGGGCACCGGCTTGCGGCCGTGAAAATGCGCCTGATGGCTGGTGACGAACACGATGCGGGCCCCGGCGGGCATGTGCGGCAACGCCAGTCGCACCAGGCGCACCTGCGCGTCCCTGTTGATAGCCATCGGATAGTCCGGTGCGGCTCCGTGTTCGAGCCCGCCGGAGGCGTTGAGCACCAGCACATCCAGGCGGCCGAAGTCGCCCGCCACCTGATCGATGAACGCCCGCGCCGACGCCTCGTCCGATACGTCCGCCCCGGCGATCGACGCGCTGCCACCGGATTCGGTGATCTCGGCGGCGAGTTGCTCTGCGCGCCTGCGCTTCTCGCGGTAGTTGAGCACCACGTGGTCGCCGCGTTCCGCCAGCACCCGCGCCGTCTGTGCGCCGATGCCGCGAGACGCCCCGGTCACCACCGCGATTCGCTGCGAACCCACCATGTACTCCCACTCGATCGCTTCTATTTCAGAATCACTATGGTAGTTCGAAATGAGAAGTGCAAGACGGACCGGGGCGGCGCGACCGGCGGACCCGCCGACCTACGCGGTGATGGACCTGCTCGGCCAGCGCTGGATGCTGCGCGTGCTGTGGGAGCTGGAGCCGGGTCCGCTCGGCTTCCTGGAGTTGCGCCGCCGCATGGACAACTGCTCCTCGAGCATGCTGTCCTTGCGCTTACAGCACCTGCAGGCCGCGGGCCTGGCGACGAAACGCCCCGACAAGGCCCACGAACTGACTCCGGCCGGTCGAGAACTCGCCGAGGCCCTGCACCCGATCTGGGAGTGGTCGCGAAACCGGGAAGACCCGGCCTGATCGGCCCACCTCATTCCCGGCGTGCGGGTCCTCCTCGTTCCCGGCGTGCAGGTCCGCTCTCCTCATTCCCGGCGTGCAGGTGCGCTCTCCTCATTCCCGGCATGCAAGTCCACTCCTCATTCCCGGCATGCAAGTCCTCTCCTCATTCCCGGCATGCTTTTAGCCGGGATCCACTCCGGCCCGTGATGGATTCCGGCCAAAAGCGCGCCGGAAATTCGGATGTGGTGGCGGGTGATGTGGTGCCGGGTGTCGCCCCGGATGTATCGGCGCAGGTCGTCGACCCGGTGCGCGCACTGTTGCGCGTGCCGCGTGCGAAACCGGCGCGGATGGGTCATCATCCGGTCGGACCGGCGGATAACGTCGGCGACGGTGAACGGGCTGGACGATGTGCGGGGTGTGCGGATGACGGGTAGATATGCAGGCCGCGGACGGCTCGCCGGTGTGGCGGTGGTGTCGGCGGTGCTGGCGATCGCGGGTTGCGGGTCGGATTCCGGCGGTCCGCAGCCGGTCGGCCAGTCGCCCGCGGCGAACCCGGCCCCGGAGGTGATCGACTGCTCGTTCAACAAGCCCGCCGTGCGCCCGTCGAAGCTCATCCTCGCCTGCGCCGACCTGGGCCTGCGGGTCGAGCAGATCGCGTGGACCTCGTGGGGGCCGGACAAGGCCGAGGGCGACGGCATCCAGCATCTCAACACCTGCGAGCCGAACTGCGCCGCCGGGCACTTCGTCACCGAGCCTGTCCGCATCGTCCTGACCGATCTGGTCGAACCCGGGCACGTCTTCACCCGGGCGACGACCATCGATGCCGATGGTGAGAAGCTCAGCCGCCCGATGACCAAGCGCTGAGTTCGAGCATGCGCCGTTCGAACACGCGCTGAGCCGGAACACTAGGTGTAACTCTCGGTCGCAGTTATATGTACACTGTTGCTACGTTCATGAAGCAACGGCACCGACTGCCGGGACGGAACACACCAGGAGTACCGATGAAGCTACTTCCCTTTCGGGCGCGCCACGAGACGATCGATCCTGGCGAGGTGGCTCTGCAGGCCCGGAACGTGCAGTTCGATTGGCGGAACACCCCGCTGCACTGGATGGCGGCCGAGCCCATCGCCTCGCACCTGATCAACGCGCTGAACCTGCTGCTCCCCGAGGGTGAGCGCATGTTCTGCCAGACGTTCTCCGAGGCTCTGCCGCTGGTCAAGGACGAGAAGCTGCGCGAGCAGATGCTCGGATTCATCGGCCAGGAGTCCATGCACGCCGAGACCCACAACGGCGTGCTGGACGAGGTGCTGACGGCGCACGGGATCGACGTCGAGCCCTATGTGCGGCAGATGGAGTTCCTCTTCCGCAAGACGCTCGGCCCGCGCGAGGGCCAGAACGCGCGCAAGGAGTTCCAGGCGCTGGTCGAGCGCCTCGGATTCATCGCCACCCTCGAGCACTTCTTCGCCTACCTCGGCGACTGGGTGCTCAACGCCGACCTCGAGCAGTTCGACGCCGACCCGAACACCCTCGACCTGTTCCGCTGGCACGGCGCCGAGGAGGTCGAGCACCGCTTCGTCGCCTACGAGGTCGCCGAATACTTCGATGTCGGCTACCTCCGGCGCTGCGCGCTGATGCTGGTGGTGTTCCCCATCTTCATCTCCCTGGTGCTGCGCGGGACGAAATACCTTGTGCGACAGGATCCTTCGCTTCCGGATATGCGCTACCCGCGCCTCGTCATGAAGGTCTTCGGCTCCATGTGGCGCGGCGCGCTGCCGGGCGTTCCCTCGCTGCTGTGGAGCGCGCTGACGGTGTTCCAGCCCGGTTACACCCCGGAATCGGTGGGTTCGACCGCCCAGGCCGTGGCGTACCTGGCCAAGTCGCCGGCCGCGCGGGCGATGGCCTCGTGACCACTCGGCGGCCCGTGCCGGCGCAGCCGCCGGCCGACCTGTACGGAAAGCAGCGGCCGGACCGGGCGATCCGGGTGTTCCACACCCTGGCCGAGTCCCGGTTGCGCTGGACGACGCTGGTCAACCGCAAGGATCCGGCCGGGCACGTGGACGACCGGCGGCTGGCGCTCATGGTGGTGGAGCGCCGCGTGGAGGCGCACGACACCGACGTGATCAGCCTGCAGCTCATCGCGCCCGACGGCCGCGAACTGCCGCCCTGGCGGCCCGGCGCCCACCTGGACCTGGAGCTGCCCTCCGGAAAACTCCGCCAGTACTCGCTGTGCGGAGATCCGGCCGACCGGCACAGCTACCGGATCGCGGTGCGCCGCATTCCCGACGGGGGCGGCGGCTCCCTGGAGGTGCACGAGGCCCTGCCGACCGGCAGCCGGGTGACCGTCCGCGGACCGCGCAACGCCTTCCCGTTCGTGCTGCCCGGTCACGGATCCGACGCCGCCAGGGTGCATTTCGTCGCGGGCGGCATCGGTATCACCCCGATCCTGCCGATGGTGCGGATGGCGCACCGGCTCGGTGTGGACTGGTCGATGGTGTACGCCGGGCGCAGCCGCGACACCATCCCGTTCCTCGACGAGATCGAGAGCTTCGGCGGCCGGGTGACCGTGCGCACCGACGACGAGTACGGACTGCCCACGGCCGCGGACCTGCTCCCGGGTCCCGGGCCCGAGACCGCCGTGTACTGCTGCGGCCCGGTGCCGATGACCAGCGCCATCGCCGCCGCCGTGCGCGATCTGCCCGGTGTGGAGCTGCACTCCGAGCGGTTCTCCGCGCCGCCCGTGGTCGACGGCACGCCCTTCGCGGTCGAGCTGGCCCGCACCGGCGAGGTGGTCGAGGTCGCGGCGGACCGGTCGGCGCTGGAGGAAGTGCTGAAGGTCCGTCCCGATGTGGCGTATTCGTGTCGGCAGGGGTTCTGCCGCACTTGTAAGGTCCGGGTATTGTCTGGGACAGTGGATCATCGGGATGCTGTGCTCACCCCGGACGAGCGGGCCGACGGCGAAATGCTGATCTGCGTATCCCGCTGCGCCGGTGAACGTTTGGTGCTGGACCTCTAGAGCCCCGGGCTCTCGACAGTCCGCTACCCGCACGAAGAAGTGCCGAAGGAGAACATCGTGACCGAACAGATTCCCGTCCCGGACGTGGAGCGGACCGTCCGCAGCGGCGAATTCGAGCTCGCCGTCTACGAATACGGCGAGCCGAGTGCCGACACCGTGGTGCTGGTGCACGGCTGGCCCGACGACCACCATCTGTGGGATCGGGTGATCCCGTTGCTCGCGAAGCGGTTCCATGTCGTCGCCTACGACACCCGCGGGCACGGCCGGTCCACCCGCACCCGCCGCACCGAGGACTATCGCCTGGATCGGTTCGCGGCGGACTTCTTCGCGGTCGCCGAGGCGGTCAGCCCCGGCAGACCCGTGCATGTGCTCGCCCACGACTGGGGTTCGGTGCAGATGTGGGAGGCGGTGTGCGAGCCGCAGGCCGAGGCGCGGATCGCCTCGTTCACCTCGGTATCGGGGCCCAACCTCGATCACATGGGAAAGTGGATGCGCAGCAGGCTGTCTCGCGGCGCCGCCTGGGGGCCGTTCACGCAGCTGCTGTCGTCCGGGTACACCTTCCTGTTCATGACGCCGGGAGTGCCGCGCGTGCTGCTGCGGCCGCTGTCGGCGGCGACGGTGTGGCAGCGTTTCGTCGGGCTGATGAACGAAACCGCCCCGGAGAACGTGAAATTGGGCCCGACCTTCCGGGAGGATTTCTTCGACGGGATGCGGATCTACCGCGCCAACATCCTGCAGCGCCTGCTCAACGCCCGCGAGCGCCGCACCGAGGTGCCGGTGCAGCTGATCATCGCGCGCCGCGACGTGGCGGTGCGCCCGGCGGGCTACGACGACTCGAAGAAGTGGACCGCGCGGCTGTGGCGGCGCGAGGTCGGCGGCGGCCACTGGCTGCCCTTCTCGCACCCGGAGCTGCTGGCGACGGCCACTACCGAACTCGCCGATTCGATCGGCGGCAGCGCGGCGCCGCGCTCGCTGCGGCGGGCCGAGGTGGGCCGGGAGCGGCGGCCCTTCGAGGACCAGCTGGTGGTGATCACCGGCGGCGGGAGCGGGATCGGTCGCGAGACCGCACTGGAGTTCGCGCGCCGCGGCGCCGAGCTGGTGCTGTCGGATATCAATCTGGACGCGGCCAAGGAGTCCGCCGAACTCGTCACGGCCGCAGGGGGTGTCGCGCACGCCTACGCGCTCGACGTCTCGGACGAGACCGCCGTGGCCGAGCACGCCGCTGCCGTGCTGGCCGCGCACGGGGTGCCCGACGTCCTGGTGAACAACGCGGGAATCGGTCAGGCGGGCGACTTCTTCGCTACCAGCGCAAGCGAATTCGACCGGGTGCTGCGGGTCAATCTGGGCGGCGTGATCAACGGCTGCCGCACCTTCGGCGCCGCCATGGCCGAGCGCGGGCTGGGCGGGCATATCGTCAATCTGTCGAGCATGGCCGCCTACACGCCGCAGCGCGGCTTCAGCGCGTACTCGACCAGCAAGTCGGCGGTGTTCATGTTCTCCGACTGCCTGCGTGCGGAACTGGCGGGCAAGGGCATCGCCGTGCACACCATCTGCCCCGGCATCGTGCACACCAATATCGTGGCCACGACCAAGTTCTCGGGTGTGTCCGCCGAGGAGGAGGCCCGCAAGCAGGCCAAGTACGACAACCTCTACCGGATGCGCAGCTACGGCCCGGAGAAGGTCGCCACGCAGATCGTGCGCGCGGTGGAACGCGACCGCGCGGTGGTCCCGGTGACGCCGGAGGCGCACCTGCAGTACCACTTCAACCGCTTGGCTCCCGCCGTGGCTCGCTTCTTCGCCGCCCGCGTCAAGCTGACGTAGGCGAATTCTTCGATCTAAGACAGGTCCTACCGCGCTACGTCCGCTACAACCAAATGTTAAGGGGGCCTTTAGGGTCGGACCGCTAGGGTCCCCGGCATGGAGATTGTGACAACGCTGGTGGTCATCGCCCTGTTCTGCGTGTGCGTCGTGGTCATGGTGCGGGCGGCCAACCAACCTACGCGTCGCCGGAATCGCTGGGGCTACGGCAATTCCGGTAGCACCGGGGTCGGCTACTACGGCGGCGATATGTCGGGTGGCTACAGCGGCGGCGGCGATTCCGGTGGTGGGTGCGATTCCGGTAGTGGCGGCGGCGATTCCGGCGGGGGCGGTGGCGGCGGCTGTGGTGGCGGCGGAGGAGGCGGTGGTTGCGGAGGTGGTGGCGGCGGTGGCGGCTGCTGATCGAGGGTCAGCGGGAAGTCGCTGTGCGCAAGGACGATTCGATGATATCGACGCGTTCGCGCGGGATTCCCCACGGCCGGTCGACACCCACCCTGGCGTCGAGGTCCCACAGCACGCACTCCTCGCCGGGCCGGGCGACCATCGACCAGGCGACCACGGTGCGGCCGAGCTGGGTGGCCATCGAATCACCGGAATCGCCGCCGGAGCCGTCGCCCTCCGGGAAGTGGTGCAGGAAGCGGCCGTAGGCGGCCCGGCAGAAGCGGGCATACCGGCTGGTGCACAGGATCAGCCCGTGCCAGGCCTCGTCGACCGCGTGCGACGGCATCCCGATCACCTGGTCGTCGCGCATGGCCGCACCGCAGCACCGCAACCATTGGCGCAGCCCGGTCTCCACCAGCTCGCGCGGCTGCCACGGGCAGGTCTTGAACACCGCCTCCGGCAGTTGCAGATCATCGACTGCCTGGTGCATCCGAGCGGGACCGACGCGGCGAAACCGTTGTAACAGCACGGTTCCCAGTATGGCCATCGGGCACGTCCGGGCAACCGGGATCGGCCCCGATCTTCCTGCTGGCGCCGGTATGCCGTTGCGGCGCATGCTGGGGTATGGAGAGTGGATTCGGGCTGATCGGCGCCTCTCTGGTCGTATTCCTCGTCGCCGGTGCGCCGCTGCTGCTGATGGCCGGCATCCCGCGCCTGCTGGCATACCTGCGCGGGGAGCGCCCCGAGATGCCGTGGCGCCGCCGGAGGCCGAGGGCCGGAGACTGAGCTACGGCGTGGAAGCGGGTGTGGGGGAGGAGTCCTCGCCCGACCCCCGCGTCGCCCGCAGGCTGGTGAGCGTCACCACCGCGAGCACCACGACGATCACGCCCAGCGAGGCCAGGGTCGGGACCTCAGGAACCCAGTCCCAGCTCTCGTGCGCCCAGTGCAGCACCAGCTTGACGCCGATGAAGGCCAGGATGACCGCCAGGCCGTAGGACAGGTGCACCAGGCGTGACAGCGCCGCCTGCAGCACGAAGTACAGCGCGCGCAGGCCCAGCAGCGCGAAGGCGTTGGTGGCGAACACCAGGTAGGGGTCGCCGGTGACGCCGTACACCGCGGGTACGGAGTCGACCGCGAACACCACATCGGTGGCCATCACGGCCGTCACCACCAGCGCCAGCGGCGTCAGGGCGCGCTTCCCCGCCTCGCGCACCGTCATCTTGGTGCCGTGGTAGTCGTCGGTGACCGGCATCAGCTTGCGGATCAGGCGCACCGACCGCATGCGCGAGATGTCGACCTCCTGGTCGTGCCCGCCGACCGCGTCCTTCAGCAGCTTCGCCGCCGTGACCAGCAGGATCGCGCCGAACAACAGGAACGCCCAGTCCAGCGAGGCCAGCGCGGCCGCGCCCAGGGCGATGAAGATGCCACGCAGCACCAGCGCGCCGACGATGCCGAACAGCAGTACCCGCTGCGCCAGCGCCGCCGGCACCGCGAAGGCCGCCAGGAGCAGCATGAATACGAAGAGGTTGTCGACCGACAGCGACTTCTCCAGCAGATATCCCGTGAAGAATTCGGTGGCGGGCGTGCCGCCGTAGGCGGCCCAGACGCCGAGGCCGAAGAGGACCGGTAGCGCCAGGTAGAAGATCGTCCACCCGACCGCCTCCCGCATCGACACCTCGTGTGGCTTGCGGGTGACGACGAAGTCGAGGGCCAGCAGCGCCAGCACCCCGGCGATGGTCGCGGCCCACAGCCACGGCGAGCCGATGGACTCGATGGCGGGGGCTGCGAGAATTGTCGGGTTGGGGCTCACATGGTCTCCTCGGGCATGGCGGAACACCCGAGGTCTCCTTCACCCGACTCGGGTGGTCACCCGGGGATTCCGATGGCGGAATCCGTACTGACCGGCATGACGCTTGGGAAGTACTCCCCTCGACAATCAGGGTAGCGAAGTTATTGCTCGATCACCAATCCGCAACCCTGTCGGCATGCCGCGGAGACCTCCGCTTGACCTAAACCATTCTTCAGGTATCAGGCTTGGGGCATCACCCGATGAGAAGCGAAGGACGTGGTCGAGGATGCGAGTGGTGGAAGCGAAGTCGTTCGGCGGGCCGGATGTGCTGGTGCCGGGCGAGGCGCCGGACCCGGTGGCCGGGACCGGCGAGGTCGTGATCGACGTCGCCGCGGCGGACGTGATGTTTCTCGACGCCCGGTTGCGCGCGGGATGGGGTACCGATTTCTTCCCGCTGCAGGTGCCGTACGTGCCGGGCGGCGCGGTCGCCGGTGTGGTGTCGGCGGTGGGAGACGGGGTCGATCCGGGTTGGATCGGCAAACGGGTGGCAAGTTCGACGGCGGCCAGTGCGATCGGCGGCGGACTGCCCATCGGCGGATATGCGGAGCGGGCCCTGGCGAAGGAGCAGACGCTGGCCGAACTGCCCGCCGGGCTGGATCCGGTGACCGCGGCCGCGCTGGTGCACGACGGCACGACGGCGATGGCCGTGGCGCAACTCGCGAACCTGCGGCCGGGGGAGCCGGTGCTGATCACCGCGGCCGGTGGTGGCGTGGGCACGCTGCTGGTCCAGTTGGCGCGGTCGGCCGGGGTGACGGTGATCGGTGCGGCGCACGGGGACACCAAACTCGCCCTGGCGCGCCGACTGGGTGCCGCCGAGGTCGTGGACTACGAGGAGCCCGGATGGGCCGACCAGGTGCTGGAACTGACCGGCGGGGCGGGGGTGGCCGTGGTGCTCGACGGTGCGGGCGGGGAGATCGGCCGGAATGCGCTCGGCTCCACGGCGTCCGGGGGACGGTTCCTCGGATACGGCAACGCCGCAGGCGGATTCGCGGAGCTGGACACCGAATACGCCGCCGGGCAGGGCATTACCGTGCTCGACCTGATGGCTATCACCGGGTCCGATACCGACTGGGATGCGCTCGGGGCGCGTGCACTGGTCGCGGCGGCCGAGGGGGACCTGGAAGTGATTGTCGGCCAGACCTTCCCGCTGGATCGGGCGGCCGAGGCCCATGCCGCCATCGAGGCGCGGCAGGCCGTGGGCCGCACGATCCTGACTGTGTGACGCCTGGGCCGGGTGCCGCCACGACGGGGCGCCCGGCCGGATCGGCCTACCGCGGGCTCAATACCACTACGGCGATCGGCCGCCGGGTCTTGTTCTGGTACTGGGTGTATCGGCCCGCATTGACCTTGTCGACCAGCGTCCATCGGCGCGCGTAGTCCGGGTCGTCCGGGTAGGTCGCCCGCGCGGTCACGGGGATCCGCTGTCGGCCCACCTGGATTTCGCAGTCGGGCTTCGCCTTCAGATTCGCCAGCCACCCGGGCGGCCGCGGCGAGCCGCCGTTGGACGCGGTCACCAGATAGTCCTTGCCGTCCTGCGCGTAGGTCAGCGCACTGGTGCGCGCCTGCCCCGTCTTGCGGCCCACCGTCCGCAGCAGCAGCGTCGGATTCCCGAACAGCAACCGGTGTCCGACCAGCCCGCCGGACTTCTCGTACAGCCACTGATGCCCGCGCAGCACGTTCGTGAACAGATCCGCCATGCCGATCCTCCCGTCCGGTCGCCCCCGGGCCCAACCCTATCCGGCGATCCGACTAGGTGCAGACACGCCCGACCCGGTACCATGCATCACGCCCGCACACGTGCGCTGCGGTCGGGGGACGGTAGCTCAGTCGGTTAGAGCCGCGGACTCATAATCCGCTGGTCGTGGGTTCGAGCCCCACCCGTCCCACCATCAAGCCCGTACTCAAACCCCCGACCGAAGGGACAAACAGGTCGGAGAGGCGCAGTTGGTCGGTATTGGCGTTGGTAGTTTCAGGTGAAGCCTCTCTATATGGGAGGCTTTCGGCGTTTCTGGGGCCGTGTGTGCCCCACTTCGCCACGGTGGCCTCCATGTCCCGCATGCCGGGCTTTGGCCCGCCTGTGGCCCCACGTGAGGCGTGTTCGGCCCGGCCGGTGGCCAGCATGATGCCGGACAGGGTGGGAGCATGCTGCTGGTGAGCCTGCTTGGCGGCATGTAGTTCGGCAAACAGGGGCTTCTTCTGGTCGTCAACCACTTCGAGGTGATCGAGGTAGAAGCGCTCGTAGAAGGCTTGGTTGAGCGTTCGCCGTACTGAATCCGGGGCATTGGCGTATGCGTCGGCGGGATCACGGAGGAGTTCCAAGGCATCGTGCAGGACGGCGGCGCCGACCTCAAGTTGCTCGGTGGTATTCACGAGGCCCGCTTGGGCTTTGGCGCGCTGAACCTGGATGTGGTTCAGCTTGGATCGGATCTTGCCCTGCGGGAGCGAGCCATCGGCGGCCAGGTCGATGAGGTTGCTCTCTTGTTCGTCGAGGCGCTTGAGCTTGTCCTTCAGGCTGGCGTGCAGGGCACGGACGCTGGTTTGTTCGTCATGGATGGCGGTGTCCAGCTGCGTACGGATGGTTTCGATGAAATCGGGTGGTAGCTGCAGCGTGTGGTAGTGGTCGGTAATGGCGTGTTCGACCAGGTCGGTGCGCAGATGGGGCAGATCGCAGAGGCCATCCTGACGTGCCCGGCAGATGAAATAGTCGTACTTCTTGCCGGTGCGGCTGGTGACTCGGGTGAAGACGAACCGTGAGGTGCGGCCTGCCTGGCGGCACCGGGCGCAGAACAGCATGCCCTTGAGGTGGTAGCTGTGGATGCGTTCTCGATTGCCCTTGGCGCTCCTCAGATCCAGCAAGTCTTGGACCTTGTCGAACAGTTCTTGGCTGACGATGGGTTCGTGCCGACCTGGGTAGAGGTTGCCTTTGTACAGGAGCCATCCGGCGTAGTACGGGTGGCGCAGTATCCGTTGCCAGGTTTTATGGGGTATTGGCTTCTCGACGGGGTGTTGGGCGCTGGCGCGGGTGGTGAGGCCCCGGTCGGCCATGACGGCTTCAAGGCGCTCGGTGGTGTAGTCGCCAGTGGCGTACAGTTCGAACGCTTCCCTGATCAGGGGAGCACGTTTTGCATCGAGTTCGACGGTTTTGACCATGCGGCCCTCGAAGAGGGTGCGGGTGTTCAGATAGCCAATACGGGCCTGGCCGATGGTGCCACCGTTGATTGCCTTGTTCTGCAACTTTATACGTACGTCTTCACCCGACAGCTTGTTCTGCATGTCGTTGAAGATGTCGGTAACGGCTTCCATCATCTCGGCGTAGATGCCGTCGCCGAAGTCTTCGCGGGAAGAGACGAGTTTTACCCCCAGCTTGTCGAGGAGGCGTTTGGTGAGGGCAGCATCGACGTAGTTGCGGAAGGCGCGCGAGCGGGCGTAGACGATGACGTACTTGACCTCCCGGTGCTCTTTCAGGTACTCGATCAACTCTTGGAACTCACGGCGCTTTTCGATGGATTTGGCCGAGATGCCCGGGTCGAGGAACTCCTTGGCAATGCGGGCGCCGAGGTTACCTGCCTTGCGGTCGACGTGAATCCGTTGCGTGGCAATGGAATTGCCGTCCGGATCGATATCGCGAGCAGTGTCCATCTGCTTCTTACTCGATACTCGTAGGTAGGACACGGCTAGGTCGAGCCCGGTGACATCGACTCTGGTATCGACAGTCATCTATCTGTCTCCCCAGTACCCGCCGCAGCCGCGGCGGAGGCCATGCGCCGGGCACTGTGATGGCGTCGCCCGCGCCCAGCGCGACGATCGTCCGTTGTCGCACTCTCCTCAAAGGCGGCGGCTAAGCAGACAACCGCATCGCTGCCTGGCTCGGAGTACTCACCACTGGGCAGCATGATTCGGACGCTCAGGTTACGGAATCGCTGCTGCAGGTCGCGGAAGTGGTCGATGGTACGAGCGAAGCGGTGCAGGCCCGGCAAAATCGCGAAGCCGACAGTCGGATGCGCCGCAAGGTAATTCAGCATGCGCTGGAGGGCGGGCCGCTGATGCGGGCTGGTGGCGGGTGCGCCGAACTCGATGAATTCCCGCACAATAGACAGCCCATGTTCGGCAGCTATCCCCTGGCCAGCCTGACGCTGCTCGGCGATGGCTGCTGATGGCGGTTCCACCCCCCGCGCGGTGGAGATGAACAGGACGGCTTGGTCACTGCTCGCTGGTAGGTGATGAGTTTCGTTCATGCGAAGCTCCGTTCGGTAGAGAAGTAGCCGCAAGGCAGCGGGTTCTGGTGTGCGCGTTTCGGTTTCAGTCCGGTGGTCCACAGCCGCAGCCGGATGATGTCCTCGCTGACGTCGAACAGCCGGGCCAACCCGGTGACGGTGCGGATGCCTTGACTCCAAGCGTGTTTCAGGAGGTGGACGGGGACGAAGAAGCAAGCAGCGAAATGGATTCCAGCCCGGTCGGCCTGCTCCAGGATGTCGACGTAGCTGCTGGTGTAAAGGTGACGGAGGCGGCCGGTGTCGAGGATTGATTTGAACTCGATGGCCAAGGCGACGCGCTGCTCGGCTTGTGAGGCGGAGGCAGACAGCTGGATCAGCCATTGGCGGCGGCGTTTGTCCCATACGTGGTACCCGGTGACCCGCTGGTTGGTGTATTCGACGCGAATTCGCGCCGTCTGCGACAGCGCCTTTTCGGATACCGGCAGGAGCGGCCCACCGAGTTGAGTGGCCCGTTTGACCATCAGGTCGGCTTGCCGTTCGGTGATCCTGATCGATTCCTCGCAGGTGACAGATCGTTTTGGAGCCAAGCCGCGGAGCGAGGTGATGACGCCTCGACGGTGGTTAGGGGGACCGGGCCTGGTGAGTTTATATAAAAGCTGCATTGTTTCTTTTCCCTCCTGTTCGTTAGTGTTAGGTGCTCGATATGGTGTTCCTTTCTTCTCCACGAGATGATCGTTTGGGGGATGCGGGTCGTTTGTTTGGGCTTTTTGTAGGGTCGCTCGGTTCGGGGCGGCAAGTGATGCCGATTTGCGTCAGGAAGCCCTCAACCTCTTCGGCGGCACCTTCAGTCAGGTCGTACTTCGCCTTGAGATAGGTTTTCAGGTTGGGGAGTTCACCTCTTGGGACCACGCCTGCCTCGATCAAGAGGTCGAGCACTGGAATATCGAGTGCGGCGGCGATGGCTGCTAAGGTGCGCGGTGACGGGTTGGTGTGTTCCCCATTCTCGATCCTCGTGATGGCCGACGCCGGTAATCCGGCGCGATTGGCAATGGCTTGCCCGCCAATGCCGCGCGTTTCTCGCCACTCTTTAAGGAATATGCCGAGCTTGCTGGGTTTAATGTCCGATCGTCTAGCCATAGCGTAGTTCTCCCGTTTATTAACTTTTCGTTTACTACTTTAGTAAACCGACCATAACTCCTTTCTTGCGAATTCGCAATTACTTTCTCCCTTTTTACAACACTTTCTTTTCTGGCTTTTAATTTCGGCGGTTATTTGTATCCCTGATCTCGGTGGGCTCGAAGTCCGGCAGGAGGGCCAGGCAAACGGTGGTGGCCGCTTACCACGGCCCTGCCTGCCGAAGCTCCGATATCCCACGGCGGCTGAACCCTCTCAGCGCAGCCCGTGCCTATTGAGGCGGCGAACTGCTATCGGGGATCAGCCCTTGTCCGACGGATCGCTACTGCGCCGCGTTCGCTTCTGGGGAGAAGCCGGCGGTTCCGCGCTGCTGTCTGCTTCGGCACCCGGGGTAGGTGTCGCTGCGGGACGGTTGCGCAGCCGGTTGATGGCGTCACGTCGGATTGCCGCCTCGCGCTCGATCTCGGCTATGGCCTCTTCAGCGCGCTCCGCAAGGTCGGTTTCTTCCCTGGCGCGCTCAATGTGCTTGAGCACCGCTTGCAAATGTTCATCTGCCAGCGTGTTGCCACGGAGCTGAGCTATCAAGCTCAGTTCCGCATGGATGTCGGGGTCTACCCGAATAGCCATGGTCTTGCGGATGGAGTCGTTGTCCGGTTGGGACATGGCGGTCTACCTCCTCGGTAGGGACGCGACTGGTGAGTGCCGGATGGCGCTCAGATGACCAGCCGCGGACTACCGAGGAGGGACTCCAAGGCCGTGAACTTAAGGCCCGGCCCGAACAGTGATGCGTGCCATCGTCATGCTGCCCCGCCTGCTCTGAATTTGTGGTCCGAGGGCACCGGGTAGCCGGGAATTGTGATGTCGGAGTCGATTTCGTTGCCCCAGGCATCCCAGCCCGGCTGTGGCCGTCGTGCGAACAGCTCCAAATACGGTCCGCTGCTTACCCTCTCAATAATGGCGAACTGTTCTTCGGGCTTGTGACTGTGGTCCTGCAAGGGCGCGAACATCCACGTCGGTTGGGAGCGGTAGTTGACCGGGGCGCGCCCCCGGGTGCCAAACAGCAACTGCTCGGTGGCATTTCGGAGGTACTGCCCGAGCTGGATGCGGGGCTTGATCCACGTCAAGATGGAGCGCGGCGTGAAGGCCCAGGCTTCCATCACGTCGTAGCCGTCCCGCAGCGTGGCATTGGTGCACCAAAGCCACAGGTGCGCATTGTCTTCGGCGAGATCCGCCACCGGCAACGCTTTGATTCGGTCGAGCGACATCAGCGGATAGTGTTGGTTGGCACCGAGTTTGCCGACTTGGTACTTGTCCCATGGCGGATCGGCGAGGATGGTTCGGTAGCGACGAGTGGTGATGGGTGGGGTCATAGACCGCCCCCTTTCTGGACGAGGTGAATAAAGCTGTCCGAGTGGACAATTCGGAATAGCTCGGGGTCGAGCTGCGGGTCTTTCTGGATGGCCGTGTTCAGCTGCTCGCGGCGGCGCTGGAGGGCAGCTGGGTCTTTGTGGGCCAGGCTCCACACCACAAGGGGAAAGCCGTCGCCGTCGTCATCCTGTTCGGCTCCACTCCGCCAATATGCTTGGTAGTCATGGCATTTGCGGAGCAGGGTCGGAATGCTCTCGGTGCCCAGGTCTACCTCTACAAACCACCCGTCCACGTAGGCGCTGCCGGGCTCAGCGGTGGTTTCGATGGAGAGGTCCGGCTTCAGCATCACCAAACTGCTCAGTCGGAGATACCGTCGCCAGGAAGCTGGTTCGACCTCGCAGTGCACAAGTTCGAGCGCACCGCGGCGGTCGGTTTCCACGAGAGCGGTATGGACGTCGGCAACGGCCAGCCGATGCTCTAGATACCGGGCAGTGGGCTCGTGCCACTGGTAGCGCTGTTTTCGGCCGCTGTCGGCCCGTAGCAGCCGATCGCCCACGGCATCGACGTAGTACACCAGTTCCGGCCGCCCCCGGTGCCGTCCGCGCCGGTAATGGGCTACCCCAAGTACCCGCAGCGCACGTAGCTTGCGGAGCGCCCGCTGCCCGATGGCCAGACCGCTCACCGGCGATAGCTCACCAAAGTGCAGCCTTTGAATCTGCCGGGCCGTGAGCACCCGATGCATCCACACCGACTGCAGCACGGCGAGGTCGCGATCTGTCAGCTGAACTCTGACGGCGTCGAGGTCGCGAGTCAGAGCGTGCCGGACGGGCGGCCTGGCTGGAGGTGTGGTGCCCGTGAGGGCACCATCATTCGGTACCCGGTGGAGCAGAGAATGGCCTTTGGCCAGGGATGATGAGACTGAGCGAGTGAACAATTGATGATCATCTTTATGATCACGGCCCTCGGCCCGACCTCCCGCCCCAGGTCCCTCGGTTCGGCCCCTCACGGCTGCCTCCGGCGCTGATGCCGCCGACCATGCACACCTGGGTGCCCTGTCTGGCGCTCCTTGGCTCTGGCCGTCGCTTCAAGCAGCTCCATGAACTCCGCTTCGACTTCGGCCCGTGGCCGTCCGTACCGTGCCCGACTGCGGGCGCGGATGTCGTCAGGGTCACTCAGTTTTGTGCTGTCGCCGGATTCTTCGATCGGTGGCAGTGTGATCCCGGAGGTCCACGGTTGTACGGAGTTCTGTCGCATCAGTTGGACAAGCACGTGATGCGCCGGTAGCGACGTGAAATCCTCTGGCGTGAGTACTGTTTGGCCAGCGGCCATGGCTTTGGCATCGTCCACGCCCAGGTTGAAACATACTTTGTTCCTGGCATTGTTTTGGAAGGCTTTGAGCATGGTGGGCGGCAGCTGTGTGCCGTATTGATGGGCCAAATGGAAACCGGCTTTGAGGCTGCGAGCCGTGGCGAGCGCATCATCCAATTTAACAGGTAGGTTGAGAAACATTTCCACTTCATCGACATAGACCATCAGCGGACGCAGTTGATGCGCCGGGGTGTTCGCCCGCTCCTGAATGGCATTCCAAAGTTCGGACATCAGGACGGCGGCCATGAGTTGGGCACGTTCCGGCCCGAGTATCCCCGGTTGCAGCGGTATCATCAGCGATTTGCCTTCCGCTAGTACCTGCCGGATGTTAAAGCGTGGATGTCGTTGCGCCAGTACGCCTCTCATGTACCGATCCAAGAACGGACGGACTTTGTTGCTGAGCGGCGCAATGTGGTTCATAACGCCTTCCGGGCTCAACTTCTCAAACCAGTCCATCCAGAAATTGCGCGAGGCGACCGGGTCACGTTCAATCGCTCGTTTCACCAGTGGTCGCCGAAACGTAGGGTTGGTCAGAATCATGGGAAGCATAATCAGGCTGGGATTCTCGGCGAGCGCAATGGCTTTCAGCGATTCCCGCAAGATATCCCCACTCCGATACCCCAAGGCGTTGCCGTAGAGCGTATGGAAGATGTGGTAAAGTTGGTCGGCAACGATCTCCGGCGGTGTACCGCTGGGGTTATCCGGTGTTTGTAGCCGATCCAGCACGTTGATGCCGACCGGGAAGTCGTCCAGTGGATCGAGCACGACAATGTTGTCTTTTTGGCTATCTGGCACACATCGCAGTGCGCTCTCCACCAAGTCTTTTGGCTCAATGCATGCGACCGGTCGTCCAGCTTCCCAATCCTGCCGGATGAGGGACCGGATGAATTCGGTCTTGCCCACACCGGTCCTCCCGATAATCCAAGTATGTTGGCACGCATCAGTGGTGTCGTAAGCGATGAGTCGATCGGCGCCAGGAGCATTGGCCTGCGCCACGATTCGTTCACCGGTCGACAGCGCAGGCGTCGGCCGGAGCTTGCGCGGATGCAGCGAGCCTTGCCCTGGGAAGATTTCCTCGCGGTCGGAGACAGGCCACGCGGTAAGCCATAGTGCTTCACTTGCGGCCAGATGGCGACCACGTGCCACCAACGGCCACAGTGCCCAGGAGGAGCGGGAGCGCGGTGTGTTGATTCGTCTGGGATCGTCGGCGCGCAGCTCCAGGTGAACGCCGACCGCGTTGACGGTGCCGAGTGCTGAGGCGAGGCTCAGCAGCAGGATTCGGCGGCGGTCGCTGGTAGCGGCATCGGCCCCGATGCGCACCGTGACCTCAAAGCCATGCTGGCCGAGTTTCTTGCCGAGCGCCTGCTTCACCTCGGTGCGGGTTTCGGGCTGGATACCTTCCAGCACTTTGGACAGGACGGATTGCTGCTGATGTGGCAGCTCTACGGGGAGAGCCTGTGGTCGGCGGCGGGCACCCAGCTCCAGCTGCAAAACCAGCTGTTCCGAACCGGATACCGCCATGAGGGCAAGCAGAATCGATCGCGTGGAGGCCACTGCATCCTCCGGCTCTATATACCCCACCCGCGATGATGGCTGTACCCGCCGAGCTATGGACACCGGGCCGCGGTCGCCTGGTTGCTGGCTGACCTGGCTGCCGGGCACCAGGTGCTCGATGGTGCGCTGAACAGTCTTGGCGTAGCGGAGTTGGCTGCCGATTAGGTAGTCCACGCCTTTGGTGGATGAGCGGGCTTCCAGGATGAGCTGTGGCGCATGGGCTTCCGAGGCCCATTGCCGTAGCACGCCCAGAGCGATGGCTTCGGGAAACGGCCGAGGAAACCAAATCTGTTGCCAGACTACGGAATCCGGGCCAAGCGGTAGTTCGAGCTGATCGTTACGCACCATAGGCGCCCTCCGTTGATGCCGCTTCGTCCCTGGTGGGCGGCGGAGTGTCGGGCGGGACGACGGCGATTGTGGTGGCCTCGGCGACTTCAGCACGGGCGTCGGCCGCGTTCGCTTTGGCCCGCGCAAATCCGAGTGCCGCTTTAGCCATTCGTTCAAAGTCGTATTGCTCCTTGCGGATGCTTTCGACGGTGACGCGGTAGCCGGGCTTGGAGTCGCGCCCCTGTGCGCTCCGTCGATAATTAGTTCTTCCGTGTTTTGACATACTTAGGCCCTCCCTTGTATAGCGTCTTAGTTGATACTTTTGATGTAAATGGCACAGCGCTACGGCGTGTGCACTAGTTGCGAATACGCAACTTCCCCTGCGTTCTACTATGAATTGCGAATTCGCAATTGGTCAATCCAGTTTGTGTATTCCACAACACCCGAAGCGCCCCACTGTTCTACCGGTGGATACGCGAATAAGCGCACTGGATTTACCATCGCTCGCGCCATGTTTTATATACAACAACCCCGACCCAACACAGCACGCCGGTCCCGATAACGAACACCAGGAACGGCAAGATGGCCTGCACGACCTTCACGGCGCAGTACAGCGCTATAGCGGCCCCGAGAAGCGTCAGGCAGATGCTCATCAGGCGATCGATCAGGCCCTGTGGTTCATGGCCGCTCATCGTGGCCACCGCCGTACCCAGGCCACCAGTTCTCCGCTCATGATGTTGGTCAGTTCCCACATTTTGGCGGCAGAGCGGGGTGTCATGTCTTCGTGGATTTCGGTGGCGACGACGATGTCACGCAGCGCGGTGGTGAGCTTCTTGACAGCTGAATTCGCTAGATGGCGGGTGATGACGGCATCGTCTCCCTTCGGGATGCCGCTTTCACGCTCCCAGGGCCATGGATGCGGCTGCTTTTGGTTGCTCGGTTCACTAGGCATAGAAACCTCCTTTTGGATTTGATGAGATAGATGACTTATTCGGCTACGGCATCGGCTTCATGATGTAATGGTGAATCCCCCAGTGCCGCAGACCGGCTTTACGGTGAGAGAAGTGATGGCCGGTGCGGCGTGACTGTGCCGGACTACGCGGCCGAATCGTCCTGTGTCGTCGGTACCTGGCCGTTGGCCAGGGCGCGCTCAGTACTGCTGGGTACGGGATGAGGCTTGTTCGCTCTCGGGCCCTCGCCGGCCTCGGCGGCATCCGGCAGCACCGCTTCCCGCGGCACGGCCGTAGCCTCGAGCTGCTGCAGCAACTCGTCCAGGATGCGGGTATCTACGTCAATGCCGGGAGCGAAGACGCCGAACGAATCACTGTCGGCCGCAAGCAGATCCACGCCCCAGCCGCAGGCTTGGTGGAGTCCCCGTGTGATGGCCCGTAGCTGCTCGGCTCCCACCACTGGCTCGGCCAGCTGGAGGATGGTCTGTTGCTTCACCTGCTGGCCTTCGACGATAAGCAGATCAAGTTGGCCGATCAGTTCATCCCGCTGGCGCTGCAACGCCAAGTGCTGCAACCGGATTCGCCGGAGTGGCTTGCTGAGGTGCCGCAGTTCGTCGGTCTGCACCGAGCCATCCCGAAACACTGTGATGACCACCATCAGGTTCAAGGTGGCCACCACGCAGGCGAAGAACAGGCCCAGGATGACCGCTCCCGCCATGCCCACCTCGGCTGCCAAGGATTCTCGCACCACCCGATACCCCATCACCACGCTGGCGCCCACCGAAATGGCCGCTGCCGAGCCGATCAGGACCTTATGCACCACGCCCGCTTGCCCTTTCGGCACCTGCGGCTCCGCCTGATCGTCCTTGGCACCGCGCAGATCGAATCCGGCCGTATGCAGGCCGAGGGCGATAACGGCGGTACCGAGCAGGTCGAAGATGAGGCTGGTGATGGCTGGCAGGAGACTTTGCCCGGCCGCCACCTGATCCCAGGCCACATTGAATATGTCCCCGGAGAACAGCGTCAGGATGGGCAAGTCCACCACCGGGACGCACAGAATCGCTCGCCGGAGCCACGTCGGCACGAGCCGATGCTTCAGGCTGCCCGCGTCGGCTTCCTTTCGCACCCGAGTAGCGATCGTGTCGTGCCGGTTCGTCGCTTCGGTGGCGGTGAGCAGATCGGCATGAGTGCCACTGACCGGCTGCTCAGACAGCCGGGCCATGTCGCCCTCCGCGAGGGCAATCTCGCCGCGCAGCTGCTGCGCCTGCTGGATAAGCCCACCGAGCCGGGCGGCACCGTCGTTGCGAATCTGTTTGGCAGCAGCGATGCCCTGGCTCAGCAGTTCCGCCTCACCGTAGGTGGGCCGTTCTGGGGAGCGGGCGTTGCCGATGAGCTCCTGTTCCTGGATCAGCCAACGAACAATCTTCGCCGCGCGACGCCGGTCTTTCCGTCCCGCGACGGCCCGGTGTACTTCAGCGTCGGATACTTGGCGAGGCGTATAGCTCACGGGCGGTGAGGCTTTCGGGAGCCGTGCCGATGCCCGAGGGGACGATCTTCGTGTTCGGAGGGCCATGGATACTCCTTCGGGTTGGGGAGATGGGTATTTGGAGATAGGAATATGAGATGGGAGATGGTGATTGCCGGGAGGAAGGCTTGCCTTGGGAACCGTTAGGGGGAGCGAGGGTTAGCGATGCAGCTCGACCTCAACCCGGCGGTTCTGGGCGGCGGCTGCCTCGAGAAACTGGCCCGAGGGGGAGTAGTTCGGGATGACCGGTTCACTGGCGCCGCGGCCTGCCACGGTGCCGAGGAGGTTCGATGGCAGGCCAAGTGCGACAAGGCGGGCTGCCACCGCTTCGGCTCGCCGGCCTGAGAGATTGCTCTCGTCCCGGCCCCCCGGCGTCGTGGCCGCAATGTGCCCTACCACCTCGACCCGATGCGCCGTGCAGCGTTTCACCGAGTCGACCAGCGGCTGCAACACCGAATCCGCCGAGGAGGGCACCTCGCTGCTGTTGGCGGCGAAGTGCAGCTGCTCGTCGCTCAGGCGCTGCCAGACGGCGCAGCCATCACTATCTGTGTGGGCCGTGGGCACTGGCACCACCGGCACGGGCAGCGTTGAACGGGGCGGTTCCGTCGACGGTTCGCTATCCATCAGGCGGCAACTGGTGGCCCCGGCCTTCTGGCAGATGGCAATCCACAAGTCCTGCACCTGTTTTCGCAGGGCGGCGGGGAGCCGGGTCTGCACGCTGCCACCAACCACGCCGATGCCGGCGAAGGTGACATCGTGGCCAGCGAGATGCAAAAGGCCCTGGCGCTGAACCGATTCCGCTACGGCGGCTGGATTGAAGTTCCAGCCGAGGGTCAGATCCACCGGTGCCGTGGTGCTCAGGCCGGAGGAAAGCGCCACGATCCGGGCACCGGGATACTGGCTGGCGGCATCCAGCGGGCCGAGCACATCCAGGCCCGGTGCTGAGGTCCGAAGGTTCGCCAGATCGTTTCCGAGGGCCGCTATGTTTTCTCTGATCTTGCGTTCACGGGCGGACCCGTGTTCGACGTCCTTACCCCGGAGCGGTGTTAAATCCCGCTCGATACCCAGCCCGCCCGCGGTGCCGACGATGTGCACCATGGCATCGCCCGCCCGCTTGGCCTGTTCGGCGAAGGAAACCAATTCGGACTCAAGGGCTTTGGGGATAGTGGGGAGCGGTTCGGCCGACGTCGCAGGCCCCACGATAACCACTGGGGCGAGTGTGGAGGCGGTATCTGGACCACAGGCAGGAACAGTGGCCAGGGCAACGGCTGCTCCCGCCAGCAGCCCTACCTTTTTGATGGTTCGCGTGATCACTGCGGCCACTCCCGCAGCCATTCCAGCGCCGCTCGGTTCAGTACGGCGTGGAAGTGATCGGCGTGCCTGATACTCGCCGGAGCGGCCTGGTAGCGCGCATACGTCAGGCGATCTTTCAGGTCTTCACTGGCATCGTCCACCAGCTCCAGAACGAAATTGGCGATCTCACTGGCGATATGGGGATCGTCGCCGGAGGGCACGGTGGGGAGGAGATCCGGGTCGAGGGTGAGCCTGACTGGCAGGTTCGGGGATTGCTTCTTGGGCATGGTGAGCCTCCTTCTGGATTGCGGGGATGAGGAAATGGGGAGCGGGGGTTCGCGAATTAACCAGCGGCGGTTGAGACTCCGAAAGCCTGGCCGCACGCCGAGCAGGTAATGGCCACGTCCTCGCGCCAGGAACCTTTGGCCATGCGGATGGTGACGGGGCCACCACGGGCGGTTTGGCAGGCACAGCAGGCGAAGATGTACTTGGCCTGGGTGTCGTCGGTCGGCGTTATGGTGCCGACGGTGGTGGTACCGGCACGGCTGCCTTTCGGCGTTCGCTTGACCTTGGCCGGTTCACGCACCATCACCAGCGACTTGTCCAGGAGGGCAATGAGATCGGCGTAGTCGACCTGGGCGGAGGGCTGGAGGCACGGCGTCAGGTGGCCGTAGAGATAGTGCTTGGTGACGTGCAGACCGAGTGCTACGGCGACCTGGGCGAACTCCCGATTGTGGTAGCGGCCCCGGTTGGAGGTGCCCCGCACGTCGTTCATGTGGTTCCACAGGTGGGCGGCTTCGTGGACGAGCGTGATGAACCAGTCTTCGGCGGTGAAGCGATTGTCTCCGCCGTTGCGGAGATCGGCATTGAGGAAGATTTCGTCGATGTTGTGGCCTTCGTGCTGCCAGGCATCGGCGTAGAACCAGCCATGGGCCGGACGGCGGCCGACATCGCCGCTATCTACGTGCACTTTGTCCTGGAGGTACTCCGTCATGCCGGGCACGAGGGACTGCCGGCGGTTGGCTAGCTCCAGGAGCACGAGCTTGGCCGTGTCCATCTGCTGGCGGTAGGCGGTGGTGGGTGTGCCGAGGTCGAGCATTTCAGGGTCGAGCATTGGGGGTTCCTTGGTCTGGGGTTAGGAAATAGAAGGAAGGAGCCAACGGTGGTGTGGTGCCAACGATTTGGGTTGGCACCACACCTGATGACTAGGCGGTAGTGTTGTTGTCGCCCCCAGGGAGAGCCGTGCAATCCGACCGGCCGAGCACCAGGTGCATGATTTCTGTGCCGTCGGCTGTGTGGACGGTGATCTCGGCGGAGAACCGAAAACGGACATGATTGCGCCGGTACTGCTTCAGCCTTGGCATGTACCGAAGCCATCCGGCCACGAATCCAACCGCTCCAATTGCGGCGACGATCAGCTCGGCCACTGGGTGCTCCTTGGCGGTGACGCCCCTTGGCTCTTCGGCTGCATCTGAGCCGGGTGCTCGGGGCGTTGCAACTATCTCCAACAAGGCGAGCCTACGAAAAATGATTAGCGCCCACGGAAACTGACTCCCTCAGTTCACTGCCACCCTTTTCCTGGGCGTGGTAGTGAACCGAGGGAGTGAACTACTTGACAGAATTATCATGCCATGCTAAGGCAAAAAGCTTAGCTATTGCAACTAGATTGATGTCATGTTTAAATAGCAAGATCAACAGATGAGCGCAGAATTCAGCCCTACCAGCCAGCCGCAGCCCGAGCGGGAACAGCCAGAACGAGCCCCGCCAGCCTTTGATTTCTCTACATTTTCTTTTCTGGAAGTCGCAGCTCTCGGTGGCGCGCTGACTCATGAGTTATACCGGTCAGATACTCAAGAGTCCTATAAATACCATAATCTGCAGGCGACTCGTTCATTGTACGAAGCGGTTGGCCAGGGCTTGCAGCCGTTAATCAAAAGGAACCCGTATCTTGCGCGTGAGACAGCTCGCACTCTGGCGGCTGAGCCGACTTATCGTCGCTGGGTGGCTACCCAGCTCATGCCTAATCTCCTGCGGCATGACGAGAACGATCCGCGAGGGCATTGTTTTGCGACAATTGCTCACCTGCTTTTGCCAGCACCGGATCAGGGTGTGATCGAGCATGCGGGAGAATCCGAATGCCGGATCGATCTTAGCCAGTTTGGCGATGAAGAGATTATGGCACTGTGCGAAACGACGTGGAGTTGGCGGTCTCGCTCATCTGACAGATATTTCGATGAGCGGAAAAAGCGGCGCGATACTGCCTCCGGGGAGCTTCACGGCGGCGAACTACGTGATGCAGCTGGACATGTATGTTTTGCTATCGATCAGGGCGTCAGAGAAGTCATTCGGAATGATCCGGTACGAGCCCGAAAACTAATTTCTTCAATGTCTTCAAGTGGGTCTATGGCATTGAAGCGGGAATCGCACTATTGGCTACGCGACTTACTTGACGAGATGAATGGAGGTAGACCGGTTGCCTACATACAGTGGGTTGTGGGCTCATTATTCGAGCGACCTTAGTGGCGACCAATGCGCTACAATCACTGCCACAAACAACCGCTTGGCTTGAAACTTGAAGCTACCTATTGATCTTGAGCAGGCATATGATTCGAGCGTGCCTGCCGAATGGGCTGCTGACAAGCGCAAAGAGATCAAAGACAATCTTACGGCCGAACTTAGGACCCTCACGCGTAGTCGTAAGCGAGTAGAAGCGTGGCTGCGCGCGGGCGCGCCAGACGAGCCGCAGGCCGACGACCTGCCTGTGCCATACCTGGCTGCTGCAACAGCCGACATCTGGCCTGGTGAGTGGCAGGACGCCGGTCAGGATAAGGTTGAGTTGGTGAGATCTGTCCTGGGGGATGCTTCGGAAGAACTGCCTAAAGAATCCGTCGGTACGCTGCCGAGCGGAAAGATGTCCAAGGTTACGTGGAAGCGCTTTGCCGTCTGCCTGTATAACCTGACATACGAAGTGGATGAACTGGATATCGAGGGAATAGAGGGGCGCGAAGAGAGTTACTTCTTGCGCTATGCCTTCAACCGTGCCGAGGAATCGGTAAGCGAGGACCGCATCTGGAATTGGAGTGGCAACCTCCGAGGTGAGCTAGCCACGCAGCTTGTCATAATGTGGGGGAAAGTTAAACAGGCACCCGAAGAGCTCGATGTAAAACACGTTGTACGTGGCGGGTACGTCAGGCTCCTGAATAGGGCCTTGGACGATGCCCGGTTTCACGATGGTCCCCGGTCTATCGTTATTTCGGGTGCGCCTGGCTTTGGGAAAACAGCTCTTGCCAGTTATTGGGGCAAATATGTAAGTAAGCATCGCAATGCGACGGTATGTTCCATTTTACTGTTCGGGAACAATCCCGACGAATCTTCTAATCCCACGACGCCACGGCAAGCGCTGGAGCAATTGAGTGCGCATCTTGAGGGCGGTAAACCCGTCGCGATACCAGACAACGAGGTGGCGGCAGCAATCAGGTTTCGCAAGCTCGCAGCGGAGCATAATGCCGTCGTCATTCTGGATGACGCTGCCGATAAAAGCCATATCGAGCTTCTATTGCCCACAACCGAGCAGTATGTAGCTGTCGTGACCACGCGTTCGCCACTCACCTCGCTTGAGCATTCCTTTGTTCCAATTCGGTTGGAACCGATGAATAATGACGAGTCGCTTGAGGTATTGAAGAAGAATGTTCCACCAGAGCGGCGTGGGCCGGACGATCAGTTGAGGTTAATCGCTGAGTATGCGGCTGGCATGCCTCTGGCTCTACGAAATCTCGCTTCTCGGTTGAAACGCGGAATGCAGTCTGCGCAGCTAATAAGGCAGCTGGAGCAAGCGGGAGCTCGGCTCAAAGTCATGTCAACGAAAGACAGGGACAAGAACCTACAGATAATCTTCTCGACCTCTTACGATCAGTTATCCGACGAAGGTCGACGGGCGTACCACATGCTCAGCGCTCGACTCGGAAAAGGTGTCGATTGGTACTCGGTCACTCTGGTGGCTGAGAAAGACGAGACTAATGCTAATGAAATAGTCGACAGTTTCGATTCGGTAGGTCTAATAGACTATGCTGCGGGTCGGTTCGAGGTGCATGACCTCTTGCGGCAGTTTGGCATTGAGAAGTGTGCCGACGCCAACGAATACCGCACAGCCGTCGACCGTCTGCTCACCGGCTACTATGGTGCAGTCAATCTCGCCTTCGATAAAGCCAACCCGAACAACCCCATGGTTGACCACCACTTCATTGACGCTGAGAGATGGAAAGGGCGGCGCGCTGCCGATAACTGGATCAGCGATCACGCCAAGATAAGCACTTGGTTTGCGGGTGAACGGCTGGCATTTGTCGACCTCACCAAACGAGCTTGTGCCCTTGAGCCCCCCGCCCCCTTCGGCCCCCGCCTGGCCAGCAGCCTGTTCTACCTGCTGGAAACCGGCAACTGGTGGGACGACTGGGAACAGGTCACTGCCGCTGGCCTCAAAGCTCTTAAGCAGCAGGATGATCCACCGTTCCACGGCTTCCTGCTCCGTAACCGTGCACGTATCACCATGATTAAGGTACGCGACGACCTGGACCAGCTGCGGCTTCCCGAGGCCCTGCCACCTGAAAAGGCGGCGGAATTGCGTGAGCGGTGTGAGAGAGCAATCGCTCAGTACGACAAGAGCATTCAGCTGCTGGGCCTGCCCGGTGCGCTGCCGGGTGCGAAAGCGGTTGCCATCCGGGAAGTCGCCGATACCCGTCTGCAGCTCGGTCGGATTGAGCCGACGATGGATAACCTGGAAGCGACCCGGGACGCCTATCTTGCCGCCGAGGAGCTGTTCGCCGGTCAGAAGAATCCCATCGCCAGCCTCAGCTTGTCCCTTGGCGATGTTTACGCCCTGATGGGTAAGAACCACTACGGCGATGCACTTGCCCGGTACACAATCGCACTGGACTACGCCCTCCCGCCCCTGGACGACCGGCCCTACACCCATGGTGCCTTAGCTGGCCACGGACTGACAAAGCGGGCCGAACTGGCAGTGAAGATGGAAGAGAAGACAGAGGCGGTGGTGAGTTGGTTCGACAAGGCGCAAGAAGCCTTTCGCTACTACGACAATTGGCGGCACGAGGCGCGGCTGCTCGTCCGAAAGTATGTCCTGCTCAAAGGTGTCACCAGCCGTGATGTGGTCCGAACCGACCTAGCTCGCGCCCACGAACTGCTCACCAACAACAAGCAGGTGGAGGAAGCAGATGTCGTCGCTGCCTACCAGGCTGAGGCTGGCCTTGCATAAAGGCGATAGCCAGCCCAGCTCAATGCGGAACTAGGTGAGAACACCTGCGCGACTTGCGAGATCAAAGTATGCCCCACCGGGCTGGAACTCCTCCAACTGGTAAATCCGCGGAGTAGCGAGCGTATGCATCGTGGCAAGGCCGCGCAGCTCACGAATCAGCTCAGCCTGCACAGGCTCGGCCGTGTAATCGACAGTGCCGCTTGAGAAGCCGGAAGTAGATCTTACATTCGGGTAGCTGCTTCCCGCCTGATACCGCAGCTCCTCGTACAGGCGCCGACTGCGAACGGCCGGTGCCAGGCTGGCGATATGGCAATCCGCAGTAAGCAGGTCCAGATCGGCTGCCAGTTGAAGTGAGAATGCGGCGTTCTCGCGCCCGTTGCGGGCTTGGAGTTCCAGCGTGATTGCTTCGGGCGGAAGCCCTTCGGCGATGGCGACTGAGGCCAGGAACTGAGCCTCAGCGATGCCAAGGTCCGCCAGCCCACCCGAATCCTTGCCCACCCCGCCAGAGAAGATGACGTGCTTGACCAAGCCGTCTTGATGAAGGCGAGCGGCGGTGCGGCCGACAGTGGCATTCGCGCACGAGAAGACGATCAACACATCGGCTGGACGGCCGGCGGTTACCGGCGCACCGTGTGGTCCAGCCATGATCGTGGCCAACTGCTGGTAGTCGTCAGCGGTAAGGCGGTCGTTCATAGGTACCTTTCGGATTGCGTTACGTCGAGTAGGGCAGCAGCTCGCCGATTACAGCGGGGTTCCCGACGAGCGATGACTTCAACACTGGCTCAGCCGAACTCAGGAACGAACTATCCAGCGGCAGAATCGGGTGGCGGTCTTCATCGCTGATGCTGAGATCCGCGATCGTCGCCAGGCACATCCCGGCCGCACCGTCCCAAAGTTTCTGCTCTCGGCGGTGAAACAGATCAAAGGGCGAGGCCACGGGTGATACGCCACCGAGATCGATCACAGTCCTAACCATATCGAGAGTCTGTGAGGTTGTCCGGTGCTTGATGGCGAATCCCTTTGTGGCCAAAGCAGTTTCAATGTCACTGGGCAACTCACCGCCCGAGCGGGTTGTCGAGGCGGCGTGGCGGATCGGTTGAGGTGTATCCAGTGCCACGGGCTCGCCATTTACCGTGAGCAGGCCCTCCTCGATTGAGCCGAACATGACAACTGGCTGACGACCGTGGCCCAACTCCGGTGCCACCACCAGCGCTGATACCGGCTGCCCATCCCGATACAACGCAACAACGCTACAGAAGTCCACTTCGTCAGGTTTCACGAACTGGGCGGTGCCGTCGATTGGATCGACAATCCAGACGTCCGACGGGACTGATTCGCCAGGACGGAGTAGCGGCGTCGCTTCCTCCGCATCTTCCTCGGCGATGATGTAGGCGTTCGGATCCAGCGCACGAATATGCCGAACGATGAGGTTCTGTACCTCGATATCTGCTTCGGTTAGCAATGTGCTATCGGGCTTTGTGTCGATTGACAAGGAGCTGATCTGACTTCTTAAGCCCAACAGTGACGGCACGATGGTATCAGCCAGGTCTGTCCAAAAGCGGTCCACGGGTAGTCCTCCTCGGGCATCTATTCATGGAATTTGGCAAGAGGCAGGAGCTGTCATGCTTGGTTGCTATGGTAGCTGCCATGCAAGTCGATATCGCCGTCGATAATTTGGATCTGTTACTCGTAGTTGCATGGAATAATGCGGTATTCCATCAATATCGACCTCCTCCATCTTGTACTCGTCGTCTTGTGAAACTGATTGAGGGAGGTCCATTTGTCCATGATAACCGTGCCGCGGCCCCAACGCGGTAATGCCGAGGTTCGTTGGGATATTCACCGTGACTCGAAACTCGCGAGTCGGATAGGAGATCTGGAAGGAATAGAAATCGAACGAACGGGTACCTAGTGGCGTGCCCTCCGTCGCCTGCTGCAGCCTGCTGGCAGATCCAAATCTGTAATTTGGAAAATTTCCTGTCACTGAAAAGTCGGCTTCCTCGTGCTGGCGGAGTGGCGGATCGAAGGCGATATCGGCTGTATAGGTGGCGCCCGTGTTCTTTCGTGCTGGTCGCAGAACGACAGTGCCCGGTCCGGTGCGAGTTCCAGCGTCGAGCTGCAGGGTTGGTGGGTTCCCTGGATCGAATGGCATGAGCTTGTCGCTCGCCCGTGACCATGCTAGCGGTACCGTCGAAACTCCTTGTGGGAGATTGCATCGTATCGCTCTGCGGGTTGAATAGTACAGGTTGAGGTGATCTGGTGCTGTGTTGGAGCGCTCATATCTGTGCGTTGTATCCATGAGCAGTACGGTCCGGTTGAACGTGCTTTCATCAGTTACTACAGGATCAGGAGTGGCGTGCACCCATCCAGTGATCGAGTGGTTCTCTTTCATGTGATCAATCGATGCGAGGAGTCCGGACACCAATTCGGATTCGGTCTCCCATGTCCTGCATTCATGGTCAGTCATTACTTCTTTACGGAATGTCATTAGCTTCTTGTGGCTGGCTGAGTTTGTTTCCACTTTGCCTCGAGGCAATGAGTCGATATTTCGGTGCATGAGCACGATGCTCGGCTTTCCGAGCTTTCTGGATTCTCTATATTCCCTATGCGTCCATGAAATTCCGGTCCTAGGGTCGATCGACCCGTACCGTCCCGCGAGTATGAATATTGAAAAATCGGCGGCCTTGATGCAGTCAATGATGGCTTCCCATTGCCCGACGCCCGTCGATGGAAAGTACTCCATTCCTAGCGGCATTGTTCGCACGTGCAGGCAGTTTTGCTGAAGTAGCTTGCGTTCCTCGATCAGATCCCTGTATGTCGAAGACACAAATGCCGTATAGATTCGGTCCATTCTTACCCGCTATCTCGCAATGGTAGCCACTGGCTCAGATCAAGACTAGGACCAGCCTACTGCGAGCAGAAACAACACGCGCGACAATCGAACGACGCGGGGGGCGCAGTGGCTTGCCCCAAATGGACGGGTGTCCAGAGCGATGCCCCCGGCAATGTGTGCTCGGGCCTCGTTGAGCGCATCGGAAACCGACGTCGCATGTAGTGAGTTACCGCTCTCGAAGCTATCCGCTTCGGTACTGGCCACCAACATTGGAGCAGCCCCTACCCCCGCCGACCACGATGCCGCCCCTCCCTCATCCAAGGCGGTATGCGTATCGGCGTAGCCCGCATCGGTGGCCGTATATCCTGCACCCTTGGCAAAACCTCCGTGTCCGCATCCTCGCT
Source organism: Nocardia mexicana NBRC 108244 (assembly GCF_001613165.1). Lineage (GTDB taxonomy): Bacteria > Actinomycetota > Actinomycetes > Mycobacteriales > Mycobacteriaceae > Nocardia > Nocardia mexicana. Next base: position 141,542 of record NZ_BDBV01000021.1, read on the forward strand.
GTCCCATCTCCCAGCCTGGCCTCCGGCCGGCGGTCCCTCCATCGGCGCTGTATCCGCCTCGTCTACCGCACGGAGCCTGTCCTCCAGGTCAGCCTCTTGGTACTCAGCCACCTCCACATAGCGATCCGTACCGTCACTGTGACGCCGCGTGCCTGCTGTGCGCCCCGGCACGAACTCATGCCGCCCCGGCTGTTGGATTCCCTTCCACCACATCCCAACCCGAAAGCTCAGCACGGCCGTAAAGAACACCGAAGCGGGCCACAGGATGAAGATGAGCGTTGACGATGAATCCACTTCGGTTCAGCCATCGCCCTCGGGAACGGACAAGCTGCCCCACCCATCGTCATCCTGGAGCAGCAGCAGGTACGCCGCCTCCAGGTGCACTATGCACTCGTCTGGATGATGAAAGCGATGGATATACCGCAGTTCCCGTGCTCGCGGGATAGTGAGATCCATTAGGTGCACTTGGCACATGAATTCGGCTAGTTTGCCGTCTGCCTGGACGAAGTTCCGGAAGTGTGTGGGTTCTGGGGAGGTCATTGGTCGGTCCCGCTCGACCGAGCCCCAGTGTCCGGCCACACCCGCCGTGGCGGGAACTCCGTCCCATCCCCCTCCGGCCCCTGTTCCTCGGGGAGGCGCAGCCGCCCCTCCCGCACCGCTGTTACCAACTCGTTGAACGACTCGATGCACCAGCCCAGTTCGGCGGCATCACGTTCATGATGCTCGGCGTCGTTCTGCCGCAGGGCATACAGCAGGTACTTCCATACCAACCACGACACCCACTGGCCGTACGTCGATGGACTCAGCGGTGCATCTGCTTGGTACACAACGTCTTTGGTGTGCCCGCCTGCCTCGCGGTCGAGGAACCACACATACAAATTGAGCTGCTCATTGATCTTGGCGGTGTCTTTGGGCCGCTCATCATGGACATGTCGCCAGATGCCTACCAGCTCCCGTGCTGTGCGGAGCATGACCGTGCCCGGCTCCTCGACGCCAGCGCAGACCCGCAGGAACGGTCCGCTGTCCGGCAGCGGCTGATCCGGCGTCGCTTCCACTGGCGGCACGGTGAAGGCAAAGGGCCGCTCCGGATCGGCGCCGTAGAAGATGTGGTACGCCGGTCGGTTGGTGGGCGGGGCAGGATGGCTGTCAGGCATAGGTGATGGACCTTTCAGTTCTTCAGCTCGAAAAGTGTTGGGAGGAAACGGATTAGAGCGAACAGCGCGGACCCGGCACACAGCCTCAGTCCCACAACTCGCTGCAGGGCAGCGGCGGCAGATCGGCATGCACCTCGTCGTCCACCGTGACGCGCAGCTCCATGTCGGCGAACGTCCCCGCCAGTTCGTCGGCAACGTTTTGGGCTTGTTCCGCCGACGCCTGGTAGTCCAGCTTCAGAGCACCGGATTCGATGTGGATGTGGCTGATGCGCCGGGGTGGGCTGGTGGGCCGCATGGGGGATCACATCCCGGGAAGCAAGCGGCGGCCGGATTCGATCTCTGCAGCCAGGCAGTCGTACCCGGCGCACAGCTCGACCAGCTGCTGCGTCTCTAGCTGCGGTGTACAGGTCGGTTCGCTGCCCTTGGCGACGGCCCGCTCCCACAAATCCGCCATGCGGGCGGCAATCTCACCGATGCTTTCGGTATGCAGGGGTACGGGCGCCAGCCGATCGGGCTGGACGCTTTCCGACAGCGCTGCCGTGTCTGCCTCGATCACCTGGACGACCTTGTCGGACCCGGTGCGGTGCAGTTTCAGCCGTTCGGCTACGGCATCGTCGATGATCGTGACCAGTACCTCGATGTCCGCCACCGCGGTCACGAGCATTGCTACGGCCGCTTTCAGGTCTGCCGCCGATGCCTCCGCACCAGCCATAACACCGAGGGCAAGCCGGTACTCCCGTTGGCATTCCACCAAGTCGTACGCCGGATGCAGGATGTCTCCGGCTGTCACTGGTTGGGCGCCGGAGAAGACCGCCAGGAACATCTCGCTGGAAGGCAATGGTTCCAGCGGCGCCCATTCTGGGATTGGTTCTGCCGCAACAGAATTTGGGTCCGCATCTGAACCACTCGTGGTGTCGCTTGCGCTGGACGGCCGATCTTCCGGCGCGCCGTGGTTGGGCTGTGTAGTCATTCCGGATCACCGCGGCTTGGTGGTGGAGGGCTTCACGCGGCCAGTGTCGGCCAGCACTTGCAGTGCGGCTGCTTTTCGTGGGCAGTGCTTCGCCCTGCACGCAACGTGGAATTGCATGATCGTGTGAGATTCAGCGACGGTGAAAGGTACTTTCGGCGCCTGGTGAGTGCGCTGGATATTCAGCGCGTCCAGCTGGTGAATGGCAAGGGAATGCATGACAAGGTCTCCGGTTTCTTGGGACATGGCACATCACGAGGTGCTCCGGTACCGGGGCCATCTGCTACCGACCCTTGTCTCACCCGAACCGGTACGCCTTCTGAGGGGTTAAGGCGCGCCCCCGGTACCGGGGCACACGCCGACCGTAAGGCCCCAATTTGGGCCGCTACCGGCCAAAATAGCCAAAACCCCTGAAATATACGGAAAACCGTATAAACTGCGTTCACGGGGGCGAAAGCCCCTGCCTGGCAACGTGTCCCGAGCGTTTGGCCGATCTTGCAGATGCACGTTCATATGGAAGCAGGGACAACCGCATGCACATGACAACCGGCGAGGTCATTCGCCGGATTCGCAAATCGCTCGGCATGACGCAGGCCGAATTGGGAGTCATCCTCGGCTACACCCAACCGGTCATTTCGCAACTGGAACACGACGCCGCGGCTATCCATGATGTGCGGGTGCTGCGTCGCATCGCCAAGGCACTTCACGTTCCGCTTGCCATACTGGTGGTGGAGTCGGACGAGGAGGCGGACGTGAATCGTCGCAATTTCCTACGGGCCAGCGTTCTCGGTGCCGGAACGGCCGTGACGGCCGGAGCCGCAGGGCAAGCTGCCGCAGCATCATCAACCGGAAGCATCCACGTCGGAGCCACCGAGGTCGCCGAGGTCAACGCTAGCGTCGGTCAGATCCACGAACTCGATCTGCTCGTCGGTGGCGACCGGTTGTGTCGCCTCGCCGCCAACGAAGTCCGCTACGTGAAGCAGCTGCTCGACAGCGGCACTTACACCGAAGCGACCGCGCAGACCCTCACAAGCGCCGCCGCTGAGATGATGACCGCGGCGGGGTGGGTACACTTCGATGCCAACAAGCGGCAGGCTGCCCGCAGCTTGTACGCGGAGGCAGTGCAGACCGCTAACGAGAGCGGTGACGGTATCGCCGCTGCGCACGCCCTGATGAACGCGAGCATTATGGACCTCGCCACCGTCGGACTTCCGCAGGGCACCGAAGGCTCACAGCTTCGCCCACAGAAGGCCGCCAATCTTGCCCAGGCCGCCCAATCTGCAGCGAGAGGGCAAGGCGGGCCGAAGGTTCGCGCACTGGCCGCGCTGCGCGAGGCTCAAGCCCAGGGGCCAACCGATCGAGCGGCGATGGAACGAGCAATGGCCCGCGCTCACCGTGCTTACGAATCTGGCCGTGGCCGCGATCCTGACTGGGTGTGGCTGCCGGAAGCCGAGTTCAACGCGCTAATGGGTATCTCGTATCTCGGTGCAGGCATGAATGCGCAGGCCGAGGCGTATCTTCAAGCGGCCCATGACACTGCCGGAGAGTGGCCACGAGAACAAGCCGCCTGGCAGCTCTACCGAGCACAGAACCACCTCGACGCTGGCGATCCGGCTCGCGCATGCGCGCTGCTGACCGACAACTACGCCGCCATCCAGTCGGTAGCCTCATCCCGACTGCGCCGGAAGCTGGATTCCATCGCCACCACGGCTCGGCCGCATGCAGTGGTGCCGGAGGTGCGGGAGTTTCTGGAGCTGGTGGCCAGCCACTAACGGTCGAAGATTACCGAGGGCGACGGTCACGGTCCCCTACGGCCGTGGCTGTCGCTGGCCCATCGCTTTCCCGATCAATACTCGAGCCGCTTCACCGACGACGGCTTGGTCCAATAGCGTTTGGAACACCTGCTCGTAGAGGGTGAGTTCCCTCGGCTGGGTGATCGTCAGCTCCGCCGAGATGGTTTCCACAAAGGCGACCTTGCGGTCGAAGATGGCGAAATTGGTGGTGGGCACCTGGTAGTCCGACATTTGCGGGATGACACTCACCACCACATTCGGCAGCCGCATGGTGCTGAGCAGGTGGTCGAGCTGGCCAATCATGACGTCGTCCGAGCCGACGGTGGTGTACAAAACCTGTTCGGCCAGAACGAAATTGAAGCGGTGGTTACCGTGGTGGAGCACCTGCTGACGTTCCAGTCGGGCGGCGATGCCGTCATCGACTGGTTCATCGTGGCCGTAGAAGGCTGACACCTTGCTGAGCATGGCCCACATGTAGTCCTGGGTCTGGAGGAGCCCTGGCATGATGACCGGCTCGAACCAGCGAGTGAGCCGGGTGTCCTCTTCCAGGGTGTGGAGTTGTTGCTGCTTGCGCCGGATACCGGCGATTCGTTTCCACTCGACGTAGGCGGCTTCGACGTTGCGCAGCGTGGCGATGAGGTCGGGTACCTGCCCCTTGGCTTTGCAGTGGCGGCACCAGATGCGAATGTCGGCTTCGGCCGGCATCTGCTTGCCGCTCTCGATCTTCGATACTTTCGAGGAGTGCCACCCCGCCAGCTCGGCCAGCTGGACGCCAGAGAGGCCCGCGTCTTTGCGGATGTCACGTAGGCGACCGCCTAACGCCTCTCTGGCATCACGAACGCTGGAGCTGGTCACTTGGCAGCAGCGTAGTCGCTTCCCACGTAGTCAGCGTGCGGGATGCCGAGGCCCCACACCTTGTCTCGAATGGCGGTGCAGTGAGCCGCGATCACTGGATCGTCGGTAACGGCGAATCCGCCGAAGTCACCATCACTCCGGAAGGTGACGAAGACGACCAGGTCGTCATCGAACAACCAGTAGTCATCCTGCGTCAGCTCGGCCGGATCGATCAGGGGCCGCGGGAGCCACTTGATCTCTTCGCCCGCCTCGATGTTTAAGGGGGCGATGGTCAGGCCGAACCGGGTGTAGTCGACATGCGGAATACTGACCAGCCGCACCCGGTGTACCTGCTTGCCGCTGCCGGTTACATCGCGGATCAGGTCATCCCAGGAACGGCACCATTCATAGTCGTCGGGCTCTCCAGCCAGAAACTTGCGAAACGGCTCGTGCTCGTCGGCCACGAGATACTCGTCCTGAGTTTCCAGGTGAAAGGCCCGCTTCCACTCACCACCGCGGAAGAGGTCGACAAATTCCTCGCCCTGGATCAGCTTCATACGGGCCGGATTTCCTTTCCCATCGCCACCTCGATGGCGGTTTCGTGGTCGGGCAGGTTCATCTGCTGCAGTGCTTCCAGATCGGTGACGGGGGTACCGCTGAGCGTGAAGGTACCGCGGCCGGTATCGGTCAGCGTGGTACCGAGGCAGGTCCCGGGTTCGAGGAAGCCCAGCAGCATGTGGGGTATCTCGATGACGGAGCCGTTCGGGCCGACCCGCCATCCCTGGATGACGTACGTTCCATGATCGGAGGCGAAAAGTGTTGGGCACGTGCCGTTTTGACTACCAACACCGAGGCATCGTAAACGCATGACGACCGTCCTAGGTCTTGTGGTGCGTGGATTTGCTCGAACTCCATCATCGTGGCTTGTCACGAGATGGTCGGTCAACGGTCCAGGCATGCCCGAAGCAAATCCAAGCAAAAGCCTGGCGGTGCGCTGAGCTCCGCTTCTAGCGTCGATGGCAGGCGCTCGGCACCAGAGGAAAACCTGCTCGGGACAGCGCAATTGGTTTGTTTCTCCCTGGTGCCGAGCTGCCCCACCAACGGGAGCGAGGGGACCGAATGTCGCTGAGCCAGTATCTCGTCCGCGTTCATTGCTGCAGCAGCTGGTGGCTGATCGAAGTGCCGGCCGTAGGGCGATGGACGCCGGTCGATGACAAGCGGGCCATCGCGTCAACCGCCAGGGAGATGATCGCGGCCGTTACCGATGTCGCCACCGATGCCTTCGGCGTCGACCTCGTTGAGGACCGCGTGGTGAGCAGCGTCGAAGAGTTCGCCGGTGCCACCGGGCTCCAGCGCTGGCAGGCAACGATGCCGACCGGCGCTGCCTGCGACTGAAATACCTCACCTATTCAACAAATTCGCGGGTGCCTGGGCGATTCGTCCCGGGCCGCTTCAGGCTGCGTTGTTCTGGCGTAGCCGCAGATTCGCTTGTCTCATCAGGAATGAGTTTTGTTATGCCGCAATTTATCCCGTCCGCGCGGGCTGAGCATGTCCTACGTCTTGGCAGAATTATTGGTGTCGATGAAACACCCACAGCGATGGTGAAGCGGGTGACGAGGGTACTCGCCCGTCAGGAGGTTGATTTTTCTGGTCACAGCGCAGGCGTGCAGTTCGCCGAGGCATTTGAAACGGCGCTGGCGGGACGGAAGATCGTCATGAGTACACCGGTCATGACCAACGCGGGGCGCTACCATGACCGGCCACTCACCGCCTGCACCATGCCGACCATCGACTTCGATCCGGTCAGCTCGCATCGGCTGAAGGACGAGATAGTCCGGCTGCACGAGCAAGGCATGGGCACCGGCTTCAATCTCGATGCGACCAGTGATCCGGTCGCCACGCTGCGCTTCCTCAATAGCGTCGCGGTGGAGAGCGCCAACAACGGTCAGGAGGATCGGCCAGTCGGCAACATGGCCGTTCTGAGCGTGCGCCACCCGAAGGTCTACGAGTTCATCACCGCCAAGGCGGATGCCTCGTCGGACGAAACAGATTGGAAGTTCAATATCTCGGTCGACCTGGACCGCGGCTTCATGGAAGCGATGGAACGTGGCGGGTCGATCGAACTCTGGGACGGCCGCCAGGCTGATGCCCGCCACCTCTTCGAAACGCTCTGCGGCGCTGCTGCTGCCTGCGCTGACCCCGGCATCGTGTTCCTCGACCGGATGAACGCGCGTAATCCACTGCCTGGGTTGGGGGCCTACACCACGACTGCCCCATGTGCCGAGGTTGGGCTCATCGCGGGCGAAACGTGCCAATTTGGCTACCTCAACCTACGGCAGTTCGTATCCACCGACGCCGCGGGGCGGCCGGCGATCCGGAGTGCACGGCTGGCGCAGACGACGCAGCTGCTGACCCGCGCCCTGGACAACAGCCTTCAGATCAGCCAACAGAAGCTCAGCGGCCCGCGGGCCCGGCACGTCTCGGGGCAGAAGCGCAAGATCGGCATTGGGATCTGCGGGCTGGCCGATGCGCTGAGTGTGGTTGGGCTTCCCTACGATTCAGAAGCGGCCCGCACGCTGATGGCGGATGCCTTGTCACTCATTAACTTTGCGTCCAAGGAGGAGTCGGTGCGGCTGGCCGAGCAGCGCGGGCCGTTCGGCGCCATGTGTACCACCGTCATCGGTAACCGCCACCGGGAGGCACCGGGCCACATTGAGCGGCTCTACGGCCACCTGGACTCTGGCACGGTGTCGGCTGGGGAGTGGCGCAGGCTGTCCCGGCACATCGCAGCCACCGGGATGCTACGCAACGTGTCGACCATTGCCCTGCCTCCCACCGGCCGGAGTGCGCTGGTCATTGACGCCTCGACGGGCATTGAGCCGCACTTCGATACCTTCTCGGCGAACGATGATGTGCTGGCGGCGTTGGAAGCTGTCGTTCACGACAAGCACCAGGAGTCGATCTACGACGACCCGTCAACCCATTCGCCAGCGGTCAGGGAGGTTCTGGCGTCTGCCTCGGATATCTGTCCGGCGGGTCATATTGGTATGGCGGCGGCGTTGCAGCGCTACACCGATGAAGCTATTTCCAAGACGATCAACCTCCCTGCGGGCTCCACGGCTGACGAAGTCCGCGACGTCTACTGTGCGGGATACAAAGCGGGGATGAGCGGCGTCACCGTGTATGTCGATGGCAGCCGTAAGCTGCAACCCAAGAAACTAAGCCAACTAGCCACCCAAGGAGAAGTATGAGCGACGCCACTCATTTTCAGTACTGCCAGAAGCTGGTCGTCATTGACCCGGCCGTGAATAGCGTTCTGCTGGCCCGACGCAAAGGCGAAGCCGACTACGACGGCGTCTATTCCCTCATCGGCGGCAAGATGGAAACTACCGACGGCAGCATCCTCGACGCCATCCGGCGTGAGAAGGAAGAGGAGATCGGCAAGGCTGCCAGGATTTCTATTGCCGAAGATGTGTCGTACAACGTCCTGTTCAAGAAGAAGGACGGCAACAGCATGATCCTGCCGCACTTCTACGCCGAGTACGAGGGTGGAGAGATCGAGCTGAACGATGAGTATGCGGACTACGCCTGGGTGCCCGTCGACCAGCTGGAGGCGTTCAAGCCGAAGATCGACACCATCCCGGCCGCGGTGCGGTGGGCGGCGGAGATCGGGGCGGTGGTGAAAAGGAGCCGGGGGCTGACGCCGCTGTAGTGCGGCGATGAGGGCATACCGAGCAGGGTTCCGCGCGGTCGCAAGCCGCCCGCTAACTCTGCGGAGCATCTCGCCGCTGCAAGAACGAACCAGCTCGTCGCTGCAGCGCCCTCACCATCAGAAAGCGTCGTGGGTCGCTCTGTGGCCCATCCATGAGCTGGCCTACAACGAATCCGTTACTGGGCAATCACCGTGCGGTTACTCCGTACGGGAATACTTTGTGGCGCTAATGGGTTAGGATCCGCCTTGAGGTAAGGACCTACTGCTCGGTTTCTGTCCATATTCACAATGTTGGGCATGTTGAACTCCTTACAATCAGGTTTCGTTCACAATACAGGAGGCCAAGAAGCTCATGAACGAATGTCGCGCAGTAGGTAACGATCCGATCCCGTCAGAAGCAAAACACCAGGTAGACGGCCGAAATTATCTTGACCGCCTGTTATTTGATCTTTATAATTACCTCGGAGATTGATACAAATGACAGAACAATCAAGATTTGCTACTGACTGGTTAATAAACCCCCGAAAGATAGGGTACAAAGACACCTTGTGCTTACTGCGGGGCGGTTCTACTCTGTTGGGGTCGGGGCGATGATGGAACATGACGGCTACAGCGAGTCGTCCGGGGGGCGCAGCTCCGCTGGCGATCTACCTGAAGGCCAGGGAGGAGACCCCGAGGTGGCTGCAACATCCGAGGATGCGGACAGACAACTGCGGGAACGGATTGGCGAGATAATGGCTCGCGAAGCCGAACGGGGCATGGCGCATAGCAGTCCGCCACCACCTTCTTACTTTCTAGGCGTCACTAAGCAGAGGCGTTTCAGAACGATCCCCGGTCCTCGCTCAAGCCGTGACCGCAATAATCGCGACGGGTAGCAACGGATTAATTGAGTTGGTCGAACAACTACCGGGTGCCGAGTTTTCGTCTCATCTGTTCCGGCAGGTTCGCAGTCATATTCCGAAGCTGATATACCCCATGCCATTGTTTCTCCTGTGTGTTACTGCTGCCCTTCGCCCCCGACATAGAAGGTAACGAGCATCTCGCTATTTCTGGTTCGTATCCTTGACTTGCCGAAGCTGCGCGTTCAAGGCATCCTGGGCTTCCTGCTTGAGAACGCGCTGACGCTGCTCTTCGCCCTTCTTGAGGTCCTCATTCTGCTTGCGTACCTCGCCAGCAACCGCTTCTGCGGCCTTCTGCGTGTAGTCCGTCATGACACCACCTCGGTTCGGAGACATGGTCATGGTAGAGCGAGCAAGTGGATCCCAGTGAGGTTTGCCCAAAGGTTAAGTGAGTCGCCAGGAAATCTGGCGATTTTCCGGACCGCGGATAGGTGCTGGCCTTGTCATCCGCAGTGCTTGTCGTTTCTTAGTGAACGCAACTGTAAGATTTTCAATCGGGGCGGAATGGTTTCTGGATGGCCTGGTTGCGGGCTGTTACAAATTCTGGGAAGTCAGGGGTCTAAAGGCCCTAGGCCCCTCGCTACCGATTTGGTATCGCTTGATGCCGTGAACTCGGACATAGCGTCCATTCGAAACGCCAGCGCGCTGCACGAGTCGCCTCTCACCAAAGATTCATCCTAGAAGGAAGACGCCGTGAGCATATTTCTTGCCGTGTCAGGCATCATCGGAACGCTCGTTGGTATCGCGGGGTTCGCTTTCGCAGTTGCAGAGTCTCGTCGGGTAGGCAGGCTGCGAAGCCACCGTCAGGACGTGCTTCGGTGGGCGATCGATCGGGCTAACCATGTCAAAGTGGAGCACGAGATAATTGATGAACTAATCGATAGGAACCGCGATCTGCTACTTGCCCGCTGGCTATGGTTGACACACCAGGTCGGAAGTGACATGTACATGTCGTTGATCGATGAATATCTTGCTGGCGAAAAGAGATTCACCTACGCCGATCTGGAGAAGATTGCGCACACCAATATTGTCGGCGGTGGTTGGCAGTATCGGTATTGGATATCTAAGCTCGCACTTCGACCGGAAAACCGCAACCAAGATCCGCCTTCGATGCCACAGTTCACCAGATATCGAGTTGAACGGCACCAAGAGTTGAGGCAGCGTGAAGCGAAGGTGAGTTCGCAGGATTGATCCCGGACCATGTGGTGGGACCGGCTACAGAGAACAAGAGGAGCCCTTGTCAATGGCTCGCCCTATTGTTGACGACGATAATACATTGCTATTCTTCCCTAAATCTATTGATGTTCCTCGCGAAGGGAGTTAGAACAGTCATGTAAAGAGGAGAACCGAATATGAAAACTACAAATTACGCAACCACGGCCGAACAGCAGTATGGGGATGTACTAGAGCTTCTTGCGGACCATGGATACGAACCCGCACTGAGGGACATCGGCAGCGGGTGCTTCGTTATCTCTATCAAGCCGGTCTATGACTATGGGGTGCTGATCGCGGACAAAGATGGCCCGCTATTTGAACAGCGGAGCGAACAGACCGGCTGGACGGTGGGGTTCTACTCGCCTGAAGCTGACATTACTGACGCCCTCATCGCCTACGCGGAAACGGACAACTGCTCGGCCGAGGTGGTACTAAGGATCCTGGAGCGGATAAAACGGGAGAGTGTGCCGGTTAAGAAGCGGAGGGTTGCAGAATGAATATAGCGGGGCTTGCTCTGCTCCCAGGGCTTTCGAGCTTGTTATTATGCGTGAATTTATTTATACTAAGAACTGAACTATGAATGATGAACAATACAATACACTATTGAAGATGATGCACGAGGGGTTCTCTACGGTGCATGGTGAGTTGGCCACCATCAAGACGGAACTAGCCAAGAAGGCTGATGCTGCTGAAGTGAATCAGCGCTTGGATGCAATTGAGGCTGAGCTGGCTAAAAAGGCTGATGCTGCCGATATGGATCGCCGCTTTGAGGCCATGAACAGTCGCATGGACACAATCGAGGCTGAGCTGGCTAAAAAGGCTGATGCTGCAGCGTTGGATCGCCTAGCAACCGCGGTAGAAGACGGCCTTCAAGAAGTCCTCGATGCAGTGGCCGAAGAACGAACAGCTCACGACAAAGCGGTTGATGACGAACTATCCAGACATCATGGTTGGATTGGGCAGATTGCCTCACATACAGGAACGGGTTTGAAGCCTGCTCATGGACGGCGGTCGTAGGGCCGGCCGCCAGCGATCTTAGCGACGAGGAGTGGCAGCTGCTGGCGGCAGCGATTCCAAAACGGAACCTCCGTCGTGGTGCTCGCCCCCTGCGAGATTCTGAGCTTGCCAGGAAGCGGCGTCTCTTTGATGGCATACGGTACAAACAAACGCACGACGTACCCTGGTCAGAAATTCCGGTGCGCTATGGTGATGTCTACCAAATGTGGCCCTACTACTACAAGAGCGGCTTTTTCGGCCGTATGCGCAGTGCGTTGCAAGACGACCCGAATGCCGCCCATCTCGTTGGGTGGCTCGATCAGGTCATTGCTGAGGCGCCGAGAAAACGAAAGCCAGGCGAAACGTGAGCTGTTGACGCGCTCGACAGACGGTTCGGTAATGCTTGTCGATCGAAGTGTTCTGGAGGTATTATAGAAAGCGTATGATTCATACACTCAATTTTGACTTAGTTCCCTACCATGGTGCTCGGCGACATGGCCCGATTCCGCCCTCCGACCTCGAAGCAATTGAGCGCTGGTGTATTCAGGCGGTGCCGGAGCAGTACGAACAAGAGTTGCGGCTTACTGCATCTCGCCGTGGGCGATATGTCACCATCTGTGAATGTCGCCCGACCATACCGCGGCTTAATCCGTATAGCTGGTCGACGACTCGTATTGCGCAGCTTCGCTTTGATCCAACGGTAAATGCAGAGGATGCGTGGTCCCTCTACTGGCCCAGTCGACGGCCGGGGCGGTGGCGATATTATCCACGTACCTATGACGATAATTCTGGTATTCCACGAACTGGCACTATTGTGTCTCTCTTGGCGGTAGTGGAGCGAGATCCTTTCGGGTGCTTTTTTTGATAGATCGTTGTCAAGATACGTCAATTCCATTATACTAAGAACTAAACTATGAATGATGAACAATACAATACGCTACTAAAGATGATGCACGAGGGGTTCTCTACGGTGCATGGTGAGTTGGCCACGGTCAAGGGTGAATTGAGCACTATCAAGACGGAACTAGCCAAGAAGGCGGATGCCGCCGATATGGATCGCCGCTTCGACGCTATGAACGGTCGCATGGACACAATCGAGGCTGAGCTAGCGAAAAAGGCTGACGCCGCCGATATGGACCGGCGCTTTGACCGCCTAGAAGCCGCTGTGGAAGACGGCATACATGAAGTCCTCGATGCAGTGGCCGAAGAACGAACAGCTCACGACAAGGCTGTTGATGACGAACTATCCCGGCACCATGGTTGGATTGGGCAGCTAGCCTCGCATACAGGAACGGGTTTGAAGCCTGCTCATGGACGGCGGTCGTAGGGCTACGAACAGTCATAGGTTCGATCTCCTCGGTACCTACCTAAAGCCACAGTTTGGCGCTATTGACGATACTGACAATAAGTCAGCACTAAGCCCCGAGATGCGAGTAGCGCTCAAGGACTTCTTTCTGAATCACTGTCCGAAGGATATAGTCGCCCGGCTGCTCCACGCCTCGGACGATGAGCCTATTGATCCGAGCCGTGTTGAGGCTACCGGCGTTCGGGCTTCTTTGAGAGATTGCGCGAGGGGCTTGTGGGCACGCCGGAGGCGCGGCACCTTGTCGAGTGGCTGGATGAGGTGATTGATGGGGAGGAGGGGTTGAGCGACCGTCACCCGGACCCGTACAACTCCCAGGCTTAGGCTCCCTCTCTCGGCTCCTGGTGCCGCTTCGGCCTGATCGTGACGCCGTGTCTGACAAGTGCTCGCCGGATGGTCTTGATGTTCACGCCGAACTTTTCGGCCAGCTGCATCATGGTCTGGCCTTCTTGGTACAGGGCCACGGCGCTGAGGGCGTCCTCCTCGGCGAATCTTTGGTGACGGGTTTCCACCCCATGCCCGGCAAGAAGCTTCAGGACGCTGGGTTGGCTTAGGCCGAACCGGCGCCGTAAGTCTGCTGTCGATGCGCCAGCTCGGTAGGCCGTAGCCAGCTCCTCACCTACTTCGGGTGCCAACCGTTGCTCTAGCTTGTGGATCTTGGGTCGTGGCTCAGAGCGTTTGACCTGGCGTTTCGCCAACGATCGGACAAATTTGACCAGTTCGGCGAGGAGTCGCCCCTGTACGGCGTCTTTTGAGTAGTGGAGCGCGGCCCACCAACTCCCGCAGATCGCGCGGGCTGTCACGTGGGGTTGTGGCGATACGAGGTCAATTCTCGGCCGGTGCGGGCGGCGCGTGCTCGGAGTGATTGACCGTGCGCATTTGAATCCATGCCGAGTGGTCCCGCTTCAGAATCTGATCCAATTGCTCCGCATACCGGTCGAGCTCATCGACGGTGAGTACCGACTTCAGGGAGTGATAGTCGAACTGCCGTTTGAGCTCCTCGATCCTGACTAGCGTCTGAACGCGGAGGATCCACAGATCCCGGTGATTGAAGTAGGTTTCCGTCCCGGCGAGCACTGTGACGACCGCGCCGACGCCGAGGGCCACGTTGGACAGGACAGGGCGGGCCCAATCGGAGACCTGCAGGCCGATGAGGACCGTGACGACTGCCGAGAGCACGGCAGTAGCGATATGCAGAGCGAACGATTTGACTTTGTCGCGTTGCCGCCAGTCGTTGTGGCGTTTGAACTGGGTGTTCAACTGCTCGTCAAGCCATTGACGCAGCCTGGCGAGTTCGTCCTGAGTATTCGGTTCGGACACGGATGATCTTCACATTCAGAACTGGTAAGTGCTATACGGTTTCCTCGGTATCGGGTCGGCTCGGGGGATTGTTACAGGCAACATGACATCCGACCGGAAAATATGGACATCTTCCAACATTACGCCGGAGTAGGGCCCGGCACGGCAGATCGAGCGGGATGATAGTGCCATCATCGCAGATGTAGGACGGACGTTCCGGTTTATCGTTACTGGTTGTTTATGAGATCGAATCATCAAATTCATGCTTCGCGGGGTGTGTTGTGGCACCATGGCCGAACGTCCCCGCGATCGGGGTCCACTGTCCTGGGTCTTCTGCCTTCGACGATGCAGAGGGAAGTAGCGCGATGACCAGCAGCGAGGAATCAGCAACGGCGCGGCGCTACCGCGTAGCCACGAAGATCGTAGCCGCCTTCAACAACGCTTTCGTCTCACGCGAGGAGCTCGGGAATCTGATTCCCGAGCCCGCCACGGTACCTCCCGCAACATATCAGTCGACCAAACAGTCTGCGGGAGGGTGCTGACCCTACCGGCCGGTCCTGCTCTGCAAGATTTGTATCGCGTTGATTCCGGCCGCGGCGGTGAGCTGAGCAAGACGTATACGCTGGCTGCGTTTCAGGAGTGACAGTTGCGATATCTCACGAGGATCGAATGTCTCCTCGGCACCTCTGCGGAGGGCGTCGCGGTCGACCACCCGCAGGGTACTGTGGAGAACAGCACTTCCCACCAGTACCCTGTAGGCTGATTTTCCTCCGATATCAAGGTCCGATTCGCTGCATTCCAGTGGGACGGCAATGAATGTCCGCCATGGTCGTCTCGCGTCGTCGTGCTGTTCGAAGTCCAGATAGTCGAAGACTGTTTGACCGAGAAACACCGACCGTGCCGCCGAAAATATCGACTTCGGAAGCACCCACCCGACCCTTCCGCTCAAATTGGCGCCGTCTCGATGTGCGTACGCAGACGAACCGACGAGGAAGATGGTAAATTCTGCCGTGGATCCGACATCCGGTATGAACTGGCGCAACCAGAGGAACAGGCCGAATCTCTCCTGCTTCATCCGTTCCGGATCGAGGTTGTATGTGCCGAGCTCGGTGGCGGTATATCCCTTCACGATACTTCCCACGTACTTCAAGGGGCCGTCCGTCGCACACAGCGTCTCGTCCAGGGCATCGCTCAGGGCGCGCGAGTCGGCGTCGGACGGTGCGATGGATCCGAGTCTGGTTCCCACGATCGAATGGACGGATTCGAGTATGCGGCGAAATCTGAACCCGTATCTGATCGAACTTTCCGGATCATCAGCGAGGTAGGCCGCGCTATCGTCTATGGCTGCGCACAGTTCCATCACGACCTGTGAGACCTGAGCGTAACTCTTGAGCAGGATCGCGGAAACACCCAGTTGCTCATCGAGGTAGGTTTTCTGACCTTGACGATATGAGAAGGCGGTTTGTCCCGGAATTCCCTGATCGTACTCCGGTGACTCGGTTCCGTCGGACGGTAACAGGCAGAAGATGTCCCTGCCGCGGCGATTATCGGCGGTGCTGGCGAGGGGGCCGACGATGCTGGGATCGGTCATGCTGGTTCCTATGAACACCGTGATCGAATTGTCGGTGCTTATGGCTTGTTCGATCAATACCTGGACCTGTTGCCCGTACTCGAGATAATCCGACTCCCGGAGGAGGATCGGACCGATCCTGCTGGGCCCCGGCGCGGATCTCTCCTGTTTATGTGAAATGTACCCGTGCAGATGTAGCACGGTGTTTTCCGATACGCTGAACAAGCTATCGAGCCAGGTCGTGGAATTGTTCTCCAGCCAAGCGGCCGTCTGCCTCTGTACCTCGCGTCGATCTGCGATCTTGTTGCCGTTCGGATCGATCCCGGTAAGCTCCTGGGGTAGTCCCTTCACCATTATTGTTCGTGTCTCACCGATTTCTCGCAATGATTCTTCGATTTGATCGTCATAATTGGTTGTGATGATTCGGCATCGACTTCCCAGCGCTTTCGACAGCATCGCAATCGACGTGGCGAGTTGTCCACCGAAATAGTCGTTCTTTTCGCGCGAGCTGTAGAGCGCATCGGCTATGGCGTCATCGGAGCTGTGATAATTCGGCAGCAGCGCCAGGATGAGATCCGCTTTTCGCGTGAGCGATGCTTCGTCTGCCAGGATGGCCGCACGAATCCCCTCCGACTCGTTCAGCCTTATCAGCTCTGCCAGGTTCCGTATCAGGCTGTGCCACGTCGGGAGGCCGGCATCGGCGGTGACGCCCGCTCCGCAGATCAGTGTCACCCGGCACGATGGCTCGCGAATCCTTTCGACCAGCCGCCGCAGCTCAGGCTGGCGTGAAAATGATATGAGATTGTTAGTGAACTTGATTTCTTCGTCGGTCATTACTTCTCGCGAACCATTACGGGGGTACGCAGGTAGGATCCCCTCCCAACGGGCCTCACCAAGATCAACCTGATCGAGCATCCGCCCGCATACGGATTTCTCATTCTTCTCGTCCGAGCGGTGGTGGAACTACCGTATGAAAAATATGAACGAAATCTGCCGGGCAGAGAAATTTGTCCTGGCGGGCGCGACCGAAGCGCTGTAAGAACAGGAGAGTTTTCGGGTTCGACCGTCTCGTACTCGCGCGACTCGCGGCGAATTCGGATCTTGAAGTTGTCGTGACCGCGCCGAGCGCCGGACCGATGATCCCGCGGGGGTCCTCGGTCCGCGCTTCGGGCGGTGATCGCTCAGTGAGTCGTCGGTCAGTAGGTAGGCCAGTTGCCCGGGGTCATGAGTTCGAGGAGGTGGCCGTCGGGGTCGCGGAAGTAGATGCTGCGGCCGCCGCGGGCCCAGCCGGTGCGGCCCTCTAGCGGGATGCCGTATTCGCCCAGGTGGGTTTCCCATTCGGCGAGTTGATCCTCGGTGACCGCGAAGCAGACGTGTAGGCGGCCGCTGCCGTCGTGCGGCGGGATTTCGCCGCTCGGCAGGCCGGGGCCGCCGGGCAGCACCTTCTTCTCCAGCGATCCGCCGCGCTGGAACAGGAGCAGGACGTTGTCGCCGCCTACGTCGTAGGCACACAGGACGTCGGAGTCGAGCATGGGCTCGAGCTGCAGGACGTCGCCGTAGAACTTTCGTGCGCGGTCGAGGTCCTCGACGTACAGCGCGGACTCGATGATGCGGTCGAGCTTCGGCATTTGCGTTCTCCTCCTTCGAATTCCTCTGACGACCGCATTCTGAAACCTCGAGTCGGCTCGAGGTCAAGGAGCGAGACCGGTTGCCGCCGAGGATCACACTCCCGGCGGCATCGGCGGCCGTTATCCGGCGGCGGATTCGGCCGCCGGTCCCCGGGCCGCCAGCACGAACCGCAGTTCGCCGCGGCGTGCGACCGAGAGCTTGCGGTACACCTTGGTCAGGTGCTGCTCGACCGTGCTGGTGGTGATGTCGAGGGTGTCGGCGATCTCGCGGTTGCGCTTGCCCAGCGCCGCCAGGTCGGCCACCCGCCGCTCGGCCGGGCTCAGCGCGTCGACGCGGCTGGGGGCGACGCGCACCGGCGGCGGTGCCACGGGTGCGGGCGGGGTGCGGTCCCCGCGCAACCGCCGCACCAGCACCCCGGAACCGCACGATTCGGCCAGCCGGACCGCCTCGCGCAGCAGCGGCCGGGCCTTGTCGGCATCGCCGATCGAGCGGTGCGCGCGGCCCAGATCGGTGAGGGCCGTGGCCAATTCGAGCTCGTCGGCGCCCGCCCGGGCCACCGCGACGGCGCGGCGCAGCAGCGGTACCCGCCGGTGCGCATCGCCCGTCGCCGCCAGCACCCGCAGCGATATACCGGCGCTGCGGTGCCGGTCCGGCCCGCCGATGAGCTCGAGGTGCATGGTGGCGAACGCCTGCGCCTTGCGCTGGTCGCCGAGACACAGATGGGCGGCGGCCATATCGTTGCGCCACGGCACCAGCCACGCGAAGTCCAGATTCCACTGCCGCATCAGCGCGCCGCACTGCCGGAAGTGCCGCAGGCCCTGTTCGGCCTGTCCGACCGCCAGGCAGTGGTGCCCGTAGGCGTGCAGATAGGGCAGGGCGAAACGCGATTCGAACAGCGACCGCGGCACCGGGCGGCGCAGCTGGGCCGCGGCCTCGGTGTGTTTGCCCTGTGCGGTCAGCGCGCGCACCAGCACCGCGATCGGCCGGCCGGCCCACACCCCCAGATGCTCGGCGGGCACGAGATTCAAAGCCAGCGTGGCATTTTCGGCGGCTGCGGTCAGATTGCCGCGGCGCAGCAGGGTTTCGGCGCGCAGGGCGGCGAAGATGGACCGCCAGGTCGGCGCATGCCGGGCTTCTGCCTCGGCCAGCAGCGAGGTACACCACGCGTCGGCGGTATCGAGGCGATCGGTGTGGATGAGGCAGTCGACGGCGGCCACCAGTGCCTCGACGGTGTTCGGCCCGAGCCGGTGACACGCCAGGATGCGCTGCGCCACCGTCGCGATATCGGCAGGGGGCTGCTGCACGGTCAGAGCGGAGAGCAGGTCGGCGGCCTGCCGGTACGGCGACTCCCGGTCCACGGCGCCGGCCGCCCCGATCCGGGCCCGGTCGGCGAACAGCCGCCGGTGCCGCTCCAGATGCATCGGATGGGTGTATCGCAGCCAGGCACACAGGAAGTCGACGCGCGGGCTGAAGGTGAGGGTCCCCGCCGGACCGCGTTCCAGCCGGGCCAGTGCGTGGTCGGCGTGCTGCACATAGCCGTGCCACAGCATGTGCAGTACCGCCGTCGGTAGTTCGGCGTAGGGAACGCGGCCGGTATACAGCGCCGCCTTCAGCCGGCCGAAATTGCGTGTCCGCGTGGACGGGTTGAGTCGCCACTCGACCGAGACCAGCCGGGCGGCGATGGCCGCGCGCCCGCCCGCGCGCCGACTGGCGCGGTAGGCCAGCTCGAGCCGCTGTGCGGCACAGTCGATCTCGTCGTCGGCCAAGGCCTGGTCGGCGGCGGCCACCAGCACCTGCGCGGCCCACGAGGTGCGAGCGTCACCGGCGGCCACCAGCTGCGCGGCCACGACCGAGCACGGAAAACCGTTGCGGTGCAACAGCTCCGCGGCTCGGCCGTGTAGTTCGCGGCGCTGCTCGACGGGCACGTCGCGCAGGATGCGCGCCGCGATCGCCGGATGGGCGAAGCGCTCCTGCGCCGCCCATCCCACCTCGGTGAAATCCGCCACCACGCGGCGAATTCGTTCCTGATCGGTATCCACCAGAGCGGCCGCGAGCGGCACGCTGGCCACGCCGCCCAGCACCGCCATCGCGGAGGCCACCCGCAGCCGCTCCGGATCGCCGCCGCGCAACAGCGTGGTGAGTGTCTGATCCCCGTCCGTTCGTCGTGGT
The DNA here is from genome assembly GCF_001613165.1 of Nocardia mexicana NBRC 108244. Lineage (GTDB taxonomy): Bacteria > Actinomycetota > Actinomycetes > Mycobacteriales > Mycobacteriaceae > Nocardia > Nocardia mexicana. The sequence goes on from NZ_BDBV01000021.1 coordinate 161,142, forward strand.
CGCGCGGAGACCTGCTCGCGCGTACCGGCGACGATCGATGTCCGGGTGCGGTCCCGAGCGACCGACCACTGCATACTCCAGTCCCTTCATCGATCGGAGTGCCCGACTGAAGGGAGTGCGGCCCGGTGTGGGCGCAATGGTACTGGGGAGCGGCATCGTTGCGGCGGTGGATGTCGGTGACATCCGGATTCAGCCGGTGCACGGTTCTCGGCGGCCGCCGGGGCGCTTCCCACTACTACCTGCCGGCGGCGGCCTGCCGCGTGAATTATGCTACACGTCAATGTGTTTGGCATGCAGCGCGACGGCGCTGCCGGCCGGTTCCAGCGGTTGCGGTCGATACGCCAGGCAGGCCGCGGAACTGTCGTCCGCGGCCAGGAACAGCACCGCCCGCGCGGCGTCGAGCAGGCCCGCGTCCGCGGCGTTCAGGTAGGCGTGCACCGGCGCCGCGGTGTAGGGATCGCCGATCGCGGGATCGATTCCGGCCACCGATATCGAGGGCACACCCAGCCGATACGCCAGTTGCTCGCGGAAGCCCGGCTCCGGGGCGGGCGCCAGCAGGACGACGCTGCCGGTGCCGAAGTCGCCGCGGTCCAGGCCCTCGGCGGCCAGGCAGTCCTGCACGACATCGACGGCGTATGCCAGCGGATCGCCCGCGCCGGTCCGCACCGACAGCGCCGAGCGGCCGGCGGTGCCCGCGGCGCCCAAATCCACCCAAGCGGTCGGTTCGGCCGCGCCGGTCGTCTGCGTGGCGTGCAATTGCCCGAATCCGCCCGCACCGGAAGAAGAACGCAGGAGTACGGCGGCCCCGCCCGCGGCGTAGGGGAAACCCTCGACGACCCGCTCGGTCGACGGGTGGGTGTCACCGGCCACGATCAGCGCGTATTCCAGCTCGCCGGGGGCGAGGAAGCAGTGCGCGACCGTCAGGGCGTGGATGACGCCGGTGGCGCCGTGCAGGAGATCGAACGAGAAGGCGGGAACCCGCCCGGTCCGGTACTCCAGCCCGATCCCCAGCCGCTGTTGAATCAGCGCGGCGACGGCGGGCTCGGAGATATTGCTGTCGCGGAAGACGCCGGCGTTGATCACCACGCCGATGCGATCGGGGGAGACGCCTGCCCGTTCCATGCAGGCGCGCCCGGCGCGGGTGGCCAGCTGGAAGTAACTTCCCGTATCGACGTCGGTGCATACGGCCGCGGAAACAATTGCGGTACTCATGAATTCAGGCCTCCAAGCGGGAGATGGTGGCGGCGAGATGACCGGACACGATGCCCGACGCCTCCGGCACCAGCAGCACCTTGGATCCGCGCGGAATCCGTTGCTGGGCAAGGTGTTCGTGCAGGACGAGGAAGTGCGAGGTGGAGGCGGTGTTGCCGTACTCCTCCAGCACGTTGAGCGCCTGCGGCATCGGGGTTCCGAAGTGCTGTTCGGCGAGCTGGCTGATGTACTCGATCGCCGGACCGCTGAACTGGTGATGGATCCAGTAGTCGTACTTCTCGCTCTCCCAGGTCCGCCCGGTCTCCTTCATGAAATCCGACATGCGATCGAGCGCCTGCTGGTAGCGGTGCTCGCTGGCGAGCTGGCGGTTGTCGGTGTACATGGCGATGCCGGTGGTCTTGTCGCTGGGCATGCCGATGCAGAATTCGGCGCCGTAGGCCGCGGTATTCAGCTCGACGTAGTGGATTTCGTCGTTGTCGTCGCCGCGGTCGTCCACCACCACCGCCACCGCCGCGTCGCCGACGGTCAGCGCGGCGAACTGGGGATCGTAGGGCTGGCTGATCTCGCGGGCGGCGGTGTCGGCGATGGGGGTGATCTGCTCGCCGCTGACGACCAGGCCGTTGCGCACGACACCGGCCTTGATCATCCGGTCGAGCACCAGCACGCCGGTGATCATGCCGGCGCAGGCGTTCGAGAGGTCGAAGTGCAGTGCCTTGGTGGCGCCGATCGCGTTGCGCAGCATGAGCGCGAAAGCCGGTGCGAAGCAATGGATATCGGGTTCGCGGAAGCGGGTGATCGACACCGAGATCACGACGTCGATCTCGTCGGCGCTGTAGTCGGAGTGCTCCAGGCAATCGTCGATCGCATGCAATGCCATCGCGAACGACGATTCGTAGTCGTCCGGGTCGGAATTGTGTACGTGGCGATTCTTGATGCCGGTGATGCGCTCCAGGTCCAGCGATCTGGGCACGGACAGACTGGAGATCACATCTTCGGTGGAGCGCACGGTGCTGGGTGTGTATGCGCCCAGCGATTCGAAACGAGTACGCATGGCCCCCTACTCTCAGGATTGTTTTCGCGAATGCGGTCGAATTCTGGTGCGGCTGAAGGTATGCGGGGGAGAATTTCCGATACCGCGCCGTCGTTGTCCAGTAGCGCCGATGCCGTTGCCGAGGCTACCAGGCGGTAGCCGGTCGCCGGTGGGTCGGCGAGGCCTCGAATCACGCCTGTAACAGCCTGTTTTCACGTCCTGCCGTCCCGAAAGGCTGGGTGACCTGCGACTGTCGAGTTATGAGTGAAGGTTTACGAATAGGGGTTTATAGGGGTTGCGGCGAACATGTTTCGGTACCGGGAGACACACGTAATTTACTGTTCCCCAACGGTTTTGGATACCGTCTGCGGTAGCGGGCCGATGCGCTGTGCGGTAGCCTCACCGGTACCGTTTCTCGCATTCCGCGACAATTTCAGGGGGCCAGCGTGCCGCATTACGTATTCACCATTCCCACACGCGTGAAACGCGCCCGGAACGAGGTGTCGGAGTGACCACCGCGATCTATTGGCGGGCACTGGACCGGTTCCGCGAAGTCGTTGCCGCACACCCGGATCGGGAGGCGGTGATCTATCCCGACGGGCGCACCGCCGCGGGCCTGCCGGAATATCGGCAGCTGACCTACGCCGAGCTCGACGACTGGTCCGACGTGATCGCCGAGCGGTTCGCCGCCGCGGGGGTGGGGCACGGCACGCGCACCATCGTGCTGGTCACTCCGGGGCCCGAGCTGTATGCCGTGCTGTACGGACTGTTCAAGATCGGCGCGGTGCCGGTGGTGATCGATCCCGGAATGGGCCTGCGCAAGATGCTGCGCTGTCTGCAGGCCGCCGATGCCGAGGCCTTCGTGGGCGTGCCGGAGGCACAGGCGGTGCGGATAATCTTTCGCGCCTACTTCCGCAAGGTGCGGGTCGCGGTGACCGTCGGCAACCGCTGGTTCTGGTGCGGGCCGTCGCTGGCGGACTGGGGCCGCAAACCCGCTGCGGCGGTGCCGCATCGGGAACCGGCCCCGGACACCGATCCGCTGCTGATCGCCTACACGACCGGCAGCACCGGTCCCGCGAAGGCGGTCGTGCTCACCCACGGGAACATCAGCGCCATGATCGACCAGGTCGACGCCGCGCGCGAACGGATCGCGCCGGGCACGTCCCTGATCACCGCACCGGTCGCGGGGATCCTCGAGCTGCTGCTCGGGTCCCGCTGCGTGCTGCCGCCGCTGATTCCCTCGCAGGTGGGGTCCACGGACCCGGCGCACGTGGTGGATGCGGTGAATCGGTTCGGGGTACGCACCATGTTCGCCTCGCCGGCCGTGCTGATTCCGTTGCTGCGCCATGTCGAGGCGGGGGCGGTGGAGTTGCCGACCCTGCAGAGCATCTATTCCGGCGGTGCGCCGGTGCCGGATTGGTGCATCGCCGGGTTGCGGCGGGTACTGCCGGAGCAGGCGCGCGTCTACGCCGGTTACGGCGCGACCGAGGCGCTGCCGATGTCGACCGTCGAATCACGGGAACTGCTCGGCGGTCTGGTCGAGCGGGCACATCGCGGCGCCGGGGTCTGCGTGGGCCGACCGGCCCTGGACGTGCGGGCCCGCATCGTCGCGATCACCGACGACCCGCTGCCCGCCTGGTCGGATGTCGTTGCCCGCGAGCCTGATCTGGCCGTCTCCCGCGGCATCGGCGAGCTGGTGGTGTCCGGGCCGAACGTGAGCACCCGCTACTTCTGGCCCGAATCGGCCAACGCGGCAGGCAAGATCGTCGACGGCGACGTGGTCTGGCACCGCACCGGCGACCTGGCCTGGATCGACGAGCAGGATCGGATCTGGTTCTGCGGGCGCAAGAGTCAGCGCCTGGTCACCGCCGACGGTCCGCTGTTCACCGTGCAGATCGAGCAGGTGTTCAACACCGTTGCGGGGGTGGCGCGCACGGCGCTGGTCGGCGTGGGCCAGCGGGGCGCACAGCGCCCGGTGCTGTGCGTCGAGCTCGAGCCGGGCGCCGACCGCGACCGCGTCGAGGACGAACTGCGTTCCCGCCGTGCCGAATTCGATGTGGCCGCGCCGGTCGGCGAGTTCCTTTTCCATCCGGGTTTCCCGGTCGATATCCGGCACAACGCGAAGATCGGCCGCGAGAAGCTGGCGGTCTGGGCCGGGCGGCAATTGCGGAAGCGAGCGAAGGCATGAAAGTTGCTGTGCTGCGGGCCGTCCCGATTCTCGGATGGCTGTATCTGCTGGTGGGGTTGGTGGTCGCGCTGACCGGGCGTGCTCCCGCGAGCCGGGCGCTGCGTGCGCTGTGGTGGGCCGACATGCTGCTGAGCACCGTCGGGCATGCGGCGCAGATCCCGATCGCACTCGCCGCCGACGAACTCGCGAGCCGCCCGCGCGCCGAAACGGTGGCCATGACGCAGATTTTCGGGTTGACCTGGTGGCGGACTCAGCCGGGGTCCGGTGCGCGCTCCACAGCGCCGAGATGACCCGGAGCCGAACGGATTTCAGGAGGTGCGATGAAGGCATTGGTGACCGGAGCGTCCGGATTCCTGGGTGGTGCGCTGGTGCGGAGGCTGGTGCGCGACGGGGAGTACGAGGTGGCGATCCTGGTGCGGCCCACCAGCAATCTGCGCGATCTCGGCGAGGCGGTGGACCAGGTCGAGATCGTTACCGGGGACCTGGCGGATGCGGCGTCGCTGGATCGGGCGGCGTCCGGAGTGGACGTCGTATTCCACGGCGCCGCGCGGGTCGATGAGCGCGGCACCCGGGACCAATTCTGGGCGGAGAACGTTCGCGCGACCGAGCGGCTGCTGAGCGCGGCGCGCGGCGGCGGGGCCTCGCGGTTCGTCTTCGTCTCCAGCCCGAGCGCGCTGATGGACCGCGACGGCGGCGACCAGATCGAGGTCGACGAGTCGGTGCCGTATCCGCGCCGCTACCTCAACCACTACTGCGAGACGAAGGCGGCGGCCGAACGGCTGGTGCTGGCCGCGAACGCGCCCGGATTCACCACCTGCGCGCTGCGGCCGCGGGCGATCTGGGGTGCGGGTGACCGGTCCGGGCCGATCGTTCGGCTGCTCGACCGCGCCGCGGCGGGGTCGCTGCCGGATCTGTCGTTCGGCCGCGACGTGTATGCCTCGCTCTGTCATGTGGAGAACATCGTCGACGCGTGCGTGAAGGCCGCGGCCTCGGAAAACGTAGGCGGCAAGCCGTATTTCATCGCCGATGCCGAACGCACGAACGTATGGGAATTCCTCGCGCAGGTCACCACCGAACTCGGCTACCGGCCGCCGTCGCGGCAGCTGAATCCGCGGCTGGTGCACCTGATCGTCGCGGTGATCGAAATGCTGCGGCGCATACCGTTCGTGGCCGCCCGCTGGTCGCCGCCGCTCTCGCGCTACACGGTGGCGGTGATGACCCGCACCGGAACCTACGACACCAGTGCGGCCGCAAGGGATTTCGGCTACGAGCCGGTCATCGACCGGGATACGGGGATGCGCCGCCTGCAGGAATGGATGCGTAGCGGCGATACGACGAGTGGCGTAGTCGGATGAACCTGCCCGCCGCCCAGGCGCGGTCATCTCCCCTCCGCCATCCCCCGCATGCTTTTGGCGGGGAACCGCGCTGACCCCGCGGAACTTCCTCGCCCCCCTCGAATCGGGGGCTTACGCCCTCCTTGTGTGACGCACGGTACCGGTTAGTATGGGTGGCAGTACCGTGCTCGGGGTATGTCGATGTCGACGGTCCTCGCGGCCGGAGAAGCAGCATCGCTACTCAATGAGGAGAGCGCCCGATGCCGGTGTTCGATTTTCACGGCGTGCCGATCGCGTACGACCACGCCGGATCGGGTGATCCGATCTTGTTCCTGCACAATATCGGCGGTGACCGCACCATCTGGGCGCCGCAGTTCCGGGCGTTGCATCGCACTCATCGTGTCTACGCGCTGGACCTGATGGGCTACGGCGACTCCGGCCTGCCCGATTCCGGATATACGGTCGACAACTATCTGCGCCTGGTCTCGGAGTTCGTGGCGGCCCACGGCCTGCACGATGTCACGCTGGTCGGGCACTGTTTCGGCAGCGCGCTCTCGCTGCTGTACGCCCGCCGCAACCCGCAGCGGGTGCGTGCGCTGGTGCTCAGCAGCCCGCTGACGGCCGCCACGCTGCGCCCCACCTCCACCGGCCGGACCGCCCGCCTCGCGCGGCATCTGCCGCTGGACACGCTGGCGGGCGCCACCCGGCTGCCCGGGTTGGCCGCGGCCTGGCTGGTGCGCGAGCAGTTGGGGCCGCTGGGCCGCCGAGAGGGCTCGGAGTCCATCGCCGGCCTGCGGAAACGCTGGACCGAGCCGCGCCGCCTGCTGCCCGCCGCCGCCATCGCCCGCGATCTGCCGCGCCTGGCCGAACTGGACCGCTTCCGTCCCGGGCCGACGTTCCCCCCGATCACGACGATCTGGGGCGAGAAGAATCGCATCCTGTCGGCGGCCGCCGGGGCCCGCCTCAACGCCACCCTCAATCCGGTCGAGGCCGTGACCGTGCCGGGCGGCGGCCACCTGGTCATGCTGGAATCGCCCGAAACGGTCACCGCCACAATCCGAACCGCATCCACCCCTGCGCTCGCGAGCTGACTGCCGCCGGGCACGGCGGTGTGAATACCTGGCGGCTCACTTCTCCGTGCCGGTGTGCGAAGTTTCAGGGGCGAATAGGGGTCAATCCCGATAGTGGAGTTCGATGGCGGGCGCGATGCTGAGAGGCAGGATCTCGGCGCCGGGAGCCGACATCGAGATCCCGCGACGGAAGGCACGTGCAACGGCGCACGCGTCGGCGGTTCGGGCGCACAGCGGCGTGCGGCGGGCAGCCGATCAACCGGCCGTCGGCCCCGAGACCGTTCGGCGCTCGAGCCAGGCGGCGTAATCGAACGATGCGGTCTCACCGCCCGGCCCCACGCAGAGGGCGCCGTCGCGCAGCGCGCGGGCGGTGCGACCGAGAGTGGGAACGCGAATGGGCAACAGCGCCCGCCGGATTCGAGTTCGGCGCAGCGTCGACGCCTCGGTCAGGGTGTACACGGTCGGGCCACCGAGATCGGGCAGGCGGCCCGACGGCCCCGCGTCGACCGCATCGGCCAGGCGGACCGCGACCGCGTCCACATCCACCGGCTGCACCCTCGCCGTCGAATGCGGGGCGATCCGGTAGCGCGCCGCCGAGGCGAGCGCGTCGTCGACGAATTCGTGGAATTGCGTGGCCCGCAACAGGGTCCACGGCACCGGGCCCGCGGTGACGAGGCGCTCCTGCGCGACCTTGGCCCGGAAATACGCCGTCCCGACCCGATCGCAGCCGACGATGGAGATCTCGACGTGATGTCCGACCCCGGCCCGTTGCTCGGCGTCGAGCACCCGCTGCACGCCTTCGACCAGCACTTCGTTGGCACGCCGCTGTGTGCTCACCGCATCGACGACGGTATCCACTCCCGCCAGCGCCGCGTCGAGTCCGCGGCCGGTGGTGACGTCCACCGGCCGGTGCTCGGCGCCGTCGGGCACCTGCCCCGGCGCGCTGCGGCTGAGCATCCGGACGTCGTGCCCGCGGGCCAGTAGCTCCCGTACCACCGGCGCCCCGAGCATTCCGGTACCTCCCAACACCGCGACCAGCATGATGCGCCTCCTCTCGTCTCGGCCCATGACTTCGCCGACGGGCCCTCGACACCTGGACGAGGCGGCCCCGAACTACGTGACGGCGGCGGCCGGAACGGTGAGCGACGTCACCGAGCGGAGTCTCGCCGGCTCGGCGCGCCGATACCGGCTCAGATGCGGGCGCCCTTCCCTCGATTGCAGGCGCGGCAGAGTATCTGCAGGTTGGCGGGGCTGGTGGCGCCGCCGCGACTGAGCGGGATGATGTGGTCGAACTCCAGGTAGTGGGTGGCGCCGCAGTCGGCGCAGGTGCCGCCGTCGCGCTGCCACACCTCGGCCTTCATCTCCGGCGGGATGGAGCGGCGGTCGCGTCGGCCGGGTGCGAGCGCCAGCCGTTTGGCCACGCGCAGGGCGCCTTCCAATGCGGCGGCGACGAAATCCGGGTCGGTGACTTCGAATTCGGCCCCGCCGCGCGCCGAGGTCGCCGCGACGGCGACCACACCGTCGGCGGCGGTCACGGAAACGACGCGCGACCATGGCAATTCGATGCCCGCCTCGGGGCCGACGAAGCGGAGTTTCTTGTTCGAGCAGATCAGCCGCCCGGCGGTGGCCTTCGGACCGCGGGCCAGTTGGCGCACGCGGGTGGCCGGGATGTCCACGTGTACCCGTTCCTCGGGATCCAGGTGCAGGTCGGCGATGTGTACGGACGGCAGATCCCCGGCGCGCAGCCGCGACAGGGTCCGCGCGCGCTGCAGGCGGCGGCGCAGATCCTCGACCAGCGGGCCGGCGAGTGCCAGGGCCTGCGCTGTCGTTTCGAAGTCGTCCAGGTCGTCGGGACCGATCTCGCCGTCGGCGAAGGCGGCCAGCCGTTCCAGGTAGGCCAGCCCGGGCGAGCGGAGTGCGGCACGGCCGGTGTCGGCGTCGATGCGGCGGAAGCGCAGGGCGGTCCACAGCTCGTCCCAGGCGTGCCCGTGTGGGCCGTCGCCGGTCAGCACTCGCCAGGCGCGGGCGCGCCAACCGGTCAGGTACTCCTCGATCTCCGCGGTACAGGTCCGGCAGGGCGTGGGCGTGCCCAGCACCCGCCAGCCGCGGCGGCGGCCGCACCGGACGCAGATCCGCGAATCCGGCGGCACCACCGGCATGGTCGTGTCGGTCCAGGCGATGCCGTCCCACCAGCGCAGCACCGTCGGGTCCGTGCGGTCCGGGTGCCAGTCCGCGCGGTCGGGATCCGGTGGTGCGGCCGGAATATCGCCGATGCGGTCGTCGATGGTGGTGCGGCGCAGGGAAATCCGACGGTCCGCGCCGTCGACCGGCACGCCGAAATCGGCGAACAGCTCGGCCAGCCCGGGCCGCGCGGTGCCGCCCGGCCGGAACCACCAGCGGTCGTCCCCGCGGCGGAATTCCCCGAACACCATCGCCCGGAACGGCCCGGGGCTCGCGGATACCGGAGCTGCGCCCGCCACGTCGGTGCGTGCCACCAGCCCTTCGGCATCGTCGACGCTCAACGCCAATCCCGGGATCCGGGCCAGGTCGCCGTCCTCGACGGATCCGGTCACCAGGATGCGGGCAATCTCCGGCTCGGTCCGCGGCAGCGAGACCGACAGCCGCGCCGTGCCCGGCAGCGGCTCCTGATCCAGGGTCACCGCCTGCGACGGATGCCGGGGCGCGTTGAAGAACACCGCGTCCCGGGCCGACCGGACCCGGCCGTCCTCGGACAGGAGCAGGGCGTGCACGTCCACCACCTGCGTCGACCGCCAGGACAGCAGCACGCTCAACAGGGCGTTCGGTACCGGTGTGAGACCCGTTTCGGTGCGATTCATGGTGACCGGAACTATGCCAGTCGACGCCGACACGAACGCTCGACCTGCGGCGTCGACGCCGCCCGAGCGCTGCTATGCCTGCGCGACCGCCGAATTCGACCGGGCGACCTCGGTGACCGCGCGCAGAGACGCCGCCGCCTTGAGCACCATCTCGTGGTATTCCTCTTCGGCGTCGGAGTCGAGCACGATCGCGCCGCCGGCGCCGGTCTGCCAGCGGCCGCCGTGCCGGACCGCGGTGCGAATGACGATGTTCAGGTCGGCGGTGCCGCCCAGACCGAGGAAGCCGATGGTGCCCGAATACACCCCGCGCGCTTCGGTTTCCAGGGAGTCGATGATCTCCATGGTGCGCAGCTTGGGCGCGCCGGTCATCGAGCCGCCGGGGAAACACGCACGCAGGCAGTCGATCACGTCGATCTCGGGGCGCAGTCGTCCGCGCACCGTCGACACCAGCTGATGCATCGTCGTATAGCTCTCGGCGGCCATCAGTTTCGGTACATGGACGCTGCCGATCTCACAGACCCGGCCCAGATCGTTGCGCAGCAGGTCCACGATCATCAGGTTCTCGGCGCGCGTCTTGGGATCCAGTTCCAGTGCGCGGCGCAGGTTTTCGTCGGCGGCGGGGGTGCCGCCGCGGGGCGCGGTGCCCTTGATCGGCTTGCTCTCCACCATCCGGGTGCGATTCACCTTCAGGAATCGCTCCGGTGACGAACACGCGATCTCGACGTCGCCGAGCCGCAGGAATGCGGCGTAGGGAGCCGGATTGCTCCGGCGCAGTGTGCGATACACCGTCAGCCCGTCGCCGTCGTCGCCGACCACGACATTGTCGGTGAGGTTGACCTCGTAGGTTTCCCCCGCGCGCAGTTGCGCCCCGATCTCGGCGATATCGGCCAGGTAGCGGTCGCGGCCCCGGGTGAGTCCGGCGGCCACGGTCTGCTCGTCCGCGGGCAGGTCCATCGGTTCCGGGTTCGCCCAGTCGGGCAGGGTGGCCACGAGCCTGCGGGTGCGATCGAGCCAATCCTGCCCCGCCGCACGGTTTTCCGTGTCGGTGAGGGCGAGGAGATGGGTCCGTTCTGCGACGTGGTCGACGACGATGAGGCGGTCGGCGAACACCCACTGCGCGTCCGGCGTGGCCGCCCGGTGCCCGGGGGCGGCACCGCAGTCCGCCTTGACCTCGTAGCCCAGATATCCGACGTACCCACCGGCGAAATCGAAAGGGACATCGGGTAATCGGAGCCGCCGACGACGCAGCTGCCGGGACAGGTACTCGAGCACGGTTCCCGGGGAAGTGTCACTGCCGCTGCGCGATTCGACGCGGACGAACCCGTCGCCCACCCGATACCGCACCACCTCCGCCAGCGGTCCCGACGCATTGCCCAGATAGGAGAATCGGTCCAACCCCGGCTCCACGTGCGCGCTGTCCAGCCAGAACGCGTGCTCGGATCCCTCGTACAACCGCAGAAACGCGGCCTCGGTATCCACCGCCCGCTCCACGACCGCGTGCAGCACGGTCAGCTCGATCGGATCGAGATCGGAGTGCTCCGGCGGCATCGCCCGAGAGTGTTCCGCCGCCCGCCGCTCATGACCGGCGAAGTCGGACCGAATGCTCGACCCGGGAGGTGCTTCGACGGTTCGGGCCGTTGGGGGGTTACGCGGTGGTGTGGAGCAGACAGCGGGCGCCCCGGACCCGCGGCGGACTGTGTACTCCCTGGTCAGACGCGCGAAATTACGCAGGATCGCCGCGCCCTGCTCGCTGGAGATCGACTCCGGATGGAACTGCACGCCCCACTGCGGCCGGTCCCGGTGCCGCACCCCCATCACCACCCCGTCGGGCGCGGTCGCGGTGATCTCCAAGGCATCGGGCAACGGCTTGGCCGCGCACAGCGAGTGATAGCGGACCGCGGTGAACTCCCGGGGCAGCCCGGCGAACAGGTCGCGCCCGTCGTGGCCGATCCGGTCGGGGTAGCCGTGCCGGGGTGTGGGCGCGGCGGTGATCGTCCCGCCCGCGGCCAGCACGATGCCCTGATGCCCCAGGCACACCCCGAGCAGCGGCAGGTCCGCCCCCTCGATCAACTGCCGGGAGATACCGAAATCCCGTGGCACGTCCGGCCGTCCGGGGCCGGGGGAGACGACGATATTGTCGAAATGCCGCAGCGCCGGAACGTTCACCTCGTCGTTGCGGACCACGACCGGCTCGGTCCCGTTCACCTCGGCGATCAGCTGGAAGAGGTTGTAGGTGAACGAGTCGTAGTTGTCGACGAGCAGCGTGCGGATCGGCCCGGGACGATCACCGGTCTCGCGCAGGCTCCCGCCGGTGGGGGAGCGGGTCGTGCTCATGATCTCACCGTATCGGGTCCGGGCGAACGACCCGCACACCGTATTGATGGCATATGCCCGCAGTTGTCGGAGGCGACTGGTGCACAATGTGGGACATGTCTGTGGTGCAACCAGCCGAAGTGGATCGTGATGTCGTCGATTTCGCGATCGTCGGGCAGTGGATGGATGAGCAGGGCCTACCCCGGGGCGACTTCGAGGAGGTCGCGCCGCTGGGCGGCGGCACCCAGAACATCATGCTGCGATTCACCCGCGGCGGCCGCGACTACGTGCTGCGCCGCGGCCCGAAACACCTGCGCGCCAAGAGCAACGAGGTGATCCGCCGCGAGGCCCGGCTGCTCGGCGCGCTGTCTGGCACCGGCGTGCGCGCACCCGAGGTGATCGCCGCCTGTCCCGACGAGTCCGTGCTCGGCGCGGTCTTCTACCTGATGGAGCCGATCACCGGCTTCAATCCGCAGAACGAGCTGCCGCCCCTGCACGCGGGCGATTCGGAGATCCGGCGGCAGATGGGTCTGTCGGCGGTGGAGGCCATCGCGCGGCTGGGCTCGCTCGACTACCGGGCGCTGGGCCTGGCGGACTACGGCAAGCCGGAGGGTTTCCTGGAGCGGCAGGTGCCGCGCTGGCTGGGCGAACTCGAATCCTACGGCGCCAACGCGGGCTACCCCGGGCCGGAGATCCCGGGCGTCGAGCAGGTCGGCGACTGGCTCGACCGCAATCGCCCCACCGACTGGCGGCCGGGCATCCTGCACGGCGACTGCCACCTGGCGAACATGATGTTCTCCTTCGACGGCCCGCAGGTGGCGGCGATGGTCGACTGGGAGATGTCGACCATCGGCGATCCGCTGCTGGATCTGGGCTGGCAGATCGCGACCCGCCCCGAGCCGGGCACCACGAAGGGCGCGCTGGTCGGCAAGTTGGGCGAGGTCGGCGGCCTGCCGACGCCGCAGGAGATGGTCGCGCACTACGGGAAGTTCTCCGATCGGGACCTGAGCAGCGTCACCTGGTACACGGTGCTGGCCTGCTTCAAGCTGGGCATCGTCCTGGAGGGCACACACGCCCGTGCGTTCGCGGGCAAGGCGCCCAAGCAGGTCGGCGACTTCCTGCACGCCATCACCCTCGAGCTGTTCGATATGGCGCGGGGGCTGATGGAGTGAGTCCGGCCCGCGCGGACACGAAGCGCAGGTTCGCGGCGGTAATTGCCGCGTCGGACCGAATCGTGACCGCTGAGGCCGGGTTCCTCCGCGTGCGAGGTCACCTGCCTACGCGGCCGTTTCTCTCCGACAATTGGCAGTATTTTTATGGCGAATGATTTACAGCCACATTAGGTTGGGCGGCATGCCGATCGTTCCCGATGACAAGGACTGGACCTGGGTCCTGGAGAAGACGTGCCCGGAGTGCGGGTTCGACGGGCCCGCGACCGCCTTCGAGGAGGTCCCGGGGCTGGTGCGCGATGCCGCCGCCCGCTTCACCACGGTGTTGGGGCGCCCGGATGCGGCGGTGCGCCCGGACGATTCGACGTGGTCGCCACTGGAATACGCGGCGCATGTGCGCGACGTGTGCCGGATCTTCGCGCACCGCCTCGACATCACCCTCGCCGGTGCGGACGCCGCGCCGGGCCCGGTGATCCCGGCGTACGACACCACCGTCACCCTCGGCAGCGGCCTGCCGATGTTCGCGAACTGGGACCAGGACGCCACGGCCGAGGCGGCCCGCTACGGTGAGCAGAATCCGGCCGTCGTCGCCGGTGACCTGCGTGCCGCCGCCGAAAACGTCTCCGGCGCTTTCGAATCCGTGCCCGCCGCGGAACGGACCCGCGCAGCCCGCCGCAGCAACGGCTCCGAATTCACCGTCGACTCCATGTCGGTCTACTTCGCCCACGACCTCGTCCACCACCTGCACGACGTCCACGCCTGACCGCCCCGGACATCCTTGTCGCACCCCCTGCGTGTTCCCGCACCCCGTACACGCCCCTGCAGGGGGTGCGTGAGCGGGCAAGGGGTGCGGCGAATGCTGCGGAGCCGTGGGATCAGAGGCAGCGCAGCAGGGCTTGGCGGAGGTTGCGGGCGCGGGCGTCGTCGAGGACGGCGACACCGAGGCGGTTCATGACGTAGCCGAAGCCGAGACCGGTTGCGGGATCGGCGAATCCGAACGAACCGCCGTAACCGGTGGTGCCGTAGGCGCGGCGGTCGGAGCCGAAACGGAAAGCGCCGCAGGACTTCCGGAATCCGAGGTGGTAGCGGCTGCGGGTGAGCAGGACGAGATCGTCGGCGGGCACGTCGTCGGCGGTATCGGGGGTGGCGAGCCGGTCCAGCACCGCTCCGTCGACGGGCAGCTCGCCGGTGCCCGCGGCGGCGGCGCCGTACACCCGGGCCAGCGATCGCGCGGTCCCGACACCGCCGCCACCCGGGCTCTCGACCCCGAGATACTCGCGCCGGGCGGCCTTGGCGGGCGCGCCGACACGCGGACTGCTGAGTGCCTCGTAGGTCAGCCCGCGCTTGGCATACAGCTGAATTCCGATGCGCAGCGGCACATCTCGCTCGTAACGCAGGATATCCAGGCCCGCGGTGTCCGACAGGGTGGCGACGCGGTCGATCGGCTCCTCGCCGGGCAGGCCGATGAAGAAGTCCAAACCCAATGGCGCGGCGAACTCTTCGGCGAAGATCCGGCCGAGCGAGCGGTGCCGCGGATCGACCCGGCGGATCAGCTCGCCCTGGTACAGCCCGGCGGTGAGCGGGTGGTAGCCGTGCCGGGTTCCGGGCCGCCACATCGGCTGCTGCGCCGCGAGAATGGCGGAGAGGTGGTCCGGATCGGCCATATCGCTCAGCCGCACCACCCGGTCGAGCACGGGTAGCCCGGCCTGATGGTCGATCAGCTGCCGCACGGTCACCGATTCCTTACCGCGCGTGCCGAATTCGGGCCAGTACTGCGCCACCGGACGCTCGTAGTCGAGCACCCCGCGCGAGACCGCGGCGGCGACCACGAAGGCCGCCATGCCTTTCGTCGAGGAGAACACCGGCACGATGGTGTCCCGCTCCCACGGCAGGGTCCGCCGCCGATCCCGGTGCCCGGCCCACAGATCCACGACGGGACGATCCCCGGCATACACCGCGACCGCCGCCCCGATTTCGCCGTGCCGGGTGAAGTTGCGCCGGAAGGCATCGGCGACCGGCCCGAAGCCTGCGTCCACCTCGCCATGGACCGTGGGTGCTGCACTCATGATGCCCCCGATCGTATCGGTGCGAATGTGCGCCCCGCCCCCCGTCACCCGCTCTCGCCCGGTGCACCTCGAACCGCCGCACCCCGTGCGTGTTCACGCACTCCCTGCATGCCCCGCGGCCGATGCGGGAATCGGTGGGAAGTGCGGCAATGTCCGGGCCCGTCCCTCGGGCGCGGGACCGGGGTGCGGCGGTGTCGATTCGACGGTGGGGCCGGTTGGGTGCGCCGGGCGCCGAGTCGTAGGCTCGTCGCGTGCGAGCGCTGGAGCAGATTCGGGAGTGGCCGGTTCGGCATGCTGCCGCGGGAGTTGTCGCCGCGCGGGGCGTGGTGGGGAGCGAGGGCGACGGCGAACGGGTGTTCGCGCTCGCCTCCGTGACGAAACCGCTTGTGGCGTATGCCGTCCTGGTGGCCGTGGAGGAGGGCGCGTTCGAGCTGGATCAGCCCGCCGGGCCGCCCGGATCCACGGTGCGGCACCTGTTGGCGCACACCTCCGGTCTGGCCTTCGACACCAACGTGATCATGGCCGAGCCGGGGGAGCGGCGCATCTACTCCAGCTCGGGATTCGAGGTGCTGGCACAGTTCGTCGCCGAGCAGACCGGATTCGCCTTCGCCGATTATCTGCACGAGGCAGTATTCGAACCTCTCGAAATGAAATCCTCGGTCCTGACGGGTTCGCCCGGACACGGGGCGCGGTCCTCGCTGAACGACATGCTGCGTTTCGCCGGAGAGTTGCTGAACCCGTCGCTGCTTTCCGGGCAAACCCTCGCCGCCGCCACCGAGGTGCAATTTCCCGGTCGCAACGGTGTGCTGCCCGGTTATGGCTCGCAGCGCCCCAACGATTGGGGTCTGGGATTCGAGATCCGGGACCATAAAATTCCGCATTGGACGGGTGGCGCGAACTCGCCGCGCAGCTACGGCCACTTCGGTCAGTCGGGCACCTTCCTGTGGGTGGATCCGGAGCTCCGAGTGGCGTGCGTGGCGCTGAGCGACGAGAATTTCGGCGACTGGGCTCGTGCGGTATGGCCGACGTTCAGCGATGCGGTGATCGCGGAGATCAACGGATCGCACGACACGGCAGCGAAGTAACACCCGTAACTTCGGGCACTCCAGTAAACTCGGGCAACGCCGGCTCGACGGGATGTTGGGGAAGACGTCCTACGTCGAAGCTGGAGGTGTACTGGTGCGCGGATCGAATCAGTTCGCGGACGTGACGGCGGGTGTCGTATACATCCATTCGTCGCCTGCCGCGCTGTGCCCGCACATCGAGTGGTCGCTCTCCTCGACGCTGAAGTCTCCGGCGAAATTGCGCTGGACATCGCAGCCCGCGGCGCCCGGGCAACTGCGTGCGACCACGGACTGGGTCGGCCCGGTCGGCACCGGATCCCGGATTGCCACGGCATTGCGCGCGTGGCCGATGTTGCGATTCGAAGTCACCGAGGATCCCAGCGAAGGGGTGGACGGTGAACGCTATAGTTTCTCCCCCGGTCTGGGGTTGTGGCGCGGCGCCACGAGTGCCAACGGCGACGTAATGGTGGGGGAAATGCGACTACGGGAAATTGTGCGGGCCGCGCGCGAACGTGGCCGCCACACCCCCGCCGAACTGACCGCCGAGATCGACCGCGCGCTGGGTACCCCGTGGGACGACGACCTCGAGCCCTTTCGCTGGGGTGGCGAGGGCGCCGAGGTGACCTGGCTGCGCCGCGACGTGGGCTGAAGTATCGGTCTGTCAGGCTCGACCGTGTCCGGTGCGGACGTCGGTTCGGGCTCGCTTGCAGCAGGTCGGAGGGGGTTCTGGGGGCCCGAGGGCCGACCGGTTCGGAGTCGCTGTCGTGTCATGTGGCACAGTCGTGGCAGCACGGAGCGGAGGGAGCGGGGGTGTACGGGGAGCGGGTTCTCATCGAGACGCTGGGGGAGCGAGAGACCTGGACCGCGCTGGCCGTCGACGGCCGGCCGGCGCAGTGGCGGTCGGTGCTGCGCGTGCTGTCGCCGGAGACGCTGCGGATCGTGGTCGCGGCGTTCGAGCGCGCGGAGGCGGTCGAGGCCGAGGTGCCCTCACGATTGCCGGGCGACCGCCGGACGATGACGGTGTCCGCTACGCCGGTAGTAGGCCCGGACACGCGGGCGCACGCCGTGCAGGTCCGCACCACGCCGGCGGGTGCTGCCCTGCCCGCGCCGTATTCCGTTGCCGCATTCGGATATTCGGCGGATACGCGAGCGATCCAGCTCGGCGATCAGGCCGCGGGCTGGACGGTTCCGGCGGACCGCGCGAATTGGACTGTCCCCGAAGCGTTTCGGTACGTCGAACGATTCGACGGCTCGATGGATCTGCTCCTACGCACCTTGGATCCGAGCGAACATCAGCGGTGGGCAGGCGATCTCACCGCTCGCGTCGAGGGGCACCCGCGGCGCTACCGCCTGGCCCTGCGCAGCGGTGCGGACCGGCAGGAGTGGCGGGGGCTGCTGCACGATCTCACCGATCACCTTGTGCCCGAACCGATCTCGCTGGACGGAGCCACACTGTCGGCGCTCGGACAGCAGCGGTCCGGGCGGGGCCACCTCGTCCTCGCCGACGTCCGCGACGTCCGGTTGATCCGCTGGGTCACCGACCCGGTGCCCGGGATTCAATGGAAGGGCACGGTCGACGACCGCGACACCCCGCACCCGGACGACGTGGTCCGCATCTTCTCGACGGTCGGCGACATGGTGCGCGCGGGAGCGATGCACGCCCGCATCGGCGAGGTCCGACTGCGCCGCATCGGCGGCGGCTGGACGGTCGTCGACGCCCGCTGCACCGTACTCCCCGCCCCGGGCACACCCGCCCTCATGCTCATCGAACTCACCATCACCGGGACATCCGACGACCCCGACCCGACCGAGCCGTTCGCTCCGTAATCTCGGCACGCTCCTGTTCGATTCCGGCCAAAAGCGCGCCGGAAATACCGAATGGTGGTGTGCCGCAGGAGGATGCAGTGGCAGCGTGCCGATCCCGGCTGCCTGCAAGATATCGGCCGATTGTCACCGGCTCATCCCGGCGTCGTCCGCCCCTTACGATCCCGGCGTCGGCTCACCCCATTGTCACCCCGGCGTCGGCTCACCCCCATTGTCATCCCGGCGTCGGCTCACCCCCATTGTCATCCCGGCGTCGGCTCACCCCCCCATTGTCATCCCGGCGTCGGCTCACCCCCCATTGTCATCCCGGCATGCTCTTGGCCGGGACGTCCCCATCCAGCACCCTGTGCATCCGCGACTTGTCCAGCTGTCCTTCCCAATTCGCGACGACCAGGGTCGCGACGCAATTGCCGAGCAGGTTGACCGATACCCGCATCGAATCCATGATGCGGTCCGCGCCGAGCAGCACCGCGACGGCCGCGACGGGTATGGATCCGTGGCCGATGGCGGAGATGGTGGCCGACAGCGCCAGGAAGGACGAACCCGGCACGCCCGCCATGCCCTTGGAGGTGAGCATGAGCACCAGCAGCGCCGTAATCTGTTCTCCCACACTGAGGTCCACGCCCAGCGCCTGTGCCAGGAAGAGTACGCAGATCGACAGGTACAGGGTGGCGCCGTCGAGGTTGAACGAATATCCGGTCGGAATCACCAGGCCCGTGCACGCCCGCGAACATCCGGCGTCGGTCAGCTTGGTCATGATGCGCGGCAGCACCACTTCGGTGGAGGCGGTGCCCAGCGCCAGGAACAGCTCGTCCTTGATGTAGCGCAGCAGCTTCCACGGATTCACGCCCGCGAACACCCGCACGATCGCCGCCAGCACCAGCAGGAACAGCACCGCGGCGAGATAGCAGCACGCGATCAGCTTGCCGTAGCTGCCCAGCGACGACAGCCCGTACTGCCCGATGATGTAGGCCATCGCCCCGAACGCGCCCAGCGGCGCCAGCCGCATGATCCACCCGATGATGACGAAGAAGATCTGCCCGATCTGATCGATGGCCTGCGGAATCATCGTCGGGACCCGCTCCCGGAACTTCGCCAGCGCGAGCCCGAACAGCACCGCGAAGAACAGCACCTGCAGCAGCTGATTCTCCGCGAACGCCGAGATCACCGACGCCGGAATGATATTCAGCAGGAACTCGACGGTATGCGGCAGTTCGCCGTCACCGGTCTTCTTCGCCAGCTGATCCGCGCCCGTGGCCAGCGTCTGCGCGTCGATGTCGAACCCGCTGCCGGGCTTGACCAGGTTGCCGACCAGCAGCCCGAACAGCAGCGCGAACGTGGTGACGGCCTCGAAGTAGATCAGCGCCTTGACCCCGATCCGCCCCACCGACCTCATATCGCCGACGTGCGCGATGCCCAGCACCACCGTGCAGAACACGATCGGCGCGATCACCATCTTGATCAGCTTGATGAACCCGTCGGCGAGCGGTTTCAGGTCCGCGCCCACCCCCGGCCACAGCCAGCCCACCACGATCCCGGCCACGATCGCCACGAGCAGCTGCACGAAAAGCGAGCTGTACCACCGCGAGCGGGGCGGTCGCGCACCGTCCTCATCGTCCCCCGAGACCTCGGGAGCATCGGTCACCACCGTCATGGCGGGCAAAACTATGCGCTACCTGTACCGCCCGCGTATCGCGCAAGTTACCGGCAGGCTACCTATTTCATATATGAAGTCCGCGGTGCCTCGCCGGTACGCTGGAAAGGCCGTGGCAGGGGACGGCCGACGGGCGGTCTCGGAACCGCGATCACCCGTCGGCCCGTCGCGCATCACGTCTCGGGCGGGCTCTCCCCGTCGCGCAGCAGGCGCAGTTCCTCCGCCATCACCTTCAGCTTCTCGTCCACGAGGTACCGCAGCTCGATGACCTCGTGCCGCATGTCGATCTGCTCGTACTGCATGAGCACGTAGTCGTCGAGGATGCGCTGCACATCGTCCCGGGTCTGCGTGAGTTCCCGCTGCGTGGCGGCGAGTTCGGCCCGGGTGGCGGCGAGTTGTTGCTCCAGCGATGACATGAAATCCCCCTCGTGTGCCGTAGCGTGCGATGACAGGCAGCCTACGCGGCGAAGGTGACCAACGAGGTCCCTGCAAACGGGAGTTGTCCACAGCGTGCAATCTGTCCACAGGCCGGAAGTGCCAGCAGGACAAGAGGAGTCGGACATGAAGAGGGGCGGGCTGCCCGATCGGACCGCCCGCCCCCACAGCACGACAGATTACAGCGGGATGTTCTTGTTGTGGCTGGCCCGCGCCGGTGCCGAGGCGAGCGCCGCGGCGATGGTGGAGCGGGTCTTGGCGGGGTCGATGACCTCGTCGACGACGCCGATCGCCAGCGCGCGGCCGACGCCGCCCGCGATGGCCTCGTGCTCGGCGGTCAGCCGCTCGAGCAGCGCCTCGCGCTCCTCCTCCGGAGCCTTGGCGATGGCCTTCTTGTGCAGGATGCCGACGGCGGCCTTGGCGCCCATGACGGCGACCTCGGCCTCCGGCCACGCGTACACCGCGGTCGCGCCCAGCGAGCGGGCGTTCATGGCGATATAGGCGCCGCCGTAGATCTTGCGGGTCACCAGCGTGACGCGCGGAACCCGGGCCTCGGCGAAGGCGTGCAGCAGCTTGGCGCCGCGGCGCACCACGCCCTCCCACTCCATGCCGACACCGGGCAGGTAGCCGGGCACGTCGGTGACGACCACGATCGGAATGCCGAAGGAGTTGCACAGCCGCACGAAACGCGCTGCCTTCTCGGCACTTTCGGAGGTGAGGCAGCCGCCCATGCGCAGCGGGTTGTTCGCCAGCACGCCGACCGTGCGCCCGGCCAGGCGGCCCAGTCCGGTGACGATGCTGCGCGCGTAGCCGCCCTGCAGCTCCTCGAAGGAGGATTCGCCGTCGACGTTGTCGAGCAGCTCGTGGATGACCGGCTTCACGTCGTAGGCGCGCTTGGCCGACTCCGGCAGCATGGCCTTGAGGTCGACATCGCCGTGCGCGGCGGCGAGCATGTCGAATTCGCCCTGCTCGGCGAACATCGACACCAGCTTGCGGCCGCGGTTCATCGCGTCGTCCTCGTCGTTCGCGACGACGTGGCACACACCGGACTTCTTGCCGTGCGTCTCCGGGCCGCCCAGGGTGGCCATGTCGACGTTCTCGCCGGTCACCGAGCGCACCACGTCGGGGCCGGTGACGAAGACGCGGCCCTCCGGCGCCATGATGACGATATCGGTGAGGGCGGGACCGTACGCGGCGCCGCCGGCGGCGAAGCCGACCACCACGGAAATCTGGGGGATCAGGCCCGACGCGCGAACCATGGCCTCGAAGACCAGGCCGACCGCGTGCAGCGCCTCGACACCCTCGGCCAGGCGGGCGCCGCCGGAGTGCCAGATGCCGACGACGGGGATCTTGGAGTCGATGGCGGTATCGATGGCGTCGACGATGTGCCTGCAGCCCTCGACGCCCATGGCGCCGCCCATCACGGTGGCGTCCGAGCAGTACGCGACGGTGCGCACACCGTCGACCTCGCCGATGGCGGCCAGCACACCGGACTTGTCGCGGGGGTGCAGCGGGAGCACGGTTCCTGGATCGAAGAAGCGCTGCAACCGACCCAGCGGATCACGGGGATCGGTCGTGGCGTCCGCCTGGGCGGGGGCCATGGTGGTCATCGCGTTCTCTCCTCGAGGGGGTGTGGAGTCGCTGACGCGGCTACAGAAGTCGTTGTCCCGGTGGGGCTTTCGCGGATTGCCGAAAGCCCCACCGGGATCGCTGTGTAGAGAACCGGTCCGAGAGTGTCAGTACCGGCCGAAGGCGAGCGCGACATTGTGCCCACCGAAACCGAACGAGTTGTTGATCGCGTACTCGATCTCCTGGCGGCGGGCCTCGCCGCGCACGACATCGAGGTCGATCTCCGGGTCCTGGTTTTCGAGGTTCAGCGTGGGCGGCACGATGCCGTCGCGGATGCTGAGCACGGTGAGCACCGACTCGAGGGCGCCGACGGCGCCGATCGAATGGCCCAGGGCGGATTTGGGCGCATAGACCGAGGCGTGGCTGCCGACGGCCAGGTTGATCGCGTTCGCCTCGGCGGTGTCACCGATCGGCGTCGCGGTCGCGTGCGCGTTGACGTGCGTGACGTCCTGCTTGGTCAGACCGGCGGTCTGCATGGCCCGCGTCATGGCCCGGGCAGCACCCTTGCCGTCGGGGGCGGGGGCGACCAGATGGAAGCCGTCCGAGGTGATACCCGCGCCCATCAGGCGGGCGTGGATGGTGGCCCCGCGCGCCTTGGCGTGCTCCTCGGTCTCGACGACCATGAGTGCACCGGCCTCGCCGAAGACGAAGCCGTCGCGAGCGGAGTCGAAGGGACGCGAGGCGCCCTTCGGATCGTCGTTGCGGGTGCTCATCGCGCGCATCATCGAGAACGCGGCGATCGGCACGGCGTCGATATAACCCTCGACGCCACCGGTGACGACCATGTCGGCGTCGCCCATCACGATCATCCGCCACGCGTTCGCGATGGCCTCCGATCCCGACGAACACGCCGATACCGGCGTGACCACTCCCGCCCGGGCCTGCAATTCCAGACCCACCACGGCGGACGGCCCGTTCGGCATGACCATCTGAACTGCCAGCGGCGAAATCTTGCGATAGCCGCCGTTCTTCAGCTTGTCGACCGAGTCGATGAGCGCGTCGCCGCCACCGAGGCCGGTGCCGATCGCCACACCGAGCCGCTCGGGGTCGACCTCGGGAGATCCGGCGTTGCGCCACACCTCGCGACCGAGGACGGTCGCGAGCTGCTCCACGTACGCCATGCGACGGCATTCGACCCGGCTGAGCAGGGTCTCCGGACGCACCTTCAGATGTCCGCCGATGCGGACCGGAAGGTCGTATTCCTCGACGAAGGAATCCTCGAGAACGTCGATACCGCTCTCGCCGTTGAGGAGTCCCTTCCACGTCGCATCGACGTCGCCCGCGATCGACGTGGTCGCCGCCAGGCTCGTTACGACGACGTTGGGAAAGTTCCCGTTCAAGGTGGAAGGAGTGGTCACGGTATCGGGCCCTTTACTCGCCCTGGCCGAACTTGGCCTTGAGCTCCTCGGCCGCCTCGGCGTTCTCGGCCTCGAGCTTCTGGATGTAACCGACGGCGTCGCCGACGGTCTTCAGGCTCGCCAGATCCTCGTCCGGGATCTTCACGCCGTACTTGTCCTCGGTCTGCACGGCGATCTCGACCATCGACAGCGAGTCGATGTCCAGGTCGTCGACGAAGGACTTCTCGATGGTCACCTCGGAGGGCTCGATGCCGGTCACCTCTTCGATGATCTTGCCGAGCTCTTCGACGATCTGTTCCTGGGTCAGAGCGGCCACTTCGTGGCTCCCTTCTTGTTACTCTCTAGGGTTTCGAGTGTTTCTTCGGTCTGTGTTCTTCTTCGGAACGAGGCGAATGATCGTTTCTTCCGCCTCGTCACGGCCTGCGTCGTTGCGTGCCGCGTGGAAAGCTATCCGTTAGCCAGCAGATCGGCCAACGCGGGGATGTCCTCGGGGGTCTTCAGCGCCAGATTCGGGGTGCCCTTGAGCTCCCGCTTGGCGATGCCGACCAGGGTCCCGGCGGGTGGCAGCTCGGCCACTCCGGAAACCCCTGCCGCGCGGACGGTTTCGGTGCACAGATCCCACCGGACGGGCCGGGTCACCTGTGCCGCGAGCTTCTCGATGGCGTCTTTGCCCGAGGTGACCGGCTTACCGTCGTAGTTCGACAGTAGGGTCCGGGTCGGCTCGCTCACAGTTATCTGCGCAATGGCCTCCGTCACAGCGTCCTGGGCCGGTGCCATGAACGCGGTATGGAAGGCCCCGGCGACGGGCAGCGCGCGGATGCGCGCCTTCTCCGGCGGGTTCGCCGCCAGTTCCGCCAGTGCGTCCAGCCGGCCCGCCGCCACGATCTGCCCGGCCGCATTGCGGTTGGCCGGAATCAGGTCGAGTTCGGCGAGGCGGTCGAGCACGGCGGCCTCGTCACCGCCGAGCACTGCGGACATGCCGGTCGGTTCCAGCGCGCACGCCTTGGCCATCTCCGCACCGCGGATGGCGGCCAGTGTCACGGCCTCGTCGGGGGAGATGACCCCCGCGACGGCCGCGGCGGCGAACTCGCCGACCGAATGTCCGGCGACGATGGTGTCCGCCGGAACCGTGTTCTCCGAGATTTCCGCGAACGCGAGCAGCGCCGCGGCGACAACGAGCGGCTGGGTCACCGCCGTGTCCTTGATGTCGTCCGCCGTAGCGGTGGTGCCCAGCTGCACCAGATCCAGGCCGGAGGCCTTGGACCACAGTTCGAGACGGTCACGCGCGCCGGGAAGATCGAGCCAAGGCGCGAGCATGCCGGGTGTCTGAGAGCCCTGTCCAGGGGCGTACAACGCGATCACGTCTCTACAAAACACCGTGTGAGCCCTCCGCGGAGATGTCGACGCGAATGAAGCTTGTCGGCAGCTTTTGTGTGGACCCCACAAAACGGCACGTGGGATGTCGGGATCGACCGATTCGCCGGAGCCGTTACATCCCATCTTCGTAAAAGGTGGCGGGGGAGGCCTCTGGGGCGGAAGTTGGCGATTCGTTACGAGTTCGTGTCAGACGACCTACTGTGGCGGCAATCCGGAGCACGTAGGCATCACGGGGATTCATCGGATCCCGGCCCGTGATGTCGGCGATCCGCTTCAGCCGATAGCGCACCGTATTTGGATGAACGAACAGCTGGCGGGCGCAGGTCTCGACGGCTCCACCGCAATCCAGATAGGCATCCAGGGTGTCGGCCAAGGCCGACCCGGCGGCGGCCAACGGTAGCACAAGATACTCGTTGAGAGCGTCGACCGCAGCTCGATCGCCGAGCAGGGCCCGTTCGGGCAGAAGTTCGGACGCGTGCACCGGCCGCGGCGCCCCGCGCCAGCCCACCACCGCCTCCATGCCGGCCATCGCCTCGATCGCGCTGACGTGCGCGGCCGACAGCGTGCGGGTGGTCGGCCCGATCACCACCGGACCGTCGGAGAAGGCCTCGGCGAGCAGGTCGGCCAGCAGCGGCGACGGGTAGGCGGTATCGCCCAGGTGCCCGCTGACCACCATCACCAACCGCGAGCCCTGTACAACCGCCAACGCCGCATGGCCGTGCCGGGCGGCGAGGGTGTGCACCGATCCCACCACCGCGACCTGGTCCTTGGGTGGCGTGCCCACCAGCACCGTCGCCGGAGCGGTGGCGTCCCAGTTCAATGTGGCCGCCCGGGAGAGCATTTCGGGGCCGGTGTCGCCGCGCACAACGGCGTCGACGACCAGGGCCTCCAGCCTCGTGTCCCAGGCGCCGCGCGATTCGGCGGCGCTGGCGTACACCGAGGCGGCCGCGAAACCGAGCTCGCGGCCGTAGCGCAGCACCGCCTCGGTCAGCGCGACCAGCTGCCGGTCGTTGCGGGCCAGCGCGGGCAGCCACTGCTCGAAGAACTCCATGGCCACCCGGACCATGTCGACGGTCTGGCGCAGCGTCAGCCGCCTGGCGAGATCCTGCGGGATGACCTGGAAGGCGTCGAGGCTGAATCGGATATCGCTCTCCGGATCCTGCAGCCACTCCAGGAAATTCACCACGGCGGTCTGCACCAGCATCTGGACACCGGCCCGCTGCGCGGCGTCCAGGTCGCCGAAGAACGGCAGCCGGTCCTCCATCGACGCGATCGCCTCGGTCGACAGCCGTCCGGAGAACTGCTTCACCCGCTTGAGCAGGGTGTCCGGGAGCGGGTCGCGGGTCTGCTGGTACGGCGAGAGCGCGCCGGTCGGGAGGTATACCTCATGCTCGGACGAGGTGTCGGAGACCCGGCGCGGCCGCGGCGGTTTACGATCCACTGCTCAATACTCTCCTGCGGGGGCGTCGGCCCCGCATCCCCTGGTCCCGTCGGTGTGCCGTCGAGGGGTTCGCGGCGCGGCCTGACCTGGTGATTCTGTTGTGCTGGCGCGTCCGTGACAGCTCACCGTCCCGGAGTGTCCGCGAGCGCCCGTCGCCCCGGACCCGGGGACCGATGCCGGGACGACGGGAAGCGGCTCACGCCAGTTGTTCCTCGGTGCTCGTCGACACCTCGGCGGCGTTCACGTCGTCGATGCGGTAGCGCGACGCGGCCTCGGTGACCTTGGCGGCGTCGATCTTTCCCGCGCGGGCCAGCGCCTGCAGGGCCGCGACCACGATCGACTGGGCGTCGACGTTGAACACCCGGCGCGCGGCGGGACGGGTATCGGAGAAGCCGAAGCCGTCGGTGCCGAGGGTGACGTAGTCGCCCGGGACCCACTTGCGGATCTGGTCCTGGACCGAGCGCATCCAGTCCGAGGCGGCGACGAACGGGCCCTCCGCCTGCGACAGCACCTGCGTCACATAGGGAACGCCGGGATCGGTGCCCGTATGGCGCAGCGCGGCGATCTCCTTGGCCACGGCCTCTTTTCGCAGCTCGCTGTAGGAGGTCACCGACCACACATCGGCCTGCACACCCCACTCCGAGGCGAGCAGTTCCTGCGCCCGCAGGCCGTCGGGCACGGTCACGCCCGACACCAGGATCTGGGCCCGGACATCGCCCGCGCCGCCGCGCTTGTACAGGTAGATGCCCTTCAGCAGGCCCTCGATATCGAGGTCGTCCGGCTCGGCCGGCTGCGGGTAGGGCTCGTTGTACATGGTGATGTAGTAGAAGACGTTCTCGCCGCCGAACGCGTCGTCGTCCTTGTGCGGGTGGGTGCCGGGCAGCGCCCCGGGCTCCGGCTGCCCGCCGCCGTACATCCGACGCAGGCCGTCGCGCACGATGTGGGCGATCTCGAACGAGAACGCCGGGTCATAGGCGACCGCAGCCGGATTAGTCGACGCCAGCAGCAGCGAGTGACCGTCGTTGTGCTGCAGGCCCTCACCGGTCAGCGTGGTTCGCCCAGCGGTTGCTCCGAGGACGAATCCGCGCGTCAGCTGATCCGCCGCGGCCCACAGTCCGTCGCCCGTCCGCTGGAAGCCGAACATCGAGTAGAAGATGTACAGCGGGATCATCGGCTCGCCGTGCGTGGCGTAGGCGGTGCCCGCCGCGGTGAACGAGGCGGTCGATCCGGCCTCGTTGATGCCCTCGTGCAGGATCTGCCCCACTTGACTTTCTTTGTAGGCAAGCATCAATTCCGCGTCGACCGATGTGTACAACTGGCCGTTGCGGTTGTAGATCTTCAACGAAGGGAACCACGAGTCCATGCCGAAGGTGCGGGCCTCGTCGGGGATGATCGGGACGATCCGCTTACCGATCTCCTTGTCGCGCAACAGCTCCTTCATCAGCCGCACGAACGCCATCGTGGTCGCGACGTTCTGCTTGCCCGAGCCCTTGCGGACCGAGCGGTAGGCCTCGTCGCCGGGCAGTTGCAGAGGCTTTGCCGCCGCGCGCCGCTCGGGCACGAAACCGCCCAGGGTGCGGCGGCGGTCCAGCATGTACTGGATGGCCGGATCCTCCTTGCCGGGATGGTAGTAGGGCGGCAGGTAGGGGTCGGCCTCGAGCTGCTCGTCGGTGATCGGGATGCGCTGCACGTCGCGGAACGCCTTCAGGTCGTCCAGCGTCATCTTCTTCATCTGGTGCGTGGCGTTGCGGGCCTCGAAGTGCTTGCCCAGGCCGTAGCCCTTGATGGTCTTGGCCAGGATCACCGTCGGCTGGCCCTGGTGCGCCAGCGCCGCCGCGTAGGCCGCGTAGATCTTGCGGTAGTCGTGGCCGCCGCGCTTGAGGTTCCAGATCTGCTGGTCCGACAGGCCTTTCACCAGTTCCTTGGTGCGCGGGTCGCGGCCGAAGAAGTGCTCGCGGACGTAGGCGCCGTCGTTGGCCTTGTAGGTCTGGTAATCGCCGTCGGGGGTGGAGTTCATCAGGTTCACCAGGGCGCCGTCGCGGTCCGCGCTCAGCAGCGTGTCCCACTCGCGACCCCAGATGACCTTGATGACGTTCCAGCCCGCGCCGCGGAAGAACGACTCCAGCTCCTGGATGATCTTGCCGTTGCCGCGCACCGGGCCGTCGAGACGCTGCAGGTTGCAGTTGATGACGAAGGTCAGGTTGTCCAGGCCCTCGTTGGCCGCCACCTGGATCAGGCCGCGCGATTCGGGCTCGTCCATCTCGCCGTCGCCGAGGAACGCCCACACGTGCTGATCGGAGGTGTCCTTGATGCCGCGGTCGTGCAGGTAGTGGTTGAACCGGGCCTGGTAGATGGCGTTCATCGGGCCCAGACCCATGGAGACCGTGGGGAATTCCCAGAAGTCGGGCATCAGGCGCGGGTGCGGGTACGACGACAGCCCGTGCCCCGGGCCGCCGTGGCTGTACTCCTGGCGGAACCCGTCGAGCTGATCCTCGCCGAGGCGGCCCTCGAGGTACGCGCGGGCGTAGATGCCGGGGGAGGCGTGACCCTGGATGAAGATCTGGTCGCCGCCGCCGGAGTGGTCCTTGCCGCGGAAGAAGTGGTTGAAGCCGACCTCGTACATCGCCGCGGAGGACGCGTAGGTCGAAATGTGGCCGCCCACACCGATACCCGGCCGCTGGGCGCGGTGCACCATGACCGCGGCGTTCCAGCGGATCCAGGCGCGGAAGCGGCGCTCGACCTCTTCGTCGCCGGGGAACCAGGGCTCGTTCTCGGTGGGGATCGTGTTCACGTAGTCGGTCGAGGTCAGCGACGGGATCGCGACGTGGCGCTCACCGGCGCGCTCGAGCAGGCGCAGCATCAGGTAGCGCGCGCGGCCCGGACCCTCGCGGTCGAGCATCTCGTCGAAGGACTCCAGCCACTCGCTGGTCTCCTCCGGATCGATATCCGGTAGGTAGGACGCCACCCCCTCGCGGATCACGCGCACACGAGCCCCGGCCGGTCGTGTGCTTGCCGACTCCGCGCCGGTGGGGGCGCTGTTGGCGTTGGAACTCGATGACATCGGGTGCATCAGATCTGTCAAAATCAAAGCTCCTCGTACAGGGGTGGACAAGCGGATGGCTCTAACCCCGGGTAGCCGCGGATGGCGGCTATCCCGTCACGCGTTCGGTGTCACCTCGCTGGCGCTCGGTGACACCGCACGCGAGGCGCGCAGCGTTGATGGTTCGCTCGCTGCGCTCGCTCACGTGGGGCGCATCTCACATCCTTGTCGATGATGCGTCCCAGGTCATCATGTCAGCCGGAAATCCAGTACCGTTCTCCAGGCGACCGCGATGTCTGTGCCGGCCCCGCCGGGCACCGCGTACGCCCCAGATGAACCACCGCCGAGGGATCGAGAAGCGGGGAGGACGATGAAACTGCTGAACCCACGTGGGTTCGGATTGGCGTGCGCGACCGTGGCGGTCGGCACGGGACTAGTGGTGGCCGGATGCTCCAGCTCAATCCACGGTACCGCGACCGTGAATCAGGCGGACGCATCCGCGTTCCGGACCGAGATGGCGTCGTCCTCGGCGGCGGCGACCTCCTCGCAGAAGGCCGCGTCGGAGGCGAAGGCCGTCAGCGAGAACTGCAGCCCGTTCCGCGATATGGCCGGAGCGGCGACGACCAAGTACAACGAGTTCGTCGACGCCCACGACGCCAACGCACCGGACCAGGACGCCAAGCGCGACACCTCCGCGCAGACCTGGGAGGACGCCGCACACTCCGTGGAGACCCGGATGCAGTCGTCGGGCACGGCGCTACCGGCCGACCTGGCGCAGAAGTTCACCGCCTACGCGGTGGCGGCGCGGGAGCTGGCGGGTGAGGCCCGAAAGATGACCTACACCGCGCCCGTCGGACCGCTCAACGACGCCAGCAAGAAGGTCAACGACGCGTTCGCCGCGGTGCGCGATGCCTGCCCGGCGCGCTGAGGCCGCGGCGCTCCCGGATGTCCCGTCCGGTCTTCGACATGCCGTCGACCGGGATTCGCCGCAGCTCCGGGCCTCCGGGTGGCGCCTGTTTACGCGACATTTCGGAGACCAAATGGGCGGATCGGCTTGCGCTGCGGCCGATAACCATGTTCGCTTGCAACTATCTATTGTCGGCAGTTGAGGAGGACACCACCGTGGTCGCCGCGGCGGACGCGCAGAACAACGCTCAGAAGCTTGGCATTTCACACGGAATGGTGGTTCAAGAGCTGGGCTGGGATGAGGACACCGACGACGGCCTGCGGTCGGACATCGAGGAGGTAATCGGCTCCGAGATGGTCGATGAGGACACCGATGAGGTGGTCGACGCCGTCGTGCTGTGGTGGCGGGACGGGGACGGCGACCTGGCCGACGAGCTGATGGATGCGATCGGCCCGCTGTCCGACGACGGTGTCATCTGGGTGCTCACCCCCAAGACGGGCCGGCCCGGCCACGTGGACCCGAGCGAGATCGCCGAGTCGGCGCCGACCGCGGGTCTGACGTCCACCACGCCGGTCAGCCTGGGGGTGTGGACCGGGACCAAGCTCATGCAGCCCAAGACGCCCTCGAAACAGCGCTGACCGATCGCTCGACTAGGGTTGTGACCCGAGTGGGACCGTGCCGCTCGCGAGCTGTGCTGTCTGCTGTGGCAGTCGTGCTCGCGCGCGGCCATCGATCACAGGAGGACAGCGCATGCCGCTCGAAGAGGGCACGGTCGCACCGGATTTCACGCTGAAGGACCAGAACAACCAGGACGTGTGCCTGGCGGACTACCGCGGGCACAAGAACGTCCTGATCGTGTTCTATCCGCTGGCGTTCACCGGCATCTGCCAGGGCGAACTGTGCAAGGTGCGTGACGAGCTGCCCAAATTCCAGAATGACAACGCCGAGATCCTCGCGATCTCGGTCGGTCCGCCGCCCACGCACAAGATCTGGGCGGCGGAGCAGGGCTACACCTTCCCCCTGCTGTCGGACTTCTGGCCGCACGGCGCCGTAGCCCAGTCCTACGGCGTCTTCAACGACAAATCCGGCTTCCCCAACCGCGGCACCTTTGTCGTCGACAAGGACGGCATCATCCGCTTCGCGGAAATGAACGGCCCCGGCGAGCCCCGTGACCAGGCAGCTTGGGAGAAAGCGCTCGCTGCATTAGATTCGTAGATCGCTGCGCCCGCCACCCCGGCGCCGCAGCATCTGTGCCCTCCCGGGTTTCCGCGGTGGGCTCGGGCGTATAGCTCAGTGGTAGAGCACTGGTTTTACACACCAGCGGTCGGGGGTTCGAACCCCTCTGCGCCCACTTTGTTTCTGCAGGTCAGAGGTGCCTTTTCGAATCGGGATGACTGTCTGGGGGAACGATTCGGGGGCCGGTGTGCCCACAGTGTGCCAACGGGCAGCACAAGCCGGGCCGAGGGATCCGGCTGCTCTCGCTGGATCAGGGCAGGCGTGCGTAGATGTACATGTCGCGGGGCTGACCATCAACCTTCTGCCATCGCCGCAGCAGGCCTTCTCGTTGATATCCGGCTGATTCGGCCGCTCGCCACGATCCCTCGTTCATAGGCTCTACGAACAGTTCGAGCCGTGAGATGTCGTCGTGCGTCGCCGCCCATGAGCTGAGTGCGCACAGTGCTCGGGTGGCGTATCCGTGGCGTCGGTGGCATTGGAGGATCCAGTATCCGATCGAGGCTCTGCCGTGGTCGATGTTTCGTCGCCACAGTCCGATATGCCCCACGGCGGTGTCGGTTTCCGGGTTGGTGATTGCGAACGACCATCCCTCGCCGGTGATTGCTCGTTGATGCTGGCGCTGGATGAAGGCGAGGGCATCGTTGTGGTCGCCGTGTGCGACCACGGTGGTGTTCTGTGGAATCGTCGGGTCCAGTCCCGCCTCGACGACGCTGTTCGCGTCGGTGTCGGCGAAGGGACGCAACCGAACTTGCTCGCCCTCCAGTAGTGGCACTGTCAGCATCGTCATGACCTCGACTCAACGCGTGACAGCGGGACGGTGCAACCGAGTTCCATTCAGGTGGCTGACGGTGCTCTGCTCTTGTTCCGGTTCGTAGGATCGTACTGCGGACGTCCGGTCTCGTGCTAGCGAAATGTCCTGTCGTGGAATGTGTTTCGGAGCCTGTGCGGAGGCCGCCCGAACCGTCGCGTGCCAAACGCTGGAGAATTCCGAGGGACTGTCGGAGTCCGATTGCGGCAAGCGCAGGCGGCCCGGGTGGCCGAGGTGATGGATTGTGCGCGGTCAGCCGGCTACGTTGCTCACGCCCGACACTCCGCAGTTGAATTCGGACTCGTGGTTACCCTTCTCGTCGGGGGCGAGGTTGGTCGACCAGTTTCCGCACCCGTTCTCCGCCGGATAGATCGTGACGGGCTGCGTCGTATTGCAGCGATTGTGGTAATAGACCTTGGTATGTGCGATGCCGTCCTCGTATGAGTAGGAGATGCAATCGTCTACGCCTTCTTTTCCCGACGCGGTGCCGGTCGCGACGCCGAGCCCGGCCGCCGCGAAGGCCGCAACGGCCACAATCTTCGAAACGAAAGGTTTCCATACGAAATTTTCTTTTTGCACGGCAGCATCCTGATGTTTGCCGATGCCCTTGTCAACCGCACTTAACCCGTTTCATGAGCTGCGTTGGGGCGCAGGCACTTTCGAAAATGCCTTTATACCGCCAAGGGGTACTTGCCGTCTCGAACTTTGTCCGGCCGGGCATCCTGTAAATGTCCACCACCGTGACCACAAACGCCCTGATTGTCTTCTGTCACCGCCGAACTCGGCCGAACATCAGAAGCGGCTCCCGAACCCTCTAAGCAATCACATCCGGACGACTATTCTCACTGTTGGCGACACCTAGGATTGTTCACAAATCCTTATCACACTCGCCCCTGCGCCCGGTAGTCCGTGCCTACGTCTGTCCGTTACCTATGGGGTCCACGATCGAAGAACTGTTATCGTGAGCGTCGAGCCGAGCCCGAGATCATGGCGACTGCGGCCCGCCTCGAGCGGGCGCTGGCAGTTCAGCCGAGATAGGGGTAGTTCCCGGACAGGAAGTCCCCGATCTGTTGACGCATGCTCGCGTGAATGTCGTAGTCGTCCAGATCTTTCGGTGCTACAAAGGTGACTCCATCGGCCTCGTCGTTGATCGTCGGCTCGCCGGACACCGGCCGTCCGATATAGGTGTTCTCGTACTGCTGGCGCACTTCGCCGTCGGTGTAGACGACGATGTGGTTCGGATTGCTGTACACCCCAAGGAATCCCGTGATCTCGGCCGTAATGCCGGTCTCCTCGGCGCATTCGCGGATGGCGCACTCGGCGGGTGTCTCACCCAGGTCCATCGCGCCGCCGGGCAGCGCCCATTGACCGGTGTCGCGGCGGCGCTGCAGGAGGATCGATCCGTGTTCATCGGTCACCAGCAGATTGCAGGCCACCACAAGGGAATTCGGCTTCGGCGCCTGTGGGTCGTAGTAGTATTCGATCCTGCCCATACGTCGGCCTCTCGTTCAGGTTTCAGGGCTACCGCGATGCTCATAGTCGCGAGTTCGGGCACCACTGTGGGGCACATCATCGAGTTCGGTACGGACTCCTCCCGAAGTGTGCGGATTCGCCGAGTGCATCCGGTGGGGGAGTTGCCGATGGGGTCTCACTAGGGTCTGTCCATGGGGCCGCATAATCCAGTACGTCAAACCAGCAGCGCGGCAGTGGAAATCGGCTTGGCGAGTGGGATGCGCCAGGTGGCGGAACTCGCGGTGCCGGTGGTATTGACCTCGGCCACGACGGTGGTGCTCGGAGTGACCGATACCGCTCTGCTCGGACACTACGGCACTGAGGCGCTCGGAGCCGCTGCGTTGGTGATGCCGCTGTGGATTTTCTGCACCGCGCTGGTGGTGCCCTTCGGATCAGCCACCCAACTCCTTGTGGCTCGCTGGTACGGAGCCGGGGACACCGAGGCGATCGGTGCGTTGCTGCGGGCCGGACTGCTCAGTTCCGCGTTGATCGGCGCAGCGGTTGCGCTGGTGGCCGCGGCGGCGGCACCGGCGGTTGTCGTGTACACCGCCGCGGCCGGTCTCGACCGTGGTGAGGCCACGGTCATGCTGTGGATTCTGTTGTGCGGGTTGCCGTTCAACGCTGTGACAGCGCACCTGCGCGGTGCGCTCGCCGGGACTGGGGACACCCGTGCCGGGGCCCGAAACGCGGTGGAGGTGGCTGTGGTGAACCTGATTCTGTCGGCGATCCTGATCTTCCCGGCGGACCTCGGGCCGGTCGGGTCCGCGCTGGGTTCGACGCTCGCGCTAGCCGCTGGTACTGCCACGCTGATCGCCGCGACGCGGTCGGTCGCAGAGATCCGCAGACCACTCTTGGCTCCCGACCGGAAGGGACTACGCGCCTGGAGGAGGCTGGCGGTGCCGGACGTGGTATTCGGGATGGTCAGCTATGGCGGCGACGCGGTGGTCGCGGCCGTGGTGGCCGGTGCGGGGGCGGTGAACCTGGCCGCGCATCGGGCGATGGGGACGGCGATCTCGCTGGTGTGGATGTTCGTGTTCGGCATCGGAACGGCGATCTCGGTGCTGGCCGGCCAACGCCTCGGCGCCGCCGATCCCACCGGGTACCGCGCTGTTGTCCGCGCCGGTACGGTACTCGTCCTCGTCACGTCGTGCACGATGTCCTTGTGCCTGGCAGCGGCGTCGCCGCTGATGTTCGGACTGTTCAGCGGCGATCCGGCAGTGACCGCGGCAGCGCGCTCGGTGGCGTGGGCACTGCCGCTGCTCGCCCCGATCATGGCGATCGGCACCGTCTACGCCGCGGAGTTGCGCGCCGCGGGCGACACCAAAGGCGTCATGTATGCCTCGCTGTTCTCGGTCACCGCCGTCACCCTGCCTGCCGTCTGGGCGTTCACTGCGGTCGCCGATTGGGGGGCTCGTCGGCGTGTACTGGGGCATCGTGGCGGGATGGGTCGCCCGTACCGCGGCCACCTGGCTTCGGCACACCTGCCGTCGCTGTTCTGGACCCACATTCTGATCACCAGAACGCTCACTGCGGCCAAGAATGGCAGACGAATCACGTTGACCGCGCTCCTGTGCTGCGAGATCCTCAGCGCCACTCGGTGATTCGTCTGGCGCGATGGTTCTCTCGATCGTCAAGACGGCCGCCCGGCCCTTCCCGTACGACGAGACGGGGGCAACACAACCGCCAGAAGCTGGGGGGCGTTGTGTTAGCCGGCGGAACCGGCCGGCTTGTTGTGTGTCGTAGTACATCGAGGTCCTTTCCGGGCGGTGGTCAGCTGGTTGCATGATGATTCGCACGAAACAGCTTGGCCCTGCCGATGACCTGGACTCGGCACTTCGCACCATTTCCGAGTTCAGCCGCGTTATCGTTGCGGCCGACACCAAGCTCGGGCTGTTACTGACGGCAAACGGGTTCGCTCTGATGGGGTTGGTGACCGCCGGTCGCAGACCGATGAACGTGGTGATGAGCTCGATGGCAACCGTGCTCGAGATGCTTCTGATTGTGTGTATGGGCTACCTCGCCGTCACGTTGCGACCCAGTCTACGAGGTGCCGGCGCCGGAAACTGGTTCTGTTTCCCGACCTTCCCTGCCGAGTTGAGTGCGCGCCCCGCTGTGCCGGTGCTCGCCGATCACGCGTGGAGGCAGGCCGCTGTGCTCGCTGAGATTGCGCAGCACAAGTACCGGCGGTTCGGTTTGGCGTTGCGCTGGAGCGCGATCACCTTAGTGGTGTTTCTGGTCTGGTTCACCGCGCTGTTGCTCGGCAGGACAGTGGTGTGATCGTCTCCTGCGGTGTTCTGGCAGGGCTGTGCAATTGCTGTATCTTCCCGCTTCACACCGGAATCCGAGGGCGAGTATGCCAATGATCAAGTGACGGAGCCTGTCGTCGTGGGTGATGTAGGGGTCACAGATCAAATGGCTGAAACCGGCTTCGATCATGATTGGGGGGAAGTCTTCCAACGTCGGCGGAAGTGAGAGCGGAAGTCCGGGTGCCTATCTATTCTGTGTGTGAAAGTTGCTGCGGCCAGGCGTGAGTCGCGATCATAGGCGGTGAGTTCGACGACTTCGCTTCTGCCATAGGCACTGGGAACGTTCGCCATAACTCAACGCAGCATGCAGGGGGATAGACGTTGGAGCTCGACGAGGCATCGCAGCTCAGCCGGACAGTTCTGCTTGCCGGCGGCGCACGGCGACAATGGTGTGCCGGATCTGTGGTCGTGCACGAGGGTGAACCGTCCGACCATGTAGTTGTCATCGAATCCGGACGGGTGAAGGTGACCTCGTCGGCGTCGAGTGGCAAACAGGTCCTGCTGGCTATCCGGGGGCCCGGAGATCTCCTGGGGGAGTTCTCTGCGATCGACGGCAGGACGCGGTCCGCGACTGTCACGGCGCTGTCGCACGTCACCGCGATCGTTGTATCGGGAAAAACGTTCCGCGCGTTGCTGATCAACGACGGTAAGGCCGCATTCGCTATGTTGCGGCTAGTAGTGAGCCGTCTGCGAGAAGCCGACATTCAGCGACTGGAATACGGCGCGTACACGGTGGGCGAGCGCATCGCGCGCCTGCTGCTCGACTACGCCGGACGCTACGGGCAAGCCGATGCTGACCGGGTGGTCATCGCCTTGCCACTGTCGCAGGTGGAACTGGCTCATGCGGCCGGGGCATCCCGAGAAGCGGTGGCCAAAGCGCTGAAACGGCTGCGGGACCTCGGCGCCGTGCGGACCGCGCGGCGTCGTGTGGAACTCCTGCGGCCCGACCTACTGGCGGAAATTGCCGAGCATCTTCCGAGTGTGTACTTGGACGCAGACGCACCCGACGGCCCACTGTAGACAGGATGCAACGCGCTGCGTCACGGAGGAACAATGAACGAGCCCACGCACCGGTCCTTTCTCGTTGTGGATGTCGAAAATTCAGGTGACCTAGGCAATATCGAGCTCGAAACGATGCGCTCGACACTGTACCGAATATTGGACGAAGCGAGCACGTGCGTGGAAGGCGTTGTGGCAAAGGAGGATCGGGGTGACGGAGTCATGCTCGTATGTGATCTTTCCGTGCTGGATGTCCTCGATCAGCTTGTCGGGGGGCTTCTCGGCGGGGTGCGGATGCACAACAACACAGTCGATCCGCCGGACTGGTTGCGGGTGCGTATCGCGGTCCACGAGGGCTACGTGCACATGGACGAGCACGGCTGGATGAGCGATGCGCTGACCACGACGTTCCGGATGAACGGCGCAAGGGTGGTCAAAGACACCCTGAAGCACGCTTCGCGAGCTCACGGCGTCGTGGTCGTCTCGGATGTCGTGTACCAGGGTGTGGTGCGCCATAACTATCGCGCGACGGTGACCTCCGCAGAGTATCGAAACGCGGTAATCAGCACCAAAGAGGGCAATATATCGGGCTGGATTCGCGTACCGGGTTATTCGGTCCCACCGCTTCCGAGTAGCGCAGCCGCGCCGGCGGGGGCCGATCGGGGCGAACCTGAAGCGGGAGTAATCGGGTCCGACGCCATCACCGCCAACATTGTCGTCGGGAGGGATGTACGAGCCCACAGGATTGTCGGGCGAGACTATTTCGGCGGGTCGGCATGAGTGAGTCGAAGCCCGAGGAGCCGTCACCGGACGGCCCGGATTCGCGCGAACCTGTTGTTGCCGAGCCCGTCGCTGCTGACCCTGTTGCTGCTGACCCCGCCGCTGCTGACCCTGTTGCTACTGATCCCACTGCCGACCCCACCACCGAGAGCAACGACCCCCGCGAACGCGCCGCGGACCCGGCCCGCCGACGCCAGTCGCGTACGGCCGCCGATGCCTTGTCCGATGCGCTCACCTCCCTCCAAGGGCTGTCGGTCAGCGCACATACCGTGATCCTCGGCGATGCGTCGGTCGGCACTTTGGTAGGCCGTGACCAGCACCGTAGCTCGTCCGGTTCGGGCCTCGTGCCCAGTGGACCCGTGTCATCCAAACTGCTCGAACATCTCGAGAACACCTTCGTGCCCCCGCCGCGATTCGAGGAGGTGCGGCACCGACTCGGCGCGCAACCACTGCTACTGCTGCGCGCCCCGCGCGGTTGGGGACGAACGGCTGCGGCCCTCCGTGCGCTGACAGAGGAGTGCGCGGCCGGCGTGCACAAACTCAATCCGGACGTCCGGCTGCGATCGCTGGAGATCGAGTTCACTCCGAAAACCGGATATCTGCTCGAGTCGCTCGGGTTCGAACAGGCGAGGGCCCTCTATCTGTTTCATCTCGAGGAACTGAGCCGGACGTTGACCGAACACAGCTGCCGAATGATCGTCGTGCTGGACGGCACGGCCGAGCTGTCGGCCGACGCAGACCCATTTTTGCTCGAGGGTGGCGAACCAGCTGACGCTAAAGACCTGGTGCGCAGACACCTGCTGGTGCACCTGCCCTACGAGCAGGCCGAGGAGCTGCTCGAGCGCACCGAGGTGGCGCCTCTGCTGGCCTACGCAGCACAGGATCGGCTGCCGGCCCGGGACCTCGCCCTACTGGCCGCAGAACTGGCCGACGTGGTGGCTGGCCGACTGGATATCGCCAACGTCGTCAACAGGCATTCAGCGTCGGCCGACAGCCGTTTCCGGCAGTGGTTCGACGATGAATTGGACACGGAGGCGCGAGCTTTCGCCATTGCTCTGGCGGTGTTCAACAGGATGCCGCTACACATCGTGTCCCGCGCCAGCCGGATGCTGGCCCTGCGGATTGCCGAGGAAGAAGCATCAGACGACGATGACGAGGACACACCCGCGCGGCCGGTGTTCGGTGTGCGGAGCACGGAGATGCTCCGCAAAGTCCAGGCGGAATTGTACCAATCCACCGAGGACACCGAGTTCGGCCGGATCCGGGTCCAGGCCGCGAGATTCGTCGACGACCGGTATCCCCGTCGAATTCTCGAGCATGTGTGGCAGGAGTATCACGACGCACACGAGCTGGTCCGGGAATGGTTGCGAGAGCTCGGCAACGATCCCGACCTCTGGGTATGCACGCACGTCGGGGTCGCGGTGGGCCTGCTGGCCAC
Organism: Nocardia mexicana NBRC 108244; assembly: GCF_001613165.1. Lineage (GTDB taxonomy): Bacteria > Actinomycetota > Actinomycetes > Mycobacteriales > Mycobacteriaceae > Nocardia > Nocardia mexicana. The sequence goes on from NZ_BDBV01000021.1 coordinate 200,169, forward strand.
CTTCGAGTTCGAGCATGCGAGACAGCTGGTGATCGAACCTTGGGCGGACAGTGGCCGCCGGCACGATCGGCTCGCCGCTATCGGCGCGCTGCAGTTCCCCAGTCTGCACCCGGAGCTTGCGCCGATGGTCACCCGGATGCTCACGGCTTGGTCTCGGAAGGATCAGCCGTTGGCTCGGCGAGTGACTGCTGCCGCGGCCTTGGGCAGCACAATCGGACAGACCATGCCGGATCGCGCCATCAAGATGCTGCGTCGCGCCGCTCGCAGCGGTCAGTGGGAAATCCAGGATGCGGTGTGCTACAGCATGTTACAGCTCTTCAAGGTCACCGAGCTGACTGGCCGAGTGCTTACGGAGTTGCTGCAATGGACCGAATCGCAAGAGCTCAACTTACGAGGTTCCGGCTTCTCGTGCGTGCTGTGGTTCAGCTTCGACTTGGAGGTCGATACTCCTCGGGGAGCGCTGCCCTGGCCCGTGATGATCTGGCTTGCCGATGAGTCGGCTGACCACCGCCCCGACCTCATCACGCTCTTTGCACGCCTGATGGAAGCACCGTACTACCTGCCCGCCGCCTACCGGGAGATCCGACGATGGGTCCGGATTTCTGAGAAGGATCGCCAGCTGCGCGGACCGCTGGGGAGGCTGTTGAGCGATCTCGGCCAAGCCATTCAGGACACCGAGATCCTGCGTCGGTACCTGCGGGACTGGGCCGCGGAGCGCAAGGGACCGGAGCATGCGGTGAAGGAGCTGCTGACAATGCTCGATTCTGAGGACACCGAGGACGAATCGCCGTGAAAACAACAGAGGATCCCAAACCGTTGATCCGCTACGAGGAGACCACGACACGCGCATCCTGGCTCAAGTCCCGTCCGACGCCGGGTGGGCACACCGCCGTGGTGTCCCTGGACAGTAGTGGTCAGCTGATGCTTGTGCGTCGGAGGCCGACCGCGTCCGAGTGGTTCCACAGCCCGCCCACCGGAGTGTTCTGGGTGGATGTTTCGGTGCACCACGCCGCACTGAGGTTTGAGCTACCCACTGCGGAAGGTGTTTTCAAGTTCCTGTGCGCCGCCGACCTGTCATGGCGGATAGGCGATCCGGTGCAGGCTGTGCAAGATGGGGTGAGCAATGGTCAGCAGATCTACCTGCCGTACCTCAAGCATCAACTTCGTTCGATGAGCCGACAATTCGCGTTCGACTGCTTCGCCGCCGCCGAGCAGTCCATCAACGCCTATTTCGCCGGTCGTTCGGTCGATATGCAGTGCGGCATAACCCTGCTGAGCTGTCAGGTGGGGCTCACGCCGGAGTTGGAAACCGAAAGCCACATCATGCAGCGCACTCTCGATCTCCGAAACGTGGAACGGCGCGACGCGGAGCACCGGGCCCAAATGCACGACGCCGAGCTGAAGCGGGACGAGAACGAGACGGAACATGCGGTGCTGATGCAGAGCGTTACGTTCGGGCAGGAGATCACAGAGCTCGAGGAGCGCCACCGGTTCAGCCTGGAGCGGCAACGGATGGACTTCTACGCGGACACGCTGCGAGCCGGTGAACTCGGCGTGCTGGCGCTGCGTTTGGCGTCCAATAGGGATGACGTGAACGACGTCATTCAGATCATGATGAACCAGAAGCAACTTGATTTCGAGACTGCGCGGGACATGCTGAACGCACTGCTGGAGCAGCGTCTGGTCAATCGGAAGGACGCGCACGACATCATGGCACGGGCGACCAAAGTCGTCGCGGATCACTGGAAACAGCGGCCAGCGGCAGTGGTGTCCGCGAAAGCCGAGCCGGTCCAGGAACTGACCGGGTCATCGATGGCCGGGATCGAGGACGCAGATGTGGTCGACGAGTCGGATGAGGACGAAGAAGTGGACGAGGACGAAGAGGAGGATGAGGAATACGCGTAGCCTTGCGACGGCTACTGCTCGGGCTTCCAGTCCTGCCAACGTGGAGTCCACCAGCAGTCGCCGCGGTTCAATGCGGAAGCGACGCGATCAGCCTCCCGCCACACGCTGTCGGCTTCTGCCTGTGTGATGCGGCCGCCGGCAACCTGGTTCGCTACGTCGTCACGGTCTTTCCACGTCCAGGTTCCGTCTCCGACGACGATGTCGAGACCGTGGTCGTCGGTGTCGAAGTAGTTTTCGCCGCGGCTGTAAGGCCTTTCGAAGTTGATGTACCAGTGGTCGAAGCGGCCATGGTGGAAGAATGCCCAGACGGAATATGCGTCTGTCGGCCGGTACGGCTGCAGTACGCTGCTGCCGGACCATCGGTCACGGTCGGACCACGGGTGCGGACCGAACGGATGTGGTGGAAAGGTGAAAGGCGTGCCGTCCACGATCCACACGGCCAGTACCTCGTCGTCCGCGATGACCTGAACCGGCATCGTCATCCATACGTCGCCGTGCAGTACCTCTCGCCGCTGGACAGTCGAACCCACAACGAAGCGAGTCATACGAATCACGTTAGCTGCTCTCACTGGGGTAGCGAGATGGCTTACCCTGCAGCCGAGGCGACGGTTCCGTCGGCGGTGCGCAATGCTCGAGCCAAGCGATTGATGTCGGTCTCGTGGCTTCGATGTGCCACGCGTAGACGTTCGGTGGCTGAGGGGATCTGTGGCATCCACGACATCGGATTCTCACCACGATCGGACGGTGCTGTGTCTCGGCTGGCCACTCGAATCGAATGTGCCTGGTCCAGGTGACTATGTCGTATTACCTTCCCCCGCAGCCGATTCGAACACCCCACCCGCTGCTGCCACCGCCGCCGCGGCCGCCGCGCGCTCTGGGAGGCCGGAGTCGGGTGGTGTGCGTAACAGGACCAGTTGGTGGTACAGCGGTGCCGTGGCGGCGATAAGTACTGCGCGCGCGTCGGTTTCGGGTGGGATCTCGCCGCGCTCGATCGCGCGGGTCACGACGATCTCGGACTGTGTGTAGCGGTCCTCCCAGAGTTGGCGCAGTGCCTGGGCGGCGTCCTCGGAGCGGAAGGACACCGCGATCAGCGCCGTCGCGATCGATGATTCGTCGGAGAAGGAGTCCTGGATCTCCTGATTCAGCAGGGCGAGGTCGCCGCGGAGGGAGCCGGTGTCAGCCGGGTGCCAGTCCAGGTCTCGGGCCGCGGCGAAGACGTCGGCGATCAGGCCGCCGACATCGCGCCAGCGGCGGTAGACGGTGGTGCGGTGTACGCCCGCGCGTGCCGCGACAGTGTCGACAGTGAGTGCGTCGTAGCCGTTTTCGGTCAGTTCGGCGTGGACCGCGGCGAGGACTTGGTCGCGGATGCGGGCGGTCCGGCCCCCCGGGCGTGGTTGCGGCGGGGTGGGGTTTTCGGAGGGAGAGCTCGTGGCGGCAGAACTCTCGGTGTCAGGGCTCACGGCGGCGGGGCTCTCGGTGTGAGGACTTGTGGCGGTAGGGCTCTTGGTGTGAGGGCTCGTGGCGGCAGGGCTCTTGGTGTCAGGTCTAGCGGCGGCAGGGCTCTGGGTGTCGGGACTCTCGATGTCAGGACTCATTGTCTTCTCGGCGTCGGGGCTCATTGTCGTTCCCGGGTTGATCGGCAGGACATCATCTGGCATCATCCTAATGCAACATTCGTCGCACTAGTGAGGTCGCCAATGCTCATTCGAAGTGTTCACCAGGCTCAGCGGTCGCCCCTGACCGTGTCGTCCTCGAATGCTTCGGAGGTTGTTCGTGCCCACTCAGATCACCGCGCTCGCGGTCAGCAAGTCCTTCGACGGCCGGGCGGTTCTCGACGCGGTCACCTGTTCGCTCGGCGCGGGTGAGCGCACCGGGATCATCGGCGAGAACGGGTCCGGCAAGAGCACGCTGCTGCGCCTGTTCGCCGGACGCGAGCGGCCCGACGAGGGCGAGATCGTCGTGCAGGCCGAGGGTGGCGTCGGGTATCTCGCTCAGGACGAGCGGCTGCCCGCGCACCTGAGCGTCCAGCAGGTCATCGACCGGTCGCTGCACGAGCTGCGCCGGATCGAAGCCCGGATGCGTCGTCTGGAACAGGAGATGTCCACCGGCGACGAGTCCGGCCTGGACGAATATGCCGAGCTGGCAACGGTTTTCGAACTGCGCGGCGGGTACGATGCCGACGCGCGGGTGGAGCGGGCCCTGCACGGCCTCGGGCTGGGCGTGGTTCCGCGCGGGCGTGCGGTCGGCGGGCTGTCCGGCGGCGAGCAGGTCCGCCTGCGGCTGGCCGCGCTGCTCGCCGCGGCGCCCGAGGTGCTGCTGCTGGACGAGCCGACCAATCACCTCGATGATGACGCGCTGACCTGGCTGGAGGATCATCTGCGGACCCGTCGCGGCACGACGGTCGCGGTCTCCCACGACCGCACCTTTCTCGACCGGGTCGCGACGACCCTGCTGGAGGTGGACTCGGATCGGCGGTGCGTGGTGCGGCACGGCAACGGATACCGTGGCTTCCTCGCCGAACGCCGGGCCGCGCGGGAGAACTGGGCCCAGGCCCATCTGCGCTGGCAGGAGGAGACCGACCGGTTGCGGGAGACCATCGCGACCACGGCCCGGCGAGTCGCACCGGGTCGTGCGATGAAGGACAACAACAAGATGGCCTACGACCGGGCCGGCGGCCGCGTGCAGCAGTCGCTGGCGGGCCGGGTCCGCAATGCCGAGGAACGATTGCGGCGGCTGCTGGCCGATCCGGTGCCACCACCACCGAAACCGTTGCACTTCAACACGGTTCCCGCCGCGGGGCGTGTGCACGGCGTCATCCTCGAGGCCACCGGTATCGCGGTCGAGGGCAGGCTCGCGCCCACGAGTGTGCGGGTGGCTGCGGGGGAGCGGTTGCTGATCACCGGCCCGAACGGTGCGGGCAAGTCCACGCTGCTGCGGGTGGTGGCGGGCGAGCTCGCGCCCGACGGCGGCACGCTTTCGCGGCGCGGCCGGGTCGGCTACCTCGCCCAGGAACCGCGCCCCGCGGTACCCGGGCAGACGCTGGCGGCCGCCTTCGCCCGAGGCCGTCCCGGCGATGGCATCGAACGCCTGATGTCGCTGGGGCTGTTCACGCGCGCGCAGCTCGGCACCCGGGTGGAGGATCTGTCCACCGGACAGCGGCAGCGGCTCGAACTGGCGCGGCTGGTCAGTACGCCGTCGGAGCTGCTGCTCCTGGACGAACCCACCAACCACCTCTCGCCCGGACTCGTCGAGGAGTTGGAGACCGCCCTGGCCGCTTATCGGGGTGCTCTGGTCGTGGTCAGTCACGATCGGCGGCTCCGAGACCGCTGGCGTGGCGCCCGGCTCGACCTGGGTGTACCGGTCTCGGCCCGATTTCGATTGCAACCGTCGATCACGCACTGACAGAACAGATTTCGCATGCCTGAACAGCCTTCTATCACGACACCGTCGGCCCCGTCGCCCGTCGGTACCATCCCAGAATCGAGTGACCGTATGCCTGAATCACCCCCTCCCGACCCGCTCACCGACTGGCTCCGCAGTCATGCCGTATCGCTGACCCACCTCGACCCCGGCGCACCGCTCAACGACCTGGAGCCCCTGCGCGAGATCATCGGCGACGCCCGAGTCGTCGCGATCGGCGAGAGCTCCCACTTCATCACCGAGTTCCAGCAGATGCGCGGCCGCATCCTGCGCTTCCTGGTCGAACGCTGCGGCTTCACCGTCCTGGCCTTCGAATACGGCTTCAGCGAGGGCTTCTCCCTCGACGCCTGGGCGCAGGGCGCGGGCACCGAGGACGAGCTGACGGCCCACCTGGCCGGGACGATCCCGGTGGGAGTCGATGAGCCGCTGCGCTGGATCCGCCGACACAACGCCACGGCCGCGACGCCGGTGCGCTTCGCCGGTATCGACATTCCGGCCGCCGGCGGTTCCCTGCTCCCCGCGCTGACCCCGGTCGCCGAATACCTGCGCGAGGTCGATCCGGAGACGCTGCCGGCGGTCGAGACGGCGATGGGGATCGCCGCCTCGTTCGCCGGTGCCTCCGCGGCGTCGGCCGCGCCGGGGTGGACCCGCCTCCCGGCCGCCGATCAGGACGCGCTCAGCGCGATACTGGCGCGCTTGCTCATTCGCTTCCGCGCCGTCGAATCGCTGTACGTGTCGCGTAGTGATCGGCGCGCCTACGACATCGCCCGCCGTCACCTCGAGGCCGCCGGTGCCGCCGACTACGGCTTCCGCGCCATGGCGGACCTCTTCGCCGGAACCGGTCTCGCCGCAGACACTTCCGCCCGCGACAGCTATATGGCCGACTCGATCCTGTGGCGCCTGCAACGCTCCGAACCCGGCACTCGGATCGTGCTGGCCGCCCACAATGCGCACATCCAGAAGGAGCCGGTCTCCTTCGACGGGCATCTGACCGGCTTCCCCATGGGGCACTACCTGCGCCGCGCCCTGGGCGACGACTACTTCGCCCTCGGCCTCACCGCCACCGCGGGACACACCGCGGATATGGTGCCGGACGAAAACGCGACCTTCGGCTTCACCGTCGAACCGACGCCACTGCGGCCACCCGAGCCGGGAAGTATCGAGGCCGCATGCACCGATGCCGACGTCGCCCCCGGTCTCGTCGACCTTCGCGGTGCACCCCGCGAGGTCACCGGTGGTCCCGACCGAACCCGGCTACAGAGCGCCTACCTGCACGTCCCCGTCCTCGACGCGTTCGACGCCATGCTCAGCACCGCGACCTCCACGGTGGCGAACGACGTCCGGCGGCCGTGAGCACTCTCGCACCCTCCGGCATCCCGAAAGGGCACGGAGCTAGCGCATCCAGGGGTTGTGCCGTGGCGCTGGAGTCACTCACGGTCTCTCGCCACCGTCCACGGTCGCGGGGATCAGCCGATCGGGCCCGTCGTCGTCAGCTCGGCGTCGGTGCGGCGCGCTCGCTTCGCCGATCTGCCACTGTCCCTGGCTGATTCGCCGACCCGGCGGACGCTCGGTGGCTGGATCAGCTCGTGACTGTCGCAGACGATCATCGGGCACGGGGCGCGATACATCAGGTTCTGGCTCACCGACCGTGACAGCATGCCGCTCAGACGGTTGCCGCCGCGGTCTCCCGACACCACCATCTGCGCGTTGCCGGCCCGTGCGGCCCGCGTCCGGGCCGACGTATCCGGCTCGATGACGTTCGTGACGCGCACATTCGGATACTGCCGCTGCCATCCCGCGACGAGTTGCTCGGTGCGGACCGCGTTGCGCTGCTGCGGTGACAGGCGCGCGGATTCCCGCCGAGGGGGTGTCGCGCTGCGCATGGCGATCACGTCGACGTCGAGCAGTTCGGCCAGTTCGAAGGCGTTGCCGATCGGGCCCGTACCGGCCGAGGCGCCGAGATCCACCAGCACCGGGCGCCGGTCCGACAGGGGATCGTCGAGGCGGCCGTGCCACACGGCGACGGGGCAGTGCGACTTTTCGGCGACACGCTCGGCGATCGATCCGGTCAACAGGGTCGGCAGTCGACGGGTGTCCGGACCGGCCACCACGACCATGCGGGCATCGGCACTGGTGGCGACGAGTTCGCGGACCGGGTCGCCGACCCTCGGCAGCTGTCGGATCGGCAGGCTCGGCTGATCGCGCTGGACGATATCGGCTACCCGCTCGGCCCGCCGCCGTGCCACCGACGAAAACGTCCGCAGCAGATCTCGTTCCGCCCGGCCTCCGGCCGCCACCGGATAGTCGGGGGCCGGAATGGTGCTGACCAGCAGGAGCGAAACCTGCTCGCGCGCGGCGAGGTCCGCGGCCCAGCGCGCGGCGGGTATCGCGGACGGGCTGTCGTCGACTCCGACGACGATCGGGCGATCGTTGTGCCGGTCCATCACTACTCCACCTCGCTTCGGATCGATCTTCGAACGGTGCTACTTCGGGCCATGCGAGGACGCCGCCGGGGAAGCCGTCGGCGCACCGCATGATGTTGGGCAGCTCGCGCATATCCGATGGTTTGACGAATCGGCATGCCGAATCGAGTGTTTCGACCTGCCTGGCGTCGACCGCATGCCCCTGCGTGCAGCGGAGGCGATGATCTAGGTTTGCGCTCGCGGTACCCACGCTAACCTCGCGGCAAACCTCCCGCCATGCATTAAAGCCCCCCAAGATCGTGATTTACGCCACGGCCCTGGTTCCATCGATCCGCACGTCGCCCGATGTAGCCAACGCAGAGAACAACACCCGCGCGGACGCCTCGCATCCCTCCGACGCGAATCGTCGCCGTCGCCTCACTCGCGAGACCGGCGGCGCCAAGAACGTCGTCGGGGCCGGTGTGATCGGCCGGCGCGGAACTGCCGCAGCCACAAGAGGGCATCCGCCGCTTCGGTGTCGCCCGCTGCCACTGCTTTTTCGCACCATTGTTCGGCTGCGTCGAGGTCGCCGCGGTGCAGACAGCTGCGCGCCAGATTGCTCATCGCGCCGGCGTCGCCGGCGTCGGCCGCCTTGACGTTCCACTCTTCGGCTCCGTCGGAGTCGCCGCGCAGTGTAAGGACTGTCGCCAGGTTGGTCATGGCGGCGGGCTCGCCTGTCGCGGCGGCTCGGCGGGCCCATCGTTCGGCCGCTTCGAGATCACCGCGGTCGGTGCATATGCGCACCAGATTGCTCATCGCGACGGTGTCGCCGCAGTCTGCCGCCCTGGTGTACCACCGTTCGGCCGCCTCGAGGTCACCGCGGCCGGCACGCATCCACGCCAGATTGTTCATGGCTGTGGGATCCCCAGCGGTAGCACCCCTGTCGTACCACGTTTCGGCGCCGGTGAGATCGCCGCGGATTTCCAGAATCCTTCCGAAGTTGTTCATAGCGGGGATGTGTCCGGCCTCGGCGGCCGCCTGAAACCAGCGTTCGGCTTCGGCGCGTTCCGAGTTCTGGTCGAGCAGCCGCCCGAGGTTGTACATCGCGTGATCGTCGCCCGCTGCGGCGGCTCGGCGATACCAGTGCTCGGCGCCGCTTCGGTCGCCGCGCTCGTGCAACAGCACGGCCAGGTTGTTCGAGGCCCGAATGTCTCCGGCCGTCGCGGCTTCGTGGTACCAATGCTCGGCTTCAGCCAGGTCGCCGTTCTCGTGCGCCGTCCGGGCCAGCAGGTATGCCGCTTCGGCGTCGCTGTCGGTCCGGCTCGTCCGGGAGGCATTCGATTCCTGGTCGGAATCCTCAGCATTCGGCCCCGAAGCCCCGGGTTGGATGAACGTGGCCTGGGTTTGCACAGCGGTGAAGTCCACGCCGTCCACCAGCGAGAGTGGCTGACCAGCGCCACGAACAACCGATTCGCCGCGCTGGATCGCGGCATGCAGAACAGCGACGGCGTCGGGGCCGAGAATGTCGACAAGCGGTCTGGCTCCGGACTCGAGCTGCGCCATCGCGAGTGCCCAGTCGTCGGGAAGAGCATCGTAGAGCTGCCGCAATGCCACGGCGGGCGCTCGTGCGAGCAGTACCGGGAAGAGTCGTGCGAGCGCATCCACGCAAGGACCCCGCAGGCCCGAGTAGACCTTGGACCGGAGGGCTAGCGTCGACAACTCGACCGGCTCGGCGAGATCGGCAAGCCGCTCCGATTCCGCGAACGGAAGCAAGGCGGCGATCCGGTTGCCCGGCAACTGATCTCCGGCCCGTGCGACCACTTCCGTGCTCAAATCACGGATCAGGAGCCGTTCGGCGCCGGGCATCTCCACGAGGTGGGCGAGCAGGCCGGCTACGGCGGGCAGTCGGTTCGGAGTCATCAGTGACCGCATGCTGTCGGCGAAGGCTCGGCGAGCGGACCGGCGGTCGGAAGACAGCCTCAGATCTGCGAGGGCAGCGTAGAGCGGGTCTTCGATCTGCTGTGGCGGGCGGGAGGTCCATCGACGCCCCGTGCGACCATCGATCATGCTCTCGCAGACGGCTGCCATCGCATAGGTGATGTCGTAGAGCGGACCCCTGGGCTGCTCGGGATCCGGACGCTCGGCCAGCGCCGACACATGCAGCCCTTCGAGCATTCGATCCGGCGGCTGCCCTGTGATGGCACTCTGCAGGCAGTGGAGGGATCCGAAGTGACAGAACGTCAGTACGGCCGCTTCGTGCAGGGCTGGGGTCGGCCGCAGTAGTTGGTGACCGAAGTCGAATTTGTTGGGCACGAGCTGTACCGCGGCCTCGAACCGTGCGTAGTGGTCCGGGCGCAGATAGGCCAGTGGAGTCGGATCGAGGTCTTCAGCCGCTGCCTCGTAAGTCCACTCGTAGCAATCCATTTCGGCGAGAGCGGCAGTGAACCGAGTCCAGAGCCGATGGGCGGACGCGTCCTCGCGGAGGCCGGCCGCGTTCCGAAACAGACCGGCATAGCCCACTGTCCGCTCCGGACCGTCCACGATCGCCTCGACGGACCGGACCGCGCGGGGCAGATCATGCGGAGCGACCCATTCGGTGAGAATGCGGACCGTACGCGCCCAACTGTGCGGACTCGCCACCGCCCCGGCCCACGGCGTCGCGGCGCGGATCCAATCCTCCGGGCGGTAGAAGAAACGCGTCTCGAGCCGCCGCCGCCATTCTCCGGCCCAGTCCGCCACGAACATCACGCCGTTGATCTCGTCCATCCTGTTCGGCGTGGTGGCGCGGCTCTTACGGAAGGGTCCGATCGGCGCGGGATCGACGAGTGCAGGGGCCCGCTCGGCGAACCTGAGGCATTCGTCGAGCAGCGCCCTCGCCCGCTCCGGATCGTCGGCATCGAGACAGCGGTGGCCGACCGATGCGAGTTCGGTGTACCGGTCGCTGGAAAGCGGTGACCAGGTGGTATTGGTAACCTCCTTGGCGACTTCCTCCGCCTGCAGCACGTCCAATCCGGCTAGTGCCTCAGCCAATTGGCTGAGGACGCTGTCCTCGTGTCGTCGATCGATGAACCCCACTTCCGGTCGGTCCGGTTCGATCTTCCTGCGCTTATCGGTGATCATTCGGAATGCTGCCGATCGATCGATTTCGGCCAGCGCGGACACCGCCCCGCGGAAGTCCCACTGGGACCAGCGGCCCAGCAGTTCCACAGCTGTATCCGGAGACCCGAGTAACACCCATAGTCGTGCGGCGCGCACCATGTCGGGGGCGTTGCGGCCATCGATATCGATATTCGACAGCCGGACCAGCAGAGCCCGGGCCGTTTCCGGCTCGTACTCCACCAATTCCATTGCGGCATCGGTCAGACCGCGTGCCGATGCCACCGGATCGTCGACTTCGTGGGCGCGGAGGCGTTCCAGGTGAGCTGCGGCCCGGTCGGGCTCCGGCACCGTCGCCCAGGCCCGCGCGAGCCGAGCGTGGCAGCGCAGCCGATCGTCGGGTGTGGTGTCGGCCAATGTCTGCTCGGCCGCCCGCAGCAGGTCCGGAATTTGCTCAGCCGACGACCGGTCGGCGAGATCCAGGTAATCGCGGGCCCGGCCGAAGCGGATGGACTCGATGAGCGATCGTGCCTGTGGGATATCGCTCGCTGCCGCCGCGACGCGATACACCGGATCCGCGGAATCATCACGGCCCGAAAAGGACGCCTCCTCTTCCGGCACCCGCTCCCACAGACGCAGCGCACGCGCCAGATCGTGCGCGGCGATGTCGAGGGCGGCCGAGCGCACCGGATACTCCATCGGCGGATACCTGCCCGCGCGCTGCGGCAGGATCTCCTCGTCGGGGACGGTCAGCGCGCATTCCACCAGCATGTCCCGCAGGTCGGCGGTCACGGAGTCGACCGGTGCGTGCCGCACGATCTCCCGCATCGCCTCGAACTGGTGGAGGGACGGCGCCAACGCGGCCACATGCTCCACCGCCTCGGCGGTACGCCCCATCCTGGCCATCAATCCGACTACGGCCGGGCTGATGCTGTGTCCCGACCGCAGCAGTTGGCGGCGTGCCACGCCGAGATGCACGATTTTCGGCAGATGCGTTGCCGGCGAGGGATTCTCGAGCAGTCGGGTGACGATCAGGTCGATCAATACGAGAAAGCGGCGATCACTTCCGAACATTGTGCGACAAGCCCGGCGCAAACCCGGGCCGACCAGATCCGTTGCCTCGTCGGCGACGACTTCCCGACTGTCGAGCAGATGGCGCCCCAGGTGGGCGAGGCCGTAGCGGTCGACGGTTTCCCACTCGAGGTCTTCCCAGGATGCGGCGGCGCCACGGTAATGCCGGACGATCCGCTCGTGCCATTCTCGCGCGTCCACCGCCCGATCCGGCCGTGCCAGCCGCAGTGACTCGCCGGTGAGAAATTCACCGATCGACGCGTGATAAAAGGTGATCCGGTCGCCACGCTGGTCGAGCAACCAGCGCAGTCTGGCAAGAACATTGCGAACGGAGCGGGGCCACACGCGAATCCCGGCGAGCCGAACGAGTTCATCGACGGTCAGCGCCTCCTCGGCGACGGCGAGGACTCCGAGGATCGGCTGCCCCACACCTTCCCACGCGGGCGTCAGGGTATCGCCGGGGCCGAGCGGGTCCGCCACGTCGAGCATGCCCAATTGGGATATCGCGGCCTGTATTCGGTCGACGAAGTAGGTGTACAAGCCCTCCAGTCCGGAGGGAATCCGGTCCAGGGCAAACAATTCCGCGTCTGCTGCGGTTCCTTCGGCAACCGCATCGTGCAGCGCCCGTGCGTAGGTCGCAAGGTACAGAAAGTTCCCCGCCGCCATTCGTACGACGTCGCGCTGGAACTGATCCAGGAACAGGCCCGCCGAACGGGCGGCTTCCGCAACGGGTTCGGCTCCGAGGGTCAGCCGCGCATAGGTACTCAGGTCTTCGAGCACGGGTCCGGCATCCGGATCGATCGCTATTTCGGCGAGTCGGCCCGCACGGGCGGACCGCAGCATTTCCAGTTGCGGATGCGGTCGCGAGGTAATCACGATGCGCACGTTCGCGGGCAACTCGGCGCCGTCCGCCAGCCAGCGCAGCAGGCTCGAAATCCCGTGCTCACCGGTCAACTCGTCGAGTGCGTCGAGCAGAATGACGATTCGCGCCGAGGGGTCCTCCGCCAGCAGCGACTCGGCCGGACCTAGGAGAGCCAGATGCGCCAGATTGTCCGGTTCCAGCAGCCGAGGTTCGAGGCCCGCGTATCCGATCTCGATCGCTGTCGCGGTGCCCGACACCTCGGCGACTCGCTGTTCGAGCTCGAGGACCGCCGTGCGATGGAACGGGGACGTGGTCAGGTCGTCGATCCTGATACCGACCGCCCGACCGCCCTGCGCGACCTTATCGATGTGCTGCCGGACGACGATCGCGAGCCGATCAGGGCGAAACAGCTCGGGCCGCCGCCGGGCGAGCTGATGACCGACCGACAGGAGGAACGATTGGATATCCCCGCCGACCAACGCGTCGCGGCTGTCACGGCGGACGAAATAGCAGAGCAGATCGGGGCGCCGGTGTGCCATGCCCGCCAGCAGACTGGTCTTACCCGCGCCCGGTTCGCCGGTGACGAGTACATAACCGTGGGCTTCGGTCGCCGCGTCGACTTTGTCCTGCAACCATTCTCGTACGACGAAGTCGGGACCCATCTGGTCCCGGATCAGCTCCGCGAAAGGATGTGTCCGGCGGTCAGCGGCCCCGTCCGCGGTCTCCTCCGAGATCCACACCAATGGCTTCCCCTCCCGCGGTCACTTCGTGCACTCGCGTGTGACCTTCGATGCTGCCCTCCGCTCGATCGGCACGGACCGCGGCCACGTATCCGGCAACCTGATCGGCATCGATGCTTCCCCGCACGACGGGGGCCGCGGACGACTCACCGGTGAACGACACCGGGATCCCGTAGACCGATTCGAGGACCCGGCGCAGTGCGTCGGCCAGGCGGAGGAGGTGCTCGTCCGACGGATCGATCGGATCGACGCCGGAGACGTACTCGTGCAGATCGGTTCGCAGTCCACGCATTTCGGTTTCGAACCGCTCGACCTGCGCCGAATCCGGAGCGGGCAGTTGCTCCGGCTGGGCGACGACGGGCGGTGTGTCCTCGCCACCTGCGGATTCTGTCCGCTCACGACGCCACTTGAGAAGCTCGCCCGCCTGGTCGTAGAGAAACTTGATTCCCTCGGTCAGTGCGACCGAACCGAGCGCGGCAAGCGACAGTGCATCCATCCCTTCGATGCTAGCCGATCGAAAAACCCGCGGATGCAGATACTTCCGGGGTCGCTGGATCCTCTCGCTATGCTGTCGGGGTTCAATTCCGCTGCAGTACGAGGGAGATCGTGGTTCATCCCGAAATCGGTGCGACGTTCGCGGACTACATCGTCGACGGGGTCCTCGGACAGGGCGGCATGGGGACGGTCTACCTGGCTCGGCATCCGCGGCTGCCGAGGTCGGTCGCGCTGAAGGTGTTGAACCGCACGGTGTCCGGTGACCCGGAGCTGCGCAAGCGGTTCGAACGGGAAGCCGGTGTCGTTGCGCGACTGGAACATCCGAACATCGTCGGTATCTACGACCGCGGTACGCACGACGGCTGCCTGTGGGTCGCCATGCAGTACATCCAGGGCGGTGACACGGGGCGGCTGGATCCGCGGCAGCTGAGCGGGGATCGGGCGGCCCGGATCATCGCCGATACCGCGTCCGCGCTGGACTACGCGCACGCGCACGGGGTGCTGCATCGCGACATCAAACCGGCGAACATCCTGCTGGCCGCGGCCGACGCGGGCCGGGCGGAGCGCGCCGTCCTCACCGACTTCGGGATCGCCCGGCTGGATGCGGCCACCAAGATCACCGCGACCGGAACGTTCACCGCGACACTGGCATTCGCGGCGCCCGAACAGCTCTCCGGGGAGCAGCTGGACCACCGGGCGGACCAGTATTCGCTGGCCTGCACGCTGTTCTCGCTGCTGACCGGGCGGGCGCCGTTCCCGGCGGACAATCCGGGACAGGTGGTGGCGCAGCATCTTTCCGCCCCGGTGCCGCCGCTGAGCCCGCTGCGGCCGGATCTGCCGATCGGTCTGGATGCAGTTCTCGCGCGGGGCATGGCCAAGGATCGAGGGCAGCGCTTCGGCAGCTGCGGTGAATTCGCGGCGGCGGTGTGGGTCGCGCTGTCCGGGCGGCCCGCCGCGATGCCGCCGTCGTCGGAAACCGTTGTGTACCCGGATGGCTCGCCGAGGCCGGGGTACCCGATGCCGTATCCGGCGCAGTCGCTTACGCCATACTCGGCGCAGCCGCAGATCGCACCGATGAAGCCGGAACGGCGCGGCAGGCGCGCTGCCCTCGCGGTGGCGGCGGCCGTAGCCGTTGTCGTGGCCGGTGCCGGGGTGACCTATGCGATGCGGAGCCCGGATACCAAGTCGGTCGCCGACAGCGCCGGGCCGGACGCGGGGACCGGCGGCAAGTCCGCCCCCGCAGCCGAGAAACGGCATCCGGGCGGCTGGAGCGACGGCGAGCAGGCGATCATCCAGGCATTCCCCAAGGTGTTCACCGACCCGGTCAACCGCGCGGACTGGCGCGGAGCGGGGTGCACGGGCACGACCACCGGGCCCGGCCAAGGGCCCGAGAAGAGCGGTATCACCTGTGCCGCAGCCGATTTCACGCTATCGATCTACGACCTCGGCGACGCCGCCGCGGCCGTGGACTACCTCGGCTCGCGCCCGCCCGGCGTGAACTGGAACGAGGGGAAGATCACCCGCCGCGGATTCACCTCCTTCCTCCCGTACCGCTGCAGCCCCGACAGCGACTTCGGCGCTCCCGGTACCAAGTACTTCTGGGGCGGCTTCAGCTCCGAACCGAAGTTCGGCCGCTACGTGGTCCTCATCGAAATGGACGCCGACTCCCGCGACCAGCTGGTCGACGTCTGGAGCGACGTACCGCTGTAGGGGTGATAGGCCACGATCATCAGCCCGCGAGGAACTCGAGGCGGTTGCCAACCGGGTCGGCGGTGTGGAAGCGGCGGCGGCCGGGAATCTCGGCCGGATCGGCCCAGCGAATCTCGTGCCCTGCGGCTCTGACGGCCGCCTCGACGGTGTCGATATCGACAACAAAGGCGGGGTGGGCCTTCCGGGCAGGACGGAAGGGATCTTCCACTCCTATGTGGAGTTCACCGTCCGGCCCGCCCACGCCCGGCACGGTGAACCAACAGCCGCCGCGGGCAGCAAGCAGGGGTGGTTTGGGAAGTTCCGGCCAGCCGAGAACCCCGCTGTAGAACGCTCGCATGCGATCCTCGGCGCCGGGCGGGCAGGCGATTTGGACGTGGTGAATCACGTGAACTCCTCGAAGACTCTTGCAGGACGAGCGTACTATTTGGACCCGATTCTCGGCTGTTCGATGCCGGTGCCGGCGGTTGGGGGCGACCGATACAGTCGGGGTGGGCCCGGAGGATTGATCGAGGTTCGCACCGACACCGTGAGGAGTTGCCGTGGATGTGTCTCGCCCCCGCCCGAGTGCTGATGCCGTGGCCGGGGTCGTCGCCGCGCTGGGCGATCTCGGGATCGAGGTCGACGACAGTGCGCTGACCCGGTCGCTGTACTCCTCGGACGCGTCGGTTTATCGGGTGTCGCCGGGGGCGGTGGTGTTTCCGCGGCGGGGGGAGGATGTCGAGGCGGTGGTGGCCGCCTGTGCGGCGAACGGGGTGCCGATCACGAGTCGGGGGGCGGGGACGTCGATCGCGGGTAATGCGATCGGGACCGGGATCGTGGTCGATCACAGCAGGTATTTGGATTCGGTGCTGGCTGTGGATGCCGAAAGTCGTTCGGCGCGTGTGCAACCCGGTGTCGCGCACGCCACCCTGCAGCGCCGTGCCGCGCCGCACGGCTTGCGGTTCGGCCCGGATCCCTCGTCGCATTCGCGGTGCACGATCGGCGGGATGATCGGCAACAACGCGTGCGGGTCGCGGGCGCTGGGGTACGGGCGGACCAGCGATAACGTGCGCGGGCTGCATGTGGTCACCGTGGCGGGGGAGCATCTGCGGCTGGGCAGTCTCGCCGGTCCCGATGCCGCGTCCGCGCCGGTGCTGGAGTCGTTGCGGACCATGGTGGGTGGATCGCTGGCCACGATCAGGTCCGAGTTCGGGCGGTTCGGGCGTCAGGTTTCCGGCTATGCGCTCGATCCGCTGCTGCCCGAGAACGGCTTCGATGTGACGAAGCTGTTCGTCGGGTCGGAGGGCACCCTCGGCGTCGTGCTCGAGGCGGACGTCACGCTGGTCGCGGATCCGCCGTACCGCGTGATGGGGGTGCTCGGCTTCGAGAACATGGTCGCCGCCGCGGCGGCCGTGCCCGCCATTCTTCCGTTCTCTCCCATCGCCTGCGAGGGGCTCGACAGCCGGATCACCGACGTCGTTCGTGCGGTGCGGCCGGGGGCGGTGCCCGAGATGCCCCGGGGCGCAGGGTGGTTGTTCGTCGAGTTCGCCGGGGAGAACCGGGCCGAGCTGGAGGCTATGGTCTCCGCGGTCGCCTCGGCGAGCGGGGCGCTGGACTGGCGGCTGGTCGGGTCGGCGGCGGAGGCCGCGGCGTTGTGGAAGATCCGTGAGGACGGCTCGGGTCTGGTGGCGCGGACGCCGAGTGGTCGTCCGGCACATGCGGGCTGGGAGGATGCGGCGGTGCCGCCGGAGCATCTGGCGGAGTATCTGGCACAGTTCGAGGAGCTGCTGACCGGGTACGGGCTGACGGGGGTGCCGTACGGGCATTTCGGTGACGGGTGCGTGCATGTGCGGATCGATTTCGATCTCGACGACGCGCGGGGTCGCGACAGGTTCGAGCATTTTCTCGACGAGGCCGCGAAACTGGTTGGCACCTACGGTGGTTCGATGTCGGGGGAGCACGGCGACGGCCGTGCCCGCAGTGCGCTGCTGTCGCATATGTATTCGCCCGCGGCGCTCGAGCTGTTCGGGCGGGTCAAGCATCACTTCGATCCGGGGAATCTGCTGAACCCGGGCATCATCGTCGACCCGTTGCCCGCGTCCGCCGACATCCGTTATGTGCCGGCGCCTTCGGTGCCGCAACCGCTGGCGTTCAGCTACCCGCACGACGCCGACGGCTTGTTCGGGGCGGTGCATCGGTGTACCGGTGTGGGCCGGTGCGTCGCTCCCAACCCGTCGGCCACGGTGATCTGCCCGTCGTTCCAGGCCACCGGTGCGGAGAAGGATTCGACGCGGGGGCGCGCGAGGGTACTGCAGGACGCGGTGACCGGGCATCTCGGTGCGGCGGGCCTGTCCGCGCCGGAAGTGCATGAGGCCCTTGATCTTTGCCTGAGTTGCAAGGGCTGTAAATCCGATTGCCCGACCGGTGTGGATATGGCGACCTACAAGGCCGAGGTGCTGCATCGGCGGTACCGGGGCAAGGTCCGGCCGCGGTCGCACTATTCGCTGGGGCGGTTGCCGCTGTGGTTGCGTCTGGCGCGCCGCATGCCTCGCATTGCCAACCGGCTCAGCAGGATTCGCGCTACTCATCCGATGGTCGCCTGGGTGGCGGGCATCGACGCGCGCCGCGATATCCCGGCGATCGGTGCGTCCGCCGACCGCAAGGCGTGGCGTGCCGCGCAGCGGGAGACGGGGACCGGGACCAAGGACGTCGTGCTGTTCGTCGACACCTTCACCGACAGCTTCACTCCGGCGGTCGCGACGGCGCTGCTGGAGGTCCTGCGTGCGGCGGGCTATCGCGTGCACGTACCGGAGCGCGGCGTCTGCTGCGGGCTGACGTGGATTTCCACCGGCCAGCTCGACGGCGCGCGCCGGCGGCTGGAACAGACGGTGGCCGCTCTGCATCCTTATGTCGAGCAGGGGATGACGGTGCTGGGGATCGAGCCGTCGTGCACCGCGGTGCTTCGTTCCGACCTCGTCGAGTTGGTGGGAACCGAACAGGCGCAAGCGGTTTCGGCGGCGGTGCGCACGCTGTCGGAGCTGCTGACCGGCGACGAGGACTACCGGCTTCCCGATCTGTCCGGCGTGCGGGTGCTGGCCCAGCCGCATTGTCACCACCATGCGGTGCTCGGCTGGGACACCGATCGCCGGCTGCTGGAGCGTGCGGGCGCGGAGGTCACCGCGGTGGGCGGATGTTGCGGTCTGGCAGGCAATTTCGGTGCCGAGCGGGGACATTACGACGTGTCGGTCGCCGTCGCGGAAACCCAGCTGCTGCCCGCGCTGCGTGCCGCGGCTTCGGACACGGTGATCCTCGCCGACGGCTTCTCCTGCCGCACCCAGATCGAACACCTGGCCCACCTGCGCGGCGCCCACCTGGCCGAACTGCTCGCCGGAAAGCTCGGGGAGCGGGACTGAGAGCGCGTGGTCGCGTGAGTTGCCGCGCGTGTGAGGACGCGATGGGAATACGATCGGACCGGAGTTGACGGTTCGGCGGGGGAGCCCGTTGGGGAGAAGGGGTTACGGGGATGACAGATTCCCAGCGCGGGCCTGGTGAGCGGCCGGGGTTCGGGCCGCAGTTTCCGCCGCCGTCGACGGGCGGCCGCAGGACGGGACCGATTATCGCCGGTGTGCTCGGGCTGGTGGTGCTGCTGGGGCTGGGGGTGGTGATCGGCATCGTGGTCGGCGGTCGCGACGACGAATCCTCCGGTAGCGCTGGTACCGCCCGGCCGGAGGCGGACGCGTATTCGATGAAGGCGGTCACCAATGCCTGCGACCTTGTTGACCCCACGCCCCTGACCAAATGGTCGCCCACGCCGAAAGGCCCTGCCGAGCATGAGGAATCGCGTCCGTCCGTGTACGGGAGCGGTGGCCTGAAATGCGATGTCGGGTACACCAGCGCGACCGGCGGCGAGTTTCCGATGAACAAGGCCGGAATGCGGGCCGAGGCGCAGTTCACCGATGGCGCGGCGCCGCCCTTCTACGATCACTGGAAACACGCCGACGTCCTCACTCCCGAACCCGGGTCGGCGTCGGGCGAGATCCGCGGACTCGGCAACCAGGCCTACTGGTACTCCGAGATCACCGGGGATCTCGTCGCGAACATGGCGCACGCCGTCTGCGTGCAGGACGGCAATGTCTCTGTGCGAGTGCAGATCTCCCTCACTCGCGAGAAGGGTTCCCCGGTCGTACAGCGGGACGAACTCGATTTCATCGCCCGATCCCAGGTCCGCAGGATCCTGGAGGGCCTGCGGGCGAAGTAGCGACGGCGGGCGGTGACCGGCATACGATCGCATCGGAGTGGAGGTCGACGGGGGAGCCCGTCGCGGAACCGGAGGGGTTTGCAGGTATGGCCGATTTCCAGGGCGGGTACCTGCCGCCGTCTCCACGGCCGACCGGCGGCAGGACGGGCCTGATCGTCGCCGGTGTGCTCGGGTCGGTGGTGGTGCTGGGCCTGGGGGTGGTGATCGGTGTCCTCGTCAGCAACGGAGACGGTGAATCCGCCACTGCCCCGGCCACATTCGGTACCTCGCCCGCCGCCGCGACCACGACGACCTCCCGCCCGGCACCGGCGCCGGGCAACTATTCGACGAGCGGGATCGCGAACGCGTGCGACCTTGTCGATCCGACTCCGCTGCACAGATGGTCGTCCACGCCGAGGGAGGCTCCCGTGCATCGGGAGTCCCCGCCGAACACCTCCGACGGCGGGAACCTGTACTGCGCCATCCGCTTCAACAGCCCGTCGACCGTCGCCGGCGACACCACCGTCGACGAAGCCGGCATCGGCCTCCAAGCCGAGATCACCGGCGCCGCCGGAACCCACGCCTACGACCGCTGGCGGCAGACCGACACGGCCACCACCAGAGCGGGGCGGGCCTCGGGCGAGGTCACAGGAATAGGAAGCCAGGCGTACTGGCACACATCGACCACGGACACCGGCAACGCCATGACCTACATCGTGGGCGCGCAGGACAGCAACGCCTCGGTACGAGTGGAGGTCGCCGTCCTGCGCGCCGCGGGCGAACCCCCGCTGAACCGCGACGAACTCGGCACAATCGCTGAAAACCAAGCCCGCAGAGCCCTGGACGGCCTACGAAGGCCGTAGCGCCTCCGCCGTATCGCGGTCATGATCCTGGGTCCGTGGTGTACGAGGTCGATCAACCGGATGTTGTCGAGTCGAAGACCCGCATGCCGGCCGAGTTGGGTGCCGTGCCTCTTGCGGTGTAGTGGATCGCTGCGCGCAGGTACTCGGTGGTGGGGATGTCGAGGAGTAGGGTGCGGCGGCCGCCGTAGAGCAGGCATGCGCCCTCGGACAGCAGCAGCATCCAGGTGAGGTTGCGGCTCACGCGAGTTCGTTCCTCCAGGGCCGCAACGGGTTCGGGTGGCACGGCAGGTGCCTCGGTGCGCGCGGGTGCTCCCGTGGTGGGCGGCGGATCGGCGAGCGGCCGCGGGGCGGCGGGTTCTTGCGGTGGCCGACTCACGGGTGGTGGCGGGGCCTGCGGCGGGGCCGGTGCGACGACGCGGAGGTCCGGAGGCACAGGAAGTTTCGCCACCGGCGCCTGGCGGATGCGGGCGAGTGCGATGAACCAGTCGGCGATGAACCCGGTCGGCGTCCGGCCCGCGGTGATCGCCGCGGCGGCGTAGGCACCGTGCTGCACCACGGTGTCGCGATATTTGACCCAGGTCTCGGGGGACGCGAGTTCCGTGTTGTCCGTGATCAAGCGGGAGAGGGCGTCGAAGGCCTGGCCGACGAGCTGGCGGACCTTCGGGGCGGGCGTGCGGGTCGGCACGGTCGTGAACACCTTGCGCGCCAGGAGCGCGAGTGCGCCGAGCGGATCACGGTCCGCCATGGCCATGATGTCGCCGACGTCCCGGTATCCGAGCACGGTGCCGAGAATGCTGGTGAGGGCGTTGACCGCGATCGTGGCGACGATGATCAGCGAGGGCTGCCCGGTGTACGGGTCCAGCAGCGCGCGCGGGTCGGATGCCTCGGCCAGCCGCTCGCTGAGCGTCTTGCCCTGATTCCATGCCAGGGTGCCGGGGGAGAGGCCCTGAATGTCGTGCTGCACAACGTCGGTCGCCGCCTCGCGGACGGTCCGGCCGAGCGCGTCGGCGATCGAGGACAGCGCGGCCATCGGATCGTCGGGTGGCAGCAGGGCCTGACCGGCGATATTGACGAGCATGTGCAGGACCGGCGACGCGGTGGGGGCATCGCAGGTGAGGTCGCCGGGAATACAGAACGACGCCACCCGCCCGGTGAGCGCGCCGAAATCGGAGGCGAGGTCGCGCACGGGACCGATGCCGCCCCCCGTGGTCTGTGGCTGCTCTCCGATCAGATGGGCGAGACCGTCCGCGATCGTTCCCGGCGGCGGCTCCGGCGAGATCTGGTCCGGAACACCGGGAAACAACGGGGCGTCGGGCAGCCGGGTGGGATCACCCATCAGCGCGACCGCCGCGACCCGATCGGCGGGGATCGGCGACCGTCCCGCACCGATCTCCTGGGCGAAGATCGAAACAATATGTGCGCCTTGGGAATACCCGGCAAGGGCGAGGCGGGTGCGCGGGCAGCGGTCGGCGACGGACTCCGCCATGGACCGCAGCCGCTCCAGCCCGCCGAGGACCGATTCCATGTAGCTGACGTTTCCGCCGGGTACGGCGCCGCCGAACCCGGCGTCATAGGGCACGTAGGCGCGTTCGGTGCGGTAGGGCTCGGCGGCGAGCATCGGGGCGAAGATGTTCGAGAGCATGCCGGTGTCGTCGGTCGGTGCCGCGTCGGGTGAGGACTGCCCGGTGCCCTGGACGCCGAGGGCGTACAGGGCCGGGCAGTCGGAGTCCGCCGTTGCGGGTGCGGCGGAGGACACGGCGCTCTGCCAGCCGAGCGCCATCGCGGTTCCCAGCGCGGCGGTGGCCACGCCGATCATGCGAACGGTTCTCCGGGAGAACGGAATTCGGGCCATCTTCCCCACCTTCGACTGGTTACGGGCCGATTCGCTGTGCTGACGAGCGGTGACCTACAGGTCCGCTAGTAGCGCGGCGGTGCCGTGGCAGGCCTCCTCGATGGAGGGCCGGATCTGCTCGGGTGGGAGCTCGAAGCCGTACTTTCCGGTATCGCGCAATTCGACCGTGAGGGCGAGGATTCCGTGGACGCCGTACAGCCAGCTCGTCATGTCGCCCTCCGCCCGGTAGAGGACCTCTCTCGTCGTGCCGGTTTCCCAGTGGGTGCCATAGGGTTCGGACATCGCGTCTCCGACGCGGTCGGCGGCCTCGGCCAACCGGCGTCGACTCGGCGCGGACGGTGGCTGCGGACCGTCGGAGTAGGTGACGGTTTGGTGGTGGGAGTGAAAGTCTATGGCCGCGGCGTACTTTCGCGGTTCGACGAACTCACGGACCGCGCGGGTCTCGGGTTCGGAGAACGCCGCGGGACCGGCGTAGTTCTCGTCGCACTGGTCGTCGCTGGCTCCGGCCCCGTCCCAGCGGTAGTCGTAGTTGCGGTTCAGATCGACGCCGCTGCACCAGGGGAGCGGGCCGCGGGCGTCGGCACGGTTCTTGCGCCACATCCGGTCGTCGGTGCGGGTGTATTCGTAGCCGTCCGGATTGACGATCGGGACGATGTCGATCGGATGCTTGTCGATCAGCCTGCGGAGCGCGGGGTCGCTGGAATATCCGTCGATGAACCGGTCCGCCACCCCCATGCAGACCGCGATCGAAATCCATTCCCTGCCATGCTGACCGCAGGTGATCAGCAGCCGGGCCGCGGGGCCGGAAGCGTCACCGATCGTCAGTGCCGGAAGCGGGCGGCCCTGCACGCTGTGGCCGATGGAACGGAGATGGACCAGGCCGGGATCGCGGGCGACGTAGGACACCAGCCGTGCCGCGGTGTCGGAGTAGGAATGGTAGGCGCTGTCGTAGGCGTCGGCCGATGCCGTGCTCTCTCCGGGGATCAAACTCATTGCCGCGCAGGGCAGGACGCAGGCCATGCAACGGATGAAACGTCTGAACGACATGGTCATCGACTCCACTTTTCGGACCGTTTCGGAACGGGGTGGCGAGAAACGGCGGCGGGCACGGTGTCCGACAAACGACTGCCGTGCCCGCCGCCGCGGTGATTCAGCGTGCGGCGATCAGGTCAGCCGCAGGAGAAGAACATCTTGTGGCCGGTGGAGCTGATGAAGCCGCAGACGTCCTTCGACGACTGGTCGGCATTGGCAGCGCCGTCGTACTGGACGTCGTCGCCGTTGGCGTTGTCGCTGTAGACCTCGTCCCCGTTGACGTCGTCGCTGTAGGCGCTGTCGCTGTAGGCGCTGTCGCCGTTGGCGTCGTCGCTGTAGGCGCTGTCTCCGTTGACGTCGTCGCTCTGCTGGACGTCGTTGTTGTAGGACGCGTCGCCGTTCTCGCTGTCCTCGTCGCTCTCCTCGTCCTGAATGTTGTTGTAGGAGGCGTCGTCGCCGTGATGGACATCGTTGTAGGACGCGTCGTCGCCGTTCTGGATGTCGTTGGGCAAGATACGGTGGTGCCGATCAGTGCGGCCCTTGACGTCGTCGTTGCGGTAGACGTCGTTGGCAGAGTCGCCCCCGCCGCCCTCTTCTTCTTCGCCGCCGTCTTCTTCCTGGGTGTACTTACCGCGCTTGCTGTCGCCCCCCTGTCCGCCGGAGCTTCCGGAGCTACCCGAGTTCCCCGAATTCCCCGAGTTCTCGTCGCGCACATAGCCGTCGAGGCCTGCGCCCTGGTGACCGGCGATCGCGTCGGCGACCTCGCCGACCAGCTCCGCGCCGAGCTTCACCGACTCGGCGATAGCCGTGTCGGCCCCCGAGACGGCGCTGTCGTCATTGATGACCTGGGCGAGGAACCGGCCCTGGTGAACCTGGCCCTGCTGCTTCGCCGCCGAAACCTGCTGCACGGCAGCGGTATCGACGGGTGCGGCCGCATTCGCGGGTGACGCCACCGCGAGCGAGGCCGACAGCGCCGCGATACCGGCGCCGACGGCGAGTACGGATCGTGAAAAGTGCACTTTTCCTCCAGATCTCTGGTAGTCGAACCGGACTCAGAGCAGCGAGCCGATGACGTCGGCCAGTGCGCCGACCAAACCGACGACTCCGCCGCTCAGCAGGGTGGAGACTCCGTCGATGACAGTGGAGAGCAGACCCATTTCGATTTACCTTTCGTTCGTTTGGTTTGTGCGGTCGTTCAACCATTTCCCGTACGCCTGTGCTTCATATTTCGGAAATGCCGGGCGGCACAGGCGACTTCATCAGGAGGTCGACGGCGGGATTCCGTCGACAATGGACGCCGCGTACGGCAGCACGCTCTACATGGAGCGTCACTTCGACTTCGAAGCAGAACGGCTTTCCGGATTGGTCTCGAATATTATTTGTTTCGAGGCACGTTCGAATCGACGGCCGCACAGTACTTGCAGCGGGTGCAATTTGGTTTGCGACCGTGTGATTTGCCTTGTGTCACAGGATCTTGCTACCGTCGCCGCGATCATTTCACGCTCGTCTGAAAGATTCGAATCCGCCCGCGGAACATAACTGGGAGCAGCGAATGTTGAGTGGTCTCTTCGATGTAGTCCACGGCACATTGGCCGTGGTGGAAAACCTTCTCCAAGTCATCACCCTGGGGCTTCTGGGCTGACAGGCCGAGAGCGGTCAGGTGCGGGCGCGCACTTCCAGGGTTTGCAGTGCACGGCCCAGTGCGCCCCGTTCGTCGTGCAGGACGGTGGAGCAGAGACCGATTCCGTCGGGGCCGAGGGATGTTTGCGCGTCCAGGCCGATCCATTCGCCTTCCGGGAGGCGGAAAAGGTCGACGGTGAGGTCGGTATTGAGGAAGGACCATTCCGCCGGATCGAGTTGCGCCCCCACGCCGTTGGCGATATCCGCGACGGACAGCGTGCGTACCAGCGGGCTCATCGGCTCGTCGTCGACCACCACGGTGCGCGGACGCACCCACACCCGCCGCCCGGCGCCGCCGATGACTCGGAGGTCGATCGTCTTGGCGTATCCGACATCCCAGCCCGCCGGTATCTCCGAGTCCGCGCCTGCCTCGGGCACTGGCGGTAGCGGGGGCTCGGCGGACTGGGCGACCGCGGCCGTGTCCGAGGTCGTGATGCGCCAGGCGCGGGCGCTGGCGACCGTGCGGCGAGTGCCGTCGGCCTGCCGGGCCACCAGTTCGGCGGCGACGAGTTCGATGCGCCTGCCGGGACGTTCGATCCAGGCCCGGACGTCGATCTCGGCCACCGGAATCGGGCCCAGGATCTCCGTCGTCAGCCGCGCCACCCGGGCGCCGTCGCGCGGATCGCATCGTTCGATCGCGCGGGCCAGCAGCGCCGACGGTGGCGCGCCGTGCTGCATGGTGGGCGCCCATACGCTCACCGCCGATTCGGTCGCCGAATAGCGTTCGAAGCCGTCGTCGGTCGATTCGACCGATCGGAAATAGGGCTGGATCGCCGGGCGACCGCCCGGCTGCGCCTGATCGGTTCGGTCTATCTCCCGTGCTCGGCTCACGGGGCCAACCTACCCGTCCGTTACCGCTCGAGCGTCGAATCGCCGGGCCGGCAGTGGGCCTCGATCAGTCGGTTGCGGTGTGCCGCAGCAGAATTACGAGGTAGGGGGCGCCGAGCAGGGCGGTGACGATGCCCGCGGGAATTTCGACCGGGGCGAGCAGCGCGCGGCCGACGGCGTCGGCGGCGACGACGAGGGTGGCGCCCAGCAGCGCGGCGATCGGGACGAGCCGGGCCGTGC